>NZ_JBFUGC010000018.1:0-105439 GCF_056403115.1 Mesorhizobium sp. P3_A2
ACAGGTCCTCATCGCGGCCATGGCCTTCAACATGCGCCGCTGGGTGACGCTGGCCACCTGATCCTGGGTCGCACTGCGCCCCGAACCCACCGAATACGCCAACTCCTACCCTATCCGGCCGCAAACCCGCGCCGTAAAGCACCTCGCTGCGCCCCTGCAGTCCCTCCAGGCGTCCAAAGCCTAATAACGCAACAGGCCCCCTGTGGGAGAAGGTGGATTGCCGCGAAGCGGCAAGACGGATGAGGGGTGCTCCAGCGGAGTGAGGCGTTGGCGTTCCCTGGAGCACCATCATCCGTCGCCTTCGGCGACACCTTCTCCCACAAAGGGGAGAAGGGAAAAAGTGCCCTGCCTAATGTCCTTCAAACCCAATCAGCGTCCGCACCGGAACACCCAGCGCCTCGAGCTTCGCCCGCCCGCCCAGATCCGGCAAATCGATGACAAAGCATGCGGCAAGAATGTCGGCGCCGATCTGCCTGAGCAGCCTGATCGCTGCTTCCGCCGTGCCGCCGGTGGCGATCAGGTCGTCGACCAGGATCACCTTCTCGCCCGGCGCAACACCATCCTTGTGCATCTCCATCTCGTCCAGCCCGTATTCCAGGCTGTAGGCGACGCGCACCGTCTCGTAAGGCAGCTTGCCCTTCTTGCGGATCGGCACGAAGCCGGCCGAAAGCTGGTGCGCCACGGCACCGCCGAGGATAAAGCCGCGCGCCTCGATGCCGGCGATCTTGTCGATCTTCTGGCCGGCATAGGGATGCACCAGCTCGTCGATGGCGCGACGGAAGGCGCGCGCATTGCCGAGCAGCGTGGTGATGTCGCGAAACAGGATGCCGGGCTTGGGATAGTCCGGAATGGTGCGGATCGCGGCGAGCAGCGTGTCTTCGAGCGAGGATTTCATGAGCCGAGATTACCTGAAACGGAGATTCGTGCGCGACAATTGTTCGATCGAACTGCAGCCCATCAGCTTCATGCCGCGCTCGATCTCGACCCGCATCTGCTCGAGCGCCCGTTCGACGCCGGGCTGGCCGGCAGCCGCCAGCGGGAACAGATAGTAGCGCCCAACGCCGACAGCCTTGGCGCCGAGCGACAGCGCCTTCAGCACATGCGTGCCGCGCTGCACGCCGCCATCCATGATGACGTCTATCCTGTCACCGACGGCGTCGACGATCTCGGCCAGCTGGTCGAAGGCCGCCCGCGAGCCGTCCAGCTGCCGGCCGCCATGGTTCGACAGCACAATGCCGCTGCAGCCGATCTCGACAGCGCGTTTGGCATCCTCCACCGACATGACGCCCTTGAGGCAGAACGGACCACCCCACAGCCTGACCATCTCGGCGACATCGTCCCATGTCATCGACGGATCGAGCATCTCGGTAAAATAGCGGCTGATCGACATCGTGCCGCCACCCATGTCGACATGCTCGTCGAGCTGCGGCAGCTTGAACCCCTCATGGGTGAAATAGTTGATCGCCCAGCCCGGCTTGAGTGCGAACTGCAGCATGCCGGCAAGGTTGAGCTTGAAGGGAATGGCAAAGCCGGTGCGCTTGTCGCGCTCGCGATTGCCGCCGGTGATGCTGTCAACGGTCAGCATCATCACCTCGACGCCAACCGCCTTGGCCCGCTGCATCATCGCCCGGTTGAGGCCGCGATCCCGGTGGAAATAGAACTGGTAGACCTGCGGGCTGCTGCTGATCTTGCGCGCTTCCTCGAGGCTGACGGTGCCGAGCGAGGACACGCCGAACATCGTGCCGAACTTGGCCGAAGCCTTGGCCACCGCGCGCTCGCCCTGATGATGGAACAATCGCTGCAAGGCGGTCGGCGAGCAATAGACGGGCATTGCCAGTTTCTGGCCCATCACCGTCACCGACATGTCTATCTCGCTGACACCGCGCAACACATTGGGAACGAGGTCGCAGCGCTCGAAACTCTCGGTGTTGCGGCGATAGGTGACCTCGTCGTCCGCCGCGCCGTCTATATAGTTGAAGATCGGCCCCGGCAGCCGCTGCTGCGCCATGCGCCGGAAATCGGAAAAGTTGTGACAGTCGCGTAGCCGCATCATCGATTTCCAAATGCCATGGCGCAAGAAGCTCGCTGCGTCGAATATCAATCCGATGCCGCCATGCCAACGGGTGAATTGCCAAACTGCCGCTTGGCCACAGCCATGAACGAAAAAGGGACGCCGCTGGCGCCCCTTGCTGTCGAAAACCGACTGTTGGGAATAGCTTACATACCGAGGTCGGAACGCAGCTCGGCCTTGGCCACGTCGTACTCGGCCTTGAAGTCGTCGCGGTTGAGCAGGACGGCGGCGATAACGCTACCGGAAATCTTGCCCATCTCGACGTCGGACGGATAGTGGATGCCGCCGACCACACGGTTGTGGGCGTATTCGGCCGCACGCGCCATGATCTCGGCGCGCCTTTCCGGAACCATGTCGGCAAGGATGATGCCCATCATGGTGCCGACCGTGGCATGACCCGAAGGCCAGGAACCGGAGCTCGACAGCTTGACCGCCGGCTTGACGAGGTCGCTGAGTTGGTGCGGACGCGGCCGCTTCCAGACATCCTTGGCCGGATCGACGACGGCGCCTTCGGTGGCCACGACGCGATCGAAGAAGGCTGAGAATTTCGGCAGCTTTTCCTTGTTGAAGTTCGGCCCCATGACATTGGTGAAGCGCCAGACGTCTTCCTCGGCGTCGGCAATGGCGCTGGCCTCCATTTCGGGCGTGCGTGTCACCTGCAGCGTCAGCACCGCGCCGAGCTCGGCCTTGGTCTCAGCCGAGTCGTTGGCCGGCGGCGGCGGCAGGATCATCGTCAGGTCGACATCCTTGTTGGTGATGAAGGGCTTTGCGTCTTCGGCCTGGGCGGCCGAGCCGACGACGAGCAGCAGCAGTCCTGCCGCGAGCGATGCATATCTTTTCATGGGTGCGATCCTTTGATGAGGGCAGCACAGGATCGTCAGATGCGGTGACCGCTATGTGACAAGCCGCCTCCGGAAAAGCAAAAGGGCGCCTCTCGGCGCCCTTTTTTTGATACGTGGCTGGCAGCGCTTAATGCGCCACGCCTTGCCACACCTTGCGCTTGGTCAGATAGACCAGGGCGCCGAACAGAGCCAGGAACACCAGTACGCGAAAACCGATCTTCTTGCGGTCTTCCAGATGCGGCTCGGCAGCCCACATCAGGAAGGCCGAGACGTCGCGCGAATACTGGTCAACCGTCTGCGGCGAACCGTCATCATAGGTGACCTGGCCGTCCGAGAGCGGCTTCGGCATCTTCAGCGACACGCCGGACATGAAGTACGGATTGTAGTGGGTACCTTCGGGGATCACCATGCCGGCCGGCGGCGTCTCGTCGTAGCCGGTCAGCAGCGAATGGATGTAGTCCGGGCCGCCCTGAGCATACTGGGTGAAGATGTCGAAGACGAAGCGCGGGAAGCCGCGCTCGACACCGCGTGCCTTGGCCAGCAGCGACATGTCGGGCGGGGCTGCGCCACCGTTGGAGGCGGCAGCCGCCTCCTCATTGGCGAACGGCGCCGGGAAATGGTCCGACGGCTTACCCGGCCGGTCGAACATGTCGCCGGCATCGTTGGGACCGTCATGGATGGTGTATTCGGCGGCAAAGGATTTCACCTGTGCTTCCGAATAGCCGAGGCCTTCCAGCGTGCGGAACGCCACCAGGTTCATCGAATGGCAGGCCGAGCAGACTTCCTTGTAGACCTTCAGGCCGCGCTGCAACTGCGCCTTGTCGTAGGTGCCGAACGGACCGGCGAAACTCCAGTCCATTTCCTTCGGCTCGTCGATCGGGAAATGCGTCGGTGCCGCCGCGTTATGCGCCTCTTCAGCGGCCATCGCCACGCTGCCGACCGCTCCGATGCCGCCGGCCAACAGGCCGAGCAGGGCAAGCGAGGTGAGAATCTTTTTCATGCCAAATCCCCTTAGATTCTCGCTCAGCCCTTGGTTTCCGGCGCGGCGTTCGCACCTGCCGGATGTCCCCCACCGGCACCCTTGTTCTTCTCCAGCACCGCCTCGGTGATCGAATTCGGCAGCCTGCGCGGCGTCTCGATCAGGCCAAGCACCGGCAGGATGACGAGGAAGAAGGCAAAGTAGAACAGCGTCGCCATCTGCGCCATGAACACGAAGCTGCCTTCGGCCGGCTGCGAGCCCAGCCATCCGAGCAGGACGGCGTCTGCTGCGAAGAGCCAGAAGAACAGCTTGTACCAGGGCCGGTAGACCGCCGAGCGCACCTTGGAGGTGTCGAGCCACGGCACCAGAAACAGCATGACGATGGCGCCGAACATGCACAGCACGCCGCCGAGCTTGGAGTTGATCGGCCCGATGTTGAAGGTGATGGCGCGCAGGATCGCGTAGAACGGCAGGAAGTACCACTCCGGCACGATGTGGGCCGGCGTCTTCAGCGGGTTGGCGACCGTGTAATTGTCCGGATGGCCGAGGAAGTTCGGCAGGTAGAAGACGAAATAGGCGAAGAAGAACAGGAACACGATCATGCCGAATGCGTCCTTGATGGTCGCATAGGGCGTGAAGGCGACGGTGTCGGTGTTCGACTTGACCTCGATGCCGGTCGGGTTCGACTGGCCGACCACATGCAGCGCCCAGACGTGCAGCACGACGACGCCGGCAATCATGAACGGCAGCAAATAGTGCAACGCAAAGAAGCGGTTGAGCGTCGGGTTATCGACGGCGAAACCACCAAGCAGCAGCTGCTGGATCCAGTCGCCGACCAGCGGAATGGCGCTGAAGAAGCCGGTGATGACGGTGGCGCCCCAGAAGCTCATCTGCCCCCAGGGCAGCACATAGCCCATGAAGCCGGTCGCCATCATCAAGAGGTAGATGATGCAGCCGAGGATCCACAGCAGCTCGCGCGGCGCCTTGTAGGAGCCGTAATAAAGCCCGCGGAAGATGTGGATGTAGACGGCTACGAAGAAGAACGAGGCGCCGTTGGAATGCATATAGCGCAACAACCAGCCCGAATTCACGTCGCGCATGATCTTCTCGACCGAATTGAAGGCGAGATTGGTGTCGGCCGTATAGTGCATGGCCAGCACGATTCCGGTCAGGATCTGCGCCACCAGCATGATCGCCAGGATGCCGCCGAAGGTCCAGGCATAGTTGAGGTTGCGCGGCACCGGATAGGCGATGAAGCTGTCGTAGACCATGCGCGGCAGCGGCATGCGGGCGTCGAACCAGCGTTCGATACCGGTCTTGGGCGTATAGGTCGAGTGTCCCTCGCTCATCGAAATATCCCCTGCCTCAACCGATAAGGATTTTGGTATCGGAAATGAACTTGAATACCGGCACGGCCATGTTTTCCGGCGCCGGGCCTTTGCGGATACGGCCGGCGGTATCGTACACCGAGCCATGGCACGGGCAGAACCAGCCGCCGAAATCGCCTTCCTGGCCGAGCGGAATGCAGCCCAGATGCGTGCAGACCTGCACCATCACCATCCAGGCTTCCTTGCCGGGCGTGGTGCGGTTGGCGTCGGTCGCCGGCGCATCGGCCGGCAGATTGGCGTTGCGGGCAATCGGATCCTTGAGGTCGGAAAGGTTGACGGCCTCGCCGTCCTTCATCTCCTGCTCGGTGCGGTTGCGCACCACGACCGGCTTGCCGCGCCATTTCACGATCAGCGACATGCCAGGCGTCAGCGAGGAAACATCGACCTCGACCGAGGCCAGCGCCAGCGTCGAGGCATCCGGGCGCATCTGGTCGATGAACGGCCAGGCGACGGCCCCTGCGCCGACCACTGCGGCCATGCCGGTGGCGACGTAGAGAAAATCACGACGGTTGGGATCCTGGGTATCGGTTGCGCTCACGGGTGCCTGATCCTTTCGCCTCTTCCGAGCCGGCGGTCGAGCTTTGTTCCCCGCTCCATCGCGCCGGCCCGACAGCGCATGGCGAACAAGCTAGCGAATTCCTCCGGCATTTGGATTTCGGTTTATGCGTGAAGCCCGTTTTTGTCCAGCGGGGTGAGGCCACAAGGGCAGATTGTCGCGGGGACAGAAGAGCGCGTCAGTCGGCCAGATGTCCAAAGGCCGGCAAAGGCGGCTAAACAACAGGGAAATATCAGCAAATCCGAGGCTCCCCACCTGTCTCGACAGGACAGGTTGCCGTGATCTAGTCTCGCTGGCATGGCACACATCATCGACCGCGAGACCTGGACCAGGACGCCCGGCCTTTGGCAGGGCGAACTGCAACTCGCCGCCCATGGCTCCAACTCTTGCCTGATCTTCAATTACCAGGCGGAGATCGGCGGCGGCCCGCGACTGCACACGCATCCTTATTGCGAGATCTTCATCATCCGCCAGGGCACCGGCCTGTTCACGATCGGCGACCAGCAGATCGAGGCCACAGCCGGCCAAATCCTCGTCGTGCCGCCGAACACACCGCACAAATTTACCAATCTCGGCCCAGGCCCACTTGAATCGACCGACATCCACGAAAGCGGCAGTTTCATCACCGAATGGCTGGAATGATCGTTTGCCGGGGCGATGATCTCTAGCTGGCGCCGAGCCTGACCAGAACCGCCCTTGGGATGTCGTATTCGCGGATCACCGACTCATGCCGGCGTAAGCCGCAAAGTTCGCGCTGGATGAAATAGGCGTGCACTGCCGCGGCGGCTTCCTTCAGCAGCCGGGCGCGCTGGTCTTGCTCACGATTCTCGCGCAGCTTCTTCAGCGTTTCCTCGACACGTTGGCCAGTGCGGCCGAGGGCGGCCGCTTTTTCGGCCAGGATTTCGTGGCCGAGCAGGTCCAGCGCGCTCTCCTGCGCGCTGCTTTGTCCAAAATTCGAGGGCATTCTGACCGACATGATCGCGTTTTACTCCGCCGGCCGCGTCTCTTCCAGCACGCTTTCCTCGTGATAGAGGAAGCCGCCGGACTGCCGTTTCCACAGCCGCGCATACAGCCCATCCTGCGCCACCAGTTCATCATGCGTGCCTTGTTCGACGATGCGGCCGCCGTCCAGCACCACCAGCCGGTCAAGCGCTGCAATGGTCGACAGCCGATGCGCGATGGCGATCACCGTCTTGTTCTCCATCAGCCGCGTCAGATTCTCCTGGATCGCCGCCTCGATGTCGGAATCGAGCGCCGAGGTCGCCTCGTCGAGGATCAGGATCGGCGCATCCTTGAGGAAGACGCGGGCGATCGCCACGCGCTGGCGCTGGCCACCCGACAGTTTGACGCCGCGTTCACCGACAAAGGCCTCGTAGCCGGCACGGTCCCGGTTGTCGCGCAATCCGAGGATGAAATCATGAGCCTCGGCCTTCTTCGCCGCCGCGATCACCTCGGCGTCGGTTGCATCCGGCATGCCGAGCTTGATGTTGTCGCGCAACGAGCGGTGAAACAGGGCCGTGTCCTGGCTGACCACGCCTATATTGGCGCGCAGCGAATTCTGTGTCACCTCAGCGATGTTCTGGCCGTCAATGGTGATCTGTCCGCTCTCGAGGTCGTAGAGGCGCAGGATGAGGTTGGCGAGTGTCGTCTTGCCCGCACCGGACGGTCCGACCAGCCCAACCTTTTCGCCCGGCTTGACGACAAGGTTGATGCCGTTCAGCACGCCGAATCCCTTGCCATAGTGGAACTCGACATTCTTCACATCGATGCGGCCGCCGGCGACGACAAGCTCCTTCGCATCGGGCGCGTCGATGAGGCCGAGAGGCTGCGAGATCAGCGCCTTGGAGTTCTCCAGCACGCCGAGGTTTCGCAAAATGCCGTTGAGCTGCATCATCACCCGCCCGAGCAGCATGTTGAGCCGCAGCACCAGGGACAGCGTGAAAGCGACGGCGCCGACGGTGATCGACCCTTCGACCCAGAGATAGACGGCAAAGCAGCCAATCGCTGTGATCATGATGCCCGACAGCGTCGTCAGCGCCATGCGCACGCCGGTCAGCCGGCGGGTGAAAGGCCGTAGCGCGTCGAGATAGATGTCGAAGCCGTTCTTGATGTAGCGGTCGTCGCCATCGGCCGAGAACAGCTTCAGCGTCTGCACATTGGAATAGGAATCGATGATGCGCCCATTGATCATCGAACCAGCTTCAGCCGTGGCCTCGGCATGCCTGCGGATCGAGGGCAGATAGAGCTTGGCCAGCCAGGCGAAAGCGAGGATCCAGAGCACCACCAGCACGGCCAGGCGCAAATCCAGCCCAGCGACCAGCGCCAGCGTCGTCACCGTATAGATGAGCATGAACCAGATGACCTCGATGAAGCTCTCCATCAGGTCGCCGGTCGCTTGCCCCGCCTGCCAGACTTTCGTCGCGATGCGGCCGGCGAAATCGTTCTGGAAGAAGGTGTAGGACTGGCGCGATACGTGCCGGTGCGCCTGCCAGCGCACCAGATTGTAGAAACCCGGCGTGATCGTCTGTTCGTTGACCAACGCCGATAGGCCGACGACGACGGTGCGGATGACCAGCACCACCGCGATCATGAAGACAAGCTCAGGCCCGGCAGCGGTCCACAGCGCATGCCAGCTGCGTTCACCGGGAAGCTGGTCGAGAATATCGACCAGCCGCCCGACGAAGTAGAACAGCCCGGCCTCGATCAGCGGCGCTATGCCGCCGATGACCAGCATGGCGAAGAAGGCGAACTTCGCCTGGCCGACATAATACCAGAGGAAGCCGCCGACGCTTGATGGTGGCCGAAGATTCGCTGGCTCCCTGAACGGATAGACCCAGTTCTCGAACCAGCGATAGACGGCTGTCATCATGCTGACGTCATCACTCTGCGGCTTCTCCCTTGGCCACAGCGTCATTGGCGGCGTCGACCGGGCCGTCGTCGAGCAGGAACCCGCCCGACTGACGCTGCCAGAGCTGCGCGTAGAGCCCGCCGCTGGCGACGAGTTCCTCGTGCGACCCCTCCTCGATGACACGGCCCTTGTCGAGGACGACGAGCCTGTCCATCGCCGCAATGGTCGACAGCCGGTGCGCAATGGCGATGACGGTCTTGCCTTGCATGAGCTTGTAGAGATTCTCCTGGATGGCGGCCTCGGCTTCGGAATCCAGCGCCGAGGTCGCTTCGTCAAGGATAAGTATCGGCGCGTCCTTCAACATAACGCGAGCTATGGCGATGCGTTGCCGCTGGCCACCGGACAATTTGACGCCGCGGTCGCCGACATGAGCGTCGAGCCCTTTGCGTCCAGTGTGGTCCGAAAGCCCGGCGATGAACTCCAGCGCCTCGGCCCGCCCGGCTGCCTCGACAAGCATCTCTTCCGTGGCGTCGGGCCGGCCGTAGAGGATGTTGTCGCGCACCGAACGGTGCAGCAGCGAAGTGTCCTGCGTTACCATGCCGATCTGCGCGCGCAGCGAATCCTGCGTCACCGACGCGATCTCCTGGCCGTCGATCAGGATCCGGCCGCTCTCCAAATCGTAGAAGCGCAGCAGGAGATTGACTAGCGTCGACTTGCCCGCACCCGAGCGGCCGACAATGCCGACCTTCTCGCCGGGCCTCACCGTCAGCGACAGGCTCTCGATGACGCCCTTCTGCTTGCCGTAGTGGAAGCGGATATCGTCGAACTGAATCTCACCCTTGGTGACGGCAATGTCCTTCGCCCCCGGCCGGTCCTCGACCAGGCGTGGCAGCGAGATCGATGCGATGCCGTCCTGCACCGTGCCGATGTTCTCGAACAGGCCGGACATTTCCCACATGATCCACTGCGACATGCCCCACATCCTGAGCACCAGGCCGATGACAACGGCAACGGCGCCGATCGTCACCGCCTGGCCGAGCCACAGCCACAGCGCCAGCGCCGTCACAGAAAACAGCAGCAACGCGTTGAGGATGTAGAGCAGACCGTAGAGCACTGTCACCAGCCGCATCGACCGGTAGACCGTGTCGAGGAAGCCGGCCATGCCTTCTCTCGCGAACGTTGCTTCGCGGCGCGCATGGGAAAACAGCTTGACCGTCTGGATGTTGGTGTAGCTGTCGACGACACGGCCGGTCATGGTCGAGCGCGCATTGGCCTGCGCCTCGCCGACCTTGCCCAGCTTCGGGATGAAGTAGCGCAACAGCCCGATATAGCCGAGCAGCCAGACGCCAAGCGGTGCTGCCAACCGCAAGTCGGCCGAACCGACGATGAAGAGCATGCCGAGGAAATAGACGATGACGTAGTTGAGGACGTCGATCACCTTGATGACGCATTCGCGCACGGCGAGCGCCGTCTGCATCAGCTTGGTGGCGATGCGGCCGGCGAATTCGTCCTGGTAGAAGCTCATCGACTGCTTCAAGAGATAGCGATGCACCTGCCAGCGGATGCGCATGGGGTAGTTGCCCATCAGCGTCTGCTGGTTGAGCAGCGAATGCAGCCATACCGTTCCCGGCAGCGCGAACAGCACGACAAAGGCCATGCCGGCGAGCTTCCAGCTCTCGGTCTTCAGGAAGGTTTCGCGATTCTGCCCGGACAGCCAGTCGACGATGCGGCCCATGAAGCCGAACATCCACACTTCGGCCACCGCGATCGCCGTCACCAGCACCGCATCGACGATGATGTAGGGCCAGGCGCCGCGCGTATAATGCACGCAGAAGGCAACCAGTGTCTTCGGCGGCTCGACCGGTTCCGCTGCGGGGAACGGGTCGAGCCTTTTTTCAAACCAGCTAAACATAGTGATGCTCACAAAACTGTTGTCCGCTCACGCTGCGCGGGAAAAATCCCCGGAACGTACGGCGTCAAGGACCGATGGCCCGGACTCACCCGGGCCATCGGTCCTGCTTCGCGCAATATAGGGACTTGCGGGCTTTTCGCCGACAGGCGCGTTCGACTGACCTGACGGCATGCCGCCGCCAGCCCGGTTTTTCGCGCCCGGCCGGATCAACCGGATGATCCGGCGCACCAGCGACGGCCGGCTGTGGTCGGGAACCGCACGCGAGAAGTCGACATCCGGCAGCATGCCGCGATGCGGACGCCGGCGCGTCTCGGCATGAACCGCCGACGAGTAGGTCTCGCCGATCAGCAACGCCCAGGTCGCCGTCTTGCGCTCGTGCAGGCTTCTTGAACCAGGTATTTTGTAGGGATCGAACATCGGTCCGTCCTCCGTGTGCAAATAGAGATAAAAAGGCGTAGCAATGTCGTGCGCCGGCATTCGGCCGGAAGCGCGGATTGCATCGGTCGGGACACGAGGGGACACCTCGGTCAGGACACGCTCAGCTGGGGCGCTTGGCCCCTTCAACAGGTTGAAAAACATCGCAGGATTCCTTCGAAAGCCGAAAACTGGGTTCGGCGGGAATCGGTGCGATCAAATCTAAGAAGTCAGGTAAATCGTCGTACCGAAACCGCCGGCAGGCAGGTAAGCCCACGGGAGGGGCGCTGGATGTGCATGGCCATCATGAAATACCCCTCCATCGGTTCGGGTTGACAATGCGTGCGGTATAATCGACTTCGCAGAAAATGGCCACCCGCAGGTCCAGCAATTTCCAAAACCAGGAGCCCGCTGTGGCCGATCTGCCACTTATTAGAAAGACGCGGAAATGAACCACCGTCTCCGCATCGCTCTCTACCAGCCTGACATTGCCGGCAACACCGGGACAATCCTGCGCTTCGCCGCCTGCCTCGGTCTTGGCGTTGACATTATCGAGCCGGCAGGCTTCCCGCTCTCCGACAAAGCGCTCAAGCGGGCCGGCATGGACTATCTCGAAATGGCCGCTCTGACCTGGCATGTCGACTGGAACGCCTTCGAGGACAGGCGCCAAGCGAGCGAGCGCCGGCTGGTGCTGCTCACGACCAAAGCCGCGACCGCCTACACGGGCTTCAACTTCACCGCCGGCGACATCCTGTTGTTCGGCCGAGAATCGGCTGGGGTACCAGATCCTGTCCATCAGGCGGCGGATGCGCGGCTGACGATCCCGATGCAGCCGGGTACGCGCAGCATCAACGTCGCGCTGTCCGTCGCCATGGTCGCCGGCGAAGCCATCCGGCAGCTCGGCTAGCGGCTCGCTGGAAACTCCGGTTATCTTCGTCCAGGCGCACATCACCTTCTCCTTCGTTTGCACATCGACATTTTCTTGGCTACAAGCTCAACTTAAGTTGAGGTCAAGCGGAAAAGTCGAAATGGCTCCGGTAAGGGAACTGACGGTTGGCCAGGTGGCCATGCGCAGCGGCGTGGCGGTGTCGGCGCTGCATTTCTACGAGGCGCGCGGGCTGATCCGCAGCCACCGCACATCGGGCAACCAGCGGCGCTATGGCCGCGACGTGCTGCGGCGGGTGGCGATCATCCGGGTCGCGCAGGAGGTCGGCATCTCGCTGGCCGAGATCGCGGCGGCGCTTCAATCCCTGCCCGAAGGCCGCACGCCGACGCGTGAGGACTGGAACCTCTTGTCGACCGGCTGGCGCGACGACCTCGACCGCAAGATCAGCCAGTTGAAGAAACTGCGCGACGGCCTGACCGACTGCATCGGCTGCGGCTGCATGTCGATCGACAAATGCCCGCTGAGAAACAGAGAGGATCGGCTGGCAAGGGAGGGAGCAGGAGCGCGGCGGCTAATGGTTCTCCCTGGTACACACGCGCGGCAAGAAAGCCCCGAGACGAAATAATAGCAGATGAACGCGCACCCCGATGACAGGGAGCAATAAGTCATGCGACTGAAATCATGCCATGCGTGGTTGGCACGTTAGGGGCGGATGGGAAATGGTTCGGCTTCCAGGTTTGAAGAGATTTCTCGGAGGCGAGCCGCCGAAATCCGGAGGCCCCAACAGCGATCACAGAAGATCTGCCTATACGGAAGAGCTGGGTGAACCCGCTCGTGTCTTCCCCGCCAGCGGGCCCGATAGTGTCGAGGTTCTTGCGTTCGGCCG
Organism: Mesorhizobium sp. P3_A2; assembly: GCF_056403115.1. NCBI lineage: Bacteria > Pseudomonadati > Pseudomonadota > Alphaproteobacteria > Hyphomicrobiales > Phyllobacteriaceae > Mesorhizobium > Mesorhizobium sp. P3_A2. The sequence goes on from NZ_JBFUGC010000018.1 coordinate 12,783, forward strand.
AGACTTCTCACTCATCGATCCTGTGGGTGACGGCTTTGTACTTCTGACCAATGGCATGAGCGATCGGCGCATGGCTGTTCCTTCAACCGTTGGCGACGGTATCAAGCGGCGGGCTGAGTTGATGTGGTACGTTCGCGAACCTGAACCGAAGATCCTGAGCAATCTTAGGTGGCTGGCGGAGTATCCGTTCATAGACAATACGTGGTTGGGCTTTGGCCACCGCATTGCGATGCCCTGGCCGCCTGCCTCGGGATCGGACTTCAGAACTTTCCTGTTTTTGACACCCATCATCGCGCCGGACCAGCGTATTGCGGAGCGGCTCATGATCGACGACGAAGAGGTCGCAATCCTTTGCGTCCATTTGATCTCTGGCATGGAGTTGGCCTTCATCAAGACAAAAGGATTGGATGCGTTCCTCGATATGCTCGACGAGCACGCCTATCCCGTCGTCTTCAACCCGGCACGGCAATCCTGCGTGTAGGGCGCATGCCCTCCGCCTTGGTCCGCCCCTAATCCGCCGCCGGCAGCCGCCTTATCGTAAATTCGATCACATCGCCCGGCCGCTCGAACCAGCTTTCGATCTCGGTCCAGTAGGCCTGCTTGGGAAAACGCTCGAACCACTCCTTGGCCTTGAGCCGCGCATCCGAACGCGGCAGGACGAAGGTCTCGCGCAGAAAACCGTCGCGCGGCATGCGCTCGCGCTCGGCGCGCGAACGGTCGAGCCGCTTCTTCAAGCCATCCAGCGGCGGTCTTGCCGGGGTGCGCATGAAAGAACTCCTGGGGCCTTGACCAGATGACACTTGACCCTTGCCCTTAAGAGATTAGGGATCGCGCCCTAAAAAGACGAGTCATTTGTCGGCTGAGACCGGAGACCTGATTTTGGAACGACCAGAAATACCGGCAGGCCTGCCGGCCGACATCGAACAGAAGAAGATGAAGGCCAGGCTCTGGTTCGAGACGCTGCGCGAGCGCATCTGCACCACCTTCGAGCAGATCGAGCAGGAATTGCAGGGGCCGATGGCTGCCTGGGCGCCCGGCCGCTTCGAAAAGACGCCGTGGGAACGCGACCAGGGCAAGGGCGGCGGCGGCACCATGTCGATGATGCATGGCCGCGTCTTCGAAAAGGTCGGCGTCCATACCTCCACCGTCTATGGCGAATTCTCACCCGAATTCAGAAAGCAGATGCCCGGCGCCGAGGAAGACCCAAGCTTCTGGGCCTCAGGCATTTCGCTGATCGCACATCCCTGGAGCCCCAACGTGCCGGCCGTGCACATGAACACCCGCATGGTCGTGACCTCGCGCCACTGGTTCGGCGGCGGCGCCGACCTGACCCCGGTGCTCGACCGCAACCGCACCGAGGATCATCCCGACACGGTCGCCTTCCACCGCGCCATGCAGTTTGCCTGCGAGAAGAACGCCGCGGTCGCCGACCACCCCAAATTCAAGGCCTGGTGCGACGAGTATTTCTACCTGCCGCACCGCAACGAGCCGCGCGGCGTCGGCGGCATCTTTTTCGACTGGCTGCATTCAGGCGAGGACAAAGGCGGCTGGAATGCCGATTTGAACTTCGTCCAGGATGTCGGACGTTCTTTTCTTGTCGTCTACGGCCACCTGGTCCGGGCCCATTTCAACGAAAACTGGACCGACGACGACCGCGACGAACAGCTGATCCGCCGCGGCCGCTACGTCGAATTCAACCTTCTTCACGATCGTGGCACCATCTTCGGCCTGAAGACCGGCGGCAATGTCGCCTCGATCCTGTCCAGCCTGCCGCCGGAGGTCAGGTGGCCGTAACAAATCGGTGAGCAAAGCGTGAGCCGCAAAAGCGTCCCATTTGCCGAATTTTGGCATCCAATGTGGCGCCCGGATTATCTTTTTCGTCTAATAGGCAATTGAAACAAAACGACTATTTGTCGTTTCCGGGCCGGGAAGCGCCGGCGGTTCAGTCCCGAACCGCGACACGACGCTACCGGACGGCCCTGAACAAGGCGGAGCATTCTCAAGAAACGGATGTCCGCATTTTCCAGGAGTACTTACCATGCGAAAGCTCATTGTAACGGCAGCCGCCGCTGCCCTTCTCGCTTCCGGTTCGGTCGCCTTTGCCGCGGTCAAGCACACCACGGGCACGGTCAAAACCTATGATGGAACGGCCATGAGCCTTGTTCTGGACGATGGATCGACCTTTACGCTGCCCAAGACCTTCAAGGATCCTGGCCTGAAGGCCGGCGAAAAGGTCCGCGTTTCCTGGGACATGAGCGGCAAGAACAAAGTTGCCGAGTCCGTCAAGATCGTGAAGTGACGGCCCTGTCGGGACAAGACCGAATTGGTCTTGCTCTGGGGTAGCGTAAGGAGGCGGAGCAGCGCTGCTCCGCCTTTTTTGCCTATGCATATCGCCCAAAAGTGGCCTCGGTTCTGGGAAAATGACATGCATAAAATCAAAGACCTGAAGCGCGTCGCGTGAATCCGCTTCGACGCGACGCGCTTTAGCGGCAACCAAAACCGCCGAACCGTGTTATGCTTGTTCCCCGTGCGCGCGCCCAAAACCAACTGCTGTGACAGGGCGCGAAACAAAGGTGGCGGAGCTTCGTGCCCATGAGAGGCGCAGGCTCCCAGGAGGAAAGGAGAAAATCCCATGAAGGAATTCCATTGCGGCTCGCTGGTTCCCGGTTGTGAGTGGCACACCCGTGCCGACGAGGAAGCCGAGGTGATGCGCCGTGCCGTCGACCACATGCGCGAGACGCATGGCGAAACGGTCATCCGCGAGACGATGATCGAAGCGATCCGTTCGCGCATCGAGAAGGTGCGCGACGCGGCCTGAGGTTCAACTGGCCCTTAACGCCTCCGCGGCGCGCTCCAGCAGCGCGTCGCGATCGAGCGTAAAGCCGGAGCCGATCCATTCCTTTTCGAGGTTTTTCAGGATTGCGCCGAGTTTCGGTCCCGGCGACGCGCCAAGCGCGGTCAGATCGGCACCCTTGACCGGAAATACCGGCTTTTCCCATTTCAACGCAAAGGCCAGCAGGCGCGAAAAACCGCCGGCCTGGACAAGCGCGTCATTGTCCTCGACGGCGCGCGACCGCGCCGAGGCGAGCGACAGCCGAAAGCGATCGACAAAGCCCTGGCGATGGCCTGCATAAAGCAGCTTTGCCAGCTCCGCTTCACTCGTCTTCGGTTCGATGGCACCCGTCAGCGCCCAGTGTCGCAGGCGCTCCGCTTCATTGGTGGACAGTTTCAGCCGCTCCGCCAATACCGTCATCCGCGCCGCATCGGGCGGCACAATGGCCTCCAGCCTGAGCAGCGGATCCGGCGCCCAGCCCAGATCTTTCTCGCTCTTTGTCAGCCCGTGAATGGCATCGATGCCCCATTTCTCACTCTCCGGCAGGGCGCCGGTCAGCACACCGGCCTGGCGCATCCATAACAGCGCGCGCGATGGGTCCGGGGCCGACAGAAGCTTTTTCAGCTCGGACCAGATGCGCTCCGCCGAGAGTTTTTCGAGCCCGTCCTTGAGCCTGGCGCAGGCCTTCAACCCCTCGGCATCGGGCCGGCCGTCGCCATACCAGGCGAAGAAGCGGAAGAAGCGCAAGATGCGCAGATAATCCTCGCGGATGCGCTGCTCGGCATCGCCGATGAAGCGCAGCTTGCGAGCCTCGATATCGCCGATACCGCCGACCAGGTCGATGACCGTGCCGTCGGCCTCGGCATACAGTGCGTTGATGGTGAAATCGCGCCGTTCGGCATCGGCCTTCCAGTCGCGGCCGAACGTCACTTTGGCGCGGCGGCCGTCGGTCTCGATGTCTGCGCGCAGCGTGGTGATTTCATAGGGCGTGCCACCGGCGATCACCGTGATCGTGCCGTGTTCGATGCCGGTCGGCACCGCCTTGAAGCCCGCCGCTTCGGCGCGGCGGATGGTTTCCTCAGGCAGGCAGGTCGTGGCGATATCGATGTCTGCCACCAGCTGACCGATCAGCGCATTGCGCACCGCGCCGCCGGCGATACGGGCTTCTTCACCGCCTTTCGCCAGCACGGCAAGCAGCCGCTGCAGATGTTTTTCACCGAGCCATTCAGCCTTGCCCGCCAGCGATATCGGATCACTCAAGCATAGAGCCTTTCATAGAGCGTGCGGATGATGCCGGCGGTGACGCCCCAGATGCGCTGGCCGCCATAGGGCATCTCGTAGAAGAACCATTCGAGGTCGTTCCACATGCGGCTGTCCCTGGTGTGGTTGGCCGGATCCATCAGGAACGAGAGCGGCACTTCAAAGGCGGCATCGACCTCATCGGCATTGAGCGAAAGCGCAAAACCAGGTCGCACGATCGCCAGCACCGGGGCGATGCGATAGCCGCTGCCAGCGACATAATCGGGCATGCGGCCGATGATCTCGATGCGGTCGTGGCCAAGCCCGATCTCCTCGAAGGTCTCGCGCAGCGCCGCTGATTCCGGCGTCGGATCGGTCGGATCGATGGTTCCGCCGGGGAAAGCCACTTGCCCGGAATGGCTGCGCAGCTTTTCCGCCCGCTTGGTCAAGAGCACGGTCGCATCGCGTCCGTGGTCGACGACAGGGATCAGCACCGCGGCATCGCGCAGCGCTTTCAGCTGCGTCAGCCGGGGATGGCCGGGGTTGAAGCGATGGTCGCCATAGTCGTCGCCGGCATGGGCTTCAGCTTGCGCCGCGACACGCGCCCGAAAATCCGCTGTGGAAAACGCTACTGGCGTCACCTGGTCCATCACATGCCGAGCCGCTTCAGTTTTTCCGCCGGCATGATCGGATAGACCTCGCCCTTCGAGCGCACGGCAAACATTATCCTGCCGCCGATGTCGATTTCCTCGCCATGCTCGACCAGTTCGTACATCACCGGCCGCGTCACCAGCGCCTCCAGCCGCCCACGCACCAGCACATAGGGTTTCAGCCCGCCGGTCTCGTCCTCGTCGACGAAGCGCAGGGGATGGCCGGGCCCGGCCTCGACGACATCGCCGACATTGGTGCGGAAGGTAATGGTCTGCCCGGCGCCGGCGCCGGAAACGTTCATTTCGACGGCAATGAACGGCGCATCGACGACGCGGATGCCGACCCGTTCCACCGGCGTCACCAGATAGGTCCTGCCATCCTCGTCCTTGCGCAGCACGGTGGAAAACAGCTGCACCAGCGGCATGCGGCCGATCGGCGTGCCCAGATAAAACCAGGTGCCATCCTGTTTGATCTCCATGTCGAGATCGCCGCAAAAGTCCGGATTCCAGCGCTCTACCGGTGCCGCGCCCTTGCCGGCGCGGGTGGCGCGCGAGATCAGCGCCTCGAGGCCCCGCGCCTCTGTGGCACCGGTAAGGCTTTGTTCGCGATGTTCGGAGCGTTCCGTCATGGTCACGAAATAGTCACTGTTGTTCCGCTTGTCAGCCTAAGTCTGTGATTTAAGTTGAAATGCAGGCGCCAGGCGAGGCCGAATCGCGGCACTCTGCGGCACTGCTACAGTGCAAGCCGGTACTTCCAGCACAAGGATCGATGCGGCATGAGCGTTATGGTCAAGGAAAGCCCGATCAGTGAAAAGGACATGATCGCCCAGGCGGAGGCGGCGCTGGCCGATATTTCGAGGGTCCGCGACGGCGTCGGCCGCGTCATCTTCGGCCAGGAAGCGGTGGTCGAACGCACGCTGGTGGCGCTGCTTGCCGGCGGCCATGCGCTGCTGGTCGGCGTTCCAGGCCTTGCCAAGACCAAGCTGGTCGAAACGCTCGGCGTCGTGCTCGGCCTCGATTCGCGCCGCATCCAGTTCACCCCCGACCTGATGCCGTCGGACATTCTCGGCTCCGAAGTGATGGAGCAGGACGAGGCCGGCAAGCGCTCCTTCCGCTTCATCTCCGGGCCGATCTTCGCGCAATTGCTGATGGCCGACGAAATCAACCGCGCCTCGCCGCGCACCCAGTCGGCACTGCTGCAGGCGATGCAGGAATACCACGTCACCATCGCCGGCGTCCGACACGACCTGCCGGCGCCCTTCCATGTGCTGGCGACGCAGAACCCGCTGGAGCAGGAAGGCACCTATCCGCTGCCCGAGGCGCAGCTCGACCGCTTCCTGATGCAGGTCGACATCCTCTACCCCGAAATCGAGGCCGAGCGCCGCATCCTCTTGGAAACCACCGGCATCGAGGATGCAAAGGCGCAGAACGTCCTGCAGCCTGTGCGGTTGAAGGAAATCCAGACGCTGATCCGCCGTATGCCGGTGCCGGAAAGCGTCGTCGACGCCATCCTCAAGCTGGTGCGTTCGGCGCGCCCCGGCCAGGGCAATGCCGAGACCGACAAGCACGTCGCCTGGGGTCCTGGCCCGCGCGCCAGCCAGGCGCTGACGCTCTGCGCCCGCGCTCGCGCGCTTTATGACGGAAGGCTGGCGCCGTCGGTCGACGACATCCGTGCACTGGCTGAGCCTGTCCTGCAGCATCGCATGGCGCTGACCTTTGCCGCCCGCGCCGAGGGCACGACCGTGCGTGACGTGGTGGCGAAACTGGCCAAAGGCATCTGATGGCGCGTATCGGCGAAGTCCAGACACCGGCAGCGACGCGCGACGCGCTCGCCAGGGGCCGGTTGCGGGCTTCGCTGGTGCCGGACCTGCTGGTGGAAGCGCGCCGCATCGTCAACACCGTGATTGCCGGCTGGCATGGCCGCCGCAAGCGCGGAATCGGCGAGAATTTCTGGCAGTTCCGCCCCTATGTCGAAGGCGATTCCTCGCGCATCGACTGGCGCCGTTCGGCCCGCGACGATCATACCTATGTGCGCGACCGCGAATGGGAGGCCGCGCATACAGTATGGCTGTGGGCCGACCCCTCGCCTTCGATGCTCTACAAATCGACCGGCGCCAGCGTGTCCAAGGAATCGCGCGCGCTGGTGCTGGCGCTGGCCATGGCCGAACTGTTGTCGCGCAGCGGCGAGCGCATCGCCTGGCCCGGTCTGACCGATCCTTTCACCGCCCGCAACGGCGCCGAGCGCATCGCAGCGCAGTTGATGCACGCCGCCGATCCGCCGGCAAAGCCTGACCTGTCCAACATCCGCCGCTTCTGCGACATCGTCATCGTCAGCGATTTCCTCGATCCGGTCGAGGAGACCATGGCCTGGCTCGACGTGCTGGCCCGCCATGGCGTGCGTGCGCATCTGATCGAGGTCGCCGATCCGGCCGAGGAGACCTTCCCTTACGCCGGCCGCACCGAATTCACCGATCCCGAGACCGGCGACAAGCTGACCGCCGGTCGCGCGGAAATGCTCGGCGATGAATATCGCCTGCTCTACACCGCCCGCCGCCAGGAGCTGGCCGGCTGGTGCAAGCGCCTCGGCTGGAGCTACACGGTCAACCACACCGATCGCCTCGCCTCCGAGGCACTGGTGCGCATCCATATGGCGATGACCGCCGATGGCGCGTTCGCCGGAAGGGCCAGCGCATGAGCTGGCTGCCGCTCTCCTTTGGTGCTCCCATGGTGTTGTGGGGCTTGCTGGCGCTGCCGGTGATCTGGTGGCTGCTCAGGCTGACGCCGCCCAAGCCGCAGACCGAGGTGTTCCCGCCGCTGAAGATCCTGGCACGCGTGCTGAAGCGCGAGGAGACGCCGCAGCAGAGCCCGTGGTGGCTGACGCTGCTTCGGCTGCTGATGGCAGCCCTTGTCGTCGCCGCACTGGCCGAACCCGTCTTCAACCCGCGCGAAAAACTGCCGGCTGAGGGCGCTGCCCTGGCACTGGTCATCGACAATGACTGGGCAAGTGCCGCCGACTGGGGCAAGCGCGTCGCCACCGCGCAGCGGCTGATCGCCGACGCCGGCTCGAACGGCGTGCCCGTCGTCATCGCCTTCACAGCGGAAAAACCGAATGCCGAGATCGGCCCCTTCGACGCCGCAACCGCTCTCGACCGGCTGCGCGCGGCAAAACCGCGGCCGATCCCGACCGACCGTCCTGCCGTCTATGCCCGTGTTGCCGGCGTGCTGGAGACCTTGCCCGGCGCCAGCGTTGCGGTTCTGGCCGACGGCCTTGCCGCAAAAGGCGACGAGGCCGCCTTCAACACGCTGCTGTCGAAAAATGCCGCCCGTGTTGTCTGGGCCAGTTCCGACCGGCTGGCGCTGACCGGCCTCACCGGCGCCGAGAACCAGGTCGACGGCTTCGCACTGACCGCCATTCGCGCGCCCGGCGATCCAGCGCCGGCGCAGGTCACCGCCGGCGCCTTTGATGACAAGGGCCGGCGCATCGCCGATGCGACGCTGACTTTCGCACCCGGCGAGACCACCGCCACCGGCACGATGGCGGTGCCGTTCGAGTTGCGCAACGACTTCGCCTCGATCGCCCTTGATGGCGAGCGCCAGGCAGGTGCGGTGCGCGTGCTCGATGAAAGTTCGAAGCGCCGCCGCGTCGGATTGTTGTCGCAGGCCGAGGCCGACCAGGCGCAGCCGCTTCTGTCGCCGCTCTACTACATCAGGCGCGCGCTGCAGCCCTTCGCCGATCTGGTCGAACCGTCGAGCGCCGACCTTGCCGATGCCATCCCGCAGCTCCTCGACCAGAAGCCGGCGATGATCGTCATGGCCGATATCGGCACCATTCCGCCACAGGTCCATCAGCGGCTGGTCGACTGGGTCGACAATGGCGGCACGTTGGTGCGCTTCGCCGGGTCGCGGCTGGCCGCCGCAGGTAATGACGACGATCTTCTGCCGGTCAGGCTGCGCACCGGCGAACGCTCGCTCGGCGGCTCCCTGTCATGGACGACGCCGCAGCCGGTGACCGAATTCCCGAAGAACGGCCCCTTTGCCGACCTCGCGCCGCCGGCCGAAGTCACGGTGAGCCGGCAGGTCCTGGCCGAGCCGACACCCGATATCGTCGAGCGCACCTGGGCAACGCTGGCCGACGGCACACCGCTGGTGACCGGGCTGAAAAAGGGCAAGGGCACGCGCGTCCTGTTCCATGTCACCCCGGAAGCGACATGGTCGACCCTGCCGATCTCCGGAAGCTTCGTCGAAATGCTGCGGCGTATCGTGCAGCTGTCGCGCAACCAGGGCGCCGCGGTCGCCAACGCCGAAGCCGCCGCCACCTCGCTGGCTCCTTATCGCATGATCGCGGCCGACGGCACGCTGGTGCCGCCGACGCCGGACGCGCGGCCGCTGGTACCCGTCGCCGGCCCGCTGCCGGTGACGTTTGAGAACCCGCCCGGCCTCTATGGCTCCGAAACCGGCGTCTTCGCCCACAATCTGCTCGATCCGGCCACTGTCTTCGCGCCGCTGGTGCGGCCGCAATTCACGGTACCGGTGACCAATATCCAGTATGCTTTCGATGAATCGCGCGACCTCAAGGGTCCGCTGGTGACCGCAGCACTTGTGCTGATGCTGCTCGACACGTTGGCGGTGTTTTGGATGGGCGGGCTGTTGTCACGCCGGCCGCGCCGCGCCCGCACGGCTGCGGCGACGACGGCTGCGCTGCTGCTCGGCTTCGGCATGCTGTTTGGCCATGCCGACCTCGCCCGCGCCGACGATGCCAAACCGGGCGACGCCGCTGCCATCGAGGACATTGCCAAGACCCGCATCGCCTATGTGTTGACCGGCGTGCCGGGTGACGATTCGATCAGCCGCGCCGGGCTCGAAGGCCTGACCCGCTTCCTGATCGAAAAGACCGCGCTTGAGCCGGGCGCGCCGGCGGGCGTCGACATTTCGAAGGACGAACTGTCCTTCTATCCGCTGATCTATTGGCCGATCGACCCCTCCGCCCCGATGCCGAGCGAGGCCGCGATCGCCCGCATCGACGCCTATATGCAGCAGGGTGGCACGGTGCTGTTCGACACCCGCGACCAGTTTGCCAACGGCATCGGCGCGGATTCGGCGAGCCCGGCGACGGAGCGGCTGCGCGACATCCTCGGCAATCTCAACGTGCCGCCGCTCGAGCCGGTGCCTGCTGACCATGTGCTGACCAAATCCTTCTTCATCCTGCCCGAATTTCCAGGCCGCTTCGCCGGCAGCCCGCTCTGGGTCGAAGCCTCGCTCGATGCCAGCAACGCCGAGAACCGGCCCGTGCGCGTCGGCGACGGCGTCTCGCCGATCCTGATCACCGCCAATGATTTTGCCGGCGCCTGGGCGGTCGACGAGAATGGCGACCCGCTTTTGCCGACCGTGCCGTCTGATCCGATGCAGCGCATCTATGCGCTGCGCGCCGGCGTCAACATCATGATGTACATGCTGACCGGCAACTACAAATCCGACCAGGTGCACGTGCCCATCCTGCTCGAACGGCTGGGGCAGTGAGATGAACTGGTCGATCTCCTTCGAACCGCTGCTGTCCTGGCCGTTGCTGGCTTTGGTGCTGGTGCCCTTGCTGTTGCTGGCGGCAGTCGGCCTGTGGTTTCGCCAGCGCGGCGCGATCTTCCGTTTCGCAGCGCTGATTGCGCTCGGCGCCGCCTTGCTCAACCCGGTCTTCCTCGACGAGGAGCGCGAGGCGTTGAAAAGCGTCGTTGCCGTCATCGTCGACCGCAGCCAGAGCCAGGACATAGGCGACCGGACCAAACAGACAGACGAAGCGCTGGCAGGGTTGCAGCAGCGCCTTGCCCGCTTCAAGCAGTTCGACGTGCGCGTCGTCGAGGCCGGCAAGTCCGAAGCCGCCGAAGAGCGCACCGAAACCAAGCTTTTCGCAGCCCTCGAAGGCGCTTTCCGCGACGTGCCGCCATCGCGCATCGGCGGCGCCATCATGATCACCGATGGCGAGGTGCATGACGCGCCGCCGGCCGCCCCCGACTTCAACGCCCCGCTGCATGCGCTGATCACCGGCAATGAGCACGAAAAGGACCGCCGCATCCGCTTCGAGAACGCGCCGCGCTTCGGTCTCGTCGGTAAGCCGCTCGACATGACCTACCGCGTCATCGCCACCGATGGCGAAACCGGCCCGGTCGATGTCCGCGTCTCGGTCAATGGCGAGCAGGTCGCGGTCGAAGAGGCCACCATTGGCCAGCCCATGCCGCTGCAGGTGACCATTCCGGGCGCCGGCCGCAACATTGTCGAACTCTCCATCGACCGCGAGCCGGGCGAACTGACCGACGCCAACAACCGCGCCATCGCGCTGATCGACGGCATCCGCGAAAACCTGCGCGTGCTGCTGGTCTCCGGCGAGCCGCATGCCGGCGAGCGCACCTGGCGCAACCTGTTGAAATCCGACGCTTCGGTCGATCTCGTTCACTTCACCATTTTACGGCCGCCGGAAAAGCAGGACGGCACGCCGATCAACGAATTGTCGCTGATCGCCTTCCCCACCCGCGAGCTGTTCGTCGAGAAGATCAAGGATTTCGATCTCATCATCTTCGACCGCTACCAGCACCGCGACGTGCTGCCGATCCTCTATTACGACTACATCTCCGAATATGTCGAAAAGGGTGGCGCACTGTTGATCGCAGCCGGGCCGGAATATGCCGGCGACGCCTCGATTGCCCGCACACCGCTGATGTCGTCGCTGCCGGCGATGCCGACCGGCGAAGTCATCGACAAGGCCTTCTATCCGCGCCTCACCGATCTCGGCCAGCGCCATCCGGTGACGCGCGGCCTCGACGGTTCGGCGAGCGAGCCGCCGCACTGGAGCCGCTGGTTCCGCACCATCGGCGTGCAGAATCCCGAAGGCGAAGTGGTGATGAAAGGCGCCGACAACCGTCCCCTGCTTTTGCTCGACCACAAGGGCGAAGGCCGCGTCGGCATGCTCCTGTCCGATCAGGGCTGGCTGTGGGCGCGCGGCTTCGAGGGCGGCGGCCCGCATGTCCAGCTCTACCGTCGCATCGCCCACTGGCTGATGAAGGAGCCCGAGCTCGAGGAAGAGCGCCTGACCGCCGACGGCCGCGGCATGGTGCTGGAAATCCGCCGCCAGACGATGAGCGACGACCCCGGCCCGGCCCAGGTGATCACCCCGTCGGGCAAGGCGCTGATCGTTAAGCTCGAGAAATCCGAGCCCGGCGTGTTCCTCGGCAGCATCGAGACCAAGGAGATCGGCCTCTACCAGATCGGCAATGGCGACCTGACGGCACTTGCCCATGTCGGCCCGGTCAACGCGCCGGAATTCTCCGACGTTATCTCCACCGAGAACCGGCTGAAGGCGCCGGCCGAAGCCACCGGCGGCAGCGTGCGCCGGCTGGCCGCGTCGTCGACCCTTGGCCAGCTCACCGGTAGTGTCGCCCTGCCCTCCATCGTTCCGGTCCGCGCCTCGGGCGCGGCCTCGGGTGCCGACTGGATCGGCCTGCGCACCACCGACGACAGCGTGCTCAAAGCCGTCTCGCGCGTGCCCCTGTTCGGCGGCTTCCTCGGCCTCGGCCTGCTGCTGCTGGCCATGGGCGCCATGTGGTACAGAGAGGGACGGTAGCGGCGCTCCATTCCTTCTCCCCCGTTCACGGGGAGAAGGTGCCCGGAGGGCGGATGAGGGGGTGAGAAGCGGTCCGCGCAGCGGACGAAAAGCCAACTGCTTGGCTTTTCGAGGTTCGAACGCCCTGAGCCTGCGAAGGGCCGCCGCCCACACCGCCACGAACCGATGTTCTGCCCTCCGCTTCAAATGCTTAAACACAAACCAGCCGTCGCGCCATGGCTGTCGGCGCTCCACGGCAAACGGTGCCTGCCGGGGCCCCGTTGCCTTCGGCAACTCCCAGCGTTCGCGGCCTTTCATCGTGCCACTGGCACGATGAATTCGCCTGCGGCGAACCAGCCGCTCACTCCTCCGGCTCTGTCGTAAACAGCAGCGGATAGCCCTTGGCCTTGCCGGCATCGGTGGCCCGCGTTGCTTTGGTCTCGGCGACATCCCTGGTGAACACGGCGACGACGCAGACGCCGCGCTGGTGGGCGGTGATCATCACCCGGCGCGCCTGCTCTTCGCTGAGCTTGAACTCGCCCTTCAACACCGTCACCACGAATTCGCGCGGCGTGAAATCGTCATTGACGAGGATGACCTTGTAGAGTTTCGGCCGCTCGGTCTGCGGCTTGGTCTTGGTGCGGGGTTTGGAGACAATCTCAGGCATCGGAAACCGGCATTGCGCGAGGGTCGCTCTCACTTTGTCATGGGGGAAAGCGGTCGTCCATTTGATTGGCGCGCGAAACCGGCTTCCCGGGAGTGCTGCCGTTCACAAATTTAGGAACTGTCTGCCGCGGTTCAACGGCCCTGGCGGTCGATGATGCGACGCGCCTGGAATTGCCGTGTGGCAGATGCCTCATCCGGCCTGGATCCGGCCGCCTTGCGCTCCATCCAGGCGACAGCAAGCCAGCCGACAAAGCAGGCCAGCGCGCCGCCGGTGAGCACAGCAAGCAGCAGGCTCTGCCATGGCGTTATGTATTGCCAGTTGCTGGAGATCGCCGGCGCGAACAGCGACGGCTCGGTGCGCCCGCTCACCGGATCGGGCACCGGGCTCGCGGTAAACTGGATCAGCACCCTGACCACAGCCGAGGCCACAAGGCCGCCAATGGCCATCGAGCGCAGAATGTATGAAAGCCGCTTCTTCATGCTGGCTGTCCTACCGGACCGGCATTGCAAACGGGTTAAAGTCCTGGGTGGCCGGCACCCATCAATGGATAATCATATCAGCTCATGCGACAAGGCCGCTCCAGCCGGGGGGTGCTGGAGCGGCCTTGTTACAGACAACCCTACAGGGTTGGTCTGGATCAGGCCTTCGGAGCGTCCTTCTTGACGACCTTCTTGGCCTTCTTGTGCTTCTTGACGGGCTTCTTGGCGACGACCTTCTTCACCGGGGGCTTGGCGGTCGTGGTCGCCGGAGCGGTCGTCGAAGCAGCCGGAGCAGCGGTCGTGGTGGCAGCGGCATTGCCCAGAGCCGGCATCGCGAAAGCGAGAGAGACGGCGAGACCGGTGGCGGAGAGGATGGACTTTTTCATGGCTTCATTTCCTTTTTTTTGTGCGGGTCGGTTTGAGTGTCACTGAACCGGGTCGATCGGTGTCACTCCAAGCAGCTTCAAAGCGTTCGCGAGCATCCGGATACCCTGTGCCTGTTTCTTGTTGGCGCAGAACCGGTTTCCCTTTCTTTGCAGTGCTTTCGCCGCGGTGACCTGCGTTGCCGCGGCATGGGTTTCGAGGGCTTCGTCTACCTGGCGATTGAGATCGATGCAGCGCTCGCTCCTTGTGATCGGCGTCACCTTTGCGCTGGAGGCTGCGACCGCGGCCGTGAGGAGCGAAATGCTGAGCAGCGCACCCATCAAGCTGATCGTGAACCTGTGCATTGGTAATGTCCGTTACTCCGGAGACTAGCGTCGCAGCCGATGACCTGACCGCCACGGCACCCTTTATGCCCTTGATTTTTTTCGGAAGTTTTTCCGAACTATAGAATTTTGTTTCTGGATTGTTTCTGGCAACAGCCGCTGCCGGGCGATCATCGCCGCTGGCCAACATGTGGCCAGAATTCTATCGTGTGGGTGACGTCGCCAAAGCAGACTCAAGCGGCGGCCACCCGACTGGCCCGCCAACAATGACAGGATCGCCGTGAAATCCGATGCGCACATTCTGATCGTCGACGACGACAAGGGCATTCGCGACCTGCTTCAGGAATTCTTCCAGAAGCGCGGCCTGCGCACCACGGTTGCCGCCGACGGCATCGAAATGGAAGACATACTGCGCCGCACGCAGGTCGACCTGATCGTTCTCGATGTGATGCTGCCGGGAAAGAGCGGGCTGGAGCTTTGCCGCGACCTGCGCGCCAGCTATTCGACACCGATCATCATGCTGACCGCGGTCACCGAGACCACCGACCGCGTCGTCGGCCTCGAAATGGGCGCCGACGATTATGTGCCCAAACCCTTCGATCCGCGCGAGCTTCTGGCCCGCATCCGCGCCGTGCTGAGGCGCAATGGCGCTGCCGAGCCGAAGCGCGCCAGCACCAAGCAAATCTACCATTTCGCCGGCTGGACGATGGACTGTTCGCGCCGTCGGCTGATGGCGCCGGGCGACGTCAGGGTCGAGCTGACCATGGCGGAGTTCAACCTGCTGCAGACCTTCGTCAAGAGCGCACAGCGCGTGCTCACCCGAGACCAGCTCATCGAGCTTTCCGGCGGCGACAGCGACTATTCCTTCGACCGCAGCATCGACATTCTGGTCAGCCGCCTCCGGCGCAAGATGGAAGACGACCCCAAGACGCCGAAACTGATCCTGACGGTGCGCAGCGGCGGCTACCAGTTCCTGCCCGAGACCACCTCCGAATGAGACGCCTGCTGCCGCAAACCCTGCCGGTCTGGGTTTTGCTCATCGTCATTGCCGGCCTGCTGATCAGCCAGGTCGCGACGCTCTACATCGTCTCGCGCGACCGTGCCGTCGCCAATGACGAGGTCGATCTCTATCGGCTCAACGACCGCGCCTATTCGCTGGTGCAGCTGATGCATGACGACACCCCCGAGCAGCGCAAGCTGACGGCGTCCGGCTTGTTCAACGCCACCTATGCGCTGACCGTTTCGGACACGCCCGCGGTCACCTCGTCGATCGCCGGCGACGACGAACTGGCCGAGCTCGAGGACATACTGGTCGGACGGCTGTCGAAATTCGGCATCACCGACGCACGCGTCCGGCGCGATCCGGCATCGCAGGCAGCCAATACACCTGGCGGCGTTGTGCTCACCAAGGATGTCGGTGCGGTGGAGCGCGACCTCCTGGGACTGGCGGCGAGCTTCGCCCAGAGCGACAAGCTGACGGCATCGGTCCGCTTCGCCGACGGCCAATGGCTGAACTTCACCGAGCCCAACACGCCGGTGGGACCGATCCTCAGCTTCGAGAGCCTGCCGCTCTATTCGCTGATCGCGGCCCTGGTGGTGATTATGTCGATCTGGTCGTTGCGCCGGCTGACGGCGCCCTACCGGATGATGGAAACGGCAGTCAACCGGATCGGCACGGATCTGAAGAGCCCGCCGATCGCCGAGACCGGCAGCCGCGAGATCCGCGCCGCGGCGAAGGCGGTCAACGCCATGCAGGTCCGGCTGCGCGACTATGTCGAGGACCGCGAACATTTGGCCGCTGCGCTCGCACACGATCTGCGCACGCCGCTGACCCGCATGCGGCTGCGCCTTGAACTCTTACGCAAATCGACGGCGCGCGAGGCGCTGGCCCACGACCTCGCCGATATCGAGAGCATCGCCAGCTCCGTCATCGACTTCGCCACGTTCGAAGTCACCGAGGAAAGGAGCGAGCGGATCGATTTCTGGTCGCTGGTGGAATCGATCGCCGACGGCTTCGAGCACGTCTCCTTCGACCATGATGGCGCCAGGCCGCGAGGCATGATCTGCATGGCGCGGCCGGTGGCGTTGAAGCGCTGCGTCAACAATCTGGTCCAGAATGCCGTGACCTACGGCAAGAAGGCCCATCTCAGCCTGCGCCAGTCGGACGGCACGATCACGCTGGTCATCCGCGACGAGGGACCGGGCATACCTCAGGCGCAACTCGACCAGGTGTTCGGTTCCTTCGTGCGGCTGGAGCAGTCGCGCAACCGCCAGACCGGCGGCCTTGGCCTCGGCCTGACCATCGCCCGCAACATCGCGCGCGCCGCCGGCGGCGAGGTCCATCTGTCCAACCATCCCGGCGGCGGCCTGCTGACGGAACTCAGCCTGCCGCTGGCAGCATAAGGCAGCAGGCTACCGTCTCGATGAGCGCCGGGCTGGATCGGGCCGCCCTACCTTGCAATAGTGCTGCCGCTCGAACAGGAGGAGATCGCCGCATGTTTTACGCCATCCTGGCCTATCACGTCGAACAGACCATCCAGTCCCTGACCCCGCAGCAGGATGCGGCGCTGATGCACGACCTGCTCGAGGTCAATGCCAGGCTGACCCGCGAGGGCAAGCTTGGGCCGGCGGCAAGGCTGGGCGCGACCGCCGACGCCGTCACGCTGCGCGGTCCCGGAGATGGTATCGTCATCGACGGCCCGTTTGCCGAGACCAAGGAGCAATTGCTGGGTCTGTATGTGCTCGACTGCGCCACCCAGGATGAAGCCATCGCTGCGGCGCGTGACCTGAGGCGCGTGAACCCTTCGGCAGTCTACGAAATCCGCCCGATCACATTCTACCTTCCCGGCGTAACCTTTCCGGCTACGGAAGGATGAGGTAGCGGCGATCTCAACCGCCGCCACACAGCTGCCGGCAATACGGCGGCGCCTGCCTCACCAAATCAGACTGCCGCGATCTCGTTGCCCAGGCGGACCGTTTCGGCAACCAGAAGGTCGAGGTCTTCACGCCGGGTCCGGTGGTTGTTGATCGCCACCCTGAGGCAATGCCGGCCTTGCACAGTCGTATCGGAAATGGCGGCGATGCCCTCTTCCTGCAGCCGCAGCATGATCTCGGTGTTGAGCGCCTTCGCGCGCTCGCTGTCGAGCCCTTCCGCGCCGTAGCGGAAGCAGACGATGTTGATGCTGGTCGGAGCTGTCAGTTCAAGCGCCGGTTCGGCCTCGATCAGATTCGCGAGATAATGCCCTTGTGCAATGTTCTGGTCGATCAGGCGGCCGAATTTTTCGACGCCATGTTCCCGCAGCGCCATCCACACTTTGAGCGCCTTGAAGCCGCGTGACGTTTGCAGGCCGTAATCATTCAGCCATTGCCCGGAAGCGATGCCGCGCGGTGTCGATTCCAGATATTCCGGCGTCACCGCGAAGGTCTTGCGATGCGCCGAGGCATCCCTGACCAGCGCGCAGCCCGCCTCGAACGGTGCATGCAGCCATTTGTGCGGATCAAGCGCGATGGAATCGGCCCATTCGATGCCAGCGACGCGATGCGCATTCTCAGGCGCAATCGCAATCAGCGCGCCGATGCAGCCGTCGACGTGGAACCACATGTCTTCCTCGTGCGCCAGCTTGGCAAGCGCCTGCAGATCGTCGATGGCGCCGGTGTTGACGGTGCCGGCATTGCCGATGATGCAAGCCGGCTTGAACCCGGCCGCGCGATCCTCAGCAATCGCCGCCCGCAAAGCCGCGATGTCGATGCGCAGGCTGGCGTCGCAGGCGATCCGGCGCAGCGCCCTGTTGCCGAGGCCGAGCGCCTCCATGCCTTTGCGGTGGCAGGAGTGAATCTGGTCCGAACCATAGAAGCGCAACGGCTTCTCGATTGCAGCAACGCCGTGCTCGCGCACGTCGATGCCGGCCTTGGTGTTGCGCGCCACGGTGAGCCCGATGATGTTGGCCATCGAGCCGCCGCTGACCAGCGTGCCGCTGGCCGAAGCCGGCATGCCCATCATCTGCTTGCACCAGTCGACGACTTGGCCGTCCATCAGGGCGGCGGCATGGTTGCCGCCGCCGAGATTGGAGCCCTGGATGGCCGCCAGGAAATCGCCGAGCGCGCCCGTAAAGTTGCTCGACCCCATATACCAGGACCAGAAGCGTGGATGGATGTTGCCCATCGGATAGGGCATCACCTTGCCCACGACATCGCCGTAGATGTCGGCAAGCAGCGTTGGCGATTGTGGCAGGGACGCAGTGAAGAAGTCCCTCACATCTCCAGGCATCTCCTGCCACACCGGCCGTTGCCTGACATCGCGCAAATAGGCGACGGCATCATCAACGATCCGATGCGACAGGACCTGCACATCGGCCCAGTCCGAGGGGTCAAGCGTTTCCTCGGTGCTGGTAGCCGAGTGTCCAGACATCGCGTCCATGCAGATTGCTCACGCGCCATCATGCCGGGAACTGGCAACCAGGCGTCGAGCGCGAGAGAGCAAGCTCTTCCGCATTCATCTCGGCCTCGATGCCATCGAACAGCGGCGTCGTCATGTAGCGTTCGCCGGTATCGGGAAGCATGCACAGGATCACAGAACCGGCAGGCGCAGTACCGGCGATCTGGCGCGCCACGGCGAAAGCCGAGCCGCCGGAAATGCCAGTGAAGATGCCCTCCTGCTGCGCCAGCGCCTTGGCCCATTTCATGCCCTCAGGCCCGGCGATCGGCATCACCTCGTCATAGAAGTTGCCATCGATCGCTTCCTGCAGGACGTTCGGGATGAAGTCCGGCGTCCAGCCCTGGATCGGGTGCGGCTCGAAGGCCGGATGACTGGCAGCCGGCGCGCCGCCTGCGCCGCGCACCTGCGGCTTGCCGCTGCCGACAAGCTGCGCGTTGGCGGGCTCGGTCAGCACGATCCTGGTCTCGGGCCGCTCGCGGCGCAGCACACGCGCCACGCCGGCAACAGTTCCGCCGGTGCCATAGCCGGTGACGAAATAGTCGAGCCGCGAGCCGGCGAAATCGTTGACGATCTCGCGCCCCGTCGTTGCTTCGTGAATGTCAGCGTTGGCCCTGGTTTCGAACTGGCGGGCCAGGAACCAGCCATTGGCTTCGGCCAGTTCGACCGCCTTCTTGTACATGCCGAAGCCTTTTTCGGCGCGTGGCGTCAGCACCACCTTGGCGCCCAGCATGCGCATCAGCTTGCGGCGCTCGACGGAAAAACTGTCGGCCATCGTCACCACCAGCGGATAGCCCTTCTGCGCACAGACCATGGCAAGGCCGATGCCAGTGTTGCCGCTGGTCGCCTCGATGACGGTCTGCCCCGGCTTGAGCGCGCCGGTGCGCTCGCCTTCCTCGATGATGTTGAGCGCCAGCCGGTCCTTGACCGACGCAGCCGGATTGAAGAACTCGGCCTTGACGTAGATGGTGGCGTGCGCAGGGCCGAGGTTGTTGACACGGATGACCGGCGTGTCGCCGACCGTGTCGAGAATGCTATCGAACAGGCGGCCGCGGCCGGCCGTGGTTCTGATTTTCTGCCGATGCAACATGGATAACTCCTGGTTTTGCTCACGGGCCGGTTACACACCGGCAGTTTGGGCGACGAGATTTCGACACCTTGCCGCACTACAGGTCTTTGACGTGCGGAAATGTGGTAAACACCACATTCGGCGTGCAAATTTTGCGAGCCGGTGCACTTTGTCGGGGTCGGTGATAAAGCAAGGGTCGGCGTGCCGGCGTGGGAGCAGGCGTGGAAACGGACGTGGAATCGAGCCTGGAGAGCAGCCACAAAAGGCTTTTCGTGCGGCTTTTCGGGCCACTGACGATTGTGCGCGACGGCATCCCGGTGGCTTTGCCGGCATCGCGCAAACTGCGCGCGCTGCTCGCCTATCTCGCGCTGGCGCCCCACGCGGTCGGACGTGGAAAGCTCTGCGAATTGCTGTGGGATGTTCCAAATGATCCCAGGGGCGAGCTACGCTGGTGTCTGAGCAAATTGCGGGCCGCTCTCGACGAACCGGACCGCCGCAGGATCCAAACCGCTGATGATACGATCGCGCTTGATCTCGATGGCATTTGCGTCGACGCGTTGGATGTCGCGTCAGCGGCTGCTGCGGAAATCGAAAAGCTTGGTACCGAGCGTCTGCAGGCCCTGTCGAAGCTCTTCGTCGGCGATTTCCTTGAGGGGCTGGAGATCGACCGCAACCCACTCTTCAACAATTGGTTGACCGCGCAGCGTCGCCGATTCGGCTCCTGCCACGCGGCCATCCTGGAACATCTGGTCAAGACGCTCCCGGCCGATTCCGATGACATCTCCGCCCATCTCGAAAAATGGCTGGAACTGACCCCGTTCGACAGCTGCGCCCACATCGCGCTTCTGACGAGGCTGGCGCGGCGCGGCCAGTTCGGCGCCTGCGAGGACCACCTTGCCGCGGCAGCAGCGCTCTTCCGATCCGAAGAGCTGGATTTCGCTCCCGTGCGCCAGGCGTGGCTGACCATTCGCGCGGAACGGCCCTGCGCGACTGTGCCGGCACAGCCGGCTGCCCCACCCACGCCGAACCAGGCGCCCATCATACTTGCCGGTACCGAGCCAACGACACCGCACAAGGCTTCGCTTGCCGTGATGCCGTTCGCCGAAGACGCCGGCAGTGGCATTCGTGGCGGGCTGGCCGATGGCTTCACCCACGACATCATCACCCGCCTGGCCAAGCTCAGGGATTTCTTCGTCATTGCCCGTGGCTCGGTCTTTGCGCTGGCCGAGAAAAACATCGCGCCGGAGGATGCCGGCCGCAGGCTGAATGTCGACTATGTTGCCACCGGCACCGTGCGCAGCCTGGCAGGCCGCGTCATCGTCACCGTCGAACTGGTCGAGGTACGCACGGCCAGGATCGTCTGGGCCGAGACGTTCGAGCGCAAGCCCGATGACATCTTCTCCGTGCTCGACGATATCGGCAACAGCATCGTGGCGTCGATCTCATCCGAGATCGAGACGGTCGAGCGCAACCGCGCCATGCTGAAGGCGCCCAATTCACTCAATGCCTGGGAGGCTTACCATCGCGGTCTCTGGCACATGTATCGCTTCACCCGCAGCGAAAACGATCAGGCCAGGCATTTCTTCGACATCGCCCTGAGCCAGGACCCCACCTTCACCCGCGCCTATGCCGGCCTGTCCTTCACCCATTGGCAAAGTGCTTTCCAGCGCTGGGGCAACCGCGACCGGGACAGCGCGCTCGCCTTTGAGGCGGCCGGCCAGAGCCTTCTGGTCGACGATCACAATCCGGCCGCGCATTGGGCGATGGGCCGGGCGCTATGGCTGCGCGGCGAGGGCGACCAATCCCTGCTTGAACTGGAAAGAGCCGTCGACCTCAGTCCCAATTTCGCGCTTGGCCACTATGCGCTTTCCTTCGTCCAGTCGCAGTCGGGCGACCCGCAAGCGGCCATCGGGTCGTCGGATCATTCGCGCCATCTGTCGCCGTTCGACCCGATGCTGTTCGGCATGATGGGGGCACGCGCCATGGCCCATGTCCGCCTCGGCCAGTTCGACGAGGCAGCCGAATGGGCGCTGAAGGCGGCCGCACGCCCCAACGCCCACATTATCATCCTGTCGATCGCCGCCCACTGCCTGGCGCTGGCCGGACGGCTGGACGAGGCCAAAACCTTCGCCGCCGCCATCCGCAAGACGCTTCCGGACTACCGCGCCGACGACTTCATCGACACTTTCCGCTTCGACCCGAATGCAACGGCCCTGTTCAGGCTCGGCGCCAAACACATCGGGCTGAACTGAAGGAGGCGCGGGTCCTCCTGGTAGCCTGCTCAGGAAATGACGGCGATCTTCCATGCCAGCATGGCGACGATTGCCGCAGCGCACAACAGCGTCGCCCAGCCGTGCCGTCCCAATGCGTGCAAGACAAGAACGGCCAATGCGGCAACAATCGCCGCAAGCCCGCCTTTTATGTAGAAGACCTGCTCCGCGCTCAGCGGTGTGCCGGCGGCCCCGCCGATCCTGAAGAACTCCAGGATCGCCCGCGCCGCAATCACAAGCATCAGCCCGAGCGCTGCTTGCGCCGCCCGCGGTTTAGACGACCAATTCCAGATCCGCTGCAAAAGCGCCTTGTCCTCGATGGTCCCGAAGGACCGCGTCTCCCTATCTGCGCAGCACCGCGCTCAGCACGTCACGTATGCCGATCGCGCCGACAAAGCGCGACTGGTCGTCGAACAGCGCCACCGGCGCCGTCTGCGAACGGTGCATGGCCAGCATCACCGTCTTCAGCGAGGTGCCCGGAGTGGCCCAGAATACCTGCGCCGTCTCCTCCGGCTGGGCCTCGACATCGACGCACGATACCCACACTGCCGGCTTGCCGTCGCGTTCAGCCGCCGCCACCAGCCCGTGATCGTCGATCTTGAAGCGCGTCGTCTTGCGCCGGTCGAGCCACACCCAGCCGTTGTCGCCGTGCTCGAGATCGCGACGGTCGCGCATAACGTTCCAGGCGGTCAGCACCGACAACGGGTTCACATTGGCGATGAAGTCGCGGACATAGTCGTTGGCGGGCCGCAGCACGATGTCTTCCGGCGCGCCGGTCTGCACGATGCGGCCGCCCTCCATGATGGTGATGTGGCTGCCGATCTTCAGCGCCTCTTCGAGATCATGGCTGACGAAGATGATGGTCTTCTTCAGCTCCGCCTGCAGCTGCAGCAATTCGTCCTGCAGCTTGGTGCGGATCAGCGGATCGAGCGCCGAGAACGGCTCGTCCATCAGCAGGATCGGCGCCTCGGTGGCAAAGGCGCGTGCCAGGCCGACGCGCTGCTGCATGCCGCCGGACAGTTCATGCGCGTATTTTTTCGACCACTGGTCGAGATTGACCAGCTTGAGCTGCTTGTGCACGCGCTCCTTGCGCTCTGCGTCCGGCACGCCCGCGAGTTCGAGGCCTAGGCCGACGTTTTCCTCGACCGTGCGCCATGGCAGCAGGCCGAACTGCTGGAACACCATAGCCACTTGTTTCTGGCGCAGCCGCCGCAACGTCGCCTGATCGCAGGTCACGACATCGACGATGTTGTCGCCGTCCTTGACCAGCACCTGGCCGCGCGACACCACGTTGAGCCGGTTGACGGCCCGGAGCAGCGTCGACTTGCCTGAGCCGGACAGGCCCATCAGCACCGAGATCTCGCCCTCGTGCACGGTCAGGCTCGCGCCGGCGCAACCCAGCACATTGCCGGTTTTTTCGAGGATTTCGGCGCGCGTGGCGCCGCCGTCGATCAGTGCCAGCGAACCGGCCTGATCGGCGCCGAAGACGATATCGACGTTCTTGAAATCGACTGCGACGGTCATTTCTTGCCTCCAACGCCGATACGCGTCATCCGGTCGAGCACGATGGCGAGCACGACGATCGCCAGGCCGGCTTCAAGGCCGAGGTCGATGCGGCGCGAGCCGAGCGCGCGGTTTATTTCAGTACCGAGGCCGCCGGCGCCGATCAGCGCTGCGAACACCACCATCGACAGCGACAGCATGATCGACTGCGTCAGGCCGGCCATGATGGTCGGCAGCGCCGACGGCAGTTCGACCTTCCACAGCAGCTGCTGCTTGGTGGCGCCAAACGCCTCACCCGCCTCGATGATCGACTTCGGCACCGAGACGACGCCGAGATGGGTGAGCCGCACCGCGGTCGGGATGACGAAGATGATGGTGACGATGAGGCCAGGCGCATTGCCAAGGCCGAACAGGGTCAAGACCGGGATCAGGTAAACGAAGGTCGGCAGCGTCTGCATCAGGTCGAGCACCGGAAGCATGACGCGGTAGACCTTTGGCTTGTGCGCGGCCCAGATGCCGAGCGGCACGCCGATGGCCATCGCCATGGCGGCGGCGGCCACGACCAGCACAAGCGTCTGCACCGTCTGCTTCCAGAGGTTCTGGTTGATGATGAAGATCAGGCCGAGAAAGACGCCGATGGCCAGCGGCCGTGAGCGCTGCAGCAGCCAGGCAATGATGGCAATGACCAGCGCCAGCAGCACGGGCGGCACCATCAAAAGGATGCCGACCAGTCCGTCGAGCAGAAAATTGAGGCCGTTCGAAAAAGCCCTGAACACAGTGTCGAAATTGTCGGTGAGGAACCCGAAGAAGGCCTTTCCCCAGGCGCCGATCGGTATCTTGTGATCGACCATGAATTTCGAAATCGGATCCATATCGCCCCTCTCATGCGCGAGACCGCCTGCCCCCGGCCTCTGCTGTCGTTACGTCATCTTCTCACAGGATATGAAAAAGGGCAGCCTTTTCTAAAATGGCTGCCCTTCCTGGTTCGGCTTTGCCGAATTCAGTCGGCTCAGCTTCCGAGCGCGGTCTTGACCGCTGCGGCCGCATCGCCGCCATCGAAGGTGGTGACGCCGGCAATCCACGGCGCAACCGCGTCAGGGTGCTTCTTCAGCCAGTCGGCTGCGACCGTGTTGGCGTCGCCGCCTTTCAGGATCGCGTCCATCATCTCGCCTTCCATGTCGAGATTGAACTTCAGGTTGGCGATGAACTTGCCGGCATTCGGGCATTCGGTAGTGTAGCCCTTGCGCACATTGGTGTAGACGGTGGCGGCGCCGAAGCCGCTGTCGCCCATGCCGTCGAGATAGGTGATCTTCATGGCGCCCATCACCGGATGCGGCGTCCAGCCGAGGAAGGCGATCCACTCATTGTTCTTCATCGACTGTTCGGCCTGCGTCAGCATGCCGGCTTCCGAGGATTCGACCAGTTCGAAGCCTTCGAGATTGTCCTTCGGGTTCTTGATCATGTCGAGAATGATGCGGTTGCCGTCATTGCCGGCCTCGATGCCATAGATTTTGCCGTTGAACTTGTCCTTGAACTTGCCGATGTCGGTCAGCGACTTGACGCCGGCGTCGGCGACATAGGTCGGCACGACGATGCCGTAGCCGGCGCCGGTCAGGTTGGTGCTGATCGTCTCGACCGAACCGTCGGCGGTATAGTCCTTGATGTCGTTGGTCATCGACGGCATCCAGTTGCCGAGGAAGACGTCGAGATCCTTGTTCTTCAGCGACGCCATGGTCACCGGCACTGAAAGCTGGATCGTCTGCGGCTCATAGCCGAGCGCGGTGAGCAGCACCGAAGCGACGCCGGTCGTCGCCTGGATGTCGGTCCAGCCGACATCGGAAAGGCGCACCGTCTTGCAGCTCTCCGGATCGCCGGCGAGGGCAGCACTTGTGGACAGGAAAGTCGCCAGACCGAGGCCGGCGACGAAGGTGTTCATACGCGACATTGATAGTCTCCCATTGTGATTCTTTGGCGAAGCGTAGTTACGGTTTCTTTGCCCGCCTTGTTTCGTCAGCCAAACACCATTCTGGTGTGGTTTCAAGCGCTAAGGCAATCACGATCAACGGCGCGGGCTGGCCAAACAGCGACACGCCTGCCGCTTTTTCGATGGCAGACGGCTTTTCCAGTGAAATGCAGCAGTGCCCCCTCCCCGCGGCAGGACAACTCGGCTTAAAAGGACGGCATGGCCAAGCTTTACTTCCACTATGCGACGATGAACGCCGGCAAGACGACGATGCTGCTGCAGGCGTCCTACAATTATCGCGAACGCGGCATGACGACGATGCTGTTCGTGGCCGGCCACTATCGCAAGGGCGATACCGGGCTGATCTCGTCGCGCATCGGCCTGGAGACCGAGGCCGAGATGTTCCGCGATGGCGACGATCTCTACGCTCGCGTTGCCGAGCATCATGAACACACGACCGTGCATTGCATCTTCGTCGACGAGGCGCAGTTCCTCGAGGAAGAGCAGGTCTGGCAGCTTGCCCGTATCGCTGACCGGCTGAACATCCCGGTCATGTGCTACGGCCTGCGCACGGATTTCCAGGGAAATCTGTTTTCGGGTTCGCGCGCGCTTCTGGCGATCGCCGACGACCTGCGCGAAGTGCGCACCATCTGTCGCTGCGGCCGCAAGGCGACGATGGTCGTGCGTCTCGGCCCTGACGGCAAGGTGGCGCGGCAAGGCGAACAGGTGGCGATCGGCAAGGACGTCTATGTCTCGCTCTGCCGCCGCCACTGGGAAGAGGAAATGGGCCGCGCCGCGCCCGACGACTTCATCGGCTTCACCAGGGGCTGAGCGGCCGGGGCAACATGAGAATTCTCCAGTTCACAGTCGATTGCCCGTTTCCGCCTGTGTCAGGCGCCGAGATCAGGAACGCCGCCAATGCGCGCGCCCTGGCAACGATGGGCGAGGTTCTGACGGTAAGCCTAACTGGCGCCCCGGCGCCTTCTCCACCGCCGAATATCCGTCACCGGATCATCGAGGCGGCGCGCGGCAGAGGTCTCTGGAGCAGGCGCAGCCCTCACCCGACCGTGCATATGATGCCGGACGACGAACTGGCTGAAGCCGACGCAATCTGGAGAGAATTCTCGCCCGATCTCGTGGTGATCGAGGAGATCTCACTGTCGCAGCTGCTGACACTGGCGCCGAAGCATCGCGCACGCACCGTCCTTGACCAGCACAACATCGATTCCCGGACGGTGGCCGACCGCATCGCCGGCCTGACGCTGTGGCAGCAAATTCGAGGCTGGCGCCAAAACAGGCGCAAGAAGGCAGAGGCACGCGACGCCGACAGGCGTGTGGCTGCCATGGCCGATCAGGTCTGGGTCTGCTCGCGGACCGACGGGGCGCTGCTGTCCGCTCTCGGCCCCGTCGGCGACGTCAGGCTCATCGCCAACCCCATTCCGGACGAGACTGTGCTTTCCCTGCCGATTGGCCCCGAGCGGTACCGTGAGCTCAGCCTGTGCTTCATCGGCCATCTCGGCTATTTCCCCAACATCGACGCCGTCAAGCAAATCGGCCGCAGGATGGTGCCGCGCCTCACCGCCTCCGGCCGGCCCTGGTCGATCACCGTCGCCGGCAGGAACCCGCGCGACGTCGTGCGTGGTTTATGCACCAAGCATGGTCTGCAGTTGATCGAGAACCCGCCGCATCTGCCGGAATTGCTTGGTCGTGCCGGCTACGCGCCGATCCCGCTGCGCTTCGGCGGCGGAACCCGCATCAAGGTGCTCGAGGCGATGGCGGCGGGCCTGGTCGTCTGCGCCACCGAGAAGGCCGTCGAAGGGCTCGGCCTGCAGGCGGGCAGGCATTTCCTGTCGAGCAACGATGCCGGCGAACTGGCGTCGAAAATCGTCGATCTCGCGACACGCCCGCAAGCGGCAGCCGAGATGGTGGAAACCGGCCGCACCTTCGTGCGCGACAACCACTCATCGGCAGCAATTGAAAAAGCGATCCGGCAGGCAGTTGCGGCGATCTCGCCCCACCCAAAGGAATAGGACCCACCTTGCAATCCAGCTACCATGCGGCGTTTGTTAAGGCCTGCAGCCTATTTTGCCCGCAGCCAGAGCCAGCCGGGGACCGCCATGCTTAGAGCCATTTCGTCAGCACTTGTAATTTACTTAGCCGGTATCGCGGCCGCGCAAGCCGACGGCGATGCTGCGCTGGGCAAGAAGGTTTTCTTCAGATGCATGGCTTGTCACGAGGCGGCAACCGACCGCGACAAGATTGGCCCGCATCTCCTTGGTATCGTCGGCCGTACGGCCGGCACAGCCAAAAATTTCAACTATTCGCAAGCCATGAAGGATGCCGGCGCCGGCGGCCTCGTCTGGGACGAAGCCAACCTCAAGGCCTATCTCAGCGCCCCCAAGCTGAAAGTACCCGGCAACAAGATGGCCTTCTCCGGCCTGACCAGCGACGAGGACATTGCCAACGTCATCGCCTATCTGAAGGCCGATCCGAAGCCCTGAACGGCTGGATGCGTACGTGATGGCGATGGCTTTGGCCAGCTGTCTCGCGCCCTACAACCGATTGAGTTCTCTGTCGAATTCCAGCACATGAGATCGGCTGCTTTGCCGGCGTCAAAGTTCAATGACAGTTGAACAATGCTCGGCCGGCTGGTTATTCACGCCATGACCCCGCCTTCATTGACTTTCAAGACGATGACGGATTTTTTTGTTTTCGGGGCGGGTCTTGTCTTGCGTCTTTCAATCCCCGGATGCCCCACATATATTCGCCGCTGTTCGCAGCCAGCGACCGGAAGCCGAAGCGGGAGGCCCCTATGGCGACATTGCAGAATTTCGATGCCGAAATTGCCAAGACCAGGCAGGTCGTTCAGGACATGCGCACCAAGATAGAGCAGTCCGGCACCGTGCTTGATACTTTGGCCACCGCCGACAAGAAGATCGGCGACGCCAATTTCGACATCGAGAACGCCCGCATCGAGGATGTGCTGAAGCAGCAGAAGGTGATGGAAGGCAACATTGCCGACCTGATCATCGGCCTGGAAGACGCCACCAACGTCTTCGGCACCGAATTCGAAAGCATGAAGAATTACACCGGCTGGGAAAGTTTCGTCGGCGTCTTCTCCGCGCAACGCAAGCAGCGCATGCGCACCGACCGTGTCCGCAACATGTCGCTGGCCGGCAATCTGCAGGAGCTTCTGGTCAAGTCCGACACCATCGTCGGCATCCTGAAGGCGCAAAAAGAGGTCCTCGACCAGCGCTACAAGACCTCCGAAGCCAGCTTGTCGCAGGTGATCGAGCGCCGCAAGACCACCATGGCCAACCTCGAAGCGGTGCAAAAACGCATCGAGGAGGTCAACCCGCTGTTGCTCGACATCGAGAACAAGATCGCGGCCTCGACCAGCCAGAAGGAGCGCACGCAGCTTGAGGGCGAGCGCTCGAAACTGGCCACCGAGTACAATGAAAAGCAGGCCAAGGAGCAGGAATTGCTGGCCGAGAGCCAGACCCTGGAGCGCTACACCTCGATGTTCCAGACTTTCGTCGATTCGCTCAACAACCAGATTGCGGCGCAGTCGACGCTGATCAACAAGCTGACCATCGATACCGAACAGCGCATCGTGCTTTACAAGGCGCTGGAAGATTCTTTGAAGACCGCCGCCCAGCAGGACGTCGCCCACAAGATCAACACGCTGGGCAGCCAGGTCGACAACACCGCCGAAGAGACCATGGCCGGCATTGGTGCCGCCTCACAAAAGCACATTGGCGATCTCCTCGAAATGCACGAGAAGAACATGGTCGCCAGCGCCGACATCCAGCGCCGCAAGAAGCTCGCCGACGATGCCTTCGCCCGCCGTTTCGACGACGTGATGAAGACGCACAATTCGGCCAACTACGTGCAGTCGTAAGGAGCGGCTGCACGCGAGCACACCCGGCATGACTCCCGAAAACGAAGCGGCGGCGCGCTATTTTTCCGCCATCACCGCCGCACTCAGCGGCCTTGAAGTGTTCATGCGCGACGACCGCTCGCCGCTCTACCGGCACGGCATCGTCGCCAAGATCGTTGCCGAATACATTGCCCGGCTGGACAAATCGTTCTCCTGCTGGCGCAACCGGCTCGGCTTCATGGACACGTTCCGCATTTCGCGCGCCGACAGCGGCTATCCCGTCTTCCAGAACCTGCTCGAACTGGAAAACGATCGCCGCCAGGCCGATGCGCGACTGGCCAACATCCCGCTCGCCGGCGAATTGCGCGAGGAAATGGCCGACTTCATCCTGCGCCACAAGGAATTCCCCGAGGCACTGCAGAAGTCGATGGCCGAGCGGCTCTATCTTGAGGACGTCAAGAGCGAGCAGACCTTCGGGCCGTTCTCGCTGGCGCAGACCGCCAAAGTTTCGGTCAACCCAAAGACCTTCCGGCCCTATTATCTCGTCCACTGGGCGACGTTCGACGGCAGCGCCAACCTGCCGCTGGTCTATATGGTGACGGTGGAGGATTCCTCCGAAGCCATGATCCGCCAGCTCGTCGACAGCAACGGCAAGCTCAACGAACAGGTTGACATCCCGCTGCCCGTCGACGGCCTGCTCAACCCCGAGCTTGCCCACCGTTTCGACGATTTCACCGAAAAGAATTCCGCCTACACGCTGTCGCCGGCAACGATTGCGGTCAATCTCGACAAGGATTTCGAGCCGCTGCACCCCAAGCAATTGCGCCGCGTCGTGCTTGGCCCCTTCTATTCCGCAGGGATTACCGACAACAATTCGACCGTGACCGAGGTGCTGGCCAAGGTGCGCAAGCCCGAAAATGCCTGGCTGCTCACCTGGACCATCCAGGAGGTCTACTCCAAAGGAGAGAAACCCGGCCGCAAGGGCCTGTTTTCCAGCGAGAAGACGACGCAGGAATTCTTCATCAACACCGACGATCTCGAAGCCGCGCGCCAGGGCGTTTCGAGCTACGAAAACCACGCCCTGATCCCGCACGAAGCCTATCAGGCACTCTACGCCGCCGGCGAGGCACAGAAGATCTTTTCCGGCTACAAGGTCCACATCCTGTCCAACGGGCAGGTCATCTCAGACGTCTGACCGTCACACCACGGAGCATCCTTCATGGACACCGGCCTGACCACCATCCCGGAAGCCGCGATCGAAAAGCACCGCGCCACGGCGCAGAGCTTCATCACCCGCGTCGTCGTGCTGGAAGACCTTTCGCGCGAATCCGGCACCGCGCTTGCGGGCACCAATCGCCGCTTCGTCTCGACTGTCTCTGTCGGCTCGGTGCGCCGCACCCGCGAGGTCGAGCTGACCAAGACCGTCGCCGCCATTCATCCCGACGACCA
Source organism: Mesorhizobium sp. P3_A2 (assembly GCF_056403115.1). Lineage (NCBI taxonomy): Bacteria > Pseudomonadati > Pseudomonadota > Alphaproteobacteria > Hyphomicrobiales > Phyllobacteriaceae > Mesorhizobium > Mesorhizobium sp. P3_A2. The sequence goes on from NZ_JBFUGC010000018.1 coordinate 43,509, forward strand.
ACTGATGAGCATCCCACAGCACACTCTGTTGTTTCGCGCTCGGCGTGGCCTGGCGATTGCGCTCGCCATCTCCGACGTTTTTGCTGAGGGCTCAGACCTTGAAAGCCTGCAGGCCAAGAACACCCGCGCGCCGCTCGAAGGTGACGAAGCCGCCACCTTCAAGAAGCTTCTGTCAGCTTCGGCTTACATTTCGGCCTTCAGCCTTGCCTCCTATCTATTCCAGCTCATCGACAGCGACGGCGAGGCGCCCAACGACATCCCCGAACCCGACTTCCTGTTCGACACACCGCAGGACGCGGTGAAGTCGATCGTCGCCGGTCTCGACAAGGCGATTGCGGGCTCCAAGGATGATGGCGATCTGACGACGCGGGCACGCGCTTTCGCCCGCGTCGCCATTGACGGGCTCTTGGCCCGCAAAGGCCGCTTCGATGGGATCGGCCCGTTCGAGAACGCTCATATCCGCATCGACACTGACGATTTCACCCTGGACGGCTTCGACGTCGCGCCGGGCAAGCGCTCCAAGCCGCTGGTGATGACCTTCAAGAAGCCGGAAGAGGTCGTCGGCAACCACATCGCCAAATACCAGTCGGTCAAGCTCGCCAAGATGCTGATGGCCTATGATTTCGAGCGCGAGCTGAATCCTTTCGTCGAGCTCGGCGGCTTCCTCTTCACCTTCATCGGCGACGGTGCGCCGGGCACCGGCAAGACAACGCTGATCCAGATGATCGCGGGCCTGGTCAACGGCTACTGCCAAGTCGCCGGCTATCCCTTCGCCTACGAGAATTTCGGCGTCGACCAGATCTCGTCCTACCAGGGCAAATCCGGCCAGAACTGCCGCCAGTTCATCAACAATGTCTTGAACCCGCGCGTCATCGGTTTCGGCACCATCGACGATATCGACCAGGTGGCGGCGCGCCGCTCCGACGACCGCGCCTCGGCAGGCCAGCAGGAAATCACCGGCGTCTTGATGGATGCCTTTGCCGGTGCCGGCACGGTGGTGCGCGGCAACTGCTCCTTCGGCATGTTTTCCAACTATCCCGAAAATGTCGACGACGCGCTGCGCCAGCGCGCCGGCGCCCGCTGGCTGGTCGACGGCCCGCAGAGCCGTGACGACTACATCGACATCTTCGTGCTGCTTGCCGGCAAGAACCACAAGATCCCGCTCGGCGACCACAAGCTCTACGCCGCGCAGGAAATCCAGCGCGCCGTGACCGAAGCCTATGAGGAGCATGAAAAGCCGCAGGAAGACGGGCTGATGAAGGTCTATGAGCGCTACATGAAAGAGAATGGCGCGCCGAAATCGATGGCCGACATCGGCACCTATCTGCACCTGATCAAGGATGCCGAACCGCGCTTCACCGGCCGCGCCATCAAGAACGTCACCGACGCCATCAAGATGCGCGCCATGGATATCGAACTGCCCGATGACTGGTTCGAGAAGCCGGAAGCCTTCATGCACAAGGGCTATGACGAGAAGAAAGCCATGATCGAGGAACTGCGCGGACCGTTCTCGATGGACATGGTCATGCAGGAGATCAACCGCTACGCCGATTCCGAGTTCCGCTATTCCGACAAATCCGACGACGCCGCGGTGGAGAAGCTGCTGCGCGACGCGCGGCTGCGTGAACGCGCGGGTCGTGAGATGGAGGAGATGAAGAAGAAGGGGCTTTGGAATGCGTGAGCTTCCTTCCTTCTCCCCGTTCACGGCAGGGGAATCGCATATGCGGAACAAAGATGGAATCTCGCGACGTTTGTTCTCGACGCGATTCCGATTTGTTCGCCGTTCGATTCCTCGAAAGAGTCCATATGCGATAGCCCTACCGTTCACGGGGAGAAGGTGCCCGAAGGGCGGATGAGGGGCAGCGCTATGCGTGGAAGAAACGAGCCAAAAGCGGCGAGAGCCCGGCAACTTAGGCAAGTTGAAAATGAAGCTGAAGAGAAACTATGGCACGAACTGCGCGGGCGACGATTGAACGGCTACAAGTTTGTTCGCCAGCTGCCGATCGGTCCATATTTCGCCGACTTCGCCTGTCGTGAAGCCAATCTGGTTGTGGAAGTCGATGGAAGCCAGCATGCAAATCGATCCCACGATCGATTCAGGGATGAGACTATGAACAGGAACGGCTGGTCGGTTTTGAGGGTTTGGCACGCTGATGTCCTGACGGGGCACAAGAGCGTGCTGGATACGATTGTTGCTGCCCCGGATGGTCGGCTGAGCCAGAAAATGATTGCTGCCGACGTGAAGTTTTTGCCCGCCACGACGTCGGAGGAAAGATGACGAGCGTTTGCGCCGCCCCTCATCCGCCCTTCGGGCACCTTCTCCCCGTGAACGGGGAGAAGGCAAAGTGAGCAAAAAACCCGACCTGCTGCGCGACAACGAGCTGATCTACGGCCGCCTACTCACCGTCGACGAGTCGCACCTCGTCCAGCGCTACAACAAGGCGCTTGTTGCCTTCGGGTTGAAGCCGACCAGACTAAAGAGCTTCCAGATCGACCGCACCGGTTTCTCGCCCGAGGTGGCCGAGGAATGCGACGACTACGATTATCTCGATCCCAATGAGGTCAACCGCCGCTTCATCATCCTGACGCCGTCGCAGATCGACCTGCCGGTGGTGCACACCGCCTTCTCCAACACGTCGCAGCTGATGTTCGAGTTCATGTCCAAGAACCAGCGCGCCATCGACGCGCTGACCATCAAGGACGTCATCTACGGCGAGATCGAAGATTCCGTCCCCGTGGTCAACGACATCGAGGATCTGCTGTCGATCAGTCAGGTCGAGTTCAAGGTTCTGTCGGCCGAGGACGTGCTGGGCAAGGCCGCCGAGCTCGGCAAGCTTGTCGACCGGTTGAAGCAGGAGCCGGACGCCTGGCGCGACAACGCCATGCTGACCCGCATGGTGGAGCTGGCGAAGGTGTGCGGCGACATCCGCGAGAATGCACTGGTGCCCGACCAGGTGATCTTCCGCCACAACGCCTATTGGACCAGCCATTTTGGCGGGCTCTACGTGTTTGTCGATCCTGACATGACGACGGTCATCGGCGACCCGGCCGCCCCTGGCTTTCGCCGGTCGCGGCCCTGGCAGGTGAGCTATCTCTCGATCAACGATGCCGACAAGGTGTTCAAGTTCCTGGCCAGCACCGGCCGCATCGAACTGCCGCGCGCCTCATGGGTCGAAAGCTCGGGCTATCTCGAGCATCGCGCCGAGATGGTTGTGCGCTCGCTGATCCGTGACACCGAACCGAACCGAAATCTGACCGACGTCGACAAGGTCTGGCTGCAGACCTGGATCCACGGCCATGCCGACCTGATCACCAGCGACGGCAATTTTCCCTTCCTCAACGCCGCCAAGCGCGAGATCGCCCAGCTCGGCCATCTCAAGATCGAGGATGTCCCGCCGCGCCAGCGCTTCCTGGTCGTGCGCGGCAAGCCCGACCATCCCGACGCCTGGCTGACCAACCAGCTGATCTCGGACTTCGTGCCGCAGGACTTCGTCTCGCGCTACGTCTTCAACAAGCCCGGCTTCTACAAGGACTATGACGGCTACAGCGACGCCTGGCGATCGCATGTTGTGGACGTTCTGAAAACCACATATTTGAAAGACAAGGTGGCGTTTCGCACACGCCTTTACGGCTTGACTGACTAGAACGAAATGAGCCGTCATTTCGTTCTAATTTATTGTTTTGGCGCATGATGTTATCCAAAAGCCTGCAACTTTTTGGCATCATGCTGAGGGGGTGAACGAGAGCCATGCTTGATCCGATCGTGAATTTCTTCACCCGCATCTTCCAATGGATCGGCCGCGGTATCGGCCTTGTCATCGGCGCGATCCTGTGGCCTTTCCTATGGGCCGGGCGCTGGTATACGCAGCGCGGCTGGATCCTGAAGGCGGTGGTCGGCCTGGCTTTGGTGGTACTGATCGGCCTCTATGCCAACTTCTTCTACGCCACCCAGTGGTGGAACAAGTTCGACCCCAACTACGTCGACAAATACACCTTCGAGAACCGCAACATTTCCGCCGGCGAACAGGTCGCGGCCGGTGCCGGCACCGAGACCGCCAAGACCTGTGGCAATTCGGGCATCGCCCAGGTCGCGGCCGACCTCACCGACTTCAACGTCAACCAGAATGCCTGGGTCTCGTCGATGATCCTCTACAAGCTCGGCCTGTTCGGCGTCGACTGGGATCACACGCCGTTCATGGACAACAAGGCCTCGTTCCAGCGCGGCATCAACCAGGCGGTGCGGCGCACCGCCACCGAGCTTGCCGACAATCTCGGCCGCGTGCGTACGACATCGCAGATCGACGCCGATCTGCAGGATGCTCGCGGCAATCTGCAGTTCGACGAGGAAACCTGGTATTTCGGCCTGAACCCATTCGGACCGAAGACGCCGACGCCGAGCTATTATCGCGATGCCGTCAACAAACTGCGCTCCTTCAACGCCCGCCTGGCCACCTGCCAGGCGACGTTCGACGCCCGTGCCGACAATCTGAAGCAGTATATAGACCGCATCTCCTCCGACATCGGTTCGACCTCGGCGATCCTCAAGGAGCGTGCCGAAAACCACAACAATGGCTGGTTCGACTTCCGCGCCGACGACCGCTTCTGGTTCGCCTATGGCCAGCTTTATGCCTATTACGGTCTGATGAAGGGCGCCCAGGCCGACTTCGAGGACGTGATCAAGGAAAAGCATCTCGGCAATCTGTGGGACACAATGGATTCGCAATTCGTCTCGGCGCTGCGCATACAGCCCTTCATCATCGCCAATGGCCGCGAGGATGGCTGGATCATGCCGACGCACCTGACGACGATGGGTTTCTACGTGCTGCGGGTGCGCTCCAACATGGTTGAGATCAGCAACGTGCTGACCCAGTAGCCCTTATCGCAACGCAAGCAGCGATGGCGAATTTGCGCCGTCGCCTCTGTCGCATTCCGTGCATTGAGCGGCTGTTTTGAGACGGCGGAACGACGCGTCCTCTGGCTTCTATACGGCGCGGCAACGGAGCCAGGAAGAACCGACGGCAGGTCGGCCCGGCCGCAGAGACACTTTCTTCACAGGAAACATAGTTGCATGCAAGTTGACGCCGCGGCAGCGACAGGGTTAGAACATGCCCGCGCCCGGGTTCAACATGCCTGCGAGTGAGATCAAACCCGTCCCCTCCACCGTCCAATCCGAAGGAAAGCCGTCATGGCCGAAGTGAAGTCCGACATCGAGATCGCGCGCGGCGCCAAGAAAAAGCAGATCCAGGAGATCGGCAAGAAGATCGGCATTCCGACCGAGCATCTGCTGCCTTACGGCCACGACAAGGCGAAAATCTCGGCAGAATTCATCAAGTCGGTTAAAGGCAACAAGGACGGCAGGCTGATCCTGGTCACCGCCATCAACCCGACGCCGGCCGGCGAAGGCAAGACGACGACCACCGTCGGCCTCGGTGACGGCCTCAACCGCATCGGCAAGAAGGCGATCGTCTGCATCCGCGAGGCGTCGCTTGGCCCGAATTTCGGCGTCAAGGGCGGTGCCGCCGGCGGCGGTTATGCCCAGGTCGTGCCGATGGAGGACATGAACCTCCACTTCACCGGCGATTTCCACGCCATCACCACCGCGCATAATCTGCTTTCGGCGCTGATCGACAACCACATCTACTGGGGCAATGAGCTCGGCATCGACATCCGCCGCGTCGCCTGGCGCCGCGTCATGGACATGAACGACCGGGCGCTGCGCGAGATGATCTGTTCGCTCGGCGGCGTCGCCAACGGCTTTCCACGCGAAGGCGGCTTCGACATCACGGTGGCCTCGGAAGTGATGGCCATCCTGTGCCTGTCCACCGACCTCAAGGACCTGGAAAAGCGTCTCGGCGACATCATCGTCGCCTACCGCCGCGACAAGACGCCGGTCTATGCCCGCGACCTCAAGGCCGACGGCGCCATGGCGGTGCTCTTGAAGGACGCCATGCAGCCCAACCTGGTGCAGACGTTGGAGAACAACCCGGCCTTCGTCCATGGCGGTCCGTTCGCCAACATCGCGCATGGCTGCAACTCGGTCGTCGCCACCACGACGGCGCTGAAGCTCGCCGACTATGTCGTCACCGAAGCCGGCTTCGGCGCTGACCTCGGTGCCGAAAAATTCTTCGACATCAAGTGCCGCAAAGCGGGGCTGAAGCCAGCCGCGGCGGTCATCGTCGCCACCGTGCGCGCCATGAAGATGAATGGCGGCGTCAAGAAGGAAGACCTCGGCAAGGAGAACATCGAGGCGGTGAAGAAGGGCTGCGCCAATCTCGGCCGCCACATCGAAAACATCCGCCAGTTCGGCGTACCGGCGGTGGTTGCCATCAACCACTTCTATTCCGACACCGACGCCGAGATCCAGGCGATGAAGGACTACGTCGCCTCGATGGGCGAAGAGGCGATCCTGTGCAAGCACTGGGCCAAGGGCTCGGCCGGCATCGAGGACCTCGCCAACAAGGTGGTGCAGCTCGCCGAATCCGGCGCTTCGCAGTTCGCGCCGCTCTATCCCGATGACATGCCGCTGTTCGAGAAGATCAACACCATCGTCCAGCGCATCTATCGCGGCTCCGAGGCGATCGCCGACAAGTCGGTGCGCGACCAGCTCAGGGCCTGGGAAGACGCCGGCTACGGCAAGTTGCCGGTCTGCATGGCCAAGACCCAATATTCCTTCTCGACCGACCCGAACCTGCGCGGCGCGCCGACCGGCCACACCGTGCCGGTGCGCGAGGTCAGGCTTTCCGCGGGCGCCGGCTTCGTCGTCGTCATCTGCGGCGAGGTCATGACCATGCCGGGCCTGCCCAAGGCGCCATCTTCGGAAAAGATCTTCCTCAACGAAGCTGGCCAGATCGAAGGCCTGTTCTAAACATTTCGAGATCGTTGCGAGATTCAAGAAGGGCGGCCAATGGCCGCCCTTTTTGCTTTCCGGGGACGGATTTGCCTATGCGGCGTTGCGCGCCAGCGCCCGCTGGTTGGACGCATAGGGCGTGTCGCGTTCGGGCAGTGCGCCGGTCTTCAGGCAGTCGATCCATTCGGCGGTCTTGAGTACGGCCGCGAAGCGCGACTGCAGGATGATGCTCACCACACGGTGGATCTCCTCGGCCGAGGCATAGCCGGCGCTGTTGGCATAGGGCAGCGAGCCGGTTGCGTCGGAGAGGAACTCGACCGTAAAGCCCATATGGACGGCGTGGATGATGGTCGACAGGTCGCAATTATGCGTCATGTAGCCAATGACCGTGATCGTATCGATGGCATTGGCGCGCAGCCACGCCTCGAGATCGGTGCCGGTGAAGGCGCTCGGCAAGTTCTTTTCGACATAGTGGTCGCGCTTGCGCCTGGCGATTTCGGGATGCAGTTCGCCGCCATGGCTGCCCCTGGCAAAGATCGGTGAGGTCTCGGACGCCATCTGCTTGACGACCACCACCTTCACACCGGCTGCTGTGGCGGCGTCCATGGCGCGCGCCACATTGACGACGCTGTCGCGGAACGGCGGATGCTGGATGGCGAGGTTGCCGCCGTCATAGTCATTCTGGACATCGATGACGATCAGTGCGCGGCGCGGCGTGGTGTTGGCGGACATGGTGTTTTCCTTTCGGGCTTGAATGGGACGGGCCGAAAGTAGGTGGATCGCCCGGCTGCCAAAAGTGGCCCGATTGACATCATTCGAAAGAATTGGGACAATCCGATCTCATTTGCTGGAGACGCCCATGACTGATCCGATCATTGCCGTCCTCGCCTTTGGCGGCATCAGCCCGTTCCACCTCTCCGTGCCGTGCGTGGTGTTCGGCACCGACCGCACCAAGCTCGGCCTGCCGCGTTTCGACTTTCGCGTCTGCGCGCTCGACGATGGGCCCATCCACACCGATGCCGGGTTGACGATCGCGGTGCCGCATAGGCTCTCCGCGTTCGACGATGCCGACATCGTCATCATTCCCAGCTGGAAGGATCTCGACGCCCCGCTTCCCACCCCACTCCTCGAAGCGCTTACGCGCGCAAACCGACGCGGCGCGCTGATCGTTGGCCTCTGTCTCGGCACCTTCGCCATCGCCGCCGCCGGGCTGCTTGCCGGCCGGCGGGCGGCGACGCACTGGTCTTCTACCGACCGGTTGCAGGCGCTGCATCCCGACATCGAAGTCGACGCCGACGTGCTCTATGTCGACGATGGCGACATCGTAACCTCGGCCGGCGTCGCCGCCGGCCTCGACTGCTGCCTGCACATCGTGCGTGCGCGCTATGGCGCGGAGGTAGCGTTGCGGCTGGCCAGGCACATCGTGCTGTCGCCGCACCGACAGGGCGGGCAGGCGCAATTCATCGAGCGCCCGCTGGCGAAAACCCCGGCTGCCGACCGCTTCACCCAGGCGCTCGACACGGTGCGGGCAACGCTAAGTCAAACGCATAGCCTCGACCGCGTCGCCGAGGCCGCCGGCCTGACCCGGCGCACCTTCACCCGCCGCTTCCAGAAATCGATCGGCACCAGCTTTGGCGAGTGGCTGGCCGGCCAGCGCATCGAACTCGCGCAGCGACTGCTGGAGGCGACGGAAAAATCGATGGACATCGTGGCCTTCGAAGCTGGCTTCGGCAGCGCCACCTCGCTGCGCCAGCATTTTTCAGCGCGGCTCAAGACATCACCGGCGCAATACCGGCGTGAATTCTCGCGGCGAGCCGGTCCGGATGAGCGCATGGCGCGCGTGGCTTCACACTGATCGGCCGCGAAAGGCTCAGCTGCGTTTAACCGCCCGCGCCGGATTGCCGACCACGGTGGTGTTGTCAGGCACGTCGCGCGTCACCACCGCGCCGGCGCCGACAATGGCGCCGTCGCCAATGCTGATGCCGCCGAGGATGATGGCGCTGCCGCCGATCCAGGCATTGTCGCCGATGGTGACCGGCCTGGCGATCTCCAGTCCCGCCTGCCGGCCTGCTGCCTCCTTGTGGTGCTCGGCGCAGTAGATCTGCACATTGGGGCCAAGCAGCGTCCGGTTGCCGATACGCACCGGCGCGGTATCGAGGATGGTGCAGCCGGCATTGAGAAACGCGCCTGCGCCGAGATGGATATTGAAACCGTAGGCGCAATGGAACGGCGCCTCGATGCGGGCGCCCTCGCCCGCGATGCCGAGCAGCGCCGATAGCGCCGGACCGATGTTGCCGCGCTGCCGGGGCGGCAGCGAATTGTGCTCGAACACCGCATCGCGCGCGATCACCCGCAGCGCTTCCAACTCGTCGTCGATGCAGGTGTACCACTCGCCTGCAATCATCTTCGTGCGCTTGCGGACATGGCCACGCCTCCAATCTGATCTCCTGCCAAAGCACAATCCTCCGCCTGGGAAAACCCCACTGTCCAAATGCCCGGCCTATGCTAGCTTGCCGCGTGGACCGTCCGAGGTTCTGCGTTGAGGGGATCAACCATGCTCTATCTGCTTGCACTTCTGATCGGCATCATCGCCGGTCTTCGCGCCATGACAGCACCGGCCGCCGTCGCCTGGGGCGCTTATCTCGGCTGGCTGCCGCTTACCGGCACCTGGGCAAGCTTCATGGGCCATTGGGCCGCCGTCGGCATCTTCACCATCCTTGCCATCGTCGAACTGGTCACTGACCAGTTGCCGTCGACACCGAGCCGCAAGGTCCCGCAGCAATTCGGCGCCCGCATCCTGCTTGGCGCCTTTGCAGGTGCTGTGGTCGGCGCCACCGCCGGTTCCACCATTGGCGGTCTGATCGCCGGCGCCATCGGCTCCGTCATCGGCACCTATGGCGGCGCCGAGGCGCGCGGCCGGCTGGCAGCCGCCTTCGGCCAGGATCGGCCCGCCGCTCTCATCGAGGACGCGGTGGCCATCATCGGCGGCCTGCTGATCGTAGCGGCGGTGGCATGACGGCGAAAACCTTCGACGCCATCATCATTGGCGCCGGCCAGGCCGGCACACCGCTCGCCGGCAGGCTGAACGCAGCCGGCATGAGCGTAGCGCTGATCGAGCGCAAGCTGGTCGGCGGCACCTGCGTCAACACCGGTTGCATCCCGACCAAGACGATGGTGGCGAGCGCCTATGCCGCGCATCTCGCCCGACGCGCCGCCGATTATGGCGTGACGCTCAGTGGGCCTGTCGGCGTCGACTATAAGGCGATCAAGGCGCGCAAGGACAAGGTTTCGGGCGCCTCCCGCACCGGGCTGGAAACCTGGATCGCCGGCATGGACAAATGCACGCTCTATCGTGGCCATGCGCGCTTCGAATCTGCCAACACCGTGCGCGTCGGCGACGACCTTTTGACCGCCGAAAAGATCTTCCTCAACACCGGCGGTCGCGCCTCGGTGCCGGACCTGCCCGGCATCCACGACATCGACTACCTCACCAATTCCTCGATGATGGATCTCGAAATTTTGCCGCGCCACCTCGTCGTCGTCGGCGGCAGCTACATTTCGCTCGAATTCGCACAGATGTTTCGCCGCTTCGGTAGCGAAGTCACCGTCATCGAGAAGAGCCCACGCCTGACCGGCCGCGAGGACGAGGACGTATCGGCGGCGATCCTGTCGATCCTCGAAAACGAAGGCATAGAAGTCCATGTCGGCGCCGACGACATCGGCTTCGCCAAACAGGGCAACGACATCGCCGTGACGTTCTCATCCGGCAAACCGCCGGCAGTCGGCTCGCACGTGCTTCTGGCGCTCGGCCGCGCTCCCAACACCGACGACCTCGGCCTCGACAAGGCCGGCGTCGCGGTCGATCTGCGCGGTTACATCACCGTCGACGACCAGCTGCGCACCAGCGTGCCCGGCATCTGGGCGATGGGCGATTGCAACGGCAAGGGCGCCTTCACCCACACCTCCTACAACGACTATGAGATCGTCGCCGCCAATCTGCTCGATAACGATCCGCGCAAGGTCAGCGACCGCATCGAGGCCTATGCGCTCTACATCGATCCGCCGCTCGGCCGCTGCGGCATGACTGAGGCCGCGGTGAAAAAATCCGGCCGCAAGGCGCTGGTCGGCCAGCGGCCGATGACCCGCGTCGGCCGCGCCGTCGAAAAGGGAGAAACGCAAGGTTTCATGAAGATCCTGGTCGATGCCGACACCAGGGAGATCCTCGGCTGCTCCGTGCTTGGCCCCGGCGGCGACGAGGCGGTGCACTGCGTGCTCGACCTGATGTATGCCAAGGCGCCGGTCGATACGCTGGCCCGTGCTGTGCACATCCATCCCAACGTCTCGGAGCTGTTGCCAACCATCGCCCAGGAACTGAAGCCGCTGGTGTGACGTAACTCTGCTTCAAGCTCAGCGCTTTCTGCATCGGTGCATTGCAGCAATGTGCATTGCGCCCCGCATGGCTTCTCGTTCAGTCTGAAATTGAACCGATTCAGTCTGGACGTTCCATGCCTTTGCCGATCCTTGCGCTTGCCATTGCATCCTTCTGTATCGGCACCACCGAATTCGTCATCATGGGCCTGCTGCCGGAGGTCGCCGCCGATCTCGGCGTGTCGATCCCCTCGGCCGGACTGCTGGTCACCGGCTATGCGCTCGGCGTCGTCTTCGGCGCGCCGATCGTCGCCATGGCCACCGCGCATTTGCCGCGCAAGCCGGTTCTGGTCGCGCTGACGGCGATGTTCGTCGTCGGCAATCTGTTTTGCGCCATCGCGCCCAACTACTGGCTGTTGATGGCTGCGCGCGTCTTCACCGCCTTCGGCCATGGCGCCTTCTTCGGCATCGGCTCGGTCGTTGCCGCCAGCTTGGTGCCGCGCAACAAGCGCGCCAGCGCCATTGCATTGATGTTCGCCGGCCTGACGCTCTCCAACATTCTGGGCGTCCCTGCCGGCACTGCGCTCGGCGAAGCCTTCGGCTGGCGCTCAACCTTCCTCGCCGTCGTCGGCATCGGCTTGCTCTCCGTTGCGGCCATCGCCTGGCTGGTGCCGTCCGACGTCGCCCAACCGAGCGGTGGCGGCTTGCGCGGCGAGTTGCGCGTGCTGGGCAAATTGCAGGTCTGGCTCGCCATGCTGATCGCGTCGCTGTCCTCGGCCAGCCTGTTTGCCGTCTTCACCTACATCAAGCCCTACCTCACCGACGTCTCCGGCCTGTCCACCTCGGCCGTCACCTGGGTGCTCTTGCTGTTCGGCGCCGGCATGACCATCGGCAATGTCATTGGCGGCCGGCTGGCCGACTGGAAGTTGATGCCGACGGTGATCGGCACGCTGCTGCTGATGGCCCTGCTGTTTGTCGGCTTCATGCAGTTCGGCGCCATCGCCAGCGTCGCCATCGGCGTCGTCTTCCTGTGGGGCCTGCTCATCTTCGTCGTCGTGCCGCCGCTGCAGATCCGCGTCGTCGAGGCGGCTTCGGAAGGGCCGAACCTCGCCGCCACGCTCAACCAGGGCGCCTTCAATGTCGGCAATGCCGGTGGCGCCTGGATCGGCGGATTGGCCCTTTCGGCGGGAGTCTCCTACGCTCACCTGCCGCTGGTCGGCGCGGTTCTGGCGCTGCTGGCCGTCACCGTGGCCGTTGTCTCGCAGGCGCTTGAACGCTCAGCTCCTGTGGCCGTTCCGGCTGCCGCGGAATGATATTGCGCCCATAGCGCCGCGAACTGGACCAATCGACAGCCCTCCGGCAAAGGTGCATGTGTTCTGCCTCTTTCTTGGAGGCATCCCATGCAGAAATCGATCGAACGCATTTCCGGCGACAGCGAAGGCGTTTTCTACGAATTCCCGGCATTCCGCTTCACCGGCGCCGACAAGTCAGCGCCCTCTGCCTATCTGCAGTCGGCACTCCATGCCGGCGAATTGCCGGGCGTCGTCGCCATCGACGCCTTGATGCCGGCGTTGAACAAGGCCGAAGCCGAGGGGCGCATCAAGGGCAACATCACGGTCGTGCCCTGGGCCAACCCGATCGGCCGCGCTCAATATCATTTCGGCGAACATCAGGGCCGCTTTCATCTCGGCACCCGCACCAACTTCAACCGTGCCTTTCCGCTGCTTGCCGCGCCTGACACCGCACTGTTGCCGGACACCAGGTTCGGAACGGCCGACCAGCAGTTGAAGACGCGGCTGCTGCAACTTTCCATCGGCCACGACATCGTGCTTGATCTGCATTGTGACGATGAAGGGCTGGCCTATCTCTACGTCCACACCAGCCTGTGGCCGGCAATGGCCGATTGCGCCGCCGCCATGGGCATCGATGCGGTGGTGCTGTGGAGCGAAGACAACGACGGGACCTTCGAGGGCGCCACGATCATGCCCTACCAGAACGTCCCCGCCAGCGTGGCGAAGTTCGAGCGGCGCGTCGCCACCACGGTCGAATATCGCGGGATGCTCGATGTCGACGGCGGGCTGGCCGCATCCGATGCCGAAGGTCTCTACCGGCTGCTGGTGGCGCGCGGCGTGATCGCCGACCCGGCCCTACCCGCACCAGGTCCTTTCACTGGTTTCGTTGCACCGTTGGAAAACATCGACATGATGCCGGCACCCCGGGCGGGTGCCGTGCTCTACGACGTGAAGCCCGGCGACCGCGTCGCCAAGGGCGCACGCCTCGCCACCATCGTCCACACACCAGGCGAGACGGGCGGCCGCACGGAAGTATTTGCCCCGCAGGACGGCATCATTCTGACCCGCCGCGCGCGCCGCATCATCCGCGCCGGCGAGGATCTGCTGAAACTCGTCGGCGACAAGAAGAGCGCTGATGCGCGGTCGGGGACGCTGGAGGACTGACCTAGCCCGAGATCGCCAGCCGCGCTTTCGCCTCCAGCCATTCGGCCATCTGCCGGTAGGGCACAGGCCCGTGGCTGATGCGGGAGACGCCGAGCTCGGCCAGCCGCTGGCGTGGCGGCACATGCGCCAGCGCGATGATGTTGACCGGCAACGCTGTGGCCTTGCAGAGCGCCTCGATCAGCCCCTCATCGCCAAGACCCGGCGCAAAGAAACCGCTCGCGCCGGCCCTTTCATAGGCCATTGCCCGCTCGATCGCCTGGTCGAGCAGGCCCTTGTCATGCGCATCCGGCTTCGCCTTGAGGAAGATGTCGGTGCGGGCGTTGATGTAGGCGGGAATGCCCGAAGCCTTCACCGCTGCCGCCGCCGCCTCGATCCGCTTCACCTGCACGGCGATGTCGTGCAGGCCAGTGCCGCCTACGATCTGGTCCTCGAAATTGAAGCCGATGGCGCCGGCCTGCAGCGCAAGCGTCACGGTGCGGGCAACGGCTTCCGGCTCGACGCCGTAACCGCCCTCGAGATCCATGGTCACCGGCAGGTCGACCGCCGCCACGATGCGCTTGATGTTGTCCAGCGCCAATTCCCTAGGGATTTTCTCGCCATCGGCATAGCCGAAGGCGGCCGCCACCGGCCAGCTTCCGGTGGCGATCGCCTTGGCTCCGGCTTTCTCGACGATCTTTGCCGAGCCCGGATCCCAGGCATTGTAGAGAACGATCGGGTTTCCCTTGACGTGGAGGGAATGGAACGTGCGTGCGCGCTCGATCTGGTCGGTCATCGGTGTCTTCCCGTCTTCTCGATGTTGGGTGGTTAGTCTAGGCAGGAACGCCGGCCCTGACGATGTGCCATGAGCCCCGGAAGCGGCGGCCACAAGCTGGCCTTTCAAACCTGTTGCGCATCCGGCTTTTCGCCGCTATGGATTTCGCCCATGAACATGCGTTCGATCAAGACCGTTTGGTGGTGGGCTCGCTGACAGCGGCCTGTTCGAACGCGTGCGCGTGAAAATAGAAGGTGGCCGCAACGGAATGTCCGGGCGGCCATTTGTTTTTTCAAAGCCAGTCCCGGGTCCGTTGCCCAACAAGCCAGATGGAGACGGCAATGACGACAATGAAGGTTCTGGAAAACGGCGCGGAACGCTTCGTGACCGCGGGCGGCGTCACCATTACCCGCGAGCGCCACGACAAGCCCTATGCCGGCGCGATCGACGCCTATGTCGACGGGCTGAATTCGCGCCGCGGGGCCGTGTTTTCCTCAAACTACGAATATCCCGGCCGCTACACGCGCTGGGATACGGCCATCATCGATCCGCCGCTGGTGATTTCCGCGCGCGGCCGCGCCATGCGCATCGAGGCGCTGAACGGCCGTGGCGAGGTGCTGTTGCCTGTAATCGGCAAGGCGCTCGCCAGCTTGAGCGAAGTCACAGTCACTGAAACCTCGAAAAAGCTGATCCGCCTCGATGTCGCCAAACCAGGCCGGGTCTTCACTGAGGAAGAGCGCAGCCGCGTTCCCTCGGTCTTCACCGTGTTGCGCGCCATCACCGCTCTGTTCAAGACCGACGAAGACGCCAATCTCGGCCTCTACGGCGCCTTCGGCTACGACCTCGCCTTCCAGTTCGATCCGGTCGACTACAAGCTCGAGCGCAAGCAGAGCCAGCGCGACCTCGTGCTGTTCCTGCCCGACGAAATCCTGGTCGTCGACCATTACTCGACCAAGGCCTGGACCGACCGCTACGACTATTCCGGCGAAGGTTTTTCGACCGAGGGACTGCCGCGTGACGAAATCGCCGAGCCGTTCAAGACCGCCGACCGAATTCCGCCGCGCGGCGACCATGAACCCGGCGAATATGCCAATCTGGTGCGCAAGGCGATGGATAGCTTCAAGCGCGGCGATTTGTTCGAGGTCGTGCCCGGGCAAATGTTCTACGAGCGTTGCGAGACGCAGCCTTCCGAAATTTCGCGCAAGCTGAAGTCGATCAACCCCTCGCCCTATTCCTTCTTCATCAATCTCGGCGAAAACGAGTATCTGATCGGCGCTTCGCCGGAAATGTTCGTGCGCGTCAATGGGCGCCGGGTCGAGACCTGCCCGATCTCCGGCACGATCAAGCGCGGCGACGACGCCATTTCCGACTCTGAGCAGATCCTGAAGCTGCTGAACTCCAAGAAGGATGAATCCGAGCTGACCATGTGCTCGGACGTCGACCGCAACGACAAGTCAAGGGTCTGCGATCCGGGTTCGGTCCGCGTCATCGGCCGCCGCCAGATCGAGATGTATTCACGCCTGATCCACACGGTGGATCACATCGAAGGGCGGCTGCGCGAAGGCATGGACGCTTTCGACGCCTTCCTTTCGCATGCCTGGGCGGTCACCGTCACCGGCGCGCCGAAACTCTGGGCCATGCGCTTCATCGAGCAGAATGAGAAGAGCCCGCGCGCCTGGTATGGCGGTGCCGTCGGCATGGTCAATTTCAACGGCGACATGAACACCGGCCTCACGCTGCGCACCATCCGCATCAAGGATGGCATTGCCGAGGTGCGCGCCGGCGCCACGCTGCTCTTCGACAGCATCCCCGAGGAAGAAGAAGCCGAAACCGAACTGAAGGCATCCGCCATGCTCTCCGCCATCCGCGACGCCAAATTAGGCAACGCCGCCGGCGCCGAACGCACCACCGCGCGCGTCGGCGACGGCGTCAACATCCTGCTCGTCGACCACGAGGACTCCTTCGTCCACACGCTGGCCAACTATTTCCGCCAAACCGGCGCCAATGTCTCGACCGTGCGCACGCCAGTGCCGGAGGAGGTCTTCGAGCGGCTGAAGCCCGACCTCGTCGTGCTGTCGCCGGGACCCGGCACGCCGAAGGATTTCGACTGCGCCGCGACCATCAAGAAGGCCAGGGCCCGCGACCTGCCGATCTTCGGCGTCTGCCTTGGCCTGCAGGCGCTGGCCGAGGCTTATGGCGGCGAGCTCAGGCAGTTGCATGTGCCGATGCACGGCAAGCCGTCGCGCATCCGTGTCTCCAAGCCCGGCATCATCTTCTCCGGCCTGCCCAAGGAAGTCACCGTCGGCCGCTACCACTCGATCTTTGCCGATCCGGTACGGCTGCCCGACGGCTTCGTTGTCACCGCCGAGACAGAGGACGGTGTCATCATGGCCTTCGAGCATCGCAAGGAGCCCATCGCCGCCGTGCAGTTCCATCCGGAATCGATCATGACGCTCGGCCACAATGCCGGCATGCGCATCATCGAGAACATCGTTGCGCATCTGCCGCGCAAGGCCAAGGAAAAGGCGGCCTGACCGGTATGGCCGCAGCGGACAGCGTGACGGCGATCGCGGCAAAGGAGGCGGCCAAGCAAAGGGTCGCCGCCCTCGCCTTCTGGTCGATCGTCGTCGCCTGCGTCGTGCTCGCGCTGAAGCTTGCCGCCTGGTACATCACGGGCTCCGTCGCGCTCTATTCGGACGCGTTGGAATCGATCGTCAACGTCATCGCCTCGGCCGCCGCTTATTGGGCGATCCAGGTCAGCTACAAGCCGGCCGACCAGGACCATCCATTCGGCCACCACAAGGCCGAGTATTTCTCGGCCGTGCTGGAAGGCGTGCTGATTGTGCTGGCAGCACTTTTGATCCTCAGCGAGGTCTGGCGCTCCTGGCAGGCGCCGACGCCGCTTGAACAGCCTTGGGAAGGCTTGGGGATTAACGGCGTCGCCACCGTCATCAACGCTTTCTGGGCCTGGACGCTGATCCGCGCCGGCCGCAGCGCAAAATCACCGGCGCTGGTTGCCGACGGCCGCCACATCATGACCGATGTGGTGACTTCCGTCGGCGTCTTCGGCGGTCTCGTCGGCGCAATCCTGACCGGCTGGCAAATCCTCGATCCGGCGCTTGCCGTCATCGTGGCGCTCAACATCCTGTGGCAGGGCTGGCATGTCATCGGCTCGTCGATGAACGGGCTGATGGACCGCGCCGTCGACACGCAGGAACACATGCATATCCGCGACACTATCTCGGCCAATTGCAAGGGCGCGCTGGAGGTTCATGACCTCAAGACCCGCATAGCCGGCCGCGCCACCTTCATCGAGTTCCACCTGGTCGTCGACGCCGACATGACCGTCGGCGCCAGCCACGTTATCTGCGACCGCATCGAGGATGCGCTGAAAGCCGAAATCCCCTCGGTGCGCGTCACCATCCATGTCGAACCGGATGATGAAGCGAAGCTGCCGAAAGGCACAACGGCGGTGCCGTTCGCGTAGCCCAGCGCTAGGTGCGAAGGTCTGTCGAGATTCAGGTCAGGCCGAGTCGAGAATGGTGGCTTTCGAGAACCGGAGCGGAGCGTACTTGAAGTACGTGAGCACCGGAAGCGCAGGAAGCCGCCGTTCGCAGGCCGGCCTCACCTGAATGTCGATAGGCCTTACGGGGCGCAGGCCGATTGCGGCATCGACTCCAGCCGATAAACCTTGTCATCGGACGCGGTCTTGCCGTCCGCTGCCTTCGAGCACAGGTCGACGATCGCCAGGCTGCTGTTGGGGTTGGCCAGCATCATGGTGCCGTTGGCGCCGCGCTTGAGGTAGATTTCCTTTTGGCTGATGTCGCAGGAAAAATTGCTCATCTTCGGACTGGCAGCGCAGCGCCATTGGTCGGCTTCGCCCTGACACGAATAGGTCTGCGTGACCTTGGTTCCGTTCTTCCTGGTGGTCACCGAGACGGCGATGTCGGCGCCGTCGGGCCAGTTGGCGACATCGCCGCCTGAGGCGAAGGACGCCAGTTCGACCGGCCCGCGAAAGACGCGGATCGACTGCGTCACCTGGTCGGGATGAGAGCTCAGATGCGCGGCATCGTAGTCGCGGCCGAAGCAGAAGGGCTGGTCCGGCTTCAGCCGTTCGCGCAAAGGCGCGCCAAGCGCCGGATCGATCGGATCGATCTTGGCGAATTCGGCCTTGCAGGTCGCCGCCGGCATCGGGTCGAGGCGGAAATTGTCGTCCTCTGAGCCCAGCGCCTGCCGGTCATACTCCGCTTCGCCGAGTTCGTCTTCCGATCCGGCGTCGAGATAGAGATCGGACGAGACATCGGTAATGATCAGGCGGCCTTTGTCGTCGAGCTTCAGGGAAGCCATGGTGCGGTCGCAGTCCATGCCGCAGCGGATCGGGCCCGATTTGCCGTCCTCGGATTCGTGATTGCACCAGCCGCCGGCCCATTGCGGCGTCTTGGCGCCGCGCACGGTGGTGGTGAGAAAACCATTGTAGGAGGTATCGGCGTTAGCCATCGGCTCCTCGTTCGGATGGCTCACCGGATCATGACCATAGAGGAAGAAGATCCGTGCCACCTTCTGCTTGGGATGCGCCTTGAGGTGGGCTGCGTCATAGACCCGGCCGAAACAGGCATCGGCGCCATTCGGGCTGAGTTCGGTGAGCCCTGGCCTCTCGTCGGCATGTGCGGTTCCGGCAAGCGCACTGAACAACACCGCGCCAAATCCCGCTCCGGCAATCGTCTTCCACTTCCTGAATGCCATTGGACCCCTCCCTCGCATCGACAGGACGTAACGTCAGTTTATGCTAGGATGATGGCCGCAGCCACGCAATTTGCGGTGGGCGCCAGGACGAGGAGGATGCTATGCGCCGACGCGACATGTTCCGGGCCAGCCTTGCCGGCGCCGCCGGCCTGTTCGGGTTGAGCCGGGCGGCCGCTGCCGAAGACAAGCCGAAGGTTGCCTATCACCTCAGCGATGTCGACAAGGTCAATTTCGTGCTCGGCAACATCAAGAACCACTATGAAGGCACCGGCGGCAATGTCGACATCGTGCTGGTCGTGCATGGTCCAGCCCTTGCCGCCTTCAAATCGAAAGGCATATCGGCGGCGATCTCGGGACGCTTCGCCAGTCTGGTGCAGCAAGGTCTTGAACCGCAGGCGTGCGGCAACACCATGAAAGGCATGGAGATCACGCTTGCCGACCTGCTCGAGGGCTTCCACGCCGCCGACAAGGGCGGCGTCGTCAAGCTCGCCGAACTGCAGCGCCAGGGTTACGCCTATCTCAGGCCATAAGCCGCCATGGACTTGAACGTGACGGCAACGAGAGCCTACGAAGGGAGAGCAGACATTCCGGAGGAAAAACGCCCATGACCGCGACCGCTCTTGTCATCCCAGATCTTGCCGGCAAGGCGGTGCTGGTCACCGGCGCCTCGACCGGCATTGGTGCAGCCCTCGCACTGGCCTATGCCGAGCAGAAAAGCCGGGTCGCTCTGCACTACAATTCGAGCCGCGACGCGGCCGAGAAGCTTGCCAAGACCATTCGCGATGGCGGCGGCGAGGTGTTCCTGACACAGGGCGATTTCTCAGCGGCCGCCGATGTCGAGCGCGTCGTCGAGGAAAGTGCTGAGCATTTCGGCCGGCTCGACGGGTTGGTCAACAATGCCGGCGGCATGCTTGGCCGCGTGCCTTATGCCGAGCAGACCGAGGCGCATTACGACGCGGTGATGGACCTCAACGCCCGCTCGGTGCTGACGGCGTCACGCAAGGCGATGCCATGGCTGAAGAAGCAGGGCGGCTTCATCGTCAACACCTCGTCGATCGCCGCGCGCAATGGCGCCGGTGGCGGCGCCGGGCTCTACGGCTCGGCCAAGGCCTTCGTCTCCAACGTCACCCGCGGCATGGCCAAGGAGCTGATCGGCTTCGGCATCCGCGTCAACGCCGTGGCGCCGGGTACGATCCTGACGCCATTCCATGAGCGCTATTCCACCCACGAACAGATCAAGGGCATGGTCGCCACCATTCCTCAGGGGCGCGCCGGCACGGCCGAAGACTGCGTCGGCGCCTATCTGTTCCTCTCGTCCGATCTCCTGAGCGGCTACATCACCGGCCAGGTGATCGAGGTGAACGGTGGCCAGTTGATGCCTTGAGCGGTCAATTGCATACTGCGTCTCGCAACGATGCATGTCGTGCGAGCGTTGCTGAGGTTTGAAGGGGAGACGTAAGGCAATGTACGGACTGATCGGCAAGATGCGGGCGGCGCGCGGCCAGCGCGACGCGATCATGGACGTCCTGCTCGCCTCGACCGGCGCCATGCCCGGCTGCCTGAGTTATGTCATCGCCCGCGATCCGGCGGATGCCGACGCCATCTGGGTAACCGAAGTGTGGACCGACGCCGCGAGCCACAAGGCGTCGCTGCAACTGCCCGAAGTCCAGGCCGCGATCGCCAAGGCACGGCCGATCATCGCCGGCTTCGAATTCCAGGTCGAGACCCATCCCGCCGGCGGTTTCGGTTTGCCCCAGACCAAAACCGGCTGACATCCGAAAGCAACGCAGACCCTGAATTCTGTTCGCGGGCGGGGTTCGCATTTCTCTTCTCCAGGTCTAAGACCCAGATATGGACTCCTCGCCAGACCAGCCGGCCGTCGAACGCATGGCGCGCATGCGCCCTGTCCGGCAGTGGCTGGTGCTGCTGATTTTCTCGCTGCTGTTTGCCAGCGCGCTGGAATATGCCGCACTGCCTGCGGCGTTGCTGATCGGGCCGATGCTGGCGGCCATCCTTGCCGGCACCAACGGCGCTACGGTGCGCGTGCCGCGCCCGCTGTTCGGCGCCGCCCAGGCCGTCGTCGGCTGCCTTGTAGCGGCGTCGATCTCCGCCGACATCTTTTCGGTCTTCTACAAGGAATGGCCTCTGTTCCTCGTCGTGGTGCTGGCGACCCTTGCGGCGTCCAGCCTGCTCGGCTGGCTGATCAGCCGCTGGCGGATTCTGCCCGGCACCACTGCGGTCTGGGGCTCTTCGCCGGGTGCGGCCACCGCCATGGTTCTGATGGCGGGCGCCTTTGGCGCCGACCAGCGCCTCGTTGCCTTCATGCAGTATCTGCGCGTGATCTTCGTCTCGATGACGGCGGCACTCGTGGCCAAGATGTGGGTCGACACCTCCGGCGTTGAAATCCCAGCCACTGTCTGGTTCCCGCCGATCGACACAATGGCCTTTGCCGCCACGCTCGGCGTGGCGCTGGTCGGCGGCCTGCTCGGCCGCTTGTGCCGATTGCCCTCGCCCTTCTTCCTCGGCACCTTCATCTTCGGTACCATCATCCATCTCGGCTTTGGCGTGGCGATGCAATTGCCGCCATGGCTGCTGGCACTCTCCTATGCGATGGTCGGCTGGTCGATCGGTCTGAACTTCACCCGGGCAATCCTGCGCCATGCGACGCGGGCACTGCCGCAGATCGTCGGTTCGATCGTCGTGCTGATCGCCTTTTGCGGCGGTCTCGCCTGGCTGATCAGCCATGTCCTCGGCATCGATCCGCTGACCGCCTATCTCGCCACCAGCCCCGGCGGCATGGACAGCGTCGCCATCATCGCCGCCGCCGCGCAGAACGTCGACATCTCCTTCGTCATGGCGCTGCAATCGGCCCGCTTCCTGGTCGTGCTCATCGCCGGCCCAAGCATCGCGCGGCTGGTGGCGAGAGCCGTCAGGGACTGAGTTACGAATTCAAGTATCCGGGAAGAGGAAACTGCCCATGAACCGTCGCGTGAATGCCGTCGATCTCTCAGGCCGTGTCGCCGTGGTGACGGGCGGCGCGCAAGGCATCGGCCTTGCTGTTGCCCGGCGCCTGCTGTCGTCGGGCGCCAGCGTTGCCATCTGGGATGTCGACCAGGCTGCGATGAAGAACGCCGTCGCCGAACTCGCCCCGCTCGGTCGGATCGAGGCTTTGCTGTGCGATCAATCGCTGATCGAGGCCGTGGACAGCGCCGCGACGCAAACCGAGCGCTCGCTCGGCCCGGTCGATCTGCTCGTCAACAATGCCGGCATTGCCGGACCGGCGGCTACCGTGGTGGACTATGATCCTGCCGCGTGGCGCCAGATCATCGACATCGACCTCAACGGTGTCTTCTACTGCTGCAAGCGCCTGGTGCCCGGTATGATCGCGCGCAGCTACGGCCGCATCGTCAACATTGCCTCTGTCGCCGGCAAGGAAGGCAATCCGAACGCCGCCGCCTATTCGGCCGCCAAGGCGGGTGTGCTCGCGCTGACCAAATCGCTCGGCAAGGAGCTTGCCGGCCACGACATCGCGGTCAACGCGCTGACGCCGTCGCCCGCCCGCACCCGCATCCTCGAACAGCTCACCGAGGCCCAGGTGGCCTACATGCTGGGCAAGGTGCCACGCGGGCGGTTTGTCGAAGTCGAAGAGGCGGCCGCGATGATCGCCTTCATGCTCTCGGACGAAAATTCCTTCACCACTGGCGCAACGTTCGACCTGTCGGGCGGACGGGCCACCTACTGAGAAGTAGCGCTGGTCCCTCGCCGTCTTCGTCATCGCCATCGGCGCCGCGAAGGACTACGAGCCGCTCAGCGTCGCGGCAAGCCGGTCGGGGAGGAAATCGACGAACGCGCGAACCTTCGGCGACAAATGGCGATTTGACGGCCACAGCATCCGGAACTGGCCGCGGCCGTCGACATGGTCGTCCAGCACAGTGCGCAATTGCCCATCGCGCAGCGCCTCGCGGACCAGGAAATCGGGCATGGAGCTGATGCCGAGCCCGGCCATCGTGGCGCCCTTCAGCGCCTCGGTGTTGTTGCAGGTCAGCATCGAGCGGACCTGCGGCTCGACACTGCCGCCGATGAACGGCCAACCCTGCAGCTTTCCGCTGTTTGGAAACCGGAAGCGTATGCCGTAATGGTTCACGAGATCGTCCGGTCCGCTCGGGTTGCCGTGCTGCTCGAGGTAGGAAGGTGCTGCACACAACAGCAGCCGGAAGGGCGCAAGCGGCCGTGCCACCAGGCGCGAATCCGGCAGCTCGCCGCTGCGGATTGCGATGTCGACGCCTTCGTCGATGAGGTCGACGATGCGATCGTTGAAATCGATGTCGAGTTCGATTTCGGGATAGCGCGCCATGAACTCCGACAGCACCGGCAACAGCAGGTGATAGGTCACGATCGGCGTCGAAACGCGCAACCGCCCATGCGGCGTTTCCCGCGTCCGCGACAGCATCGCCTTGGCATCGTCGATGTCGTCGAGGATGCGACGCACCCGCTCGTTGAACAGCTTGCCCTCTTCGGTCAGTCCGACACGGCGCGTGCTGCGCTGCAGCAGCCGCACGCCGAGATCCTGCTCGAGCCTGGCGACGCTCTTGCCGACGGCCGACGCCGAGATGCCAAGCGTTCGGCCGGCGGCGATGAAACTGCCGAACTCGGCGGTGCGGGCAAAGGCCAGAAGGCCGTTGAGGCGTTCCATCATATCTCTCCATTCGAGCGTTTCAGTCCGGTATATCTGGAGATTTAATACTATTTTTCTCGTAATGTCGCGGGCCTATCTTGCCGTTGCGACCGGTGCTGCGCTCCCAACGGCACACCGGCGGATCCTGCTTCAGATAGGAAAACCCATGACTTCGAAGACCACAAACGGCGCCGCCGCGCCATGGCTCGTTCTGCTTTCGGTATGCCTTGCCGCCATGACCATGCCCTTGACCTTCACCGGACCGGCCGTCGCACTCTCGCGCATTGCAGCCGATCTCGGCGGCAGCCCGATCGCGCTCAACTGGGTGACGAACGCTTTCATGCTGACCTTTGGCGCCACCCTGATGGCGCTGGGCGCGCTCGCCGACAATCATGGCCGCAAGCGGATGTTCATTGTTGGCCTCGGCCTCTATGTCCTGGCCACGCTGGGCGCGATGCTGGCCCCTGACATCGTCTGGTTCGACACACTTCGGGCTGCGCAAGGGCTCGGCAGTGCCGCCGCCTTCGCGGGCGGCGCCTCCGCGCTTGCCCAGGAATTCGAGGGGCAATTGCGGTTGCGCGCCTTTTCCTTCCTCGGCACCAGTTTCGGCATTGGCCTCGCCTTCGGTCCGGTCGCCTCCGGCCTCATCATCGAAGCATTCGGCTGGCGGTCGATCTTCATTCTGGTGGCAGTGCTTGCGATTGCCGCCGCGCTACTGGGTCTGGGCACAATCAAGGAATCGCGCGACCCCGATGCGACCGGCCTCGACTGGGCGGGGGCCGGCACTTTCACGATTGCGCTGGCCGCGCTGACCTACGGCGTGCTTCAGGCGCCGCAGAGCGGCTGGACCGATCCGCTCGTGATCGGGCTGCTTGCCATCGCTGCGCTCTTCTTTGCCGCCTTCGTCATCGTCGAGCGGCGCGTGGGCCGGCCGATGCTCGATCTCTCGCTGTTCCGCTTTCCCCGCTTCGTCGGCGTCCAGTTTCTGGCGGCTGCCCCCGCCTATGGCTTCGTCGTCCTGCTCGTGCTGTTGCCGATCCGCTTCATCGGCATCGAGGGGATGAGCGAGATCAAGGCCGGGCAATTGATGATCTGCCTGTCGGGACCGCTGTTGATCCTGCCTCTGCTTGCCGGCCAGGTGGCGCGCTGGATCGCTCCGGCGACGATCTGCGGTGTCGGCCTGCTGATCGCCGCCGCCGGCCTTGTCTGGCTGAGCCTGACCCCGCCGGTCGCCATTGCCTTGGTGGCGCCGCTGGTGCTGATCGGCATCGGCATCGCTTTGCCCTGGGGGCTGATGGACGGACTTGCCGTCAGCGTCGTGCCGAAGGAGCGCGCCGGCATGGCGGTCGGCATCTTCAACACCACCCGCGTCGCCTGCGAGGGCGTAGCTCTGGCGATCGTCATGGCTGTCCTGTCGGGTTTCACGGCTGCACAACTGGCGGGTTATGGAATAGCGTCTTCCCCGAGCGCAACCGCCGCCGCCCAGCTGCTGGTGACCGGCAATGTCGGCGAAGCGGCAGCCCGCTTGCCGGCAGCCGGAGCCACGGTCCTGGTCCAGGCCTACGAGACGGCGTTCGACAGGCTGCTGATCGTGCTGGCGGCAATCACCATCGTCACCGCGCTTGTTGTCTTCCTCGGCCTGCGCCGCGGATCGACCGTGGAGCACGAAACCGTTCCTCTGCCGATATGCCAGGAAGGATAGGCGATCTCAGCTGATGACGAGGCTCGCTATGCGGTCGCCGTCCAGCGTGAAGACCATGTCCCCTTCGCCGTTGAAGCCTTCGCCTGTGACGGCGATGCGGACGTGGTAGCTGCCATCGGCCTCGGCGATGCGGACAATGCGCAGATTGGACTTCACGCCGATATTGTCCGACTGGTTCCAGCGCGCAATCTGCTCGCGGCCGTGGAAGGATCGTCCCCAGTCGGTCAAGGATGCATCCGACACGAACGTGTCGAGAAACGCTTCGGTGTCACCTTCATTGGTGGCTTCGACAAAGCGGCGGATGGGATCGGGTGTGGCCATCAGTCCAATCTATGCATCAGATCGTCATCCAGCCAGCGGCCGAAGAAATAGACCAGCTGCTTGTGCCACCAAGGCCAGTCATGGCTGACGTCGCCGCCCCAATAGTCGACCCAGGCGGGAATGGATTTGTCGCGCAGGATCTGTTCCAGCTTGCGCGTCTCGACCAGCATGCGCTCTTCCCAGGCGCCCTGCCCGCAACAGAAGATCATCCGCAGCGCCTTCAGCCGCGCCAAGAGCTTGGGGTCGACAATGCCAGGCAGATAGTCGAGCGGCGAGTTGTAGAAAATGTCGCCTTCCAGCGCCTTGCCGAAGAAGTCGTGCGCCGAATAGACGCCCGATAGCGCGATGACGCCGCTGGCGAGTTCTGGAAAGCGGAAGACGAAGTTCGAGGAATGGTAGCCGCCCATAGAGCAGCCGGTAAACAGCGGCTTCAACTTGCGTCCGCCATTGGCTTGCTCGGCGGTCGCCAGAAACTCCGGCAACGCCTCCTCACGGACATAGCGGAAATAGGCCTCGTGACGACCGATGCGGTGGGCGGCGTCGGCATGCTTGTTGAAGAAAGACTCCGAATCGATGCCGTCGACCACGAACAGCTGGATGCGGCCGGTGTCGATGAATTCGGCCAGCGCCCCCACCCCGCCGGAATCCTCAAACTGATAGAACCGCCCTTGCGAGGTCGGGAACACGACCACCGGCCGGCCGGCATGGCCATAGCGCTTGTATTCCATGTCGCGGCCGAGATTGCGGGCAAAGCCCTTGTGATAGGAAATGTCCATCGCGTTTAAGCCTTTTCCGCATGGATATAGGCGACGGCCTCGCGCAGCGCTGCTTCGTCCTTCGAGCGCATCTGGTAGGCGTAATTTCCCATGGCGCGGCTGAAAACCTTTTCTATCGGCTGATGGTGGACGATCTTGTCGCGATGCGCGGCTAGCACGTCCTCATGGCTGTGCAAATAGTGGAGGTGCTGCTTGCGGCTGGCATAGGCGGTGAAATACTTGCCCTCATAGGGTCCGCCCGCGGCATCCTTGACCACCATGTCGGCCCACGCCGCATAGACGTCGATGTCGAACGTGTAGTTGATCGCATCGGTCATCCACGCGCCGGGCGGCCGCATGTTGACCTCGAGTGCGATGACACGGTCCTTGGTCTCGAACAGCTCGATGTGGAAGAAACGCTCGCGCACGTCGAACGCCTTCAGGATTTTCCTGCCCGCCTCCTCCACCGCAGGACTGATCCTGGGAAAGCAGGTGTAGCTCATGTGGCGGTCCTTGTTGACCACCTCCATGACGCTCTGGTCGTAGCGGTGGCTGGCCGCAAGCACCACCTCGCCGTCACGGTTGACCAGCCCGTCATAGGTCACCACCAGCCCTTCGATGAACTGCTCCATGACGAAGGTCACATCCTCGGGCTTGTCCCGGAAGAACTGGTCGAGCTCCTTGGCGTTGGAAATCTTGAAGGTGTTCGAGGCGCCGGAACCGGAATCCGGCTTCACCACCACGGGATAGCCGACGCGGCGGATGAAGGTCATGGCGCCTGCACGGTCGGAGCATTTGCGCTGCGCGATGGTGTCGACGCCGCTCTTGCGGAAGAAGGCGCGCATGCGGCTCTTGCGCTTCAAATTCTTCACGAAATCGAGCTTGGTACCGTAAATGTTGAAGTCGGTGCGGATGTTGGCTTCCAGCTCCAGCCAGTGCTCGTTGAGCGATTCGAAGCGGTCGATGCGGCCCCATTTGTGGATGAAATGGCCCATCGCCCGGAACACCGGATCGTAATCCTCCATATCGGCGACGCGGTAATATTCCGACAGTGCCGCCTTCAGCTTGCCGTCCAGCGCCTCATAGGGCGCATCGCCAATGCCGAGCACCGTGGCGCCGGCCTTCTTCAGCCGGTCGCAGAAATCGGCGCCGTTGGTGGGAAAATGCGGCGAGAAGAAAACAAAATTCATGGGCGACCTCCCCCGGCATCGCGACCTCGTCCATGCATGTCGCCCGGACTGCGAAGCAACGACGACACGCACAGAAACAACACCAAGTCTGGCGTATTTGCCGCGCGCGGGGAAGAGGCCTGGAATGGGCGCAAATGCGCCTACTTGCCTCTCCATGGCCGCTCCTGTATGAAAACCGCCATGAACACGCGCGCCACCTCCGTCGCTTCCCGTCCGACCGGCTTTGCCGGCGAGACCGTTCGCGCGCTGGCATCGACCTTGCTTCTTCTCGGCCTTATCGGCGATCGCCGGGTTCGCTGAAGGAGCGCCCGGCGGTCGAACCGCCGCTTACGCGCACGCTCCTTGGCCAGTTCAAAATTGGCAATTCACATCAAGCGAACGAAAATCTGGTAAGGCGCAGCTCGCTCTCAATCCGTCCGAAGACCGATCCGTGAGCCGCCGGGAGAATAAGACGATGAACGCACGAGAAGAGATCCGATCCGGCGAAGCCGAAAGCGTAAAACGCGCGGCCGGCCACATGCCGGGCGCCGCCCGCAAATACCAGCCCTATCCGACAGTCGGCCTCACCGACCGCACCTGGCCCAACAAGGTCATCGACAAGGCGCCGGTCTGGTGCTCGGTTGATTTGCGCGACGGCAACCAGGCGCTGATCGACCCGATGGGCCATGAGCGCAAGGCGCGCATGTTCGCGCTGCTGCTCGACATGGGCTTCAAGGAGATCGAGATCGGTTTCCCCTCAGCCTCGCAGACCGACTTCGATTTCGCCCGCTGGTGCATCGAGCAAGGCAATGTGCCGGCCGATGTCTCGCTGCAGGTGCTGGTGCAGTGCCGGCCCGAACTCATCACCCGCACCTTCGAGGCGCTCAAGGGCGCCACCAACCCGATCGTGCATTTCTACAATTCGACCAGCGAGTTGCAGCGCCGCGTCGTCTTCGAGAAGGATGTCGGCGGCATCAAGCGCATCGCCACCGATGCAGCCAAGATGATCACCGACATGGCGGCGAAGGCCGGTGGCGGCTATCGCTTCGAATATTCGCCGGAGAGCTTTACCGGCACCGAACTCGAAGTCGCGCTGGAGATCTGCAACGCCGTCACCGAGATCGTGAGGCCGACGCCCGACAACAAGCTGATCATCAACCTGCCGTCGACGGTCGAAATGTCGACGCCCAACATCTATGCCGATCGCATCGAATGGATGTGCCGCAACCTCGACAACCGCGAAAACCTGTTGATTTCTCTGCACCCGCACAATGATCGCGGCACCGGCATCGCCACCACCGAGCTCGGCCTGATGGCGGGTGCGGACCGCGTCGAAGGCACGCTGTTCGGCAATGGCGAACGCACCGGCAATGTCGACATCGTCACCCTGGCGCTCAACATGTACACGCAAGGCGTCGATCCCCATCTGGATTGCTCCGACATCAACCGGATGAAGGACGTCTACGAATATTCCAACCAGCTGAAGATCCCCGAGCGCCACCCTTACGTCGGCGAACTCGTCTACACCGCCTTTTCCGGCTCGCATCAGGACGCCATCAACAAGGGCATGAAGGCGCTGAAGAAGGCCAATACGCCAGTCTGGGAAGTGCCCTATCTGCCGATCGATCCGGCCGATGTCGGGCGCAGCTACGAGGCTATTATCCGCATCAACTCGCAGTCCGGCAAAGGCGGCATCGCCTATGTGCTGCAGGCCGATTACGGCCTCAACCTGCCGCGCAATCTGCAGATCGAGTTCAGCCAGGAGATCCAGGCGATCACCGACGCGGAAGGCAAGGAAGTGCCGGCCAAGCGCATCCACGACCGCTTCATCGAGACCTATGTCGACCAACCTGGCGGTCGGCTCAAATTCCTCGACCATCACACCTACCCTGATACCGAGAAAAAAGGCCGGCGCGTGGTCGAGGCGGTGATCCTCGATAACGGCAAGGAGACGACCATTACCGGATCCGGCACCGGCCCGATCGATGGCTTCGTCGATGCGCTGTCGCGCCATGTCGGCGTCGACATGTCGGTCCTCGACTACTCCGAGCATTCGCTCCAGCGCGGCTCGAACGCCTCGGCGATCTCCTATGTCGAGATGGAATATCCCGGCGGCAAGCTGTTCGGCGCTGGCATCAACACCAACATCGTCGCGGCCTCGCTGGAAGCCGTTGTTTCGGCTGCCAACCGTATCATCGGGCGCAAGGCCGGCTGATTTCTCGCCGGGCGCCGTATCTCCGCGGCGCCCGGAAATCCCCCATTTGCCGGGGAAAATCCCGATTTTTTCGTGTTAACCATCGGCAATTATATGGTGCGGTACGCGATCGCATAACATAAGCAAGCTTGTATGGACGTGCAGGCGCTATATGATTGCGCCTCAACCTGTGCCGACTTCGAGAGGATCGACACTTGCAGCATGCCACGCCTGCCGCCCCCGCAGTGCGCGAGACACTGGAGAGACTGCTCGCCAGCGAAACGTTCGGACGTTCCGAGCGCGCACGCAAGTTGCTGCGCTACCTCGTGGAGCGCGAGCAAGCCGGCGAAGCCGACAGGCTCAAGGGCTTCTCCATCGCCATGGACGTCTTCGGCAAGGACGGCGATTTCGATTCGTCGACCGATGCGGTGGTCCGGGTGCAGGCAGGCAGGCTGCGCGAACTTCTCCAGCATTATTTCGCCAATGAGGGCGTCGCCGAACCGGTCCGCATCGCCATTCCGCGCGGCGGCTATGTACCGTCCTATGAACTCAACGCAATCCGCCTGCCGCAGGAGCCGGTGGCGCTGGCGCAGGCGGTAGCCGCCTTGCCCGGATCGCCCGAGGACCCCGCTCTTGCCGCGCCCCCGGTTGCCTCGATGGCGTCGGCGGTTGCGGAACCTGGACCTTCCCTGGCGCGCCATCTGCACTTCTTCTGGGGCGCGATGGCGCTGGTCATCCTTATGCTGGGCGTGCTCATCCTGCGCCAGGGCAGCGGCGCACTGCTTGCCAGCAGCGATCCGGCGGCGGTGGTCGAGACGACGGGCGCAACGAGCAGCATCGCATCGCCGACGGTGGAGGCCCTGCCCCTCGTCTACATCGCCGTGAAGGCCACCGGCCCTGAGGCAGGCCGCGTCGCCGCCTCGCTGCGCGCCGGTCTTGCCGGTTTCGACACAATCGACTTCATCGGCCGTGACGCCGACAGCAAGCGCGACCCGAGCACCGACCCGACCAGCTTCGTTTTCGATGTCCTGCCGGGACCAATGGCAGGTGACGTGACGCTTGAGCTGCAGAGTGTGGCGACCGGCCGCGTGCTTTTGTCCCGCAATCTGACGGTCGCCGACAGTGCGCCTGGTACCGTCGAGGATCGTATCGCCGCCATCCTCAGCTCGACCATTCCCGCCGCCGGCCCGCTCTACAGCTACATCGAACAGAACGGCATTCAGACAGGGCTGACGAGGTGCCTGATCCTCAACGACAGATATTATCTCGACCAGAGCACCAAGACTCACGAGGCGGCCTATCGCTGTCTGGAAAACCTTGCCAGCCAAGGCGCGAAATCGTCGCTCGTCTATTCGGAACTGGCATCGCTCCATCTCGAGGCCGCGACCGATCACTACGCCTATCCGCCTGACGCGACGGTCGAACAAGCGATGTCTTTTGCCCATCGCGCCATACAGATGGGGCCGACCAGCCCCTATGCGCATCGCGCATACGGTTACCTTTACTCGCGCCTCGGCACTCCCGAGGAGGCGATCCGCTGGATGCGCAAGGCTTATCAGCTCAACCCCTACGACCTCAGCATGGCTGCCGCCTACGGCTATGGCCTGATCTTCGCCGGCAAGTATGCCGAGGGAACACCGATCCTGACCCGTGCCGTCGAGACGTTCAGCGGCCACCCGACTTGGTGGGATTACGGGCTCTTCGCCGGGCAGTTCATGCTGGGCGATATGAACAAGGCCGCGATCGCGAGCGAGTCGCTGCGCACGACGGCGATGAAATCGCATTATCTGGCGGCGCGGCTGATCGGCGCCAAGGCTGCCGGCCGCGAGCAGCTGGCGGCCAAGCTTCTGGATGAGCTGACCACCAAATTCCCTAAATTCGCCGCTGACCCGCGTGCGGCCTTCGCCGAGCGGAAATATCCCGCCGATCTGACCGAGCGGCTGGTCGAGGCGTTGCGCGCCGCGGGCCTCGGTAACGCCAGCTAGTATCTTTCCGGATCGCGAAAATTTTACTGGCCATCGGTCTGGACTGGGAGCAATCCAGCCCAATTCGAAATCTCCTGTCTTGCAATAATCATACATTTTTCATGGTCTCATCCCTCTATGTTGCCGAGCGGGGCGCCGGGCCGAAGACGGTCGTCCTGTTGCATGGCTTCGGCGGTTGCCATGACATCTGGCGCGAGGTGACCGCGACGCTGGCGCCCGGGATCAGAACACTGGCCTACGATCTTCCGGGACACGGACTGTCGCTCGATTTCCCTGGTAGCGGTCCGGCCAAGACAGCGGCGCGAGCAGTTCTCGCGGATCTCGCCGCACGCGGCGTAGCAAGGGTGCATGTCGCCGGTCATTCGATGGGCGGTGCGGTAGCCACCCTGATGGCATTGGCCGAACCCGAAACAATAGCCTCGCTGACGCTTCTGGCGCCGGGCGGTTTTGGCCCGGAGATCAATGGGCCGCTGTTGCGTCGCTACGCGGCGGCGGCCGACAGACGCGAAATCCGCACCTGCCTTGCCGCCATGTCCGGACCGCAAAGCCCGCCGCCCGAACGCATCGTTGGCGTGCTGGCGGAAGTACGCCGTCGCCCCGGCCAGTTGCGCAAGCTGGTCGAAATATCAGCCGTCATGACCAGGGATGAGCGGCAGGGCGTCATCCCCCGCGAACAGCTGGACACGCTCAACATGCCGGTGATGGTGGTTTGGGGAACGGACGATCCGGTCCTGCCCTATACTCAGGCTGATGGCCTGCCGGCGCATTTTCACATCCATCACGTCCTCGATGCCGGCCATATGCTGGTCGAAGAAGTGCCTGAGGTGGTCGCTCAGGCCGTACGCCGGAACATTGCACGCCGCGGCAGGCGCCTGCGTCCGGCACTCGACGCCGCAGCGAGCTGAACCTCGCTGGCTTCCGGCATCTCGCCAGTGCATTTTGCAAATGGCTGTGCTAACTCGCTATTAACCATATATTAGCGAGGGATGATGAAGGACTCAGACGAGCAATTCACCTCTTTAACCCCGTCGCGCAAACTGTCCGATGCCGTTCGCGACGTGAAGAATGCCTTCGCCGATCGCGACGACGTCGTGGTCGACATGCGCGAGGCGCACCGGATGCGACTTGAGTTGCTTGCCGCCGAACTCGCCCCGGTCTTTGCCGACGTGCCCGCCGACATGGACAATTTCGACTTCGTCGTCTCATCGGGCCTGCAGCCGCGGCTGTGGATCGACGCCGTCAGCCATGTCGCCATGGGACGCGACCGCCGCACCTACCGTTTCCTCAGGGATACCCGCATCGGCCGCGTGGTGTTGGCCGAATCGACCGATATGAAACCGGTTGCCGATCAGGTCACGCGCTATGTGGCGGAGCGCATCGTCGAGCGCCAGCGCATGATGGAGGGTGGCGTCGAGTCCGCCGTCGCCGGCCTGAACCGCGCCACCGTGCGGGAAGCCGAACCACCTTTGCAAGCAATCGCGCCCGGCAGGCGCTGGTCGACCTTCCTGTCCGGCCTCGGCCTGATCGCCGCCGGCGCGGTGGTCGGCCTTGCTGTGTCGGCGGTGCTGTTTTGGGATCGCATCATGGCGATGAAGATCAGCTTCTGACCAGTGGTTTAGATGCCTCGGCATCCACGCCGAGTTCCACCACCTGGAGGTCGGATGGCGGTATGGCCGGTCCGGTCAGGCCGCGACGCGTCAGCCGGATCCGCCAGCTGCCTTTTTCGCCGTCGATGTCGAGCAGATTGTACTGTGCCGCCGGATTCTTGCCGCCCGGTGACTGCCCGGCAGCGGCGACGCCGACAACCGGAATCCTGGTGCCGCGTCCGCCGATGAAGAACAGCGACGGCAGGTGCGAATGGCCGTGCAGCACAAGCTCGGCGCCATGCCGGTGAACGGTCTTGTGGAAACGGGAGATGCCAAACAGGCGCTTTTGCTGGGTAACGGCGCCGCGCACCGGCGGATGATGGATCATGATCACCCGCAACAGGCCGCGTTTGGCGCTGGCGTCGAGCACTTCAGCCAGCCTTTGCGCTTGGCCTTCGAGGAAGAAGCCGTTGGCCATGAAAGGTGCCGTGGCGCGCGCCGTCGAGACGCCGATCAGCGCGACGTTGCCGCGCACGCGCAGATAGGGAAAGGTGTTGCGATCGATTGGTGTGGTGACGCCGTCGCCGCTCATCCACGCCGCCCAGGAGCGGCAGACCTTGTCGAAGGCGCCCGGCACATAGGCGTCGTGATTGCCCGGCACCACCGAGACATCCTCCGGCGAGCCCAGCGTCTCCAGCCAGTGCTTTGCCATCTCGATCTCGCCATCCAGCGCCAGATTGACCAGATCGCCGGTGACGGCGAGGTGGTCGGGACCGCTCGCCTTCATGTCGGCGACGATAGTGTCTATGACGGCATCGTGCATATGGCGGCGGCGGTTGCGCTGCCAGTTGACGTAGCCGACCACGCGCTTGGACGCGAGTTCGCGATAGGTTACACCGGGAAGCGGCCCCAGATGGACATCGGAAATAT
Source organism: Mesorhizobium sp. P3_A2 (assembly GCF_056403115.1). Lineage (NCBI taxonomy): Bacteria > Pseudomonadati > Pseudomonadota > Alphaproteobacteria > Hyphomicrobiales > Phyllobacteriaceae > Mesorhizobium > Mesorhizobium sp. P3_A2. The sequence goes on from NZ_JBFUGC010000018.1 coordinate 77,991, forward strand.
GCGCGAGCCTGAACATCCTTCCTTCATAGGCGACGCGCCCCCCGCTTTCCACTCACTGTTTCCTGTCTGCTTACGGTTTCGCTAGCGATGGCGATATCGGATCCGGAGCAGGCGTTTCGCCAGGCCGGTTGGGCCGGCCTCAGGGCAAGGTTGTTCCATCTCTATTTCCTGCTGCGGCGGCCAATGACGCTTGGTGTGCGCGGCCTGATCCACGATCGCGCGTCGAACTCCGTCTTCCTCATCCGCCACACTTACGTTCCCGGCTGGCAATTGCCGGGCGGAGGCGTCGAGCTGGGCGAAACGCTTGGCGAAGCGCTGACGCGGGAATTGGCCGAGGAAGGCAACATCGCGCTCACCGCCCCGCCGGTGCTGAAATCGATGCATTTCAACCGCCGCTCCAGCCGCCGCGACCATGTCGCCCTCTACCTGATCGAGAGCTTCAGCCAGACGGCGCCGAAACTGCCGGACCACGAGATCGCCGAAGCCGGCTTCTTCCCGCTTGATCGTCTGCCCGAAGGCACGACGCCGGCGACGTTGCGGCGGATCGCTGAGGTTTTTGGTGGGGACCCGGCATCGCCGCACTGGTAGGCCAGAGTTCTCCGACAGCATTAGCTGCTGCGCTAACTCTCGCTGCTGAAATCGCAAAATAGTGCGCCATGCGCTCGATTGGATTTGGCGTCACGCTGCCTTCCTGAATCGCGCCCGGTCATGCGGCGCGGCGTAGTCGAGCTCCGGGCCGACCGGCACGATGCGCGTCGGGTTGATGCCCGCGTGGCTGCCGTAATAATGCGTCTTGATGTGGTGCAGGTTCACCGTGCCGGCGACGCCGGGCACCTGGTAAAGATCGCGCATATAGTTCGACAGGTTCGGATAGTCGGCGATGCGGCGCAGATTGCATTTGAAATGGCCGACATAGACCGGGTCGAAACGCACCAGCGTCGTGAACAACCGCCAATCCGCCTCGGTGATGCGCTCGCCGGTGAGGTAGCGCTGTTTTGACAGCCTCTCCTCCAGCGTGTCGAGTGCCGAGAACAGCTCCCCAAAAGCTTCTTCATAGGCTGCTTGCGTGGTGGCAAAGCCGGCGCGGTAGACACCATTGTTGATGGCCGGATAGACCAGCGCATTGACCTTGTCGATCTCGCCGCGCAGCGTCGGCGGATAGAAATCGACGCCGGCATCGCCCCATTCGTCGAAGGCGGAATTGAGCATGCGGATGATCTCGGCGGATTCGTTGGAGACGATGGTCTGTTCCCTTTTGTCCCACAGCACCGGCACCGACACCCGGCCCGAATAGGCGGGATCGGCTTTGGTGTAGATCTGATGCAGGCAATCGAGGCCGTAAACCGTGTCGCCGGTGGCTCCGTCCTCGGCCAGAAAAGTCCAGCCGTCGGCGCCGAGGAAATGATGCACGACCGAAACCGAGATGATGCCTTCGAGCTTCTTCAGCGCGCGAAAAATCAGCGTGCGGTGCGCCCACGGACAGGCGAGCGAGACATAAAGATGGTAACGGCCCGGTTCGGCCTTGAAGCCGCGCGTACAGCCTTTAGCCGGCGCGCCATCACGCGTGATCCAGTCACGCCACTGCGTCTCGGCGCGCACGAACCTGCCGCCGCTATCGACCTTGGCCGGGCGGTCCTGCCATTTGCCTTCGACCAGCAATCCCATGCGAAATCTCCTTGCCTGCCTTGGCAATGTAGGTGCAAAGCGGCAATGTCGAAGTCGTCATCTGCTGAACAGAGCGTCACTCGTCCGAAATGCCTGATAAAAGCGACCGATTGCAGCGGCCGAAAAATGATGCTAGCGGACACTCCGCATGTTCGACTTTGCCTCGATACGGTTTGACCGACGACGAAAGGGCGCCCGCGCTTAGAAAGCGCTGACTGGCGAACGCTGCCGCTTGCAGCAACCTTCCTCGTATATCGGACCGCAAAGACCATGAGCCTTGCCGACGTGAAATACCTGCCGGAAACACCGGCACATGACCCCGAAATCGAAGCCATCAACGACGAAGCCTTCGGCCCCGGTCGCTTCGTGCTGGCCGCCTACAAGATCCGCGAGGCCGGCGGCCACGAGCGCTCGCTGTCCTTCGTCGCCGTCGATGGTGACATCGTCGTCGCTTCGGTGCGCATGACCCGCATCGCCGCCGGCGCCGGCCGCGCGCTGATGCTCGGGCCGCTTGCCGTACGCCCTGCGTTCAAAAATCTCGGCATCGGCCGCCGGCTGGTGGCGATCGCGCTGGAGGCGGCGGCCAAGGCCGGCGCGCCGGCGGTGATCCTTGTCGGCGACGAGCCCTATTACGGCCCGCTCGGCTTCAGGAAGATCCCGCGCGGCCAGATCTCCATGCCACGCCCGGTCGACCTCGACCGGCTGCTGTCGCACGAGATCGTGCCTGGCGCCGTGGCGCGTCTTTCCGGTGAGGTCTGCCATGCCAGCCTTGCCAGGATTGCCGAGAACGTTCCGGCGATGGCCTGATTGCCCGGCCGATCGAGACGTCTCGATGGACCGGTCAGGTTGCACCATGCCAGCGACCTCCGTAGCATGATCCGCAAAAGCAGGGAGGACGCGGCATGAACCCGAACGGCCAGATTGCGATCGTAACCGGCGGCGGCTCCGGACTAGGCGAGGCAACCGCCCGCGCGCTGGCCGATAAGGGCGCCCGCGTCGCGATTTTCGATATCGGCCTCGACCGGGCGGCGAAAGTGGCGGGCGACATTGGCGGCACCGCCATCCAGTGTGACGTCAGCAGCGCCGACAGCGGTAAGGCCGCGGTCGCCGAAGTGGAAAAAAGGCTTGGGCCGGCGCGCATCCTGGTGAACTGCGCCGGCATTGCCATCGGCGTGAAGACCATCGGCAAGGACGGTCCGCATCCGCTCGACCAGTACCGCAAGGTGATCGAGATCAACTTGATCGGCACCTTCAACATGATCCGCCTCGTCGCGGATCGCGCCGCCAAGCTCGAGCCGTTGCAGGGCGGCGAGCGCGGCGTCATCGTCAACACGGCGTCGGTCGCCGCCTATGACGGCCAGATCGGCCAGGCCGCCTACGCCGCCTCCAAGGGCGGCGTCGTCGGCATGACGCTGCCGGTCGCCCGCGATCTCGCGCGCTCCGGCATTCGCGTCTGCACCATCGCGCCCGGCATCTTCAAGACGCCGATGATGGCCGGCATGCCGCAGGAGGTGCAGGATTCGCTTGGTGCGGCCGTGCCCTTCCCATCCCGCCTCGGCGAACCGTCCGAATATGCGGCGCTCGCCCTGCATATCGTCGAGAACCAGATGCTAAATGGCGAAACCATCCGTCTCGACGGGGCGATCCGCATGGCGCCGAAATAGCTGGCCATGACGGCCGGCGCAGCCGCAGTGAAGACCGGCCCTCTGGCCGGCCTGAAAGTCATCGAGATGGCCGGGCTCGGCCCGGTGCCGCTGGCCGGGCTGATGCTGTCGGAAATGGGCGCCGAGGTGCTGCGCATCGAGCGCGCCGGATCGGACCAGCCTTTGCTGCCGCTCTCCGATGCGCACAATCTCGACCGTTACGGCCGCTCCATCCTGCCCCTCGACCTTAAGCAAGAGAAAGGCATCAAGCTGGTGCTGGGTCTCGTTAAGAAAGCCGATCTGCTGATCGAGGGCTTTCGTCCCGGTGTCATGGAGCGATTCGGTCTCGGCCCGGATGCTGCATTGGCGCGCAACCCGGCGCTGATCTACGGCCGCCTGACCGGCTTCGGCCAGGACGGGCCGCTGGCCGGCCGCGCCGGCCACGATATCACCTACCTCGCCTATTCCGGTGTGCTGCATACCATCGGCCGGGAGGAAGGCCGGCCGGTGCCGCCGCTGAACCTGATCGCTGACAATGGCGGCGGCGCCATGATGCTGATCGCCGGCGTGCTCGCAGCGCTGTTTGAGCGTTCGCGCTCCGGCAAGGGCCAGGTGGTCGACGCGGCGATGGTCGAGGGCGCTTCGATGCTGGCGGCGCCCATACACGCCTTCATGGCGGCCGGCCTGTGGAGCGACAGGCGCGGCGCCAACCTGCTCGATTCCGGCGCCCCCTTCTACGACACCTATGAGACGGCGGACGCACGCCACGTCGCGGTCGGCTGCCTTGAGCCGCGCTTCTTCGCCGAATTCGCCAGGTTGCTGCCACTGGGCGAGCATTTTGTCCGCGGCCAGTACGACAAGGCGTTGTGGCCGGACATGCGCGCCACCTTCGCCGACCGGTTCCGGCTGAAGACGCGCGACGACTGGGCCGGTCTGTTTGAGGGCACCGACGCTTGCGTCGCGCCGGTTCTGTCGCTTGCGGAGGCCAGGAACCATCCGCACAATCGTGCTCGTCACGCATTTGTGAAGACGGGCGCGTTCGAACGCCCGGTACCTGCGCCGCGCTTTTCCGCCTCGCAGCCGGCGCTTGCCGCCATGCCGGATGATGACGACCAGCGGCCGCAAATCGTGCTGGCGCGCTTCGGCTTTTCGGCAGATGAGATCACAGCGCTTGTCAAATCCGGTCTGATTGGCCAATAACTGGATGAAGAAAATCAACTTAACCCGGTGAGCATTTTGAACGAGCCGAAGAAGGACGTCATTCGCGCGACGGACGCCGAGGCGGTCAGGCTGGCAACAACCTTGATCCGCAGCGCCAGCTTTGGCGCCCTGGCGGTCATCGAGCCCTCGACCGGTTCGCCGCTGGCCTCCAGGGTCGGTGTCGCCACCGACACCGATGGCGCGCCGCTGATCCTTGTCTCGGCGCTCTCCGCCCACACCGGGGCGATGCTTGCCGAGCCGCGTTGCTCGCTGCTTGTTGGCGAACCCGGCAAGGGCGATCCGCTGGCGCACCCCAGGATAACGCTGGTTTGCCGGGCCCAGCCGCTTGAGCGCGGATCGAGCGCGCATGCCCGCGCCGAGCGGCGCTATCTCAATCACAATCCCAGGGCTAAGCTCTATTCCGGGCTCGGCGATTTCTCGATCTTCCGGCTCGAGCCGGAGCGCGCCAGCCTGAATGGCGGTTTCGGCAGGGCCTATCTGCTGGGCCGTGCCGATCTCATCACCGATGGGCCGATCGTCGAAGAGCTGGCCGCCAGCGAACAGTCCGCCCTCGACCACATGAATGCCGACCATCTCGACGCAATCGCTGTCTATGCGCATCATTTTGCCAAGGCCGAAGGTGATGGCTGGACCATGACGGGGTTCGATGCCGAGGGCATGGATCTGGCATCGGGCGACGCCGTTTGCAGGGTCTATTTTCCGCAACCATTGAAGACCGCGCGCGACCTGCGGCCAGTTCTTGTCGACATGGCCAAGACCGGACGTATGCCGGCTACGCAAGGATAATCGTCATGAATCAAAAGCATGTCTTGAGATTTGGGCGAAATGATCTACGATTCATACGGCGCTGAATCAGCAGCGCGATCCACAGCTGAATTATAGCACCCAACGCTATTTGCCCCCATAGCGTTCGGATGAGCAGGGAAACATGGGGCATGGTCTCTACCAAATTAATCGCCAATGCCGAATCGGCGGCGACGTTTCTGACCCTTATGGGCAACGAAAAGCGGCTTTTGATCATGAGCTATCTGGCCGACGGTGAGATGTCGGTCGGCGCTATCGCCGAAAAGGTGATGCTCAGTCAGTCCGCTTTGTCGCAACATCTGGCCAAGCTCAGGGCGCTCGATCTTGTCGAGACCCGCCGCGACCGGCAGATGATCTACTATTCCTGCAAGTCGGACGCCGTGCGCGAGCTGCTGCGCATGCTGGACGGCATTTTCGGGATCGGCGACTTGTCCCAGATGGCAACGCGTCTGCGCCGCGCCGGGACTTGACCTGCGGCTCCGATCGCTCCTTACCTGGCTGACGATTTTTCGCTGGCCGAGGTATTGATGGGTCCGATCCAGATCGACGACGCGCGCGATCCGCGGGTCGCCGCCTATCTCGACATCCGCGAACGCGATCTCACCGGCCGCCATGGCCGGTTCGTCGCCGAAGGCAAGGTGGTGCTGAACGTCCTGCTGTCAGGCGGACGCTTCGCCGCCGAGTCGGTCCTGGTTCTGGAGAACCGGCTGGCCGGGCTCGACGACATCCTGCGCAAGGCCCCTGCCGACCTGCCGGTTTACGTTGCGAAAAGCGACGTCATGGACAGGATCGCCGGCTTCCACATGCATCGCGGCATATTGGCGATCGGCAGCAAGGGCGCGCCGCAACCCGCAGAGGCCTTGCTCGACACCTTGCCAGCCGACGCGCTGATGGTCGTGCTCATCGGCATCGCCAACCATGACAATATGGGATCGATCTTCCGCAACGCTGCCGCCTTCGGCGCCGATGCCGTGTTTATTGACGCCACCTGTTGCGATCCGCTGTATCGCAAGGCGATCCGCGTCTCCGTCGGCGCAGCGCTGAAAGTTCCCTTCGCCTCCTTCAGCGACACTGAAGGTTTCATCGCGAAGCTCGACGAGTTGGGCTTCGGCCAGGTCGCTCTATCGCCGCGCGGTGAGGCTGACATTCGCAATGCCGCGAGACCGAAACGACTGGCGCTCTATCTCGGCACCGAAGGCGAAGGCCTGCCCGAGAGGCTGCTTGACCGGCTGCGGACGGTGAGGATTGCGATGTCTGAAGGGTTCGACAGCCTGAATGTCGCTGCAGCCTCAGCCATCGCGTTGCATCATTTTTCGACTGCCAAGTCGGTAGCCGCTCAAGATTTTTGAAAGCCAGCGGCCTGAAGCTCAGCCCGCCGAATCTGCCTTTTGCAGCGCCCGCACGCGATCGGCGAGGCTGATGGTTCCCGATCGCGCTTCCTGCGGCGCAGCCAACGCCTTGGTGATCGGCGAATCGGGTCCTTCGAGCTTGGCCGTCAGGCTGACCACCTCTGCCGCCAAGGTGTTCATCTGTTCGCGCAGCGCATCACCGGCGCTGCGCCCGTCATCGCCATTTCTCGTGGTTTCGGAACCGCCAAGCTCCGTCTTCAGCCGGCTGTTCTCACGGGCCAGCGTCGTCAGCCTGGCTTCCAGCCGCTCGCGATCGCCTTCGAGCTTGGCTAGCACCTTGTCGACGTCCTCATTACCAGCGGGGGCATTGTCTTGCGCGCCAACAAGGCCAGCAGCCACGGCGCCTCCCACAGCCTCGCCCTTCAACCGTTCGCGAAGCCGGACCAGTTCCTTTTCGCGGCGATCGAGCTTGTCCTCGCGATCGGCAAGCGTGGCGAGCAGGCGCTCGAGCTTCTTCTCGAGATCGGCGGTTCTCTTCTTCTCGGCTTTCAGAGAATCGCGCGTGGCCTTGCTCTCGGCGACGACTTCCTGATGGCGCTTCTCGGCTTCCTTACGCTGGCCGCGCAGCACCGAAATGTCGTTGGCGAGCTTTTCCAACTCCGATTCGCGCGCCACCAGTTCGATCTGACGATTGCTGGAGGAGAAGGAGGCGTCGTCATACATGTGCTCGAGCTTTTCGAGCTCAAGCGCGCGCTTTTCCATCATGCGCTCGGCCTGCACCAGCTTGTCCGTCAGCTGCTGTATCTGCTGCTCGCGATGCAGCAGCAATTCGTTTTTTTCTCCGAGCTCGAAAAGCGCCTGCTTCTTGTCCTTGCGCTCGACCGCCAGGCCTTTCAGCGCCTCGCGCCCGCGACTGATTTCGACGAGTTGCTCATTGGCCTGCTCACGCAGCGTCTTGACGCTGATTTCGAGCCGGCGCGTCGTCATGGCGAACTCGGCCCGCAAGCTGTCCTTGTCGGCCTGGATCTCGGCCAGCGTTCGCGGCACCGACGCCTCGACACGCCTGCGCGTCAGCGCAACCGCCCGCCGCCAGATGGCCGGCGCAACCAACAGCGCCAGAAAGCCGGCGCACAGAAAGCCGAGGGCGAAGAACAGGATCGACTGAACCAAGGTGACTACCCGTTACAGGCGGGTCGCTAGCCGACAACCGCCAAGTCTGGACTTTGCCATGTTCGCATGACGCAAATCCAGCGCTGCGGCAAGAGTATGCCGCAGCTTGATCGGGTCGGCACCTGTTGATCGGGTCGACCTGTGGTCGGAATCGCTCAGAAGGGATTCCAGGTCGGCCTCTGCGTCAGCTTCAGATAGCCGAGATTGACGCCAAGCCGCGCGCCGACGCCGGTGCGGATCGGCACCAGCAGCACCCTGTTGTTCTGCAACACGTTGAAGCCGACGCCGGCCACGACATAGGCGGAACCGGCGACGCCGCCGAACCGATTGTAGAGATTGCTGACGTCGTCGAGATTGTAGACGAGCATCATCACCCGCGATCCCTCGCCGCCGAAATCCCAGCCGAGCGACGGACCTTGCCAGAACACCTTATGGTCGCCGGCATTCTTGGTGTAGAGCGTGCCTTCGCCATAGGTCAGGCCGCCGATCACCGCGCCAGAACCCTCTTCGCCGAGCAGATAGCCATTGGGCAGGCCGTAGGAGGCAAAAATCTTCTCGACGACGGTGGCGAGACCGCCCGACGTCGCGCCGAAGAACTTGTGGCCGGAATCGACGATCTCCTGAGCGGTGTATTCCTGCGCCCGCGACGCAGAGGTTGAGAAGGCGAGAGCGCCCATGAGGGCAATCGCCATGAAGAAGACACGGACAAAGGTCCGGTCGTAGAATCGGGAAACCATGCTTCCAATCTCCGTCAGGGAGCACTTTCGCCGACACCTCGCACCCCGTCCGGCTCTTTAGGCGGCCGTTAAGGATGGCTGTTACGGGCAAACTATGCCGTAATCCTTTTTCAACCATTAACCTTCCACATGAACATGGCGGTTCGAAGGCTGTCTGACCGTCTGTGCGGGCTCCCATCCTGTGCAAACACGCCATTTTTGCTGACGAGAATTGTGGATTTGTTGCTGCACGCTCGGGCGCTGTGTATTCAGAAGCGCTGGGGAAAGAGCGTGATTCGGGTGGGTGAGGCGCGGCGGTCGCTCGCGTGGCCACCAGCATGTGAATTTTTTGCAGGGATTTTTGCCGATGGCCGAGCTTTTCTCTCTCTCCGCACCCGATCTCGCAGCCTTGTTGTGCAGCCGCGTCTGCCACGACATCATTTCGCCGGTTGGGGCCATCAACAACGGCCTTGAACTCCTCGACGAGGGCGGCGCCGACGAAGACGCCATGAAACTGATTCGCCAGAGCGCCAAAAACGCTTCGGCCCGGCTGCAGTTCGCCCGCATTGCCTTCGGCGCCGCAGGTTCGGCCGGCATGATGATCGACACCGGCGATGCCGAGGCCGTCGCCATCGCGTTCCTGAAGAACGAGAAGCCGGAACTGGTCTGGAACGGCGTTCGCGCCCTGCTGCCCAAGAACAAGGTCAAGCTGCTGCTCAATTTGCTGCTCGTCGCCAACGCCGCCATCCCGCGCGGCGGCAAGTTGGTGGTTACACTGGAAAACCTCGACACCGAGCCGCGCTTTGCGCTTGCGGCAAGCGGCCCGATGCTGCGTGTGCCGCCAAAATTCCTCGAACTCCATTCCGGCAACAAGCCCGAGGAGCCGATCGACGCCCATTCGGTCCAGCCTTATTACACGCTGCTTCTTGCGCGTGAGGCCAACATGACAATCTCGATCCACGCGACCGCCGACGAGATCGTGCTGTCCGCGGTCTGACGAGCCGAAGTCGTTACCGGCTCGGCCGACCGCCAAGAACAAGTCAAGTATCTTTTCCCGCTGATATTTGCGGGCTTGGCCGAAATTCAGAACAGCCAAGTTTCTTCGTCGGCGACGCGTCGGCTGGCACGGCGGGCAAACGACATTTTTGCAAAAACTTTACCTAACGGCTTTTCGGCTTCTTTACCAGATCGGCTTAAGGTGCATCCCGATACCCCGGATGCCGCCGGTTCGCCCCAAGGCAAAGAGGACCCGGAAATGAAGCGCTGCATGTTTGTTGACGATTCGAGTGTGATCAGGAAGGTCGCAAAACGGATTCTTGGCGGCTCCGACATGGTGGTGATCGAAGCGGCCACCGGACTTGACGCGGTCGAGATGTGCGCTGCCGAGATGCCCGATGTGATTGTCGTCGACGGCGCCCTGCCGGACATGCAGGCGGTCGATCTCATCCGCCAGGTCCGCGCCATGGAAAGCGCGATCAAGCCGCAGATCCTGATTTCGTTGGTCGAAGTCGATGTCGCCTCGATCATGAAGGCAAAGCGCGCCGGCGCCCAGGGCTATCTGTTGAAGCCGTTCAACCGGCCGCAACTGCTCGAACGCTTTCGTACCCTGAAGGTCGCCGCCTGATTCGGCTCGTGCTCGAACTGAAGGACAGCAAAAAACCCGGCCTGAGCCGGGTTTTTTGCATTGAACTCAATCAGATGATTCGGTCAGGCGCTGACGCGGATGTCTTCCGGCTCGCGCAGCACATAGCCACGGCCCCAGACCGTTTCGATGTAGTTCTGGCCACCGGACGCAGCGTCGAGCTTCTTGCGCAGCTTGCAGATGAAGACGTCGATGATCTTCAATTCCGGTTCGTCCATACCGCCATAGAGGTGGTTGAGGAACATTTCCTTGGTCAGCGTGGTGCCCTTGCGCAGCGAGAGCAGCTCCAGCATCTGGTATTCCTTGCCGGTCAGATGCACGCGCTGGCCACCAACTTCGACGGTCTTGGCATCGAGATTGACCACCAGGTCGCCGGTGGTGATGACCGACTGGGCATGGCCCTTGGAGCGACGCACGATGGCGTGAATGCGGGCGACCAGCTCGTCCTTGTGGAACGGCTTGGTCATATAGTCGTCGGCGCCGAAGCCGAGGCCGCGCACCTTGTCTTCGATGCCGGCCATGCCGGACAGGATCAGGATTGGCGTCTTCACCTTGGAGAGGCGAAGTGTCCGCAAGACTTCGTAGCCTGACATGTCGGGAAGGTTGAGATCGAGAAGAATGATATCGTAATCATAAAGTTTCCCGAGATCGACGCCTTCTTCGCCGAGGTCGGTCGTATAAACATTAAAACTTTCGGATTTGAGCATCAGCTCGATGCTCTGAGCGGTTGCACTGTCGTCTTCTATCAGCAGAACGCGCATTTCATTCCCCTTTTCTGCCGCCGGACCAAGTCACGACCCATCCGGGACCGGAGCAGTGATTGCCTGAACAGAAGGCTGCCATCGAATGGTTAACAAAACCTAATTCCGCACCCAGAACGGTACCAGATTTTTTAACCGCTTTCTACACCCTCTTGAATCTAATGATGAATCACAGAACCAAATCGCTAATGCAACACATTAATAAGTTGGACTAAGTGACTCAAGGGACTCGCTGGCCGGCTTCCGTATCGGGAGCCGGAATTTTTACCCGGCCTTAAGTCCTCGCCCTTATGATTAACAATGCCCGTAAACGAATGGTTACCGCCGGCAAAAAACTTTAGGAATTTGTTTCCCATAGTTCGGGGAATGCCGGTGGATACGGGTGTCGCCAGGCCCTGGCGAGCGGATTGGACGATATGTGCAGGTGTGCGTTTGCGGGAGTACCGAATCATGAAGTCACGTGAAAACCTCGTTCGGCTGAAGCAGTTTCAGGTGAATGAGAAGCGGCGGCAGCTGCTGCAGCTCGACACGATGATCGCCGAGTTCGAGCGCATGGCTGTTGAACTGGAGCTTCAGATCACCGCCGAAGAAAAGAAGGCGGGCATCACCGACGTCAGTCATTTTGCCTATCCAACCTTCGCCAAAGCGGCGCGTCTGCGCCGCGACAATCTCAGAAACTCGCAAAGCGACCTCGCCCAGCAGCGAAGCGCTGCCGAATCATTACTCGGCGAAGCTGAAGCGGAGCTTTCCAAGGCCGAGATGCTGGAATCGCGCGACACCAAGATTCGCGATGCGGAACTCGGCGGCCGCAGCGCCATGATCGGCTGAAGACTGTATCTGATCCAGCCGGCAGCAACTGACGCCGCGCCTTGAGTGTAGCCGCACCAAAGGGCTCCGGCGCCGCTGATCTGGCCGCGAGGCGGCCGCAACTTCAGGCCTGTGCCTGCAACTCTGCTTCCTGGTTCGCCGCTGCCCTTGCCCGCGCTTCCTTGATGTCGGGCACATGCTCTTCCGACCAGGACCGTATCTGGGTGAGCAGCCCCGCCAGGTTCTGGCCAAGTTCCGTCAATTCATATTCGACCCGCGGCGGGATCACCGGAAAGATTTCGCGCCGCACCAACCCGTCCCGCTCGAGAATGCGCAGCGTCTGCGTCAGCATTTTGGGCGTGATGCCTTCCAGCCTGCGCGCCAGTTCGCCATTGCGCATCCGGCCGCGGCGCAATGCGCAAACCACCAGATAGACCCATTTGCTGGCCAGCATTTCGAGCACGGCGTGCGAAGGGCATGTCCGCTGGAAGGCATCATAGCCGCCGCAATCATTATCACTATCCATGAGGTACCTATATATAGAAAAGGTACATACTAGACAAGAGAATATTACTATCCAAATGATAGTGGCATATGAACCCAAGCAGGAGCTTGCCATGCGTGCCGTTATCCAGAATTCCGTCGGCGGACCCGACGTCCTCGTCATCGCCGATCGTCCCGCCCCCTCGCCCAAATCGGGCGAAGTGCTGGTCCGCGTGCACGCAGCCGGCATCAATCCGGTCGATGGCTCGGTACGCGCCGGCAATTATCCATTGCTGGGCGAACCGCCCTTCACCCTCGGCTGGGATATTTCAGGCACCGTCGAGGCGCTAGGCCCGGGCGTCAACGGTGGCCTCAAGGTCGGTGACGCCGTGTTCGGCATGCCGCATTTCCCCAAGCAGGCCGCGGCCTATGCGGAACTCGCCGTCACCCCGGCCGATGAAATCGCGCCAAAGCCGCGAATCCTCGATCACGATCACGCCGGCGCGCTGCCGCTGGCCGGCCTGACCGCCTGGCAAGGCCTTGTCCGCCATGGTGGCCTGAAGCCCGGCCAGCGCGTGCTCATCCATGCCGCGGCCGGAGGCGTCGGGCATCTGGCGGTGCAGATCGCCAAGGCGCGCGGCGCCTATGTCATCGCCACCGCCAGCCCGGGAAAACTTGATTTCGTCCGCTCGCTCGGCGCCGATGAGGTCATCGACTACACCAAGGGCGATTTTACCGCCGAGGTCCGCGACCTCGATTTGGTGCTGGACCCGATGGGCGGCGACCATGCCGACCAATCGCTGACAGTCCTGAAGGACGGCGGCGTCCTGGTGTCGCTGCTCAACGTCCACGACACCACTCGGGCCAAGGCTGCGGCGCGAAACATCCGCGTCGAGCGCATGTCCGTGGTGCCTGACCGCGAAGGCCTCGTTGAGCTTGGCAAACTGGTCGACGCGGGAAAGCTTGCCGTCCATGTGGCAAAGAGCTTTCCGCTCGAACAGGCGGGCGCGGCGCACGCCTTTCTCGCCACCAGGCCGATCGGCAAGGTGGTGCTGACGGTCTGAAACAACCCTCAAGACAGGCAAAAGGGCGCGGTTACCGCGCCCTTTTCTGTTGAGATCCTGGCTCTAGTGCCGGTATTGCTGAATGCGCGTCGTGCGCAGTCCGGCAAGGCCGTATTCGTCGATCGACGCTTGCCAGGACAGGAATTCCTCGGTGGTCAGCTTGTAGCGCTGGCATGCCTCGTCGAGGCTCAAAAGCCCGCCGCGAACCGCAGCAACCACTTCCGCCTTACGCCGGATAACCCAGCGACGTGTATTCGTCGGCGGCAGATCGGCAATCGTAAGAGGGCTGCCGTCAGGCCCGATAACATATTTGACTCGCGGTCTAACAAGATCGGTCATCGTACTCTCTACAAAAAACTCAAAGACCCAATCCCCACCACATTACCGCCACAGCTTTAAAAATTGCCTAAGCGAACCCTAATGACTAGGTAAGGATCATGAACGCCGCGTTAGTCTTTTCGTCGGCATTTGAGTGAACGGCCGGGAGACACGCAATTTTCCCGTGAAATCGGCGCCCCAGCAAAGCTGGCGCCGCCGATGTGGTTGACCTATATTCGCGCCACTGCCATTGAAGCGCCGCGCAGAACGAAAGAACCATGAACAGCCTCGATCTTCCCGCCAGCCCGCAAAACACCCGCGTCGTCGTCGCCATGTCGGGCGGTGTCGATTCGTCCGTCGTCGCAGGCCTTTTGAAGCGCGAAGGCTATGATGTCGTCGGCGTCACGCTGCAGCTCTACGACCATGGCGCGGCAACGCATCGGGCCGGCTCGTGCTGCGCCGGCCAGGATATTGACGACGCCCGCCGCGTTTCCGAGACATTGGGCATCCCGCATTACGTGCTCGACTATGAAGAGCGCTTCCGCAAGGCGGTGATCGATCCGTTCGCCGAGAGCTATGTCGCCGGCGAAACGCCGATCCCCTGCGTGTCCTGCAATCAGACGGTGAAGTTCGCGGATCTGCTGGCGACCGCCAAGGACCTTGGCGCCGACGCGCTCGCCACCGGCCACTATATCCGCTCCGGCGCCAATGGCGCCCACCGCGCGCTGTTCCGGCCGGTTGATGCAGACCGCGACCAGAGCTATTTCCTGTTTGCCACCACGCAGGCGCAGATCGACTATCTGCGCTTTCCGCTCGGCGGCCTGTCGAAGCCCGCGGTGCGCGCCATTGCCGAAGAGATGGGGCTGACCGTCGCCGCCAAGCAGGACAGCCAGGACATCTGCTTCGTGCCGCAGGGCAAGTATTCCGATATCATCGCCAAGCTGAAGCCGGCTGCCGCCAACCCGGGCGATATCGTTCATATCGACGGCCGCGTGCTTGGCCGCCATGACGGCATATTGCGCTACACGATCGGCCAGCGCCGCGGCATCGGCATTGCGTCGGGCGAGCCGCTCTACGTCGTCCATCTCGACGCCGACCGGGCCCGCGTCATTGTCGGCCCGCGCGAGGCGCTGGAGACGCACAAGATCTACCTGCGCAACATGAACTGGCTGGGCGATGGCGCGCTGTCAGACATCCCGGCCGCCGGCATGGAGCTGTTCGCCAAGGTCCGCTCGACGCGGCCGCCGCGCCCGGCCGTACTGCATCACCGCGCCGGCAGCACCTTTGTGGAACTGGTCGACGGCGAGTCCGGCATCGCGCCCGGACAGGCCTGCGTGCTCTATTCCGATGACGGCAACGAGGCCCGCGTCTTCGGTGGCGGCTTCATCGAGCGTTCGGAGCGCGGCGCCGAGGCCGAAGCCATGCTGACGCGGCTTGCCGCCCGGCCGGCGCAGGTTCCCGCCGAGTAAACACTACTTTTCTCGGAGACCGTTGGCCGCCGGAGTAGAATTTCCAAACGGTCTCAGGATTTGGTGTGTGTGACCGTGCCTGCCGTCAGGATGCGCAGCACCCTGATGGCTTCCTCGCCGCTGGTGCGCGGCTCGGCGCGCGTCTCGATGCACTGGATGAAATGCTCTAGTTCGCGCGTCAGCGGCATGCCCTGGCCGACCGCGACATAGGATGGTTCGTTGGTGGTGAAGGCCCACTGGCCGCTGTCCTGCCACACTGCGTGGCGGTAGACGGCAAGCTTGCGCTCCCACGGCTCGACATCGTCGAACACCGCCATCGCCTTGGTGCCGACAACGGTCAGCCGCCGCTCGCGGTAAGGGTTGAGCCGCGAGGCGAAGAGATGGCTGCGCAATCCATTGGGGAAGCGCATATGCAGATGCGCGAAGTCGCTGAGGTTGTCGAGCAGTGCCGCCCCCTCGCCTCGCACCTCGATCGGCTCGGTCCCGGTGATGGCCAGGATCATCGACAGATCGTGCGGCGCCAGATCCCACAGCGCGTCGTTCTCAGTGTGGAATTTGCCGAGGCCGAGCCGGTGCGAATGGATGTAGCGGACTTCACCGAGCTCGCCATTGTCGATCAGCGCCTTCAGCGTCTCGAAGGCGGGATGGAAGCGCAAGACATGACCGACCATGAACACGCGGCCATTATCCTTAGCCGCCTGCACCGCGCGTTCGGCATCAGGCACCGTCAGCGCAATCGGCTTTTCCACCAGCACATCCTTGCCGGCTTCAGCGGCGCGTACGGCGAGATCGGCATGGAATTGCGGCGGCAGCGCCATGACGATGGCGTCGATATCGTCGCGCACGAACAGCTGATCCGGCTCGATCGCCAGGCAGTCCTGCTCGCTGGCAAAACCTTCGGCCCGCGCCCGATTGGCATCGGAAACCGCATGCAGCGCGCCAAGCGCCTTGAGGGTGCGGATGTGGTTGCTGCCCCAGTATCCGCAACCGAGGACTGCAATGCGCGGCTTCATCAGCTTCAAACTCTAGATTTCTTGGCCGAGACATAGCGACGTGCCCCGCCGAACTCAACCCCGGCGACAAGAGCATGGTCCCGAAAAGTGGGAACCGGTTTTCACGGACAAACGGGGAACCTGTTTTGTCCAGAGACCATGCTCAAACAAAAGACTAGAGCCCCATCCCGACTGCATCGGGATGGAACAGGCTCTGGCCTCAGATGTCTGCCCGGCAAAGCTTTTCTCGGGCGACAATATGCCGGCGCGCCTGACGCATCGATGCTTGACAGGCTCGCCATCCCAACCTTATATCCGCGCGACCTTGGCGAACGCCTCGAACTGCCTTGCGATTTAAGGTGGATTTCGGGCCTTTCGCCGCCCTGGCGGGGTAGCTCAGTTGGTTAGAGCACGGGAATCATAATCCTGGGGTCGGGGGTTCAAGTCCCTCTCCCGCTACCACTTAATCAATAAGATCAATCGGTTACGTTGGCATCCGCTACCGTCAGCCACACTGAGCACTGTGGCCGACGTCGAAACGCGCCTTGGGCGGACCTATTCGTCGGCGAAGTAACAACTAACGCAGCAGCATGCAGACTGCTGAGCACGCACGCGGCGAACTGCCAAAACTCAACTTAGCGTCCTGCGCGCCTGCCGTGCAGTTGATCCGAGCCGGGTCAAAGTTCGTCTACAGGCGTTGCATGCCAGCCCTGATCGCGTTTGCTCCAGTAGATTTCTCCCAGCCTCGTCGTCAGAGAGCCTGGCTTTCCGTCGCCGATCGGTTTGCCGTTGACGCTGGTGATCGGCATGACGCCGCCGGCAGTGCTGCAGGCGAACACCTCGTCGGCGCCGGTCAGGTCGCTTTCGGAGATCGATCTCACCTCGACGGCCTGTCCGATCTCACGGCAGATCTCGATGACGCACCGACGCGTTATCCCCTCAAGTACATTGTATCCTGGTGTAGAGAGGACCTTGCCCGTCAGTGCGAAAACATTGAACCCGGGACCTTCGCTTATGGTGCCGAGATGGTTCTTCATCAGCGAGGTTTCGCAGCCGGCATCATAGGCGTCGTAGAGGCTGAGCACGAAGTCGATCCAGTTGTAGTTCTTGATCTGCGAGGGAACAGAGTCCGGCGGCAGGCGCCAGCGGCTGGAAACCCAGACAGAGAGCCCGCGCTTGCGCTGTTCTTCATTGGCGACGACCACGAACGGCACGCAAAAGGCCATGAACCTGTTTTTGCACAGGCGCGGATCGCGCGATCCGGAGGGGCCAAGTCCGCGTGTCATGATCATCTGGACTGTCGCGTTGGCCAATCCCGTCATCTCAACGCAGGATTTCAGGATCGTCTCGATTGACTTGCGCTCGACAGGCATCGTGTAGCGCAGCCGGGCACAGGATTGTTCGAAGCGGTCAAGATGATCCTGCAGCCTGAAGAAGGCGCCATTGCGAACGGAAACCGTGTCCTGGCAGGCATCGCCACGGGTGAAGCCCCAGTCCATCAACGGGATCGACGCTTCTCCGATCGGAACATAGCTGCTGTCAATGAAGGCGATGCCTTCGGGGTGCAAGCCGAGTGTCCTGTTCATTTCAATCTCTTTCATGGCCGCGCGAGTGCGCTTGAGACGCTGGCTGTCGGCAGGCGACGATGTCCAGACGGAGGTTGCAGTTCGCTTCGATCCGACAATGGCTCAGCCGGCGGGCGCGCGTTTCATACGATCTTCAATCTTCAGGATCAGCATCGAAGCCGGATAGCTGACGATGAAATAAATGACGAAGGCAGCCGTATAGACCTCCAGGTATTTGTAGGTCGTCGATGCGATCTGGTCGGCTGTGAACATCAGCTCGTTCACCGAAATCACCGCCACCAGAGCGGTGTCCTTGAACATGGCGATGAAGTAGTTTCCGATTGGCGGAATGGCGATCCGAAGGGCTTGCGGCAGTACTACCAGCAGGAAGATGGGTGTCGGCCGCATGCCGAGCGAACGTGCAGCCTCGACCTGCCCCTTGCCAATTGCCGATATGGCACTGCGGTAGACCTCGGAGAGATAGGCCGCGTAGTTGAGCGACAGGCCGAGTATCCCGGCAACCAGGGCCGGTATGTAGATGCCGACATAGGGAAGCACATAGTAGATATAGAAAAGCTGCAGCAGCAGCGGCGTGCCTCGGATGAAGTCGACATAGATCGCCACCGCCCATCGGACGGGTCCGATGGGCGACATGCGTGCGAGCGCAATGAGAAGGCCCAGCACAAGGGCAATCGCCATCGACGCGATCGTTATCCCGACGGTCAGGGCAGCACCCCTTAGCAGCGCCGGCAGGAACTCGAGCACGTCGTTCATTGCGATCTCCTGTCAGCGCTTAGCTGCAACAGTTCGGAAACGGAAAATACCGCTCGACCGGAAGCAGGCCCCACTTTTCGAGAACCTTGCGCAGCCCACCGGAAAGCTGGAGCAGTCGGTTCTGCTCGTCGAACGCCTGCCTGAGCGCAATGTCGTCCTTGCGGAAGCCGGCGCCCACAGCATAGTCGCCGATGGGCATCTTGTAGTTCAGTATCTCGACCGGCAGCGTCCGATCGTTCTTCAACGCGTCGGCCGCAACCATGTCGTCGAAAGCGGCCGCATCCAGGCGCCCGGCGCGCAACTCGGCGAGGATCTGCGGAATGTTCTTATAGGCCTTGACCGTGACGGAGGGGTCGGCTGCCGCCATCTTGTTCAGCCAGTCGAGCTGGATGGTTCCCAGATAGGATCCGACTGTGTGGCCCGGGAAATCGGCCTCGCTCTTGATCTTCGCGGGATTGCCCTTGGGCACCACGAGCGCCTGCCCGGCGCGGTACATCGGCGCCGAGAACACGATCTGCTCGGAGCGCTTGACGGTGATCGCGATGTTGTCCGAGATCAGGTCGCAGCGGCTGGTGTTCAGCGCCGAGATAATTCCAGAGATCGGCACTTCATAAAGCTCGATTTCCGGCACGCCCAGAGGTTCGAAGATGGCACGGACCATGTCGATGTCCGTACCTTCCACCTTGCCGCTGGTCGGATTCTTGTAGGCGTATGGAACGTCGTTGGATGAGCAGACAACGACCTTCTTGGCCGCCTGGATCCGGCTGAGCGATTCATCGGCAGCACTTGCGGCGGACGAGGCAAAAGCTGCGGCGGCGCAAAGCGACGCGGTGACCAGAAAACTGCGCTTAACTGACATGATCATTC
Source organism: Mesorhizobium sp. P3_A2 (assembly GCF_056403115.1). Classification (NCBI taxonomy): domain Bacteria; kingdom Pseudomonadati; phylum Pseudomonadota; class Alphaproteobacteria; order Hyphomicrobiales; family Phyllobacteriaceae; genus Mesorhizobium; species Mesorhizobium sp. P3_A2. The sequence goes on from NZ_JBFUGC010000018.1 coordinate 97,301, forward strand.
CCCTTTTTTGGTTAGTTGATTGATTGTTCATTGTTAACAATATTTCGCCGTAAGATGTATCTCCTCTCGTTCATTCCTAAGGCGCTGAGAGGCCGACAGAGCCGCCGCGGATACGGTCGTCGGATCGGCCCTCCGCCTCGCGGAGCCATTCAACCAGACGCTCGCCATCTGCGGTGTTGTGTTGCGCGGCAAGCCGCTCGGCCTCGCCAGCCCGGCCTTCCCGCATCGCCGCGATGAGGGACTCATGGGTGACGATGTAGTCCTGCAGCGAAAGGAACTTGCTGACGAGGGACTGGTAGAGGCGGACCTGGCCGGCGATCAGTGCGTAGTGTGCCTGCAGGGCGGAATGCTCGGTAAGCTCGGCGATCGTTAGGTGAAGCTGGAAATCCGCTTCCACCGCGCGCGTCCGCACGCCGGACGAGACCGCCTTCACGACCTTGTCGTAGGCTTGGTCCAGCCGATCCCGCTTTTCTTCGGTGATGGTCTCGGCGAGCAGCCGTGCAGCGAAGGCTTCCAATGCATTGCGTAGCGTGAACAACTCCCAGGCATCGCGAGAGGTCAGCGACCTCACGCTGTAGCCGCGGTATGGTTCCTGGACGATCAGCCCTTCGGCAACCAGAAGCCGCAGCGATGCGCGGATTGTTCCACGGCTGAGACCGAACGAGTCAGCAATCACCTCTTCCGTCAACTTCTCACCGGGCGCAAACACACCCGTAAGGATCGCGTCGCGCAATTTGTCGGCGGCCTGCGCATCGAGACTGCGGCGGGTCACCTCCATTTGCGGAGCGGGTTTGCGATTCAGTTTGGGACGAGCCATGGAATGAGCCTTGAATGGAAGCGGGTCAGGATGTGTAGCATGCAACTTCAATGAGATTTCTGTCTGGATCTCGAAAATAGACCGAGCGCATCGCGCCGCTCGCGCCGGTCTGATCGACAGGCCCCACCTCGATGGGAATCTTGAGCGTACCCAATTCCTGCACGATGTCGTCGATGCCGCCTTCGGCGATGAGGCACAGATCGCCCGTCCCCGGCGCGGGAATGTCGGCATGCGGCGTATATTCGCCGCGATACGGATGAAGGTTGATCTTCTGGTTGCCGAAATGCAGCGCATTGTAGGTGCCGTCGAACACGACATGGCGCATGCCGAGCACACGCCGGTAGAAATCGATGGTCTGCGCCATGTCCCTGACGGTGAGCACCACATGATCCAGACCTTTAATCTTCATTGTCGCCACCTTCTGCTCAGTCAAGCCGCGCGCTCGTGCTCTTCCGCGAGCCTTTTGATGATCTCCCGCTTCAGCACCTTGCCATAGGCGGACTTCGGCAGCTCCGGCCAGAACACCACCTGGTTGGGAAATTTGTATCTTGCGACGCGGCCGTTGAGGCCGTCGATGACATCCCTCGCGGCAATCTCGCAGCCGGCTTTCACCACCACCACTGCCACCCCGCATTCACCCCATTTTGGATGCGGCATGCCGACCACCGCCGCTTCGGTGATCCGCCCGTCGTCGAGGATCGCCTCTTCGATCTCGCGCGGATAGACGTTCAGCCCGCCGGAAATATACATGTCGGAGGCGCGGCCGGTGATATGGAGAAAACCACGCTCGTCGAGGAAGCCGAGATCGCCGGTGTAGAACCAGCCGTGTCGGAAGGCTTTTGCAGTCGCCTCCGGATCGTTGTGATAGCCGGCAAAGGCAGCCTGGCCACGGGCGCAGATTTCTCCCGTTTCGCCGGCAGCAAGGCGCTGGCCATCGGTGTCAAGGATCGCGACCTCGACGCCGGTGCGAGGCACCCCGCAGCTGCCCACGGCATGGTCCAGCGAGCCGGACGTGGCCGGTTCGTGCTGGCCGGGTGACAGCACTGTGATATTGGCGGTGAACTCGCCAAGGCCATAGTGCTGGACAAGGACGTTGCCCAGCTTGGCCAGGGCGAGTGCCTGGTCGGAGCGGGCCATTGGCGCACCACCGTAGTTCACATGACGCAGCGAACTGTGGTCGTAGTGATCGACGGACGGGTGCTCGACGAGGGTCTTGAGGAGAGTCGGCACGGCGAAGAAGTTTGTCACCCTGTGCCGCATGATCGTCTTCCAGACCGTTTCGGGATCGAGTGAGGTGGCCGTCAGGATGATCTGCGGCGCGCCGCGCGCCACATGTGCCAGTGCATGAACGCCGGCGCCGTGCGACAGCGGCGTGATGACGAGCGAGGCGTCGTTTTCGCTGGTGCCGGGAAACATGTCCGCCAGATGGCTGGCAACGACAAACGCCAACTGGCCATGGGTGAGCACGGCGGCCTTGGGGCGGCCGGTGGTGCCCGATGTGTAGAAGAACCAGGCCGGCTGGTCCCGATCCACATCCGCCTCGACAAAGCTGTCGCTGCCGTCCGCGAGAAATTGTTCGTAGACCAGGCTGCCTTCGAGCGCTGCGTCAAGGCAGACGGACAGCGGCGCCGGGTCCAGCGCGGCGCGCATGGCCTCACAATGCGCGGCGAATTCGCTGTCGAAGACGGTCGCGCACGCCGAGGCGTGCCCGGCCATGTAAGCGACCTCGGCCGGCGTCAGCCGGAAATTGACCGGGACCCAGACTGCGCCCAGCTTGAAGCAAGCCCATTTCACCTCGAAGGCACGGTGGCTGTTGCGCGCCTGGACCATGATCCGGTCACCCGGACGAATACCGGATTTGAGCAGTGCACCAGCAAGACGATTGACCCGCTGGTCGACCTGCGACCAGGTAAGAGTCCGCTCCGGAACGACGACGCCCGGACGATCGGCGAAGCGCCGTGCGTTCTGGGTCAGGAAATGGCCGATGTTGAAGGTCGACATCGCTTCACCTGAGCGGTTCGAGGACGGTGGCATAGTTGGCAACCGAGACGCCGCCCATGTTGAAGACGCCACCCAGCGCTGCGTTCTTGATCTGCATGCCGCCCGCGCTGCCGGTGAGCTGCATGGCGGCGTTGACCAGCATCGAGACGCCGGTGGCGCCGACCGGATGACCTCTGGCCTTCAGCCCGCCCGACGGATTGACCGGGAGTTCGCCAGTCATTTCGGTGGTGCCGTCCATGATGGCGCGAGCGCCCTCGCCGCGCCCCGCGATGCCCAGCGCCTCGTACTGGATGAGTTCCGAAATGGTGAAGCAGTCATGCAGTTCGATGAAGTCGAGATCGCGGTTGGTCAGGCCGGCCTGCCCCATCGCGCCGGACCAGGCACGCGCGGCGCCTTCGAACGAGGTGATCTCCGGCCGTCTCGATAATTGCAGGTAGTCGCTGGTCTGGCACATCGCGCGCAGCGCGACCGCCCTCTTCATGCGCAGCGCGGTGGCGGCATCCGTCAGAACGAGTGCTGCGGCACCGTCGGAAATCAGCGCGCAGTCGGTGCGCTTCAGCGGACCGGCGACGACCGGATTGCGATCCGATACGTTTCGGCAGAATTCGAAACCGAGATCCTGCCGCATGTGCGCCAGCGGATTGGCGACGGCGTTGCGATGGTTCTTGGCCGCGATCCCGGCCAGCGCGTCGGACTGGTCGCCGTATTTCTGGAAGTAGGAAGAGGCTATCTGCCCGAAGACGCCGGCAAAGCCTCCTTCGATTGACCGTGTCTCCTCGACATAACTCGCCTTCAGCAGCGCCCGGCCGACCGACGCGCTGTCCAGCGCCGTCATCTTCTCCACGCCGATCACCAGGGCAAAGCGCGCCCGCTTCGATTCGACGGCGCGGGCCGCCTGGTAGACGGCAGCCGAGCCGGTAGCGCAGGCATTCTCGATCCTGGTCGCCGGCTTGAAGCGCAGGTCCGGGCTGCCGTTCAGCACGAGAGATGAGGCAAAGTCCTGCTCGACGAGGCCCGGATTAAAAGTGCCGACGAAAATTTCGTCGATCTCATCGCCCCGCAGACCGGCGTCGTCAATAGCGTCGGCAGCCACGCCTGCGATCAACTCCTCCAGGCCGGCGTCCAGCCTACCGAATTTGGAGTGCGACCAACCAACGATGCATGTGAGCATTTCAAGCGCTTCCGGCTGAGGATTTCGACCAGCGTCGCGCCGTTTTAGTTAATTGTCAACAATTGTTTTTTATAAACGATACCGGTGTGCGCATCACTTGTGGATTCGAAAAAGTCTGCGGGAAGAGACGGGCATAGAGGCCCTGCGCTTGACGGCGGTAGGTATTCCCGTTCAGGGAAATCCTGTCGGCATGGACAGTCCCGTCACGCGCGGCAACGAAGAAAATACCGCACGTCTTCTGGATATGGGGAAAGGCGGTAGCGCTCTCCTGCTACCACCTTTCCCAATATTCCTTTGACGCCGTTGGGAGAGGCATTCCCACCGAGCGGTGCCGTTAGACGCCCCGTGATTTCGACTTCGAATCCGCCGATCCTCGACGGTCTTGGAACCTCTTAAATGACTTCCGACAAGCATATTGGGACTTTGGTCTATTGCACCTTAGGACCGAAGCCGGGCGATGGAACCTTTGCCCAAGGTTAAGGTTCGAGCCGCGCATTCGTGGCTCGGCTGGAAGGCCGCCACCACTTAGTTTCAGTAAATCGCTGAGGGGAGTGGCACATGCCTATTTCCGAAGAAATGATGGACGAGTACCTCGAATTTCAATGCCCCAACTGCTCCCATGTAATGGTGAAGAAGGGCTCTTGGGTGAAGGTGATATCTACCTTCAACTGCGACCGATGCAACGCGAAGATTAGGATCGGTTATTTGAGCAAGCTCGCGCTTTTCGAACAAAAGATGCAGAGCATGCGCCTATCATAGTCCAATCCGCCGGTGCGCGAGGAAGGGCAATCGACAGCAGGCGTTGCGTTACTCAACAATACCTTAGGTTGGCGTCAGCTGTGCCGGCACTACCGGAGAAGCCTGCGGTGAAGCCGTGACAGCTTTCAGCCTGCCCTTCTTGTCCAGCTTCGGCTTTTCATAAACGCGCTTTGCTGGTGCTGCCTGCAGAAAAAAGTGCTGCGCTGAAGATGCTCGATGGGGTCAGCAAGGACATGAAAAAAGCCCGCCGGCTTGAGCCCGCGGGCGAGAATTTCATCAAAGGCTGACGGGGGGTTTGAATTCTCGTCGTAGATAAAATTTAGCTGAAGCTCACATTGGATCAACTAGTCCTTACGGCCTATCGTCCTGTTTCGAGCAACCCCTATCTCCACTCCGAGACGAGGTAGATCAGGCAGCGAATGATGGAGCGGTTTGCCAAAAAACTCACTCTTCGCGCGAAGGAACAAGCGCTCGCCCAAGCGAACGACCGAGAATCCCTGCGAACTCAAATCGCCGAAGCCTACAAAAGCCTTGCCGAGATGTCCGAACGACTGAAGGCCGCGGATCTCGCGGACGGGCGCCTGAAAGTGTACCGGCCGCGCTACGGAGGCAATTTCTCGTGCCCAATCTGTTGGGTGGAACGCGGCACAGTCAGGATGCTCCGTCGCGAAGAGGAGCCGAACCATGCGTACCGATGCAAAGCATGCGGTTTCAACGAATTGGATGATCCGTGATAGAAGCGGCTTCAGGTTCACCAGGTCTAATCAGGCGGCGGGTTCCCAAAAATCGGACTTGGGGCATGTCATCGCCAAGCGTGGCGCCGCGCGCCGTGCCGAACGACCCGCAAAACGTTGTATGGTGGCCCTTACAGGCCATGGGTCTATTTTATTCCGGTGACCCTGCCTGCTCTATCGAGACTGCAATTGACCTTTGCCTGCCGGACTTCGATGCCACCTTGCCTTGCGTAGTCCACTCGCACGTTGATCGGCGCCGAGATTGCACCGCGGCGTTGACGCAAGGCACCCGCGCTTGCCGCGCGGACACGGATGGCCCCAAGCGGCTTGGCAGCGGACATGACCGCCGAGCGGCAGGCTTGCACGACCGCAACTGGCGTCCCGGGAATCGCTTCCAGTGGTCCCAGAAATCCAAAGGGATACCCTTTGGTGAAGCCCCGCCCTGATTTGGAAGGCCTTAGGACAGGCGGCAGAACCATCGACTTTCTGGTGGTCTTGGCAGTCGCTGCCGAGACTGCGGCCGGACTACCGGCAGCGGTAGCCGATTGGTTTTCGGCGGACTCATCATCGCCGACGCCGACACCTGCGCCAACCGAAGCTCCAACGTTTGCTCCGCCCGCACCGTCGACGCTCGTGCTTACCCCCACAGACGTGCCTTGCGCACCAGTGCTCACTCCAGCACCGATCCCGAGACCGCCGACGTTCGCGCCCACCCCCACTGATGTGCCTTGCCTACCGCCGCTCACCCCTGCGCCGAGTCCGATGCCGCCGACGCCGGTGTCAAAAGCCGAGGCAGGCGCGGCCGCCATTCCGGTCATCAATGCGGCCACGACGCAATTTTTCATTGTCATGCTCCCGTGCGGCATACATTTCGCTCCCTAGTCCTCACTGGCCCAGGCCGCGCTTTTTCGGGGGGCGCGTTGGGAGCAATGCCGCGGGAAGATCGATGGTAGCCAGCACCTCCGATTGCGATGGGTCCTGGCCCTTTTCCTTCTGTTTCTCCTGCGAGCGCGGTTTACGGGTTGCCCCTGAGCGCGGTAATTTAGCTGCAAGCTCACCCGCTGGGGCGCGTACTTTCGGCGCGCGCTGCAATGCTGTAATGCGACGCTTATCCTTGAAGATGTCAATTGTCTCACGCGCGGCACTGAGGCTGCGGGCCAAACCGTTAGACCTTTCACGCTCCTGGTCCAGCGCCGCACTCAACACAGTCGATTGCTGCCTCAACGCATCGCGTTCCTTCCGAACAGAGTCGAGCTCACTTGTGGCTGAGTCTGCTCGTTCGCGTTCCAGTTTGAGTGCTTCCCCAGCCTGCTTGGAAGCGGCTTCGGCCACTTGGCGGTCCTTTTCGGCGCTGGCCTGCTCGACTGCGGCCAGATTTGCGCCTGTCTTGAGAGCATCGATCGTTTGATAAGCCGTGGAAAGTTGTTGCTTCAAGAGCGCAACCTTCTGGCGCTCGTCCTCAAGCGCTTGCTTTGCAGGAGCCTCGGTGGCTTCCATGGAGGGGTTGGCTCCTGGCACGCTGTTGTCCGCGCTTTCAGAGAGAGTGGCTGCCGCCCGGAGATTTTCGATAACACGTTGCGCCGTCTCCAAACTGTGCGAGAGCGCTTCGTCTGTTTGCTGCTGTGCTTTTAAGGCCTGAGCTTGCTTGGCGAGCTCCGCTCGTGCTGTGGCCAACTCGCGGCGCAACCCTTCCACATTCTCGTCGAGCGAGGTGTGTGCATCCTTGGATGCCTGCGCTTCACCGAGGACCGCACTGGATGCAGGGGATCCCGACACGCCCGTTTGCGTGTTGCCCGGTTCTTTCTCGAAATCGGTGTGGTCCAAAACCACGATCGACGAGTTGTCGTTAGCTGTGCCGGCTGTTGACGCTTCCGGGGCCAACTGACTGTACGCTGGAGATGCAACCAGCAGAATGAGGGTTAGCGGGACGAAAAGAGACATAGCGCCACGCGATGCCCTGCGTCTCCCTCGGGATAAAATCAATAGGCGTCGATTAATGAAAGTGAAGTCATAGCGGAGACGCTTCGATTTGGTATTCTGCGCATAGACCATCGCTGAAACTCATCAACCACGGCCCTCACCGCCATTGTATTTTCCACTTACTGCGGGCCACGGCGCTAAATGCCGCGTGAGACGAATTTTATCCCTGTCTCCCTACTTGTCTTCGTTCGAACGGACGAAGGACATTCCCTGCGCTCGCTAGGCTCGACCTATGAACAAAATGGGGACCATCAGGCCGACGGCGCTGGCCAGCAAAAGGCTGATCATCGCGACGATGAAAACCTCAAGAGCGCAACTGGCCCATTTACCTGTGATCGACGAAAAATGCAGCTTCGATCGCGAGGGCTTCGTCCCAATTGCCGACTCATTGGCCACCTCTTCTGGGCGGAGACGATTAGCCATCCGCCCTACTCCACCGTCACCGATTTCGCCAGATTGCGCGGCTGGTCGACGTCGGTGCCCATGAAGACGGCTGCGTAATAGGCCAGCATCTGGATCGGCAGCGCGTAGATGATTGGCGAGATGATCTCCGGCACGTCGGGCAGGATGATCGTCTCCATCGTCTTGACGCTGACCTGCGCCGCGCCCTTGGCATCGGTGATCAGGATGATCTTGCCGCCGCGCGCCGCCACTTCCTGCATGTTGGATACGGTCTT
>NZ_JBFUGC010000019.1:0-101056 GCF_056403115.1 Mesorhizobium sp. P3_A2
CCGACCAACCGGTGACGGTGTCGCTCAATCCGTTGATCGACAACGTGGACACGGGGCTGGATTCGAAAGGATCCAACATCCTGTTCGACTACGTTGATGCAACCCACGTGAACGGCGTGGCGGGTGCGCGCACGGTGTTCACGTTGGTGCAGACGGCGGGTATTGACACGGTGCTGGGCACGGCCGACGACGCGTTCACCTTCACGCTGCTCGACCAGGTCGATCACGTACCGCTGGCAACCGGCGGGGGCGACGCGGAGACGATCGCGCTGAGCTTGGCCTCGGTGTTCGTAGCGACCGACGGCGACGGCGACAGCGTGGTGATCGACGCCGGGGCGTCGGTCACGATCGAGAACGATGTTCCGCAGAACAACGCAGCCACGGTGAACGTAAACGTTGATGAGGACGAGCTGACGGGTCTGTCGACGGGCATTACGGACAACGACGCGACGACCACAGTGGCGGCGTTTACCGGTGCGCAGATTGCGGGCCTGGTGAATGCAGGCGCCGACGAGCCGGTGACGGTGTCGCTCAATCCGTTGATCGACAACGTGGACACGGGGCTGGATTCGAAAGGATCCAACATCCTGTTCGACTACGTTGATGCAACCCACGTGAACGGCGTGGCGGGTGCGCGCACGGTGTTCACGTTGGTGCAGACGGCGGGTATTGACACGGTGCTGGGCACGGCCGACGACGCGTTCACCTTCACGCTGCTCGACCAGGTCGATCACGTGCCGCTGGCAACCGGCGGGGGCGACGCGGAGACGATCGCGCTGAGCTTGGCCTCGGTGTTCGCAGCGACCGACTTTGACGGCGACAGCGTGGTGATCGACGCCGGGGCGTCGGTCACGATCGAGAACGATGTGCCGACCATCGGGCTTATCGACGATGGGCTGGTGGACTTCGCTGCCGGCAGCACCGTGACCAAGACGCTCAGCGGGGTAGTCGGGGCGGATGAACCGGCAACCTATAGCATCACGAGCTCGCCGGCGTCCCTGACGATACTGGACGGCACATCCTCGCAGGTAACCCTGCTCAGGGACCTTACTAACAGCAACACTGTCGCCACCTACTTCAAGGATGTTGATGGCAGCACCACACACAACGCCGGAGACATCGACTTCTTCAAGCTGACCCTGTCAGGCGGCAACTACACCTTCGATGTCCTCCAGAATCCTCCGCCTGCGGAGCTGAATTTCAGCTTCGCCGGAGCGCCTTCCGGCAGCAACCTGTTCATGACCTTCGGCGATCCGGCCTCCGCCCAGATTGTGGTGATCGGGCAAGATCCATTGAATCAATCCCAGGGCGGAAACATCACGACCAAGGATGTGCTCAATATCAGCCAGGCCGGCAGCACCACCTCGTTCGGCGTCAACGGTAACCAGATCAACCCGGATGAGGGGGCGTTCATCACCTACGTCACCGGCGCGAACACGAGCTTCCTCGTGCCCAATCTGGACCAGAACGAAGCCGATGTCGAAGCCAACATCGCCTTCACGGGCGTGTTCAATACTACCTCGGCGTCCTTCACGGTCAACCAGACCAATCCGGGCGTCGGACCCGTCACCGTCAAAATCACGGCCTTCAGCACCGCCGCGGAGCCGGGAGTGAATTTCGTCGACGGGCTCACCAACGACACGGCCGTCAGCATCACCTCGGTCTCGGTCGTCGACAACATCGTCAAGACAGGCAATACGCAATTTACTCCTGTCGCTACACCCAACGGCGACGGCACCTGGACGATCACCGGCCTGAGCACCGGCGACAAGGTGTCGTGGACGACGAGCGGAACCCATGACCGCGTCCTGATCGAAAACGTCAGCAACGCCGATGGCATTTCCGGCAACGACAACAACACCTTCGACATCGGCGGCTTCGGCCTCAGCCAGGCGCAGCCGGCACCCGACGAGAAACTCGACTTTACTGTCCAGATCGCCGATTTCGACGGCGACACAGCGAGCGACATCTTCTCCATCGGCATCGACGGGACCGGCATCTTCAACGACAACCACGTGGAAGGTGTCATTGCCTGACGCGATACCGGCCGGGCGCCGGCCCTGGCGCCCGGCCGGGCCTAATCCAAAGCATCGCAACGGGGGGCAATCCGTGACGCAGCCAAGACCGCAGTTTCAGGAGGTGATGCATCTGGCGCGGCGCCAGGCGCCCTCCCTGCTCATCTTCAGCCTGCTTGCCAACATTCTGTTGCTCGCCAGCACCGTCTACATGCTGCAGATCTACGACCGGGTGCTGTCGAGCGGGTCGATCGACACGCTGATGTGGCTCACCCTGGCGGTGATCGGCGCGATCACCGTCTATGGCCTGCTGGAGCAGGCCCGCCGCATGATCCTCGGGCATATCAGCCAATGGCTCGACGACCAGCTGAGTGTCCCGGTGATCGAACGAGCCATGGAGGCTCGCCTCGCGGGGAGCAGCAGCCTCGAGGCCGGCCTGAAAGACGTGGCGGACCTGCGCGGTTTCGTTGCCGGTGACGGCATGCTGACCTTTCTCGATGCGCCGTGGACGCCCGTCTTCCTGGCGTTCATGTGGCTTCTGCACCCGGCACTGGGCCTGGTCGGAATTGTCGGGGCGATCCTTTTGTTCTGCGGCGCGCTGGCCAACGACTTTCTCACCCGCCGCAAGGGCCAGGAAGCGATGCTGGGGCTGCGCCGCAATCAGGCTGCGGCCAATCAATACATCGACGGCGCCGAGACGCTCCGCTCGCTCGGCATGTCTGAGCCGGCCCTGCAGCGCTGGGAAGAAAAGCAACAGTCGTTGATGACCGTCCAGGCGCAGCTTCTCGGGCGCACGACCAGCATCGGCAGCCTGTCACGCTCGCTGCGCCTCGCCCTTCAGGTGGCCGTGCTGGGGCTTGGCGCCTACTATGTCCTGCGTGGCGAACTGACGGCCGGATCGATGATTGCGGCATCCATCCTGCTCAGCCGCGCGCTGGCACCGATAGAGCGCTCGATCGGAGCCTGGCGCAGCCTGGTCACCGCTCGCGCTGCGCGTCGCAACCTCATGCGCCTCTTCGCCGACACCGGATCCAGGCAGAGCGGTGGCGTAATCTTGCCGCGGCCGCAAGGGCGGCTGAAACTCAAGGACGTCTATTACTCTGCGCCGGGTACGCAACAGACGCTGATAAACAAAGTAGCCTTCAACGTCGTGGCCGGCGAGACCTGTGGCGTGATCGGTCCGTCGGGTTCCGGCAAGACCACACTCTGCCGCCTCATGGTGGGAACGCTGCGCCCGTCGCTCGGCCACGTAAGGCTGGATGGGGCGGAGGTCGCGAATTGGCCTTGCGACCAGTTGGGGATGCACATCGGTTATCTGCCGCAGCAGGTAGAGCTGTTTCCCGGGACGATCGCCGAGAACATTGCGCGCCTGCGCGATGTCGACAGTGCCGCGGTCATCGCCGCGGCGCAGTTCGCCGGCATTCACGAGATGATATTGCGGATGCCAAACGGTTATCAAACCGAGGTAGGGCCGCACGGGATACGAATCTCGCGTGGCCAACGTCAGCGCATCGCCCTCGCCCGGGCCCTGTTCGGAAATCCCGCGCTCATCGTGCTCGACGAACCGAACACCGGCCTCGACAGCGACGGTGAAATGGCTCTGTTCAATGTCCTTCACCATTTAAAGGAACGGGGCTGCACCGTCATTCTCGTCAGCCACCAGACCAACCTTTTGCGCACGGCGGACCATATCGCTTTCATGCACGATGGCGCTGTCAAGATGTTCGGCACGCGCGACGAGGTGCTGGGCACGCTGGGCGGCCAGCCCAAACCGACTGTCGTTCCGACGCCCAAGCAAGACAAGACTACCGTCAAAATGCCGGCAAGATTGAAGGCGGCGGAGTGAAACCATGAGCGACCGATTTGGCGAACTGTCAAAGGTGATGGACATGCTGATGGCCAGCCTGCGCGACGTGCTGGACAGGCTGGTCGTCGCTACTGGAGATCTGGCTGCCACGGCTTCGAACCGTTTCGACAGCCTGGACGTGCCTACACGCGCCGCGCTGGCGGCAACTGCCACCGCGCTGTTCCTGCTCGTGCTTGTCGGGCTTGTCCGGCGGCGTTCGCCTGCATATCGCGATAGCAAGCGCGACCTGAACCGCAGGACGCGTCCAGCGCGCATGCTCGGCTATTTCTCGGCGATATTCTTTGTCGGCGGCATCGCCGTCTGGTCTGACATGGCCCTGCTGGCAAGCGCGGTCGTCGCCGCAGGCGTCGTCAGCCCGGACGGCTACCGCAAGACCGTCCAGCATCTGGAAGGCGGCATCATCGGGACCATCCATGTGCGGGAAGGCGACAAGGTCTCTGCCGGCCAGATACTGATCAGCATGCAAACGACCGATGCGCAAGGGCGCTACGACGTGCTGCAAGGACACTTTGTCCGCTTGCTGGCGGCCGAGGCACGGCTGATCGCGGAGCTTGCCGGGCAAGACCAAATTACCTTTCCCAAAGAGCTGACATCGATCGACGGCGAGATGGTGCGGAAAGTGGTCGTCGAGGAGCAAGCGCTGCTCGACAGCCGCCTCGCGAGCCGGGAAGGGCGCGAGCAGATCCTGCAAAAGCGCATAGCCCAGATAGAAGAGCAAAGCGCCGGATCGAGGGACGTGATCGCTGCCCAGGCCGAGCAACTCGGCTTGATCGACCAGGAGATCCAATCGGCGCAGGAGATGTACAAACAGGGACTGGAGCGCCTGCCGCGGATTCTGGCGCTGCAGCGCGCCCAGGCCGACATCCGGGCGAACCAGGCATCGAACCGGTCGCAGGTCGCGCGCAACGACCAGCAGATCGGGGAGACCGAACTGCAGCTCCTCAATTTGCGACAGCAGGACACCGAGAAAGCCAATGAGGACCTCGCCAAGGTGCGCGGCGACCTGGCCGAACTGCGCAGCCAGTTGCCCTCGCGTCAGGATGTGCTGGCCAGGACTGACATTGTCGCGCCGATCGCGGGAACAGTGATGAACGTGCGTGTCACGACTGAATCTGGCGTGATTTCCAGCGGCCAGCCCCTCCTCGATATCGTTCCGAATGAGTCCAACCTGGTCATCGATTCACGGATCAAGCCGCGGGATATCGACATGGTGCATCCGGATATGCCGGCACGCGTTGTGCTGTCGGCCTATCCAACGCGGCATCTTCCGCAAATCCACGGCTTGCTCACCTCGGTATCGGCCGACCGGCTGACAGACGAGAGGACCGGAGAACCCTATTTTCTCGCCAAGGTTAAAGTCGATATGGCTGACCTCTCAAACCTCCATGACGTCAAATTGTCGCCCGGCATGCCTGCCGAAGTGATGATCCTGACTGGCGAGCACACACTGCTCGACTATATGCTGGCGCCGGTTCGCGACTCGCTCAATCGAGGATTCAGGGAGAATTAAAGTCTTCCACTGTCGTATCCCGACACCATCCGATCCTCCGAAAAGCCGCCCGTCGAACGATGCTGGATTGTTATGGCATTGGCGGTCCCTTCGCCAGCGCGGCCCAGCAGTCGGCAGCGCCGCTTCGCCGGAACTGAACGATGGCTATTCGCACGAACAGGTGAATCCGTCCGCCGAGGCGCCGACAGTGATCTGGCGCGAATACTGGCCGGTGCCTGGCGTCCATCCGGGGGGCGTGCGTTGCTGGACGGCAGGGACGTTGCCCAATGGGCGTGGTCGAGGCCATGGTCAAACCAGAGGATGTCGAGACGATCGCCCCCGGACAGCCCGCGCGCATCAGCTTCCCGGCCTTCGCACGCTAAAACCTGCCGCCACTCGACGGCGTCGTGGAGATCGTGTCGGCCGACCGCATGGTGGACGAGCGCAGCGGGGCACCGTATTTCGCGGCGACCGTGTTGATCGACAGAAACGAACTCGCCAAGCTGGAGGGCCGCAAACTTCTGCCCGGCATGTCGAGCGAGGCGATGATCCGGACGGGTGCTCGCACGGTGCTCGCTTACCTCGCCGAGCCGATCACGCAGAACTTCCGCCGGGCAATGCGGGAAAAATAGCCGCAGGCCGTCCAAGACTTCTTTATCTGACCGGACAAAGACCGCCGCCCGACTAGAGCGTTTCACCGTTTCACCGAAACGGCGAACCGCTCTATCTCTTTGTTTTTACGCAATTCCCAAGGGAAAGCGCTACGCGCTTTTCCCGGAAAACCGCTCACACTTTTCCTGGAATTGCTCTAGTTCCTGCGTCGCTACCCAGGCCACAGATCCGCCGCCATGCGCACCCGGAGCAATCCGTCCCACTGCGCTCAGCTTGACGACAGGCCCAGGATCAGGCCGCTCGGCTGGCCCACAGCACGCCGCGCTCGAAGATGCTGCGCATTTGCGGCACGGAAAACTCATCCGCCGTGTGGCCAAGCGCGCTGAAGAAGACGCGACCCTTGCCGTAGCGGCGCTTCCAAACCACGGGCATGACGACGCCGTCTACGAAGTCGAGATGCTCGCCGCCAAACGTCGTCGTCGCCAGCACCTCGTTGCTCGGGTCGACATGCATGTAGTACTGCTCGGAACGGTAGGCGAAACCGTCGATGCCCCGCACGATCGGATCATCGCTGGTGATGTCGACGCGATAGTCGATGATGTCGCCGGGATGGGCGACCCATTGGCCGCCGGTCATGAAGTGATAGTCCGGCTCGTTGCGGAAGCTGTCGCCCATGGTGCCGTGAAAGCCGGCAAAGCCGGTTCCACCTCTCACGGCGGCTACAAGGTTTTGCAGCTCCGGTTTCTCGATCGTCGACATTGTGACCACAGGGACGATCAAATCGATTGCCGAAAGCTGCGGATCGGCGAGAGCCGAGGTGCCCTGTTCGATCCGCACCTCGAAGCCATGGCCGGTCAATATCTCGCTGACGACAGCGGCGCTGCGGGCCGGCGTGTGGCCCTCCCAACCGCCCCAGAAAATCAGTGCCGTCTTGCTCATGCTCGTTTCTCCTTTGGTCGGCAATATTGATAGGCAAGCCGAACTCGTTTGTCTTCCCTTCCGTGAGAGGCATTTCTGTCGGGATGCGGCCCATCCGGTAGTGAATTCGGTGGATGAGGAACGATTGGCCGCGCCTGGCGTCTTGTTTCGATGCCGGGCTGCACTCAAATCAGCTGTCTTCGCGTTTGCGCAGACATCGGTCCGATCCGCCGCAACCAGCCGGAGCCTTCCGGGGAGACCGCTTTATGAGTTTCGACCAGACGACTGTCGCCGCCTATCTGGAAGTCATCACCATCAACCTCGTGCTCTCGGGCGACAATGTCGTGGTGATCGGCATGGCGGCCGCAGGCCTGGCCAAAGCGTTGCGCCAGAAGGCGATCGTCGCCGGCATAGCCGCAGCGGCGGTGATCCGCGTCGTCTTTGCCGTGATCGCGGTGCAGCTGCTGGAAATTCCGGGGATCATGCTGGTCGGCGGCATGCTTTTATTCTGGGTGTGCTGGAACATGTTCCAGGAATTGCGTTCCACCGGCGGCGATGAAGACAGCGATGCCGACGCCGACCCTGCCGCGACAGCGCTTGCGGCGGTGCGGCCGGCCAAGGCATTGCGCACGGCGATCCTGCAGATCGTGGTCGCCGACGTCTCGATGTCGCTGGACAATGTGCTGGCCGTGGCGGGCGCTGCCGCCCATGACATGAATGCGCTGGTGTTCGGCCTCATCCTGTCGGTGGTTCTGATGGCTGTCGCCTCGACGCTGGTGGCGGCGCTGCTTGCCAGATACCGCTGGATCGGCTGGCTCGGCCTGGCGATCATCGTCTATGTCGCCGGCAACATGACGCTGGATGGCATCGAGCAGGTGAGAACCGTCGACTTCCACGCGCTGCTTTCGTCGGCCGCGAGCTAGACCATTCTGACGATCAGGCGATGTCGAAAATCCGCCCGGGATTGAGGATGTTGTGCGGGTCGAACGCCGCCTTGAGGCGGCGCATGGCCGATATCTCGGCATCGCTGCGCACCAGGCTCAGCCATTTCTTCTTGTCGAGACCGATGCCGTGTTCGGCCGAGACGGCGCCACCGTGCTTCGCCACGCCGCGATAGATGACCTCGTAGGCGGCGGCCGGTTCGGTGGTGTCGACCTGATAGTGCAAATTGCCGTCGCCGAGATGGCCGAAGACGTAGATCTCGGCGCTGCCGTCTCTAGCGCGGATCGCCGCTTCGGCGTCGCGCAGGAAAGCCGCCATCGTCGACAGCGGAATGGAGATGTCAACGCCGATCAGGCCGTCGATTGCAAACAGGAAGCGGTTGGCCTCCTCGCGCACGTCCCAGAGCGCTCGAAACTCGCGCGGCGACTGCGAGACGACCACATCGTCGACGATGCCGTCCTCGACGGCCTGCATCAGCACCGAAGCAAAACGCTCGCCATCCACCTCGGCCTGGTTGCCCTGGATCTCGGCCAAAACATAGACGGGCGCGCCGGCAGGCAGCGGCGCCGGCGCGTCCATGCCGGCAATCATGGCGCCGTAGAGCGGCGAGAAATTCACCTCATAGGCCGAAAGCAACGGACCGAGCCGCTGCTTGAGCAGTCCGAGCAGCGCAATGGCCGCCTCCAGCGAGGCAGGCGCGCAGAAAGCGGCGACCTCGGTGGCGGGCTTCGGATGCAGCCTCAGGCAGGCGCGGGTGACGACGCCCAGCGTGCCTTCGCTGCCAATGAACAGCTGGTTGAGATCGTATCCCGAATTGTCCTTGGCCAGACCGCGCAGCGAGGTCAGGATCGAGCCGTCGGCAAGCACCGCCTCCAGCCCCAGAACCTGGGCGCGGTACATGCCGTAGCGCAGCACGCGGATGCCGCCGGCATTGGTGGCGATGTTGCCGCCGACCGTCGCCGTGCCGCGCGCGCCGATGTCGACCCCGAACATCAGGCCGGCCGCATCGGCCGCTTCCTGCACCATTTGCAGCGGCGCGCCGGCTTCCGCGATGATGGTTGCCGCCTGGCGGTCGGGAGCCTCGACCGCGGTCATGCGCTCCAGCGACAGCACCGCTTCGCCCGGCTGCACGCGCGCGGCGCCGGCCAGCCCGGTGCGGCCGCCATGGACGACCAGCTTCTGGCCAAGGCCGCTGCACAGCCGCAGGATTTCGGCGACTTCGCCGGCGCTGCGCGGACGCAAGACGAGTTCGGGCCGGCCTCCGCCCTTGCCGGAGAGATCGTCGCCATAGCGCGGATCGACCGCATTGCCGGTGACAACAGCAGCGGCGTCGAGCCGCGGCTGAAGCTGGGAAAGAAGCTGATCGATCTGTTGTGTCATGGTGCCTGGATTATTTCAGTGGCTCGTTGTGACCCGAGACTTTGATGCGCGACAATTTTCGCGTCAATTGATTAAATTTACGCACGGTATAATTTGTCATTGCGCGTTGAAACGACTGACGTTTCCTGTAAATTTCGCCAGGACCGTGGGCTGCGCCAAGGGTGACCGAGGTTCTGGCGCCCGCCAGACGAGGGATCGAATGACGAAGCACAAGACGATGGAGGATTTCGCCCGCTCCTGCGGCGTCTCCAGGCCGACACTGTCGAAATATTTCGACGATCCGACCAGCGTCAAGCCGGCGACGCGCAAGCGTATCGAGGAGGCGCTGCGGTCATCCGATTACCAGCCCAATCTGTTTGCCCGCAACCTCAATCGCAAGCGTACCCGCAGCATCGGCATCGTCGTGCCGACGGTGGCCGATCCCTTCTATTCCGAAATGGTCAGCCGCATCGAGCTCAGACTGCGCGACGAAGGCTACTGGCCCATCGTCATTTCCTCACACGGTTCGCGCGAGCTCGAAATCGAGGCGACTCGCACCATCCTGTCGCTGAGAGTCTCCGGCGCGCTGATCGCGCCGCTCGGCTTGCGCTCGGACCGCCGCACGCTGGAGAAGCTGACGCAGACAATGCCGGTCGTCTATTTCGACACCTATCTCGAAGGCGGCGCACCCTTCGTCGGCAACAACAACGCCCAGAGTGTTTCGACCATCGTCGACTATCTCTGCCGCTCCGGCGACGCGCCGGTCTATTTCGATATCCCGCACGTCAACCACAATTCGCCGGAGCGGCTGAACAGCTATATCGGCGCCATGCAGCGGCTGGGCCAGGAGCCGGTCGTCATCGGCAACACAAGCGACTATACATGGGATTTCGAGCGCATCGGCTACGAGCAGATGGAACAGATGCTTGGGGCTGGCGGCCTGCCAGGCAAGACCATACTGTGCGCCAACGACCGTCTGGCCTTCGGCGTCATGGCGGCGGCCTT
Source organism: Mesorhizobium sp. P3_A2 (assembly GCF_056403115.1). NCBI lineage: Bacteria > Pseudomonadati > Pseudomonadota > Alphaproteobacteria > Hyphomicrobiales > Phyllobacteriaceae > Mesorhizobium > Mesorhizobium sp. P3_A2. The sequence continues at coordinate 10,208 of NZ_JBFUGC010000019.1, forward strand.
CGCGCAAGGCAAGAAGGTCGGCCGCAAGGCAGACTGCGACCTGCGTGTCGCCGCCCATGACGACCATCCGCTGAGCCGCTACACCTGCCCCGCTCTGACCACCATCGCGCAGGATTTTGCCGCCATGGCGGGACGCAGCGTCGAGACGCTGCTCGCTTTGCTCAACGAGGACACAGCGAGCGTCGCACCGAAGGTCAGCCTCGACGCCGCCCTGGTGATGCGTCAGTCGGCCTGAACACTTCCAAAAGCGGGGTTGAAGCCGCGCCATGCGACAGCGGCTGCGGTGATGGCGTCGGCGGCGATATCGTCACGACGAACCTGCCGTCAGGCAAGCAGGCTTGCCGCTTCCTCCTCGCCAAGCAGCGGCGGCTGGTCGACCGTGCCGTTGACGGCAACCGAGTCGCGGCTTTCGCCCGAAGCCAGGATCGCCTCCATGATCTCCAGCACATGCAATGCGAGTTCGCCCGAGGCACGCGGCTTTCTTCCCGTGCCCAGCGCGGTCGACAGATCGGCGACGCCGAGCATGCGGTAGTTGGCGCGGTCGGGCGCGGCGTAGGGCCAGTTGCGGGCGCCGTAGAGCTCGCTCTCGCTGGCGAAATCGGACCAGTCGGCGCCGCGCGCCGACAGCGAGACGGTCCCGCCGAACGTGTCGGGGTCGGGCAGCCTGAGCGAGCCCTCTGTGCCGTGCAGCTCGATCGGGTGATTGGAATGTCTGAACACGTCCCATGAGGCGCCGAAGGTGACGGTGGCGCCCGAGCGGAATTCGAGCAGCGACAATATGTTGGTCGGCGTGCCGACCTTGAACGTCGTGTTCTTGAACGGGCCGTCGGCCGTGATGAGACGCTCCTCCTGGCCGCGCGTCGCCATTGCCATGACGCGCTCGACCGGACCGAGCAGATTGACCAGCATGGTCAGGTAATAGGGCCCCATGTCGAACACCGGGCCGCCGCCCGGCTGATAATAGAATTGCGGATTGGGATGCCAGTGCTCCATGCCGCGTCCCATCATGAAGGCGGTGCCGGTCACCGGCTTGCCGATGGCGCCCTCGTCCATCAGGCGGCGGGCGCGGCGTCCGGCGGCGCCGAGGAATGTGTCCGGCGCCGAGCCGATCAGCAGCCCACGCTTCGCCGCCTCGGCGACAAGACGTCTGCCGTCGGCGGCCGAGGTCGCCAGCGGTTTTTCGGTGAAGACATGCTTGCCCGCTGAAAGTGCGGAAAACGAAATGCCGAAATGCGCCGCCGGGATGGTCAGGTTGAGCACGAGGTCGACATCGGGATCGGCGAGCAGCGCGTCGACGCCAAGCGCGCGAATGCCGTATTCCCTGGCGCGGAGCCCAGCCATATCAGCCGAAATGTCGGCGCAGGCGCGCAGCTCGACGCCGCCGAAGAGCGCGGCATTGCGCAGATAGGTCATCGAGATGTTGCCGCAGCCGATCACACCGATGCCGAGCTTTGTCTTTGATTTTCCGTGCATTCCAGCTTTTCCTCCGAAGCCAATGGCATGCTTGGGGACCGTCGCGGGTGCAGCGGTCCACCTTCACAATCCGCTATACAGGATTTTAAATGTTGACGCGTGTAAAATTTTTATAGAGCATGTGATAATTCTGGCGCAGCATTGGGAGAGGCCGCCAGCCTGAGGAGGAGAACATGACTGTCATGAAAAACGGCCGATCGCCGATACGAAGCCCGTGGGTCATGCGCGTATTGGATCTTTCCGTCGCGGTCAGAGACCGAGCGGGTTCAGGCATAGATCACCTTGGCCCCGATCTTATCAAGCTGGCTGCGTATTGGACCGGGCAGGCCATCGTCGGTGATCACCACATCGACGGCCGACAGCGAAAATGCCTTGGAGGTACCGCTGACGCCCCATTTGCTCGAATCGGCGAGGAGGACAACGCGCCGGGCCATGCGAACGAGGTTTCGCTTCGTTCGCGCCATGTCCTCGTTCACGTCGACTACATCCAGTGACGAGTCTATCGCATGCGCTCCAACAAAGACCTGATGCGCCACCAAGCCGCCGAGAGCCGTATCCGCATCGGTGATCAGCGTGCTCACCGTGTCGGGATAGACCCGGCCGCCGATCATATGAACGTCGAGCCCAGGACGATGCATAAGATGCTGCACGATATTCATGGCCGTGGCGGCGACCACGACATTGCTGAGCGGCGGTAACTGCATGGCAAGCTGCATCAATGTCGAGCCGCCGTCGAAGATGACCGATTGGTTGTCTTCGAACAGCTCTATCGCTGCCCGGGCGATGCGCTTCTTTGCGTCGAGGTTCGTTTGCATCCGCCGGGCGAACGCGGCCGTGGTCGAATCTGTGGTCCGGGTCACCGCCCCTCCACGGGTCTTGGTCAGCAGTCCCTTGCGATCCAGTATCTCGAGGTCGGAGCGCACCGTGACTTCGGACACGCCAAAATCGTCTGACAGATCCTTGATGCGAACCTGTCCGCTGCGCTGCACCTCACCCAGGATGGATTGGCGTCTCTGCTCCGACAACATTGCCCTGCCCTTGCTTCCCTGCGCCAAGCAGCCGCTCTGGCCTCGGCTCACCTTACCAAAAATACGCAAATTCGAAAGCTTTCGAAAGATTGTGTTTCTTTTTTCTTTCGGAAACACTGAGTCCGGGATTTTGAAATCAACCGATCAGGGAATTTTGCACTCATGAGCCTAGGAACCAAAGTGCGTCTTGCGCGCCTCTTCTCGCATCCATCGGGGAACCTTTTTGGCGGTGCGGTCGACCACTTCGTCGGCTATGGCGACGTGCGCAAAGGCGGCCTTGCCGACCTGCCGGGTGCGCTCGCACGCGTCATGGCGGGCAAACCCGACTACGTCAGCATCCAGCCTGGCACCGCGCGCCATCTGTGGCCGCAATATGCGGGCAAAGCTTCCCTGGTGATTCAGGCGGGCTGCTTCACTCCGGACGATCGCATCAGCGAGTTGATCGCAACGCCCGAGGACGCGGTGCGCGCGGGCGCCGATGCGTTGGCCGTCGCCATTCCGGTGCGCGGCGCGACCGAGGGCAAATACATACGCTGGCTGACCGATTCGGTAAATGCAGCAGCCCGCTACGGCATGCCCGTGGTGGCCCATATCTACCCTCGCGATTTTACCGACGGAACAAAAATCGTCTTCACCCCCGACGAGATCGCCTATGCGGCGCGCATCGGCTACGAGTCCGGCGTCGACGTGATCAAGATCGGCTACACGGGCGATTTCGAGTCGTTCCGAGAGACCGTCCGGACCTGCCCGGTGCCGGTTGTGATCGCGGGTGGTCCAAAGACCGATACGCTGCTCGGCGCGCTTCAGCAGACGGCGGACGCCATCCGTGCCGGCGCACGCGGTGCCGTGGTCGGCCGTAATCTCTGGGGGCATGGCGATCCGGAGAAGGCGGCGCTTGCCTTTCGCGGCGTCATCCATGACGGCCTTTCGGCGCAAGACGCCCTGGCGAAGGCGGGGGCCTGAACCATGCCCACCGTCCCCTCGATCCTCGGCTTCGGCGCTATTGCGATCGACGACATCGTCTACGTCGATCAGCCGTTGTCGGCAGGCAAGGGGAAGGTTCTGCAAAGTGCCCGCGCTTTCGGGGGAAATGTCGCGACGGCGCTGGCCGCCGTCGCGCGGCTCGGCGGAACCGCCGGGTTCGTCGGATGGCTGGGCAGTGCCGCGGACGACGCCGTGCTGTGTGATCTCGTTGCGAGCGGTGTTGAAACCGCATTCGCGCCGCGCCACCCGGACGCACGCCCGGTGCGCTCGCGGATCACCGTCGGCTCGGACGGGGAACGGTTCATTGCGTATGACGACGATGCAATGCTGGGCACCGCTCCGGACTTTCCGGACGATATCCTCAGCCGCGCGGCCGTCCTGATCGTCGATAGCTATGCGATCCGGTCGCTGGATGTCGTGGCTCGGGCTCGCGATCTCGGCCTTGCGATTCTCGGCGATATCGAATGGAGCGGCGGCCCGGCCACGGAGCGGCTGATCGCGCTCTGCGACCATCTCATTCTTCCACTCGGCTTTGCGCGGACTGCCACGGGGTGCCGATCGCCCGCCGAGATGCTCGATGCATTGTGGATGCCGTCGCGGTCCGCCGTGGTTCTGACCGATGGCGGCAAGGGCGTCTACTATCGCGGACGCGACGAGACAGGGCTTTGGCACCTGCCCCCGCACCGGGTTGCGGTCGTCGACTCGACCGGCGCGGGTGACTGCTTTCATGGCGCCTATGCCCATGCATTGACGCGCGGTGCCGATACCGCCGGCCGGGTGGCATTCGCTGCCGCGGCGGCGGCCTTTTCGATAACGGGGCGTGGCGGGCGCGAGGCGCTTCCGACCGCCGACCAGGTCACGGAACTCCTGGCGTCGACGAACGCGCCGTCGGCAGTCGAACTGAAATATGCGCAACTCGATACCGGAACATAGCCCGAACTATCCGAGGATATATTTCGCAGGTGAACATAAGCCTAGGGCAATCATAAAAATCATTGGCTTAGACTTGTGGAGGAGAGGAATATGGCAGAAGTCGTTCTTGAGAATATCTGCAAGACATACGGGAACAATTTTCACGCAATCGACCAATTGAACCTGTCGGTCAAGGACGGCGAGTTCTTGATTCTCGTCGGGCCTTCCGGCTGCGGCAAATCCACCGCGTTGCGAATGATCGCGGGATTGGAGGACATCACCAGCGGCAGCCTTCGGATCGGCGGAGTCGACGTGGTCGACATGCCGCCCAAGGGCCGCGACATCGCGATGGTCTTCCAGAGCTACGCGCTCTACCCGCATATGACGGTGTCCGAGAACATCGCGTTTTCGATGCGGCTGGCAGGCAAGCCGAAGGCCGCGCGCAAGAAGCGCGTGGACGAGATCGCCAAAACCCTTCAGCTGACCTCTTTGCTGGACAGCAAACCCGCGAACCTTTCGGGCGGACAGCGTCAACGGGTTGCCATGGGCCGCGCCATGGTGCGCGAGCCGGCCGCCTTTCTCATGGACGAACCCCTTTCCAATCTGGACGCGAAACTGCGTGTGCAAATGCGCGCCGAAATCACCAGCCTGCAAAAGCAGCTCGGCGTAACGACCATTTACGTGACCCACGACCAAATAGAAGCGATGACGATGGGGGACAGGGTCGCGGTGTTGAAAGGCGGCGTGCTGCAGCAGGTCGACACACCCAAGAGGCTCTATGAATCGCCGGTGAACGCCTTCGTTGCCGGCTTCATCGGCTCTCCTTCGATGAACCTTTTCGAGGCGACCCTTACGGGCGACGAACTGATGTCAGGCACCTTCGCCATTCGGCTGCAGGATGCAGCCTTCGTGCGCAGGCCGGGTTTGAAGTCGTATGCGGGGCGCAAGGTCGTGTTCGGGATCCGACCGGAGGATCTTTACGACAGCGGCCTCGAATCTGGCCGCAAGTACCAGACGATACCGGCAAAGGTGACCTCGATCGAAGAACTCGGGTCGGAACATATCGTCCATCTGAACATCGACGGGGTCCGGGTGGACTCCGGTGACCCCGACGCAGTGCAGGATTTCGGCCTGACGTCGAATGCGGTGGCGAGATTCGAACCGGACAGCGCAGTCCGCTCCGGTTCGGCAATCCGGTTGGCCCTGGATGATACCAAGCTCCATTTCTTCGATCCCGAGACGCACCTGGCGATCTGAAGATCTGTGGCAGAGCCCGCAGGCGAGGGTGAGGCGCCTGCGAAGTACTCGTAAGAAGACTTCTGAATGAAGCAGACGATCGGCTGCATTGTGCGGTCGATCTTGAAGAAGGAGGAGAAAATGATGTTTCGGATAAAACCCGCGATACTGAAAATAGCCGCGGCCGCATGGTTGCTTGGCGCAACCGGCGCCATGGCGGATACGACGCTGGAGTTCACCCAATGGTGGGAGCCCGAATTGCCGGCCGGATCGCTCAGGGCAATCATGGATGACTTCGAGGCTGCAAACCCCGGAATCAAAGTGACGCTGGTCAGCGGCCCCTACGCGACCACGCGAGACCAGATCTCGGTTGGCGCAGCAACCGGGACGCTTAGCGACGTCGTCGGTCTCGACGGCGCATGGGTGAACAATCTGAACGCGCAGGGTGCGCTGGCCGACATGAACCCGATGATGGATGCGAGCGGGTTCGACAAGACCCAGGTCGCGGATATCATCAAGGTGGACGGCAAGGCGGTGATGTTTCCAGTGGCTTCGTTCGTCTATCCGGTCTTCGTGAATTTGGACCTCGCCGCTCAGGCAGGCGTGACCAAGCTGCCGTCGACCCGCGCGGAGTTTCTCGAAGCCGCCAAGAAGATGACCCATGCCGACAAGAACCAGTATGGCTGGGTGCTGCCCTTGTCGCTGCAAACGCCGTCCGGTGTCCAGAACGACATGATGTCGTGGGTCTGGGCCTCGGGTCAATCGATGATGGCTGACGGCAAGCCGGCTCTCGAGGGCAAGCCTGTCGTCGATATGCTCACCTTCGTCAAATCGCTGAACGACGCCGGCGTCGTCTCGCCCGGCATTGCCACCAAGACAGAGCAGGAAAAGGTCGAGGAATTCGTCAACGATCGGGTCGGAATGATGATCGACTCGCTTGCGCATGTGAACCTCATCCGCAAACGCAATCCCAAGCTGAACTTCGATCTCATCCCGGTCCCGGTCGTGGAAAACTATACCGGCAAGCGCGGCCTTCCCTATGCCTCCTGGGGCATCGGCATCTCTGCTGCCTCGAAACATCAGGAAGAGGCCTGGAAACTCGTCCAATATCTGATGAGTGAAAAGGTGAACGCCAAGCTCGTGTCGCTTGCAAACGCCTTCCCGGGCAACGTCAATGCCAAGCCCGATTTCGTGACCTCGGACAAGGCTTTCGGCAAGGCTTTTGAAATCTTCAAGACCGGTTATCTCGCCAACGAGTTCACGGGCCTGCCGGTGGCTGAAGACCTGATGACCCAGTTCGACGTGCAAGCCCAGAAGATGCTCGCCGGCGAGCAGTCTCCGGAACAGGCCGCAGCCAACGCTCAAAAGGGCTGGATGGCGAAATTCTGAGCGGCTCATTGCCCGTTTGTTACCTTCCACCGGGTGGCCTGACTTCGGGCAGGCCACCCGTCAACAACGGATCGGCAATTTGAGATGGACCTGTTTCCGAAGCCCACCTTCGTCTTGAAGGCATACCCCAAGGTTGGCACATGACCCGGCAAAAGCGCTCCCACCATCGACTGAAACGAGCGGTCGCCCCCTATCTCTATCTGTCACCCTCGCTGCTCATAATCGGCCTTCTGATGCTGCTGCCGATGGTGACGGTGATTGGCTATTCGTTCCAGAACAGCGCGGTGCTGCGTCGCGACCCGTCCTTTGCCGGACTGAAACACTACCAGGCGATCTTTGCCGATCCGGTGTTCTGGGCCTCGCTGTGGCACACGCTCTACTTCACATGCATGAGTGTGGTTTTCCATATGACCATCGGCATGGTCTTCGCGCTCATGCTGAACAGCGACCGCATCAATCCGACGCTGCGCAATATTCTGCGCGTGCTTTACATACTGCCCTGGCTGTTCACCGCGGTGATTATCGCCGTGATCTGGCGCCTCCTGCTTGAGCCGAACGGTGTCGTGAACAGCGTTCTCATGCAGATGGGCATCATCGGTTCCAAGATCGAATGGTTTTCCTCGCCCGCGACCGCGCTGCACGCCGTCACCTTCGCCAATATCTGGGCGGGCTATCCGCTCTTCATGGTCAGCCTGCTCGCGGGTTTGCAGGGCATTCCCAAGGATTTCTACGAAGCCGCCGATATCGACGGGGCGAAGGCCTACCAGAAGCTGATCTTCATCACGATCCCGATGCTGATGCCGATCATCATCAGCATCTCGCTGCTGGATTTCATCTGGACGATGCAGGTTTTCCCGTTGATCTGGATAACGACGGGCGGCGGTCCGATCTACTCGACCGAGGTGCTGAGCACCTACACCTACAAGCTGGCGTTTTCGAGCTACAACCTGTCGCAGGCGTCGGCGAGCGCCGTGGTCATCCTGCTGATCTCTCTCGGCCTGACGCTGTTCTACATCCGTTATCAAAAGGCTCGGTAGTCACCATGAGGAAAAGGCACACGCCGAAAGACAGGCTGATCACCGTCGCGCTCCATGCCGCGCTTGCCGCAGGGCTCTTTTTCGCGGCCTTCCCGATCTACTGGATGTTGAGCAGCTCGTTCAAGTCGAACACCGAGATCTTTGCCCTGCCGCCAACCATCCTGCCGAAGGCCTTCACGCTGGAAGCGTATGCGGCCATCCTTGGCGACCCGGTAAAGCTGCGCTTCTTCTTCAACAGCTACTTCGTGGCCGGAGCGGTAACCGTGCTGACGGTGCTGATCGCCTTGTTGGCCGCCTATGGGTTCAGCCGTTTCAATTTCCGCGGCAAGGGCAGCCTCAACACACTCATCATCAGCACGCAGACGATCCCGCCGATCACGCTTTTGATCCCCTTCTTCGGGCTTGTCGTCTCGTATGGCATCTTCGACACCTATGTCGCGCTGATCCTGACGTACCTGGTGTTTACGCTGCCCTACGCGATCCTGCTGATGACGGGATATCTGAACACCTTGCCCCGCGATCTCGATGAAGCGGTGGCTGTCGACGGCGGCACCAGCTGGACCGCACTCTGGCGGGTGATCGTCCCGATTTCACTGCCTGGTATCGTGGCGACGTCGGTCTACACCTTCCTGTTGTGCTGGAACGAATTTCTCTTTGCGCTGACGCTGACGAAGTCAACGTCCATGCGCACGGTCCCGATCGGCATCCAGCTGTTGATGGGGCAACACGCCTTCGAATGGAACCAGATGATGGCGATGAGCGTGCTCGGCTCGCTCCCGCTCCTGGTCATCTACCTCGTTGCCCAGAGGTTCTTCCTCGCCGGCATGACCGCAGGCTCGGTCAAGTAGGATATCAAGGAATGAAAGGATGACCGTGAAAGACCTCAAAGTCGGTTGCCAGACCTTCACCTGGGAAATGCTCGGAGACCGTTTTTCCGGCGGCCCCGACGATCTGCTGAAGGCGATCGCCGATGGCGGCTATGCCGGCATCGAGATCACCGACACGATGATCGGCCGCTATGGCAACCGTCCCGCGGAATTCGCCGCCGCATTGAAGGCGACCGGCCTGACGCTGGTGTCCTTCGCCTTCGGCTCGAAGAGCGGCTTTACGCTGAAGGACAAGATCGGCGCCGACCTGGAAACTGCGCAGCGCTGGATCGATTTCGCCGCCGCCTTCCCTGGCGCGCTGGTGTCGATGGGCTCGGCCACCGTCGTCTCCGACGGCCCGCGCGATGACAAGTTTGCCATTGCCGCCGAGGTCTACAACAAGGCCGGTGAGCTCGGGCGCAAGGCCGGCGTCCAGGTCGCGGTGCATCCGAGCTCGCACCACAACACGCTGCTGTTCGACCGCGCCGACTATGACCGCATCTTCGCGCTGCTCGACGCCTCGCTGGTCGGCTGGGTGCCGGACACCGGTCACATCTTGCGCGGCGGTCAGGACATGGCTGATACGCTCACCACCTATCGCGACCGCATCCGCTACATCCACCTGAAGGATGTCGACGCCAACGGCACCTGGGCGATGCTCGGCAAGGGCGTCTGCGACACAGCGAAGGTGATCGAGATCGCTGGTGCTGCCCCCAACTTCAACGGCTGGCTGGTGCTGGAGGAAGAGTCCGAGACTGCGGCCGCCGATCCGGCCAAGGCGGTCAAGACCAACCGCCAGACCATGCGCGGCTATGGAGCCTGAAACGATGATTTTTTCGAACTGCAACTTCTGGAGTCTCATTCGATCATGACGAGCAAGTCCCTGTCCGGCGCCGCCGCAATCGCCGCCTTGCCGCGCAACCGTCTGGTCGGCGAGTTCTCGCTGTGGTCGGCCGACCTCGCCAATATGGAGCGCGACCTCAAGCGCATCGAAGCCCATGCCGACATCCACCATATCGACGTCGCCGACGCCCGCTTCACCCCCGGCTTCCTGTTCTTCCCGGATCTCGTGGCGCGCATCGCCAGGCTGACGGCGAAGCCTATCCACGTGCATCTGATGGTCGAAGCCGACATCGTCGAGGCGCAGACGCGCCAGTTCATCGAGGCCGGCGCCGATCTGATCAGCGTCCATGCCGAAAATGGCGAGGCTGGCCTGCGCGCTGTGAAACTGGCGCATGAGCTCGGCGCCGAGGCCGGCGTGGTGCTGCGGCTGGAAACGCCGGTCGCGGCAATCACGCCTTTCCTTTCTGAAGTGGCGTTCGTGACGCTGCTCGGCACTTCCATCGGCGTCAAGGGCCAGAGCCTGTCGGAACAAGCCTGCCCCCGCCTGATCGAGGCGCGCGCGCTGATGCGCAAAGCCGGCCGTGAAGCCGACATCGTGCTCGCCGCCGATGGTGGCATCCGCCACGAGACCGTGCCGTTGCTGCGTGCCGCCGGCGCCGAGACCGTGGTGCTGGGCTCGCTCGCCTTCGGCGATCCCGACCTTGCGCGGCGCATGGCCTGGCTGCACGGGCTGGAGGTCGCCGCCTGATGAGCAAGCTTGCGCTGGCCTTCGATCTCGGCGGCACGGCGCTGCGCGGCGCGCTGGTCGAAAGCGACGGCCGTGTCGTCGCGCATGCTTCGGCGCCAACGATGGCGGGCGCGGGCTCGGAAGCGGTGATCGGCCAGATCATTGCGCTCGCCGGCGATCTCATAGCGCAAAGTCCGCAGGCCGAAATTGCCGGCATCGGCGTCGGTGCGCCGGGGCCGCTGGACCCCAAGGCGGGGATCGTGATTGCGCCGCCAACGCTGGCCGGCTGGCACGACGTGCCGCTGATCGACATTCTGGGGCAGCATTTCGGCCTGCCGGTGCGGCTTGAGAACGACGCCAATGCGGCGGCGCTCGGCGAATGGCGCTTCGGCGCCGGGCGCGGCAGCGGCTCGCTGGTGTTCGTCACCGTGTCGACCGGCATTGGCGGCGGCGTCGTCGCCGACGGCCACATCTATCACGGCAGGCGTGGATTGGCGGCCGAGATCGGCCACATGACCATCACCGGCGAAGGCGACCGCTGCTTTTGCGGCGCCATCGGCTGCTTCGAGGCCGTCGCCTCCGGAACAGCGCTCGGACGTCGCGCCACGCGACAGACCGCCCCGGGCGATGGTTCATTGCTGCGACGGCTTTCCGCCGACGGCGACGTCTCCGCCAGGCATGTCGTCGACGCCGCACGCGCCGGCGACGCAGCCGCAATCGACCTGCTAGAGGCGGAAGCGAGATGGCTGGGCATCGGCTTCACCAATCTCTTGCATCTCTATTCGCCCGACCTGATCGTCATGGGCGGCGGCTTGTCCAACGGTTTCGACCTGCTGGCGCCTTCAATCAGAACGGTCGTCCAGCAGCGGGCGATGCCGGCCTACCGCGATGTGCCGATCGTGCGCGCCGAGCTTGGCGACCGTGCCGGGCTGATCGGCGCCGCCAGCCTGATCCTGTGGGAAGGTGAACCGGGTTTGGCACTGGCGATGGCGCAGGACGACAGCGGCACGACCGCTGATGCCAGGGAACGCGGGCGATCTCCTGATTGATGGCGTGCGCGCCAACGACATCGTGCCGTCGGCCTGCCACCTGTTCCGCACCGACGGCCCGGCGCTGGCACCGCTGCCTTAGGGAAGCCGTCCGCTCCGCCTATTTCCCGCAATGGTGGTCGTTGATCTTGTTCAGCGCATTCGCATCCGGTCCGACCCGGTTGTAGGAGCAGGCGCCGGCGGCCGTGGTGGTCAGCATTGTGTCATAGTAACGCGGGCCGCCGAACAGGGCGTAGATCAGGTCGCGATGGGCGGGAACGTAGCGTTGCTCCGGTTCCGGCTGACGATGGCGGTGCTTTTCCTTGGCGGTGGCCGTGCTGGACAGGCCGCAGCCCATCGCGAGGACGAGCGCGCAGGTCGCAAGGATCTTGGTGGTCATCGGCAGCACCCTTCTGACGGTTCGGAATCGCAGCATATCCAAAAGCGCCGGCCGAACAAAGGTTCCCTCGCGGCATTGTCGGCTGGCGTGAAAATCAGCCCGCAACAGCATTCCGCGCCCGCCGCCTTTCAGCAGCAACGAGCAGGTCGACGAAGGCACGCACCTTGGCCGGCCTGAAGCGGGCCGGCGGAAAGACGGCATGGATGCCGCCGGACGGCAAGGTCCAGTCCGTGAATACCCGCACCAGCCGCCCCCGCGCGATGTCCTCGGCAACGCTGTAATCCGGGAAGATGCCGAGCCCGATACCGGCCAGCACGCAAGACAGCACGCCGGGGGTCTTGTCGCAGCTGACGACCGGATTGAGCTCGGCCGGCACCGTCTCCGTGCCCCTGGAAAACAGCCATTGGCCGATGCCGCGCAATTGGGCATTGCCGACCCATGGCAGCGCTTTCGCCTGCCTGGGGCTGGCATCAGGCGGCAGCCCGGCGGCGAGCTCCGGGCTGGCAACGACGAATTGTTCGTGTCTTCCCAGCCGCCGCGCCAGATTGCTGGAATCGGCCAGCCAGCCGACACGGATGCCGAGATCGATCTGCTCGTCGACCAGATTGCTGACGGCATCGTCGAAGATCGTCTCGACCCGCATTTTCGGGTATTTTTTGAGATAGGCGGCGATTGTTGGCGCCACCACCTTCTCGCCATAGTCGAGCGGCGCCGTCAGCCGCAGCATCCCGGTTGGCTTCAAGGCGCTCTGCGAGATATCGCCATAGGCAGCTTCGGCCTCGCGCAGGATTATGGCCGCCCGGTCGTAGAACAGGCGCCCCTCTTCGGTCAGCGTCACGCGCCTTGTCGTGCGGCGCAGCAGCGTCGCGGCCAGTTCCTGCTCCAGCCTGCCGACCTGATGACTGACCACTGCCTTGGCGACATCGAGCCGGTCGGCGGCGGCTGTGAAGGAGCCGGTCTCGACCACGGTGGTGAAGTAGACGAGCCGGTTGAGGTTCAGAAGCTCGGTCACAGCTCACTCATTGTCCGATCTGATCAGACAGTTTGTATGATTGATCGCTGTTTTTCGCAAGCGATGACCTTGCCATCTATCGGAGCAACGAATGGCGAAAGGAAAATCGAAATGAAAATCGCACTCATCGGCGCGTCCGGCCAGGTCGGCTCGCGCCTGCTGAAAGAGCTCTCCGACCGCGGCCACACGATCACCGCCATCGCCCGCAATCCGGACAAGATCGCCGCGCTGCCGGGCGTGACCGCGAAGAAGGGCGACGTGTTCGACAAAGACGGCCTCGCCGCGCTGATCAAGGGGCATGACACGGTGATCAGCTCCGTGCATTTCCTCGACAGCGATCCGGAAACGCTGATCGCAGCGGTGCGTGCTTCCGGCGTCAAGCGCTACCTCGTCGTCGGCGGCGCCGGCAGCCTCGAAGTCGCGCCCGGCAAGCGCCTGGTCGATACACCGACCTTCCCGGCGATCTACAAGGCCGAGGCGCAGAAGGGCGCCGACTTCCTCGACACGCTGCGGACGATCGATGATCTCGACTGGACCTTGCTGTCGCCGTCGGCGCTGTTCCTCGCCGGCGAGCGGACCGGCAAATACCGCATCGGCAAGGACACGCTGCTGACGTCCGACAAGGGCAGCAGCATTTCCTTCGAGGACTATGCCATCGTCATGACCGACGAGATCGAAAAGCCGGCGCATATTCGCCAGCGCTTTACCGTCGGCTACTGATCGGACTGACGACATTGGCGATAAGTGCCATCGGAGCCTCCGATGGCACTATCGTTTTCTTCCGTTTCCACTCCTGCCGCTGGCCTGCGAAATCTCGCCCGAAACGGTTAGGATCGGAACGGAATATGGCAGACAAGAATAACGCTAAATCAAAGATCGTCATCGTCGGCGGCAGTTCCGGAATGGGGCTCGCGCTGGCAAGGCGCTGCCTAGACTCAGGCGCCGAAGTCTTCATCGTCGGACGCAACGAAGCAAAGCTAAAGCGCGCCAGCGAGGTGCTGCGGAACCCTGCCGGTTTGAACACCATCGCGGCTGATATCGCCGAAGAACATCAGGTCGCCGACCTGTTCGACCGGATCGGCCGGCTCGACCATATCGTCAGCACCGCCGCCGATATTGAAGGCGCGTACGAGTTGTTGCCTTCGGTCGATCTCAAGGCCGCGCAGCGGGTTGTCGAAAGCAAATTCTACGGGCCGTTGCGGCTTTACGACAGGGACGATACTGCATGTCGAAGGCGGTCACCGGCTGATCTGACCGGCGCTAAAGTCTCACCCGCCGCCGCCAGCAGCAGCTTCAGCGCCGGCGACTGCACCCGGCGGCGGCGCCAGATCATGACCAGGGAGGCTGCTTGGGCTGAACCCGGCCAGGGCAGCTCGACAATCTCGCCGCGATCGAGCGCCTCGGCGACGGCCAGCCGCGGCACCAGGCCCATGCCGATACCAGTCGCCACCAGGCTCGCAATGGCGCCGATGCTGCCGACTTCGGCGGCAAGTTTTGGCGCCGCCATTCCTGTCTCGGCGAACGCTGTGTCGAACAGATGCCGGTAGACGCATCCGGTTTCCGTCACCACGAAACGCATCGCGGCGAGCGCGGCCAGATCACCTTGTCCTGATGCGGTGGCATTCTCGGCGGAGGCGACAAGGACCAGCGGCTCGGCCGATATCGTGCGCCGGGCCAGGCGTTCATCGAGCCCGCCCTTGTCGAAACAGAAAGCGACGTCGATCTCGCCCTCTTCGAGCTGGCGCAGCAACACGTCGCTGCCGGCGATTTTTAACCGCAGGCCAATCTCCGGGTGATCGCCCTGAAAGGCCGCCAGCCATTGCGGAAGTTTGACAGTGGCAATCGTCTCCAACGCGCCGACCGTCACTGTCGCGGCGGTCGTTCCCGTCCTTGCCTCGACGGCAATTCGCGCCTCGTCCGCCAGTTGCAGAATCTCTTCCGCATAGGGTTTCAGCGCTTCGCCGGCCGCCGTCAGGTCGAGGCCGTGGCGCGAGCGGATGAAGAGGGCGACGCCGAGTTCGCTTTCCAGCGACTGGATCTGGTCGCTGACGCTCGACTGCGCCAGATGAACCTCCCGCGCCGCGCGGGTGATGTTGCGGTGCCGCGCCACGGCGAGGAAGGTCTTGAGCAATCTTGGATGCATGCCGTTTCCGGATCTGGTCTGTGTCCGATATTTCGGACCTGGCCGGCTTATTTGCAACCATTGACGCCGGCGAATGCGATTGCGGCAGACAGAAGGGCCAGAATTTCGCAGCCATTGCGCGGCGAGTTTTTGCTTGTGAACGGGCCGGCGGCTTGTAGCTTGCTCGAAAGCCGGTCCGACGGAGGCAATTCGGGGGAAATGAGCGTCATCAGGATTGTTCGGGAATGCCGCTGAAAGCCGCCGCCCATATCGAGGCTATGTCGGCTTTCGCGCTGGCGAATTTTGGCGGCTATGACCGGCCAACCCTTGCCCAGAACGAAAGCGCTTTTCTGCCGAGTCCCAAAGCGATTACCGCCGGCCAGGACGCGATCGCGCGCAGCCATCTCTATCCCGATCCGGACTGGACGGTGCTGCGCGAAGCGATCGCGAAGGCTTATGGCGTCGAACGCGAGCTGATCCTGTGCGGCGCCGGTTCGATGGACCTGATCGCCTGCACCATCGCAGCCTTCGCCGGCCTCGGCGACGAGGTGCTGGCCACCGCTTACGCCTATAATTTCGCGGCCTCCGCCACGGCGCGCGCGAATGCCGTCTATGTCAAGGTGGCGGAGTGCGACCTCGCCGTTTCCGTCGACAGCATTGTCGCCGCCGTCACGCCGGCGACGCGGATCGTCTTCGTCTGCAATCCCGGCAATCCGACCGGCACCTGCATCCGCAATGCCGAACTTTTGCGCCTGCGCGCCGCCTTGCGCGGCGATGTGCTGCTGGTGATCGACCAGGCCTATGGCGAGTTCGACGACCAGGACCCGCAAGCCATCTTTGCGCTCGTCGCGCGCGGCGACACGGTCGTCTTGCGCACCCTGTCCAAGGCCTATGGGCTGGCCGGCGCGCGCGTCGGCTGGGGCTTGTTTTCGCCGTCGGTCGCGGCCGAAATACGCAAGCTGCAGAACTCGAACCAGGTGACCACGCCAAGCCTCGCCATGGCGGTCGCCGCCGTGGAAGACCAGGCCTATATGCGCGAGACAGTGGCGCGCACCGGCGCGATCCGCGATCGCTTCGCACAGGATCTGAGAGCTGCAGGCTACGGCGTTCCCGAAAGCCGGACGAATTTCGTGCTGATCCGCTTCGCCGATGCGGCCGCCGCTGCGGCGGCCGATGCCGCCTTGCGTGGCGCCGGCACCATCGTGCGCAGCCTCGGCGGTTATGGCCTGACCGACTGCCTGCGCGCCACGGTCGGCCCACAGGAGATGATGGACCGGGCATTGCGCATCCTGACCGATCTGCGCAGCGGCTGACTTTGCGATAATATCAGAGGGAAACTTGAGCGATGTCCTATGTGCCGACCCGTGACTTCATCGGCTATGGCGACAAGCCTCCTGCCGCAGCGTGGCCCGGCGGCGCCAAGCTGGCGCTTAACATCGTCGTCAATTACGAGGAAGGCGCTGAATACAGCATCGACGAGGGCGACGGTGTTTCCGAGACGATCCTGTCGGATCTGGCCGTATCGCCAGCGGTACCCGGCCTGCGCAACCGCAACATGGAATCGCTCTACGAATATGGCTCGCGCGTCGGCGTCTGGCGGCTCGCTTCGCTGTTTCGCGACAAGGGCATCGTGCCGACCTTCTACGTCGTCGGGCGGGCGCTGGAACTCAATCCAGCCGCCGGCAAGGCGATTGCCGACCTCGGCAGCGACATCGTCTGCCATGGCTGGCGCTGGATCGACTATGCGCCGCTGAGCGAGGAGGAGGAACGCAAGCACATCGCCATGACCGTCGACACGGTGCAGCGGATCACCGGCATTCGTCCGCTCGGCTGGTACACCGGCCGGCCCAGCCTCAACACCAGGCGGCTGGTGGCCGAGCATGGCGGCTTGCTGTTCGACTGCGACGACTACAATGACGACCTGCCCTATTTCGTCGAAGTCGATGACAAGCGGCATCTGGTGGTGCCGCACTCCTTCGACAACAATGACAGCCGTTTTTCGCGCGGCTCTGGCCTGGAGACAGGCGGCCAGTTCTTCGACTATGTCAGCGACGGGGTGGACTGGCTGTTGGCCGAAGGCCAGACGACACCGCGCATGATGACGGTGTCGCTGCACTGCCGGTTGGCCGCACGGCCCGGCCGCATGGTCGGGCTCGCCCACTTCCTCGACAAGATCAGGAACAATCCCGACATCTGGATCTGCCGTCGTTCCGACCTCGCCGGGCATTGGCTGGACCGGTTCGGCGGCTGAGCCGCCGAACCAGTCCAATGGCTGCCTACGCCCGCAGCCGTTTGCCTTCGGGGTCGAAGGGCGGCTCGCTCAACAGCACCGCCTCATGCGGCCGGCCCAAGATCGCCACCGACACCTTGTCGCCTGCCTTGGCGGAGCCGGCCTTGACGT
Source organism: Mesorhizobium sp. P3_A2 (assembly GCF_056403115.1). Classification (NCBI taxonomy): domain Bacteria; kingdom Pseudomonadati; phylum Pseudomonadota; class Alphaproteobacteria; order Hyphomicrobiales; family Phyllobacteriaceae; genus Mesorhizobium; species Mesorhizobium sp. P3_A2. The sequence continues at coordinate 27,666 of NZ_JBFUGC010000019.1, forward strand.
AGCCGAGCGCCAGCGACTGTTCGACGAAGTAGCCATACGCGCCTGACGAGACCTGGCCGATCGGCGTGCCGTCCGGCAGGAAGATCGGCTCGCCGCCGGTGGCGTCGGCATCCTTGGCGGCGATCGACAGCATGATCAGTTGATCGCGCGCCGGCTTTTCGGCGATGGCCGCATAGGCATCGCGGTTGAGGAACGCCCCCTTGTCCATCTTGACCAGGCGGTCGAACCTGACCTCCTGCGGCCAGTATTCGGGGGAGTATTCGCGGCTCCAGCTGCCGTAGCCCTTTTCGACACGCAGCGACATCAGCGCGCGCGAGCCGACCGGTCCGGCGCCGACCTCGCCGCCGGCCTTGAGCAGCCCGCCGTAGAGTGTGATCTGGTCGGCGGCCGGGCAATAAAGCTCCCAGCCGAGATCTCCGGTGAAGGAGACACGCAGCGCCACGACATCGACGCCGCCGACCGTGATCCGCTTCGAGCGCATGAAGGGAAAGGCGTCGGTCGACAGATCAGCATTGGTCAGCCGCTGCAGCAATTCGCGCGACTTCGGCCCGGCGACGTTGAAGCCGCCCATCTCCTCAGTGCGCGAGCGGAAGCTCGTGCCTTCGGGCAACGGAACCGCCTTGAAGAACCTCTGATGGAAGCGTTCGGCCATGCCGGAACCGAAGACCATGAACTCGTCTTGGCCAAGCTTCGTCACGGTGAAGTCGCCGGCAATGCCGCCGCGCTTGCCGATCAATGGCGTCAGGCAGGAGCGGCCGATTTCGGTCGGCATGCGGTTGGCGAACAGCGAATTCAGCCAAGCCTCGGCGCCCGGCCCTTTGACCTCGTATTTGGCGAAGTTCGAAACGTCGATAATTCCGGCATGCTCGCGCAGCATGCGTGCCTCGCGGCCGACCGGACCCCACCAGTTCTGCCTGGTGAAGCCGTTCGTCTCCTCGCGCGGCTCGCCCTCGGCGGCGAACCACAGCGGATGCTCCCAGCCGAAATTGAGACCGAAGACGGCGCCCATCTGCTTTTGCATCTCATAGGCCGGGCGGGTGCGCACGGGGCGTCCGGCGGCGCGCTCCTCGTTGGGGAAATGGATCTTGAAACGGTGGCTGTACTGGTCCTGCACCCGGGCCTTGGTGAAGGCCTTGCCGGCCCAATGGCCGAAGCGCGCCATGTCCCAGGCGAACATGTCGAGTGACGGCTCGCCTTCGATCATCCACTCGGCCGCCAGCTTGCCCATGCCGCCGGATTGCGAGAAGCCGGGAATGATGCCGTTGCAGCAGAAATAGTTCTGCAGTTCCGGCACCGGGCCGAACAGCACGGCGCTGTCGGGCGACCAGATCATCGGGCCGTTGATGACACGCTTGACACCTGCCTTGCCGACCGCCGGAACACGCGCGATGGCGCGCATCATGTTGTCCTCGATGCGGTCGAGATCGTCGGGGAAGAGTTCATGGCCGAAGTCGAGCGGCGTGCCGTCCTCGGCCCAGAACTTCATGTTGCGCTCATAGGCGCCGATGAGCAGGCCGAGCCCTTCCTGGCGCAGATAATATTCGCCGTCGCGGTCGGCGACCGAAGGCAGCCGGCGGCCCATGGCGGCGATTTCGGGGATGGTCTCGGTGACGAAATACTGATGCTCGGTCGGGATCAGCGGCAATTGCAGGCCGGCCATCGCGGCGACCTCGCGGCCCCACAGGCCGGCGGCATTGACCACCCATTGCGTGCGGATCTCGCCCTTCGGCGTACGCACGATCCAGCTGCCGTCGGCTTGAGCTTCCGTGGCGATGACCGGGGTGAAGCGATGGATCTCGGCGCCGCGCTGGCGCGCACCAGCGGCGTAGGCGGCGGTGACGCCGGACGGGTCGACATTGCCGCCTTCGGGTTCATACATGATGCAGCGTATGCCGTCGAAATCGACCAGCGGATGGAGCCGCTCCGCCTCGTCGCGCGCAACTTCATAAAAATTCATTTTGTAGCGCCGGGCCTTGGCTTCCTGCAGCCGCAGCTGGTGCTCGCGCGCCTCGGTCTGGGCGAGATAGAGCGAGCCCGGCTGGAAGATACCGCAGCCCTGGCCGGTCTCGGTCTCCAGCTCCTTGTAGAGCGCCATGGTGTAATGTTGCAGGCGGCTGATGTTGGTCGAGTCATGCAGGCCATGGATGTTGGCGGCCGCGTGCCATGTCGAGCCGGAGGTCAGCTCGTCGCGCTCGAGCAGGACGACATCGGACCAGCCATGCTTGGCCAGATGATAAAGGATCGAGCAGCCGATCAGGCCGCCGCCGATGACAACGGCTTGTGCATGGGTACGCATATCGAGTTTTCTTCCCTTTGTGTTCGGCGACTTGTCTTGTTGTGTGCTTCTGGTCGATGAATTCGGTCTCGTCGCCTTGGCGAATTCCAGGGGGCGATCAGGCCGCCCCCTGGCTTAAAGTTCAGGCCTTGTCGAGCCAGACCTTGTCCAGTTGCAGTTCGAATGTCTGATGCATTTTGAGGTTTTTCACATAGGTGGCGTGATGCCGGTAGAGAGAGCGCCAGAATGACTGAACCAGAACGCCGGAATCCTGCAGGATGAACTCGACATCCTTCATCAGTTCCTTGCGCTTGGCCGTATCGGCGATGGCGAGTGCGGCATTGAGCTTCTTGTCGAAGTCGGGATTGGCGTAGGCCGACTCGTTCCAGGCTTCGCCGCTGCGATAGGCAAGCGCCAGCACCTGTACACCCAGCGGACGCATGCCCCATTCGGTGGTCGACCACGGATATTTCGTCCAGTCGTTCCAGAACGAGGTTCCCGGAATGATCGTCCGTTTCACCTTGAAGCCGGCCTCACGCATCTGCGCGGCAACGACGTCGGCCGGATCCTTCACATAGTCCGAATCGTAGGAGATGAGTTCGAACTCGTGATCCATCTGGCCGGCCTCGGTCATCAGCGCCTTGGCCTTGGCGAGATCGCGCGGCACTTTCGGCAGTTCGTAATATTCCGGATGGATCGGGCAGACGTGGTGGTTTTCGGCGACCTGGCCGAGACCGCTATAGCCGAGTTTCAGCACGGTCTCATTGTCGACGGCGAGCTGGATGGCGTTGCGCACCCTTTTGTCGTCATAGGGCTTGTTGCTGATATTGGTGCGCAGCACGATCGTTCCGGCGGTGACGACGGATTCCTTGACCAGGCCCATGCCGTCATAGAGGTCCACCGTGCCGCCGACGGTCTGGTAGTTGCAGTCGATCTCTCCAGCCTCGAAGGCGCTGGCGATGGCGGGGTTTGAAGCGTCTGTGCCGTAGTCGGTCCAGTCGACACCATCGAGATAGGTCTCGCCGCCAAACCAGGTGAAGTCCTTGCGGCGCCTGACCGAGGCCGAGTCGCCGACCTTGTAGGAGATCAACTCATACGGACCGGTGCCGGGCGTCTTGGTCATGTCGGCGCCGTTCTTGTCGAAGTCGCGGTGGACGATAATGGCGGGATAGTCGGCGAAGCCCGGGATGATGGTGACATCGGACTGGCCGCATTTCAGCTTCACCGTGTGGTCGTCGACCTTGGTGATGGCGCCGGCGATCGCCTTCTTGGTGGCAGGATCGATCAGCGTGGCCATTCGGCCAGCCATCGAATTGCCTTCGGCCGCCTTGTCGCACCAGCGCTCGATGTTGAAGACGATGTCGTCGGCGTTGAGCTCGTCGCCGTTCGACCACTTCACGCCTTTGCGCACATGCAGCGTGTATTCGGTGGCGTCGTCACTGACGTCCCAGCTCTCGATGAGATGGCCCTCGAAGGTGAAGTCCTGGGTGTAGCGGATCATGTAGTCGTTGCACTGGCGCAGCACATTGGCCATCTCCGACCAGTCCCATGTGCGCGGATCCTTCATGTCCTTGATGATCATCTGCATCTTCAGGATACCGCCCTTCTTGCCGGGCTCCATCGTTGCAGCTTCGGCCGGGGCGGGAAGGCCGGCCATTGCATAGGCGAACGCCGTCGAGGCGCCCATCGCGCTCGCCATGGCGAGGAATTCGCGGCGGTCCATCCTACCGCTTCTGACTTCATCTGCGTAGCTTTCGATGACCGCCGGGACGCGGTCACCGTTGCTCCTGAATAGTGCCATTGTTGCTTCTCCGGTTTGGGCTTTCCGCCCGTTCATTCCCCATTACGCAGGGAATGTTAGAGGCGATGCAAAAATCCCGGAAGGGCTTGGAGGCTCGCAAACCGCTGAAAACCGGCCCGTAAGGCCTAATAAAACAATGCCATTGGCGTCTCAATTTTTTTCGCGTGCGGCCGTGCCGATATCGGCGAGCACTCCTCAGGCGCTGTCTTCCTGCGCCCTCGCAATGATCCATTCGCGCACCGTGCGGGCGATGTTGCCCTTGGAGAGATGGGTCTCGGTCAGGTAGTAATTCCAGGGGCTGGGCGGCCGGACCGGAAACGGTTCGACGAGCAGTCCGCGCCTGAGATACGCGTGGGCAAGCGAACGCTGAGTGGCGACGAGACCTGCGCCCATGGCGGCAAGTTCGAGCGCGATGTTGGAGGCATTCGTCGATAGGCCCTTGTCGTAATCCTGCATGTCAACACCAAGCGCGGTGGCAACGACCTGCCAGTATTCCTGGCGGCCATGCACGAAGATCCGGTCCACCTTGAGGATATCCTCAGGCGCTTTGACAGCGTGGTCACCTTCGAGCAGCGCGGGCGCGCACAGCAGCACCAGTTCGTCGTTCCATAGCGGAATGGCGGCGGGCGGGCGATCGTCGAAGCGCCTCGTTGAAATGGTGATGTCGGCGATCTGTTCGCTGAGATCCTCCCAGATCGTGCCGTGCAGCACGATCTCGATTTCGGGATGTTTCTTGCGGAAGGCGGCCATGCAGCCGGCCAGCCAGTTTTCCGCCAGGCTCATAGGACAGGAGACGACCACGGTGCGGTTGCGCGACGACGTCACGATCGCCTCCGTCGCCTGGTCGATCTGGTCGAGCGCCTGGCGCAGTGTCGGCAGGAACGCCTCGCCCATCTCGGTCAGCTTGAGGCTGCGCGGATAGCGGATGAACAATTGCCGGCCGATATAATGTTCGAGCGAGCGGACATGCGTGCTGACCGCGGCCTGCGTGTAGCCAAGCTCCTTGGCGGCCATGGTGAAACTCAGATGCCGGGCCGAGCTCTCGAACGACCTGATATAGTTCAAAGGCGGGGGTGGCTTCATCTCCGGCTCCTGGGCTGTGCCAGAATAGGTAGACCATGGAGCCGCCGGCGTTCAATTGCACGGAGGCGACATGGCATAGATATTTTTGGTCAAAGCCGCTGAACTAATTGCGTGAATGCACGATGAACCCAAATTAATGATGGCGTGACGACAGAGGGAGTGGAGCAAGTGGCTGTGTCGCCCCATCGGCGTGAAGGGCCGGACGCAAGCGCTGAGACTGCCGTGCGCCTGGCCGACTTCGTGCTACGCCGGCCGGCATCGGTTTTCCCTCAGGCGGTGCTGGATCAGGCTCGCTACCTCTTGCTCGACACGATTGGAGTAGCGATTGCCGCGGGGCCGATGGAGGCCGGCCGGATCGCCAGGGATACCGCGACCCTCCTCTACAATTCGAGCGACCCCAGGCATCGCGCGCGCATGCTTTTCGACGGCCGCCGCGCCTCGATGGCGGGGGCGGCTTACGCCGCGGCGACGCAGATCGACAATCTCGATGGCCATGACGGCTACAGCCCGACCAAGGGCCATATCGGTGTCGTGGTCGTGCCAGCGCTGGCGGCGCTGGCCGAACAGCTTCCGGAGCTCAGTGGCCCTGACGCGCTGGCAGCCCTGGTCGTCGGCTATGAGGTCGCAGGCCGCGCCGGCATCGCGCTGCATGCGACCGTGTCGGACTACCATACGTCGGGCGCCTGGAATGCGCTGGGCGTCGCCGCCGTGGCGGCGCGTCTGCGCCGGCTGAGCGACGGGCAGTTGCGCGAGGCGCTGGGCATCGCCGAGTATCATGGCCCGCGCAGCCAGATGATGCGCGAGATCGCCACGCCGACGATGCTGCATGACGGTTCGGGCACCGGCGCGCTGACCGGCCTGTCGGCGGTTGTGCTCGCCGAACGCGGCTTCACCGGCGCTCCGGCGATCACGATTGAGGCCCCGGAAGTCGCTGATTATTGGCAGGACCTCGGCGTGTTCTGGCAGGCACTGCACCAGTATGTGAAGCCGTATCCGATCTGCCGCTGGGCGCATGCGGCCATCGACGCGACGCGCGGACTGGTGCTTTCGCATCATCTGACGCCGGCCGATATCGGCCATGTCCAGGTCAACAGTTTCCACCATGCCGCGACGCTGTTCCGCGACATGCCGGACACGACATCGAAGGCCCAGTACAGCCTGCGCTTTGCCGTCGCCACCTTCGTCCTCCATGGCCGCATCGGGCTGGAGCACATTTCCGGCGCGGGGCTCGAGGACGCCGCCGTTGCCGAGATGCTCGCCCGCATCAGCGTGTCGGAGCAGGAACGCCACAGCGCCCGCTTCCCCGCAGGCCGTTGGGCCGACGTCGCCATCACCACAACCGACGGGCGGGTGCTGACCTCGGGCGATGTCCATGCACGCGGCGGACCGGAGGCGCCGCTGACATCAGGGGAGATCGAGGCCAAATATATGGAATTCGCAACGCCCGTGCTCGGACGGGGCCGCGCCATGGCGATCCGCGACGCCATCCTGTCGCTCACCGATCCCGACAGCCGCTTTTCCGAGCTCTCCGCCCTGCTCTACGATCCTCCCGTGATCAGCAAGATCCTCCAGCGGCCGGCGTGGTAGACTGACATGCCGCTCAGGCTGCTGAAATACGGTCTCAGCCGGGACTATCCGGTCAGCGAGGATATCCCCGCCACGCCGGAGCTCAAACCGTCCTACGATGTCGTCATCATCGGCGGCGGCGGCCATGGTCTTGCCTGCGCGCATCATCTGGCGAAGTGTCACGGCATCACCAGCGTCGCGGTGCTCGAGAAGGGCTACCTCGCCGGCGGCAACACGGCGCGCAACACCACAACGATCCGCTCCAACTACATCACGCCACAAGGCATCGCCTTCTATAAGGAGGGTGTGGCGCTGTTCGAAACGCTGTCGCAGGAGCTCGACTTCAACGTCATGTTCTCGCAGCGCGGCCAGCTGACGCTCGCGCATTCGGAAGCGACGCTACGCAGCTTCCACTCACGCGCCGAAATGGGCAAGCATCTGGGCACGCGTACCGAAGTGGTCGACCAGAAGGCGGTCCAGGAACTGGTGCCGTCGCTCAACATGGACTATGGCGGCGCGCTCGAAATCCTTGGCGGTCTCTGGCATGCCGATGGCGGCACCGCGCGGCATGACGCGGTCGCCTGGGGCTATGCCGCGCAGGCGTCGCGGCGCGGCGTCGAAATCCACCAGCGCACCGAGGTGCAAGGTTTCGAAGTCCTCGGCGACCGGGTCCAGGCGGTGAAGACCAACCGCGGCCGCATCGCCTGCAGCCAGGTGCTGATCGCCACCGGCGGTATGAATTACGACGTGGCGCTGATGGCCGGCGTCGAGCTGCCGATCCGCTGCTATCCGCTGCAGGCGATGGTGACGCAGCCGCTGAAACCGTGGCTCAACACGCTGGTCTCTTCCGTCTCGCTGCACACCTATCTCGTGCAGTCGTCGCGTGGCGAGGTGGTGATCGGCGGCGGCTCCGATCCCTACCAGCTCTATTCGACGCGCTCGACGCTCGACATGAAGGAGCATCTGGCCGAAGGCGCGGTGCATCTCTTCCCGTTCCTGCAAGGTGTCAGGCTGCTCCGGCAATGGGCCGGCATTACCGACATGACGCCGGACTACAGCCCGATCATGGGCGCCAGCCCGCTCGACAATCTGTGGCTCGATTGCGGCTGGGGCACCTGGGGCTTCAAGGCAACGCCGGTTGCCGGCAAGCGCATAGCCGAGACCATCGCCAGCGGCCGCGTTCCCGATATCCTGAAACCGTTCGCGCTGGAGCGGTTCGAGACCTTCCAGCTGCTCAACGAAATGGGCGCGACGGCGGCGAGCCACTGACGATGAAGATCATGACCTGCCCGATGAACGGCCCGCGAAACATAGAAGAGTTCCAGTCTTTTGGGCCGGTGCGCGACGAGTTGGATCCTGAACAGACCGCCGACGCGGACTGGTCGCGGCACCTGTTCCGCGCCGAGAACCGCAAAGGCGTTGTGGTCGAGTGGTGGCGGCATGTGCCGAGCAATTATTTTTTCCTCGCCGAACGCGATCTCGTCAGCAACGAGATCATCCGCACCTTCGATGCCTCGCAGCGCAGCGGCCAATCATGAATCGCCTGCCCGCCCCTTTCGGTACAAGGATCGACCGGGCGCGCCCGCTGCGCTTCAGCTTCGAGGGCAAAAGTTTCGATGCCTATGCCGGCGACTGCATCGCCAGCGCGCTCGCAGCCTCGGGGCAATGGATGCTGTCGCGCTCGTTCAAATACCACCGCCCGCGCGGCGTCTTCAGCATGGCCGGCGCCGAGGCGAACACGCTGGTGCAGCTGCCTTCGGAGCCGAATGTCGCCGCCGACCGCACGCCGGTCAGCGAGGGCCTGCAGGTCAGCGCGCAGAACGTCAACGGCTCGCTGGCGCATGACCGCGACGCGATCATCGACAGGCTGGGGCGCTTCCTGCCGGTCGGTTTCTACTACCGCACCTTCATGGGGCCGCGCCGCGGCAGCTGGCTGAAATTCTGGGAGCCGATCATCCGCCGCAAGGCAGGGCTCGGTGTGGTCGACACCAAGGCCGCGCAACGGCATTTCGACAAGTCGCATCTTCATTGCGACGTGCTCGTGGTCGGCGCCGGTCCGGCCGGCCTGAACGCGGCGATCGCTGCTGCCGAAGCGGGTGCCGATGTCGTGCTCTGCGACGAGAATCCGGAGATCGGCGGATCGCTGACTTACGGCCGCTACGACCCGGCAATGCTTGCGGACCTGACGGCGCGTAGCGAGGCGCTGCCCAATCTGCGGATCATGACCGGCACGCTCTGCAATGGCTGGTACGAGGACAATTGGCTGCCGCTGATCCAGGGCGACCGGCTCCATCGTACACGGGCGCGCGAAGTCATCCTTGCCACCGGCGCGATCGGGCAGCCGGCGATCTTTCGCAACAATGATCTCCCCGGAAATATGCTTGGCAGCGCGGCGCAGCGGCTGATCCGCCACTATGGTGTGCGCCCCGGGCAAAAGGCCGTGGTGCTGACCGGCAATGATGAGGGTTATGCCGTCGCGCTCGATCTGGTCGAGGCCGGCGTCTCGGTCATGCTGGTCGCCGATCCACGATCCGGCGGCGTGCCGGGTCCGCTCGAAGCCGAACTGCATGGCAAGGGCGTGGCGATCCAGAAGGCAGTGACGGTTGAAACCGCCGAAGGCAGAAGCGGACACCTTGCCCGCGTTCGCGTGGGCGGGCGCTGGATCGAATGCGACCTGCTGACGATCTCCGTTGGCGAGGTGCCGGCATGGCAACTGCCTTGCCAGGCAGGAGCCAAGGTCGGGTACGATGATGTCAGCGGATCGATGACGCTCACGCTGGCGCAAGGGTCGGTGCAGCTTGCCGGCTCGGTCGCCGGAGATCATGGCCTCGAAGGCGCTGTTGCCGGCGGCCGTCGCGCGGCTGCTGCTGCATTACAGCGGCTCGGCCATGCGGCGGCGCAAGACACGGTTCTTGGCAAAGTCAAACCGTCCTGTCCGGTCCATGTGCAACCGATCGTAGCCAATGCGAAGGGCCGCGACTTCGTCGATTTCGACGAGGATCTGCAGGTCAAGGATCTGCACAACGCCATCAAGGACGGCTATCGCGAGATCGAACTGGTCAAGCGTTTCACCACGGTCGGCATGGGGCCAAGCCAGGGCCGTCATTCGGCGCTTGCGACGGCAAGGATCGTCGCCGAGGCGACCGAGCGGACGGTGGCCGAAGTCGGCATCACGACAGCGCGTCCGCCTGTCGGACCGGAGACGCTCGGCGTGCTCGCCGGCCATCACGAGGTGCTGGAACGGCGCACGGCGCTGTACGCAAGGCACCTCGCGCTCAACGCCGCGATGAAGCCGGTCGGCGCCTGGTGGCGGCCGTATTTCTATGGCGATCCGAAGACTGCGCAGAAGACCATCCGCGATGAGATACTTGCGGTGCGCGAAGGCGTCGGCCTGCTCGACGTCTCGTCGCTCGGCAAGCTGGAACTGCGCGGGCCGGATGTCGGCGAGTTCCTCGACCGGCTCTACACCATGGCGCATGCCAACCAGCCGGTCGGGCGCGTGCGCTACTGCCTGATGCTCAACGAAATGGGCTCGGTGGTCGATGACGGCGTTGCCTACCGCATGGCTGACGACCGCTTCTATGTGACGGCCACCACCGGCGCCGTCGCGCGCGTCTATGCCGACATGCTGTTCTGGAACGCGCAGTGGCGGCTCAAGGTCGATGTGCTCAACCTCACCGGCGCGTTCTCCGGCTTGAACGTCACCGGCCCCAAGGCGCGTTCGGTGCTCGAGGCGCTGGAAAGCAACGTGGATTTCAGCCGCGAGGCCTTCCCCTATCTCAGCGGCCGCGAAGGCGTCGTCGCCGGCGTGCCGGTGCGGGTGATGCGGATCGGCTTCACCGGCGAACTCAGTTACGAACTGCATTGCCCGTCCAGCCTCGCGCCGGCGCTGTGGGACGCGGTGATGGAAGCCGGCAAGCCGCATGGCCTCACGCCCTACGGACTGGAAGCGTCGCGCATCCTGAGGCTGGAGAAAGGCCACATACTGATCGGCCAGGATACGGACGCCATCACAACGCCGGACGAGCTCGGCTTCGGCTGGGCGGTGTCGAAGAAGAAGCCGTTCTTCGTCGGCAAGCGCTCCATCGAAATGCGCGCGAAGCTCGGCCAGTCGCGCAAGCTGGTCGGCCTGCAGTTTCCCGCTGACTCAAAGAACATACCCGGCGAGAGCTGCCTGGTGTTGCGCGGCAACGATCCCGTCGGGCAGATCACCTCGATCGGCTTTTCGCCTACACTCGGCTGTTCCATCGCGCTGGCATATGTCCATGCCGACGATGCCGCGCAGGGAAGCCGGGTGACGGTGAAGTGCCGCGACGGCGCGCTGATCGAGGTGCCGGTCGTTGGGCACGCTTTCTTCGACCCGACCAATGCGCGGCAGGAGATGTAGATGGCGGGCACTAACGCAATGCCCGTATTTCCCTTCGAGCCTGGCGGCGCGGCGCACGGCACGGTGCTGCCGTCCGCACCCGTTGCGCTGACCGATCTCACCGCCAGCCCACGCTTCGGCCTGAAGGGCGGCGGCGGCGCCGCCTGGCTCACCGCGCATGGCATTGCCTTGCCCGCGATCAACCGCATTGGCAGCCATCGCGGCATGCGCGTGCTGCGCCTTGGCAATGAGGATATCCTGCTGCTCGGCGAAAATGCCGGTGAGGCGCTGGCTGAACTTCGGGGCGCCTGGGAAAGCGACAGCGGGCCGAAGGGATATTCGTCCTGGCGTGAGGAAGGCTGGGCGTGGATGCGGCTCTCCGGCCCCGCTACGGCGGAAGCGATGAGCCAGCTCTGCGCTCTCGATCTGCGCGCCGCCAAATTTAGCACTGAGGATATTGCCCAGACGCGCGTTGGCCATATCGAGGCCGTTACCTTCCGCACGCCGGCTGGTTTCGATGTACTGTTCGACATCACTGCATCGGCGTATTTCGCCCGGACCGTCTCGGCGGTGGCCAAGCACTGCACGCAACATCAGGCATAGAGGATATCAATGACCCGCCCGCAAGGAACCATCGCCCCGATCCTGACGCCGTTCGAGAACGATGGCCGCATCGCCCGCGACCTCTGGATCTCGCACGCCAAATGGGTGCTGGACCAAGGCGCGCATTTCCTGTCGCCGTTCGGCACCACGGGCGAGGCGCTGTCACTCTCGCTCAGTGAGCGCATGCAGGCGCTGGAATGGCTGGTCGAAGCCGGTATCTCGCCTACCCGGATGATGCCCGGCACCGGTGTCACCGCACTGCCCGAAACGGTCGAGCTGTCGAAGCACGCTGTCAGCCTCGGCTGCGCCGGCGTGATGGTGTTGCCATCGTTCTTCTACACCGCTGCCGGCGACAACGGCCAGGCGCGCTATTACAGCGAGCTGATCGAACGGGTGGCGAACCCGGCGCTGAAGATGATCCTCTACCATATCCCGCAGAACTCAGGTGTGCCGGTTAGCCCTGCCTTGACCGCCCGGCTGAGCGCGGCATTTCCCGATACTGTGGTGGCCTACAAGGACAGCGCCGGCGACTGGAACAATACGGCGGCAGTGATTGCCGCCGCACCAGGTGTCGCGGTGTTCCCGAGTTCCGAGGCGCAGCTCACCAAGGGCCTCGCCAGCGGCGCGGCGGGCTGCATCTCGGCGACGGTCAATCTCAACGCCGCCGCCATCCGCGCCCTCTACGATGCGACAATCGCGGGCAAGGATGTCAGCGAAGCAGATGCCGCGATCAAGGCGTTCCGCAAGGTGATCCAGGACGCCGGCCTGATCCCGGCGATGAAGGCGGTGCTGGCGGTGCGGTCCGGCGACAGACGCTGGCTGAACCTGCGCGCGCCGCATGAGAATGCAACGCTGGAAAGCGGCAAGGCGCTGCTCACAGCGCTCGGCCCTCTGGCCGACCATATTGGCCGCGGCTGAGGCGCAGCGCCATGTCGGCTCACCCCATCGTCATCCTGCACACCGACCGGCCGGCCGCAGCGATGACGGTGCTTGGCGAGACACATCCGGATCTCACCGCCCACGCCTGTGATACCTATGCGGCTTTGCCGGCTCTGATCGAGCAGACGGCCGCCGAGGTGGTCTACACCGTCCGCTTCGACGGCACGCCGCGCTTTCCGCGCCAGGCGCTTGTAGAGAGCCCGACCGTGAAGTGGGTATCGGTCGGCGGCTCGGGAACCGATCATCTCGGCCGCTGGGATCCGGCGCGCGTCACGGTGACCAATTCGGCCGGTGTCGCCGCCGGCATGCTGGCGGAATATGCGCTGGGCGCCATGCTGTCCTTCTCGCTCGACCTGCGCGGTTTCGAGCGCCGCCAGCAGGCACGCCAGTGGGGCGGTGGCCGTGTCGAGCCGATCGAAGGCAAGACGGTCCTTGTCATCGGCCTCGGCAAGACCGGTACGGCCGTTGCTATGCGCGCCAAGGCGATGGGCATGGAAACGCTCGGCGTCCGCGCCCGGCCAAAGCCGATGCCCAGCCTTGACGAGGTGCACGAACCGGATGCCCTGCTTGCTCTGCTCGGTCGCGCCGACTTCATCGTCTGCTGCGTGCCGCTGCTGGCCAGCACGCGTGGCCTGCTCGGCAAGGCGGCCTTCGCCGCGATGAAACCGTCAGCCGTGCTCATCGATATCTCGCGCGGTGGCGTGACCGACGAGGTAGCGTTGCTCGAAGCCCTCGACGGCAAGCGGATCAAGGGCGCGGCGCTGGACGTGTTCAGCACAGAACCGCTGCCGGCGGACCATCCATTGTGGGGCTACGACAATGTCGCCATCACGCCGCATTGCGCAGCGGTCTACGAGGGCTGGGACATCAAGTCGGTGCGGATGTTCGCCGACAATCTGAAGCGCTACCGCAGCGGGGAGCCGCTGAAGAATGTGGTCAATCCGGAGCGCGGCTATTGAGGCCGGGAGAACGACACAAATGACGCAGGACAGGCGCGGCGGGGGCCGCAGATCGAAGCTGGGGCGTAGCGGCGGCGGCATCGCGCAGCTGCCCTGGCAGCATGTCGAGAACCCCTACCCGCCGATGCAGTTGCTGGACGAGGAGCGCATGCAGCGTCTGCACGACACCTCGATGCGCATCCTCTCGGAACTCGGCATTCGCGTGATGAGCGACAAGGTGATGGACCTGTTCGCCGCTGCCGGCGCGATCGTCGACCGTGAGGAAAAGACCATCAGGGTCGACGAGAGCCTGGTTACCGAGGCGCTACGGGCGGTTCCGTCCTCTTTCACGCTGACCAGCCGCAATCCGCAAAAGCAGGTCCATCTTGGCGGCAATTCGCTGGTGTTCGGCCTGGTTGCCGGTCCGCCCAATGTGCATGATCGCATCAATGGCCGCCGGCAGGGCAATCTGCCCGACTACCAGAACTTCATCCGGCTGGCGCACCACTTCAACGCTATCCATATCATTGGCAACCAGGTGGTGGCGCCGATGGAGCTACCGGCTAGCGAGCGGCATCTAGACACCTATCATGCCAATCTGACGCTGAGCGATCTCTCCTTCCACTGCACGGCGATCGGCCGCGCCAGGGCGATGGACGGCATCAACATGATGGCGATCGCGCGCGGCATCAGCGTCGAGGAGATGCGGGCCTCGCCGGGCGTGACGACGATCATCTCGATCAACTCGCCGCGCCTGTTCGACGACGCCATGGCCGAAGGCCTGATCGCGATGGCCGAGCACGGCCAGCCGGTGACGGTAACGCCGTTCACGCTGATGGGCGCAATGACGCCGGTGACCTTGGCGGCCGCGCTTTGCCAGCAGAACGCGGAAGCGCTGTTCGGCGTGGTGCTAACGCAGCTGGTCAATCCCGGCACGCCGGTCATGTACGGCGCCTTCACCTCCAATGTCGACATGAAGTCGGGTGCACCAGCCTTCGGCACGCCGGAGAACGCCAAGGCCAACATCATCGCCGGGCAGCTGGCGCGGCGCTACAATCTGCCCTACCGCACCTCCAATGCGAATGCCTCCAACGTCGTCGATCTGCAAGCCGCTTATGAGACTGAGATGGCGACGTGGGGCGCGGTACTCGGCGGCGCCAATCTAATCTACCACGCGGCCGGCTGGCTGGAGGGCGGGTTGACGGCCTCCTACGAAAAGCTGGTGCTCGATGTCGAGATTCTGCAGAACATGATGGAGTTCCTGCGGCCGCTGCCGTTCCAGGAAGACGATCTCGGCTTCGAAGCCATCAAGTCTGTACCGGCCGGCGGCCATTTCTTCGGCGCCGAGCATACGATGTCGCGCTACACCACGGCCTTCTACCAGCCAATGCTGTCCAACTGGCAGAACCATGGCGCCTGGGAGGAAGCGGGCGGCAAGGACGCGCTGGAGCGCGCCACCGAACTCTGGCAGCAGGCCCTGCATGATTACGAAGAGCCGGTGATGGATCCGGCGATCCGCGAAGAGCTCGACGCCTACGTCGCGCGCCGCCGCGAGGAAATCGCCGCCAATCCGGACGGCTGACCGATGCCGTACGATCTCGTCATCCGCCATGCGACGCTGATTTCGGGCGACGGCACGGATCGCTTCCAAGCCGATCTTGCCATCGACGGCGACAGGATCGCCGCCATCGGCGACCTGGGCGATGCACGTGGTGCACAAGAGATCGATGCCGCGGGCAAGATCGTTGCGCCAGGCTTCATCGACGTGCACACGCATGATGACGGCGCGCTGCTGGCGCCCGACGGCATGGTGCCGAAGATCAGCCAGGGCGTTACGACGGTGATCGCCGGCAATTGCGGCATCAGCCTTGCGCCACTGCTGCTCGACCGCGCACCGCCGCCGCCTTTCACGCTGGTCGGCGGCCAGGAGAATTTTCGCTTCGACCGTTTCGCCGATTATGTCGCGGAACTGAAGACACGCGGCATCGCCACAAACGCCGCCTTGCTCGTCGGCCACACCACATTGCGCCAGCGCTGCATGCCGGTGACCGACCGCCCGGCCAACGAGATCGAGACGGCGGCGATGCAAGAGGCGGTAACGCAGGCGATGGCCGAGGGCGCGTTCGGCCTCAGCACCGGGCTCGACTACCCGCCGGCGGTCAACTCTTCGACTGAAGAGGTCAAGGCGCTTGCGGCGACGGCGGCAAGCCTCGGCGGGCCGTATGTCACCCATACGCGCAACTATTTCGAGACAATGGATGAGGCGATCGAGGAAGCCATCGACATTGCCGGCCATGCCGGCGGCAAGCTGTTCATCTCACATCACCAATGCACGGGCCGTGCCAATTTCGGCAAGGGCGGCCCTTCGCTGAAGCGCATCGACCAGGCGCGCGAGACGATGGACATCGGCATGGATGTCTACCCCTATGCCGCGAGCTCGACGGTGCTGCGGCTGGAGCGGTGCGACACCGGGCTGAAGATCCTCATCACCTGGTCCACGCCGCACCCCGAAATGGCGCGGCGCGAGATCGCCGACATTGCGCGCGAATGGAACTGCACAGAACGTAAGGCCGGCGAGCGGCTGCTGCCGGCGGGCGCGGTCTATTTCCAGCTCGACGAGACAGATGTCCGAAACATCATCGCCCATCCGCGCACCATGATCGGTTCGGACGGTCTGCCGCACGACATCCACCCGCATCCGCGCCTGTGGGGGACATTTCCGCGCGTGCTCGGCCACTATGCCAGGGATGTCGGCCTGTTCAGCCTGGAAGAGGCGGTGTTCCGGATGACCGGGCTTCCGGCGCGTGAATTCGGCATCGCGCAGCGCGGCACGCTGGCGGTCGGCAATTTCGCCGACCTGACGATCTTCGACCCGCAGACAATCATCGACACCGCGACCTTCGAAGAGCCGCGCCAAGCCGCCGCTGGCATCGAAAATGTCTTCGTCAACGGTGTGTGCGTGTGGAGTGACGGAAAGGCGACCGGGGCGCTGCCGGGCGCGGTGCTCAAGCCCACCACTTCAAAGACAATCGTGAAAGCAGCCTGCGGCTGCGGCGGTGATCACAGCGCTTCGTAGAGGCTGTCGACCGTCTCCAGCGTGTACACGAACTCGACCGGCCTTGTGCAACGCCAGCAATCGAAGGTCTGATCGGCAAGCGCTTTCAGCGCCTCAGGCATGCGCAATATGCCGCCGCCATAGAGGCGGTTGGCCATGTCGAGCATCCCGGTGCGGTGCATGGCCTCGCTCATGCTGCCGCAGGCGTCCTTGACCAGCCAGACGCGAAACCCCTGATAGACCGCGTCGAACACGCTTTCGGTCACGCAGCTGTCGGTGAGCACGCCGGTGACAACAAGGTTTTCGACCTTGAGATCAGCAAGCCGCTGCGAAAGATCGGTGCGGCGAAAGGCGCTCGGCCAGTGCTTGTGGACGACGATGTCGCCAGGCAGCGCCGCCACTTCGACGCAAATTTCGGCGCCTTCGCTGCCGGCCACGGCGGAGCGAAACTCTTCGGTCAGGATTTCCTCCTGCCTGGCATAGCCGGCGCGCTCTTCCGGCTTCACCCAGGCCTGCGCATGGATGACCGGAATGCCGGCAACACGGGCGGCTTCAATCAGGCGGGCAGCATTGGCGAGCACCGCATCGTAGCCGATGACTGGCCAGGCGGCGCCCGGGCGGTATTCGTTCTGCAGGTCGATGACGAGTAAGGCGGCGTGGTTCATGGCTGATCCTTGTCGAAATCGATGACAAAACGCAGGAGCAAACGGATCGCCTGATCGAGGTCGGCGATCTCCATCGCCTCATGCGGATTGTGGCTGCCGTTCTCATTGCGCACGAAAAGCATGGCGGTCGGAATATTGGCGTCGGCGAAGGTGGCCGCGTCATGCCCCGCGCCGCTTGGCACATGCGGCGCAGGCATCTGCAAATCGGCGGCAGCGCGATCCAGCCTTGCGATCAAAGCTTGCGACATGGTCGCCGGCTCCCAAGTGAAGCGTGACCCGGCTTCGAACGTGACGCCGCGCTTCGTGCCGACCGCCGCAAAGAGCGCGTGCAACCTTGCTTCAATCCGCTCGAGAACAACGGCCTCGGCGCTGCGCACATCGAGGGTGAAACCGAGCTCGCCGAGCACGCGACTGCCGCCATGCTGCGAGGGGTCGGACTGCACGCGGCCGAAGGTGATGGTGGCCTCGTGGCCTTCGCGCTCGAGCGCGTCCCATTCCGCTTCCAGGCCGGCGACCAGATCGGCGAAACCGAGCACGCTGTCGTGCCGGGCAAAGCGCGGCTCGGCGCCGGAATGGGCGTAGGCGCCAAGGCACTTGGCATCTACATAGCGGAAGCCGCCGGCGATGCCGGTGACGATGCCGACCGGCACGCCGGCGGCGGTCAGGCGCGGCCCCTGTTCGATGTGGACTTCGACGAAAGCGGCGATGCGGGAGGCGTCGATGCCCGGAACGCCACGCCGGACGGCGTCGGGATCGAAGCCTTCCTCGCGCATGTGATCGGCCAGGCTGCGGCCACTGTCCGACCGCTTCGCGTCCAGCGCTGTTGGTTCCAGCAGGCCGAGCGCGGCCTGACTGCCGGGATAAGATAGCGGAAACCACACCGCTTCCTCGGCGCGCGTCACCAGCACGATGAGATCGCGCGGCATGCCTTGCCCGACCAGCTCTGCCATCACCGCCAACCCCGCCACGACACCGGCGGCGCCGTCGAAATTGCCGCCATGCGGCACGCTGTCGAGATGGGAGCCGATGACGATCGCCGGCAGAGCCGGGTCGCGACCTCTCCGCGTCAAATAGAGATTGCCGGCGGCATCGACGCGCGCGACGGCGCCGAGCTTTTCCGCTTCCTCGCGCATGAGAGCGTGGGCAAAGCGCTCGCCGGGTCCGTAGGCGACGCGCGTGATGCCCGGCGCATCGATGGTGGCTTGCGCTAGTGTCTCCAGCAGGCGCCCGGCCAGAATACCGCCGACAGAAAGTCCGGCATCGCTCATGAAGCAGCCTGCCTGGATTGAGGTAGGCGCAGCCGGTGCGGCGTGAGGTCCGCCAGGGATACGCCTTGCCTTGCGACATCATCCGGCATGCCGCCGCCGGCGATCAGGCTGGCGCAGACGCGCGACAGTGCCGGCGAGGTCTTGATGCCGTAGCCGCCCTGTCCGACCAGCCAGACGAAATCCGGCACTTCGTCATCGGGGCCGACAACGGGCGAACCGTCGGTGACGAAGGTGCGGAGGCCGGCCCAGGAGCGCGACACGCGCTGCACCTCGATCGTGGTGGCCCTTTCGAGACGCTCGGCGCCGATGGCGACGTCGATGTCTTCGGCATATGCGTCCATCGGCTCCGATGGCGTCGCATCGGCCGGCGAGACGAAGAGTTGCCCGGCATCCGGCTTGAAGTAGAACTCGGCGCCGACGTCGTTGACCAGCGGCCAGTCCGATATGTCGACGCCGGCCGGTGCCGGGATGTTGAAGGCGGTGCGGCGCTTCGGCAGCAGGCCGACCGGACGCACGCCGGCCATGACAGCGATCTCGTCCCCCCAGGCGCCGGCGGCATTGACGATCCGCGCTGCGAGGAAGGTCCCGGCCGAGGTTTCGACCCGCCATTGGCCGCCTTGCCGGCCGATCCTCTTGACGTCGGCGTTGGTGACGATCCTGGCGCCTCGTGCACGGGCGCCGCGCAGAAAACCCTGGTGCAGGCCGTTGACGTCGATGTCCATCGAATGCGGCTCGATATAGGCGCCGGCGAGATAGTCGGCGCGCAGCACCGGCACGCGCTGGATCGCCTCGGCGGGCGTCATGGCGACGATGGTCGGAACCAGCGCTTGAGCCGCCTCCAGATCTTCGCGCAAAAGGTCGAGTTGATCTTCCCGCGCGACCGTGATCATGCCGCGCTTGCTCAGCAGCGGATAGTCGGAAAAGCCGGCCGGCGGTTCGGTCAGGAACGAGCGGCTGGCAAGCACGATGCGGCGGATGACGCCGTTGCCGTAGTTTTCGGTAAAGCTTGCCGCCGAGCGGCCGGTGGTGTGGTAGCCGCAATGGCTTTCGCGCTCGAGCAGCACCACCTTGGCCGTACGGCTGATCTCGAAAGCGGCGCCGGCGCCGGCCATGCCGCCGCCAATGACGATCACGTCGGTTTCTTCAGGCACACTCATGGACATCCATCCTTGGCCATGGCTGTTTCGTTCAGGCGTGGCACCGCACGCGGCTCACCCAG
Source organism: Mesorhizobium sp. P3_A2 (assembly GCF_056403115.1). NCBI lineage: Bacteria > Pseudomonadati > Pseudomonadota > Alphaproteobacteria > Hyphomicrobiales > Phyllobacteriaceae > Mesorhizobium > Mesorhizobium sp. P3_A2. Next base: position 47,444 of record NZ_JBFUGC010000019.1, read on the forward strand.
CCGTCCGCGCCTGGCGCGGTCGCGGGCGCCGCGGCCTTCCGCGAGATTGTCGGCCAGTATGTTTTGCCGGGCGCAATCCTCTAGGGCAAGATCGCTCACGAAGGGCATCGGCTTGCCGGCAATCTCGATGCCTTTCAGCCGCGCCCAGACCGCGCGGCGCTTACGCGTCTGATGCGACTGCAGTTCGCCGAGTTCGGCAAAGCTGCTCTCGCGCTTGATCGCCAGTGCACCGGCTGCGACCGCTGCATTGAACAGTTCGAGGCCGCGCGGGGTGCGCACGATGATGCCGTTGAGGGCTTCGTCATCGACTGCCGGCCCGCCATTCAGCCAGGCATCGGACGCGACGATGTCGGCGACCTGGCCGATGGCGTCGGGACAGATCTTGCAGCGGGGCTGGATCATCCATTTGTCCTCGTCCTCCCACAGCTGCCGGTAACTGAGTTGGAAGGCGCGTCCGTCTTTGGTCTCGATCTGGTTAGGGCCGGGATTGCCGTAACCCCGGTAGCGGAACAGAGCGAGCTCTTCCTCGGCGAGGCCGAAGCGTTGCAGCACCTGTTCCGATTTCGACAGGTCGGACGCGCCGCCGCAGACGAAAGCGAGCGCATAGCTCATATATTTTTCGACACGCGAATCGTGCCGAGCCAGATTGCGCACGGCGGTGATGTCGCAAGGCTTGGCGATCAGCGCGAAGGGTTCGCCGCGAGAGAGTATCTCGGTGAAATCCTCAAGCGGCGCGACCGGCCCGTAGCGCGAGCCGGCACCTTCGAGAACCGACGCGGCATCGAAGCTCAGCCTACGCTCGCTGCGCATCGGCGCGGTTCGCGACGCCGAGACGTGCAGGACGAAGTTGACGCGGCCGGACGTCAGCAGGAACTGGCTAAGCGCCGTCAACACGCCGCCGCTCGATGCCTGGAACCGCACCGCCGGGTCTCCAGCATAGCCAAGGCTGACCCGCTCGGCCGGGCCCCACACCGTGTCTGTCAGCGCGGCTGTAGCTGTTTGCGGCGGCGGTGGCCCGGCAATGCGCGTTCCCGGGCAGACGGCATTGATGCGCATCAGGGTCGCATGGCTGAGCGCCGTGTGGGCCACTGGCCGGAGGCGCCCCTCCGGCGTCATGATCATCTCGACTTCTTGCGGGCCGGCGAGCGACCGGCAGAGCCCGCAACCGATGCAAAGTCCGTTCTCGACGATCTCTGCCAGCGATAGCGGAATGGCCGGCGGCGGCGCGATGCACTCGGCGGATGGAACGCGGCCCAGGTCAGACATGCGAACCGACGGGCTCGCTGATCAGGCGATATTGATCGGGGCGGCGGTAGAGCGCGAAGTCGAAGTTCACCTTGCGGCAGGTGGCGATGAGATCGAGATCGGCGCGATGGACAATGACCTCGTCGCCAAGCGAAATCGCCTGCGCCGCAATCTCGCCGGTCGGTGCGATGATACAGGAGCCGCCGATCAGCGCCTGGTCGTCTTCCAAGCCGGCCTTGGCGGCGGCGGCGACCCACAGCGTGTTCTGGTAGGCGCCGGCCTGCATCGGCAAATGGTTGTGGAACATTCTGAGATGCGCCAGCGCCGGCGCCTCATCAAGCAGCAGCGGGGTGTTGTAGCCGAGCACCGCCACTTCCGCGCCGTTGAGGCAGAGCATGCGGTAAGTCTCCGGCCAGCGGCGGTCGTTGCAGATCGCCATGCCGACGCGCACGCCGCCATAATCGAAGACCGGAAAGCCGAGATTGCCCGGCTCGAAATAGCGCCGCTCCAGATGCGTGGTCGTGCCTTCTTCCGGCTCGGCCGAGCCCGGCACATGCATCTTGCGATAGCGGCCGATGAAGTGCCCGTCGGGACCGACAAGGTCCATTGTGTTGAAATAGCGCGTGCGGCCATCTTCCCGCGTGATTTCGCAATAGCCGAGTGCAAAGCCGATCTTGAGACGAGCGGCCGCATCATAGAGGCGCTGCGTTTCCGGACCGGGCATTGCGCTTTCGAAGAAGGCGTCGATCTCGGCCTGATCGTCGATGCGCCAGCGCGGGAAGAAGGTGGTCAGCGCCATTTCCGGAAAGACCGCGATCTCCGCGCCGGCAGCGGCCGATTGTTCCAGCAGATGGATGAGGCGATCGACGGTCTCGGCACGCGTCGCGCTGCGCTGGATCGGCCCGGTCTGGCAGACCGCTATGGTCAGGCATCGAGCCATGGCGTCGTCTCCTCGACAGGTTTTCCCGAGCGGGCCGGGTCGGCGGCGGTGCGCTCCACGAATTGTCCGAAACCCGGCTTTGCCTTGAGCACGCCATCGGCGATCACCGGCACGCCGCGCACCAGAACGGTGGTCGGCTTGCCGGTCACGCTCCTGCCCTCGTAAGGTGTGAAGTCGACGCGCGAATGCAAAGCGGCGTGGCCGAGCGTCCAGGTCGCTTCCGGGTCCCACAGCGCCAGATCGGCATCGAGACCGACCGCTATGCTGCCCTTGCGATCGGCGAAACCGTAAATCGCAGCGGCATTGCGCGAGGTGAGATCCAGATAGCGCTCAAGCGTCAGCCGGCCCGTCAACAGCCCTTCCGAAAACAGCAGCGGCAAACGAGTCTCGATGCCGGGAATGCCGCTGAGTGTCGTGGTAAAGCCAGGTGTTTCCGCCTTGCCGATCTTGTCGGCGAAGTAATAGGGCGAATGGTCGGAGGACCAGAGGTCGATGCCGCCGTCGACCAGCGCCTGCCACAGATGTTGATGGCTGCGCGGTGAACGCGGCGGCGGCGAAAAGACGAAACGCGCCGCATCGACTGCCGGACGATCGAGATCGGCGCCGCTGATGAAGAGATATTGCGGACAGGTCTCGCCGATCGCATCGACGCCACGCGAGCGCGCCCGCGCCACCTCCTCGGCCGACTGCCAGGACGAGACATGCACGATGGTCATGCGCGCGCCGGTCATTTCGGCGAAGGCGAGCGCGCGATGCGTCGCCTCGCGTTCCATGGTCTCGCTATGCGCGACGACGTGGTAGCGTATGTCGGTGCGGCCAAGATCGATCAGCCGCTGGCGCGTGCGCCGGATCGCGGCATCGTTCTCGGCGTGAACCATGACGATCCAGCCGAGATTGTGAGCGGTATCGAGCACCTTGAAGAACAGATCATCGTCAACGGCAAAGCCCTGATAGGTCATGAACAGCTTGACCGAGGCGATGCCGCGGCTGGCAAGCGCCGCGAGTTGCTGCTCGACATCGGCGCCGGTGCCCATGGTCACCACGGCATGCAATCCGTAGTCGATTACCGCACGGCCCGAAGCGCGATCGAGCGCACGATCAATGGCGCCGATCGTCGACATATCGGGGCCCGGCATGCCGAACGGGACGATGCAGGTGGTGCCGCCGAAAGCCGCCGAGATGGTGCCGGATTCGAAATCGTCGGCATTGCCCGCCCCACCCCAGACCGGCTGGTCGAGATGGCAATGGGCGTCGATGCCGCCGGGCATGACCCAGCGCCTGGCTGCGTCGATCAGCGTCTCGCCGGACAAGCAATTGCCGATGGCTGAGATGCGGCCGGCATCAATGCCGATGTCGCAGTCGGCCCAGCCGTCGTCGAGCGCGACGCGTCCACCTGTGATGACGAGCTCATGCATCCGGTTTGCCCACCCCAATCGGCCTCAGCCGACCGCCGCCGTCACCATGATCTCGACGCGATATTGGTCGCCGGCAAGGTGCGCCTCGACCGTCGCGCGCACCGGCATGGCGCTGCGGTCGATCCAGGCGTCCCAGGCCGTGTTCATCATCTCGAAATCGGCGATGTCCCTGAGCCAGATCTGCGCGCTGAGGATTTTGGTCTTGTCGCTGCCGGCCTTCGCCAGAAGGGCATCGATCTTGGCGAGGATCTGCCTGGTCTGCGAGGTGGTGTCGCCGGAGAGGTCGTCCGCCGTCAGGCCCGCGACATAGACGGTGCCGTTGTAGCGCAGCACCCGGCAGAAGCGTTGGCCGTTTTCAAGACGCTCGATCGTCATGGAATTCCTCCTTGCTGCTTTCGATCAGGCAGCTCGCGATGTCGGTGACTTGCCTATGGTATGGATGGCACAAAACCGCTGTAAAGCCCTGCCAGCGGCCTAGATGCCGCTTTCCATCATCGGCATGGCCAAAAAAATCAAAGCCATAGCCGTATCTATCTTCGTTTGCAGCAATTGCTGCCCCGTGTAGCCTCTCGCTCAGGGTGGCGTCGGTGTCGGCGCGGCCAGGGGAGCAGCGCAGCCATGAGGTCGATCGCCCAATCCGCGATGCGGCTGTGGCAAAACGCAGAGCGCTCACGCGCTTTGCTGCCGATCATGGCCGGTATCTGTCTCGCCTGCATCGGCAGCGCCATGCTGACCACCGCCGTCTCCCTGCATCTCGGCAAGCCAGGCATTTCGCCCGACGTCGTCCAGATCGTGCTCACCGCCTATCCCGTCGGCTTTTTCGTCGGCTGCCTGGTCACGCGCCCGGCGGTGGCCCATTACGGCCATGAGCGCACCTTCGTGGTGGTCCTTGTGCTGGCGCTGTTGGCGGCGGCAGGCTTCGTCTTCACCGATTTCGTGCCGAGCTGGATCTGCTTTCGCCTGCTGGGAGGCATGTCGATGGCGTCGCTGTTCGTCGTCTGCGAGAGCTGGATCAATCTCTATGCCGAGCAGCACAATCGCGGCGCGATGTTCTCGCTGTATATGCTGACGACGGCGATCGCGGTACTGCTCGGACAACTCCTGGTCGCGCTGGTCGGGCCGCAGTCGCCGCATCTGTTCCCGGTTGCAGCAGCGATGGTGCTGCTGGCGCTGGCGTCTAAATTTGTCGGCGGACGCTGGCCGGCCCTGCCTGCCTCTCCCGCCGAGCCGGATCATGCGAGCGGGCCTGTCAAACGCCTCGGCCCCCTGGCGCTGTTCCGGCTGGCACCGGTGACGGTGGTCGCCATCTTCCAGGGTGGCATCACCAACATGAACATCTTCGTGCTGACGCCGATCTACGGCACCCAGATCGGGCTGTCTGCGGGGACAACGGTCGGACTCGTGACGACCATCAGCATTGCAGGCATGCTGGCGCAGACGCCCGTCGGCTGGCTGTCGGACCGGTTCGAGCGGCGGCTGATCCTGCTGGCGCAAGGCCTGCTGTCGGTCGTGCTGTGCGCCACAATCGCCTGGGTTGGCAATTTTTCCGAGGCGCTGCTGTTCGTGCTGTTCTTCCTCTACGGCGCCACGGCGCTGACGATCTATCCGGTGGCGATGGCATTCGGCGCCTCGCAGCTGCACAGCCGGCACATGGTCGGCGCCTCCGGCACGCTGCTTTTGCTCTACTCGATCGGCAATGTCGCGACGCCAGGCGTGTCCGCCGGCTTGATGGCGCATATGGGTGCGCCGGCGATGTTCCTGCTGCTGGGCGGCGGCGCGGTTCTGGTGACGCTTGCCGCCTGCTACAATCTCCTGCGCCGGCCGGTCTCGGGGCCGATCGTGCAAGCCGTCGAGGACCGGGTGTGATGACGACCGCCATGAACCGCCTGCAAGACAGCGTCATCCTGATCGCGGGTGCCGCGAGCGGCATCGGCGCCGCGATCGCCGAGCGGTGCATCGCTGAGGGCGCAAGGGTAGTCTGCGCCGACTACGATCTCGAACCTGCAACCCAGCTTGCCGAAACGCTTGGCCCTTCGGCTGCGGCCTGCCAATGCGACGTGACGGATAGCGATTCCGCCCAGGCCGCTGTCGAGTTCGCCAGACAGAAATTCAACCGGCTGGACGGGCTGGTGCACAATGCCGCCGCACCGTCGACCAGCGCCACTGTCGTCGATCTCGACGAGAGCGCGTGGCGGCGCGAGATCGATGTCGGCCTGACCGGCGCGTTCCTGATGAGCAAGCACGCGGTGCCGCTGATCGCGGCCGGCGGCGGTGGTTCGGTTGTCTTCATCGGCTCGCAATTCGGTCGCGTCGCCACCACAAAGGCAGTCGCCTACTGCGCCGCCAAGGCCGGACTGATCCATCTCGCCAAGGCGATGGCCGTCGACCACGCCGCCGACAAGGTGCGCGTCAACAGCCTCTCGCCGGGCGCGGTGGCAACGACGCGGCTGTTGCGCCGCTTTAGGGATTTCGAGGCGGCCAATGCCACGCTCGGACCGGCGCATCTGCTTGGCCGGATCGCCGAGCCGGAGGAGGTCGCGGCAGCAGCTGCCTTCCTGCTTTCGCGGGATGCATCCTTCGTCACCGGCTCCGATATGCTCGTGGATGGCGGCTATGCGACGCGCTGAATTCTTCAGATCGATTTCAAAGGAGTTCCCATGACGCTTCTCGTCACCGGCGGCACCGGCTTTGTCATGAGCGTGGTAGCGCGTGAATGGCTGAACAGCGATCCGCACGCCCGCGCCGTTATCCTCGACCGGTCGGGGCTCGACGCGATTGCGGAAAAATTCTTCGCGCCGGTGCGCGACCGCCTAACCGTGCTGACCGCCGACATACTGGATCCCAAGCAATGGGCTTCGGCACTCGACGCGCATGGAATCACCGCAATTGTCCATGGCGCGACGGTGACGCCGAACTCGCGCCCGAGCGACCCGACGCAGCCTCCCGAGGCCAACGATCCGGCGACCATCGTCGACGTCAATCTGATGGGCACGGTGCGGATGCTGGAATGGGCGCGCGGCCGCCCCGGCATCAAGCGCTTCGTCTATGTGAGCTCCGGTTCGGTCTATCGCCACAACGGGCCGGACTGGGCCGGCGAGCCGCTGCCCGAGGATGGCTATGTCGCGCCGCTGACGCTTTATGGCATCTCGAAATTCGCCGCGGAAATGGTCACCAACCGTTATGCCGACCTGTTCGGTCTGTCCGCCATTTCGGTCAGGCTGTCCTCGGTCTATGGGCCGATGGACCGCGTCACCGGCAGCCGCAATGTGCGCCATCTGCCGAACCGCATCGCGCATATGGCGCTCAGCAACGAGACGATCCGGCCGAACAGTCTCGAGCCGCTCGGTGACTATGTGCTGTCGAGCGACGTCGCCAGGGCCGTCATGGCGCTGCTCGATGCCGAAGATTTGCGCTATCGGCACTACAATATCGGCAGCGGCGGCACGCAGACGGTCGGCGACTTCATCGGCTGGGCTGCCGAGCGCTTCCCCGGCCTGAAGAGCGAAGTCAGCCCGCAAGAGACGGCGAACATCGTCATGAACGCAACGCTGAAGACGGGCATGTGGGGCGAATATGACCTTGCCCGCATCGAGCGTGATACCGACTGGCGGCCGACGCCGGCGAAGCAGGCCTTCCACGATTACATCGACTGGATCGCCGCCAACGAACGCTGAGGAGCTAGAGCGATGCCGACCGATTTTCAGCAACCGCGCGACTTCGTCGGCTACGGCCCGCATCCGCCTTTCATGACCTGGCCGGGCGGCGTCAAGCTCGCCATCAATCTGGTGCTCAATTACGAAGAGGGCTCGGAGTACTCCTGGCTCGAGGACGGCCGCAACGACAATTGGGGCGAGTATAATCTCACGTCCAGCCCGCCGGTGCGCGACCTCGGCACCGAGACCCATTTCGAATATGGCAGCCGGGCCGGTGTCTGGCGGCTGGCGCGGCTGTTCGACCGCTACGACATTCCGATCACCGTCTCCGCCTGCGCGGTCGCGCTGGAGCGCAACCCGACGGTGGCCGAATGGATGAATGCGCGCGGGCACGATCTGCTTGGCCATGGGCTGCGCTGGATCGACTACACGACGATGGAGCGCAGCGAGGAAGAGCGCCAGCTGCACGAGGCGATTGCGCTCTACGAAAGGCTGATGGGCAGGCGTCCGCTGGGCTGGAACTGCCGCTCGCTGCCGAGCGTCAACACGCGCGATCTGCTGGTGCGCGAAGGCGGGTTTCTCTACCACTCCGATCCGTGCAATGACGACCTGCCGTATTTCCTCAACCACCAAGGCGCGGAAATCCTGGTCGTGCCCTATTCCAAGACCCTCAACGACAGCCGCTATCTCGTCGCGCCGGGCTACAGCAATCCGCGCGACTTCGCGCAGGATTGCCGCTCGGCCATCGACTATATGCTCGACGAAGCCGACGAGACCGGCGGCCGCATGCTGACGATCGGCATCCATGCGCGCTGGATGGGCCAGCCCAACCGTGCCTCGGGGCTGCGCGAAGTGATCGAGCACGTGAAGACAAAACCGGACGCTGCCTTCATGCGGCGCGAAGACATTGCCCGCTTCTGGCTGGAGAACCATGCCGGCTTCGAGCGGCGCGGCTCACGAGAGCGAGGCGCATGTTCGAGACGCTGATCAGGGGCGCGACCGTTGTCAACGCCGAGAGGCAGGAACGGCGCGATGTCGGCATTGTCGGCGGCCGGATCGCGGCGCTGATCACACCCGGCGGAACAGCTGAAGCCGCGACGGTAGTGGATGCCTCGGGCTGCCTGCTCCTGCCCGGCCTGGTCGACGCGCATGCGCATCTGCGCGAGCCTGGCCTCACGCACAAGGAGGATTTTTCCTCGGGCACCCATGCGGCGGCACTTGGTGGCGTCACGACGGTGCTCGACATGCCGACCGACGAGCCATGGACGGCCAGCGCGGAACAGCTCGCCGACAAGATGGCGACGGCGACAGGCCGTCTCCATGTCGATGTCGGCTTCCAGGCCGTGGTCAGCCGCGATCTGTCGCGCATTGCCGGCCTGCTCGCGCTCGCACCGGTGTCGTTCGAATTGTTCACCTCCGATGTGCCGGAGGCCTTCCTGTTTCGCAATTTCGAGATGGTTGCCGAGGCACTCAGACATTTCGGCCATGCCGATACGCTGATCGGCATTTCGCCGGGCGATCAATCGATGCTGACCGGCGCCAATGAGCGCAACAAGACGGGGACCATCGCGGCCTTTCTCGACAGTCGGCCACCGCTGGCGGAAGCCGGCGGCGTTGCGCGCGCCGTGCTTGCCGCCGCCGCGACCGGCGCGCGTATCCATGTCCGGCAGATCAATTCGGAACCGGGCGTCGAAGCGTGGAGCCGGCTGCGCGACAGGGCGGATGCCAGCGTCGAGACCACACCGCAGAACCTGTTCTTCACCGCCGACGATTACGAGACGCAAGGCGCCAGGCTGAAGGGCTCGCCGCCGTTACGGTCGCGGCAGGATGTCGAAGCCTTGCGCGCGGCCCTGAAGGGTGGGCTGATCGATATCGTCGCCACCGACCACGCGCCGCATGCGCTGGCCGAGAAGGCCGCCGCCTACACCGCTTTCGCCGATATCCCCGGCGGCATGCCGGGGCTGCAGACGCTGCTGCAGGTGATGCTGAAGCTCGTTGATGAGGGGCTGATTAGCTATGCTGATGTGGTGCGGATGTGCGCGCGCAATCCGGCCGAGCGTTTCGGGCTCGGCAAGCGCAAGGGGCGCATCGCCACCGGCTACGACGCCGACCTGCTGATCGTCGACCCGCGCCTGTCCAGTTCCATCTCGGACGCCGATCAGGTTTCCCGCGCGGCATACACGCCGTTCGACGGCTGGAGCGTCAAGGCGCGGCTGACCAATGTGTTTCTGCGTGGGCGACAGATCGTGCGCGATCAGGTGCTGACCGGTGCGGGGCAAGGCAAGGTCGTGCGCCGGGAACACTAGAGCGGCTCACCGTTTTAGGGAAACGAACCGCTCTACCTCTTGTTTTACGCAATCCCCAAGGGAAAGCGCTCACACTTTCCTGGAATTTGCTCAAAGGAGAAAAAATGCCGCTGCTCGAGAACAAGGTCGCGATCGTCACTGGAGGAAGCTCCGGCATCGGCCGCGCCATCGCGCTGAAATTCGCGGCCGAAGGCGCTGCCGTCGTCATTGCCGATATCGCCGAATTGCCGATCGAAGGCGGCCAGAGCACCGTCGATCTGATCCAGTCGGCCGGTGGGACAGCGATGCATGTCGCGACCGACATTGCGGACTGGAACGCGGTCGATGCGCTGGTCGGCGCGACGACCGCGCGTTTCGGCCGGCTCGATGTGATGGTCAACAATGCCGCCATCTACACCAGCACCAACCTGGTCGAGACCACGCCTGAGCAATGGAACCGCGTGATCGGCGTCAACCTCACAGGCTTCTTCTACAGCTCCAAGCGCGCCGTCATGCAGATGCTGACCCAGGCGCCGGTGAACGAAGTTCGCGGCCGCATCATCAACGTTTCCTCGCAGCACGGCATGGTCGCCTGCCCCGGCGATTTTCCCTATTCGGTGAGCAAGGGCTCCATCGTGCAGATGACGCGGCAGATCGCCGTCGACCACGCCGGTGACCTCATCGTCTGCAATGCGATCGCGCCCGGCAAGATCATCACCGGCAAGCCGGGTGTCGCCAACGATCCCGATGCGCTCGCCTATTCACGCAGCCGCACGCCCTGGCCGCGGCTCGGCACCCCGAATGACGTCGCTGGTGCCGCGCTGTTTCTTGCCAGCGATATGGCAAGCTACGTCACCGGCATCAATCTGATGGTGGATGGCGGCTGGATGGCGGGTTGATCGTGCGGAACAATGCCTCGTAATGCGCCATAAGCCAAACCTGCAATCTTAGCGCCAGCTCATATGGTCATGCGCCACCCTACAGGCACAGTGCGATGCCGTCATTGGCCCTTGAACGGCCAAAATGGAGGCGTACCATCCCAGCATCTGAAACTGAGTCTGCTTTCATTCGTCCGGGCTAATGTCCGGATCGGGCTGGATATTTTTCCTTGAATACGGATGCAACCAGCGGCGCGGCGAAGCGCGGCAAATCGTTTGCCCATGTGGCGGAGGCGTCCTGGGGCAAGGGCCTCAGCACGCTGCTGCGCATCGTGCGCATGACGCTGCGCCATCCCTGGCAGGTGGCGATCACCATCGTCTCGACGTTCATCGCCGCGACGCTGCAGCTGTTCATCCCGCGCCTGCTTGGCCACGCCATCGACCAGGCGCAAGGCGTGATGCAGGCCGGCGGCGGCGCGGCGGCAGAGCAGGCGCTGTGGACGACAGCGATCACGCTGCTCGTCGTCAGCATCCTGCGCGGCCTCTTCACCATGGCGCAGAATTATTACGGCGAGGCCGTCGGCCACCGCACCGGCTATGAATTGCGGCTCGCCTTCTACGAGAAGATCCAGCGGCTGAGTTTCTCCTTCCATGACCGGGTGCATACCGGCGACCTGATCACGCTCGGCCTGCTCGACCTCGACGGCGTGCGGATGTTCTTTTCCACCGGCATACTGCGCGTCGTGCTGCTCGGCGTGCTGATCGGCGTCGGCTCGTACCTGCTGATCAGCACCGACCTCGAACTCGGGCTCTTGAGCCTCAGTTTCGTGCCGTTCGTGGCCTGGCGGTCCTCGGTTACCCAGCTCAGGCTGCGCAGCACCTGGCTGACGCTGCAGGAGCGGCTGTCGGTGCTGAGCCGGGTGATGGACGAGAATCTCGGCGGCATCCGCGTCGTCCGCGCCTTCGCCGCGCAGCGGCATGAGTTGGAAAAGTTCGACCGCGCAAAGCGGTCGGCATTGGAGCTTGCCAATGAGCGCGTCGACATTCGCGTCTCCAACACCAGCGCCATGAATTTCTCCTTCCTGGCGGCCATGGGGCTGGTGTTGTGGTTCGGCGGCCAGAAGGTGATCGCCGGCGAGATCAGCGTCGGCACGCTGGCCCAGTTCCTCACCTTCATGACCATCCTGCAGATGCCGGTGCGCCAGCTCGGCCTGATGGTCAACTCGTTCGCCCGCGCCTCGACCTGCGGCACCAGGCTGTTCGAACTGCTCGACGCCGAACTCGACATCCAGGATGCGCCTGGTGTCAAGGATCTCGTCGTCAGCGAAGGCGTGCTGCGCTTCGACAATGTCGGCTTCCGCTATGCGGGCGTGGGCGGCCGGCCGGCGCTGTCGGGCATCTCGTTCGAGGCGAGGTCCGGCGAGACCGTTGGCATTGTCGGCCCGCCGGGCAGCGGCAAGTCGACCATCGCACATCTGATCCCGCGCTTCTATGACGTGACGTCTGGTGCGATCACCATTGACGGGCAGGATATCCGCGCGGTGACGCTGCAGTCGCTGCGCAAAGCGGTCGGCGTCGTGCAGCAGGACGCGTTCCTGTTCACCACCTCGATCGAGAACAACATCGCCTATGGCAATCCCTGGGCGCGCGAGACCCGCATCGGGCAGGCCGCCGAATATGCCCAACTGCACAACTATATTATCGGCCTTCCCGCCGGCTACACCACGGTCGTCGGCGAACGCGGCGCGTCGCTTTCCGGCGGCCAGCGGCAGCGCCTGACCATCGCCCGTACACTGATGCTGCGACCTTCCGTTCTGGTGTTCGACGATTCCACCGCGGCCGTCGATGCCGGCACCGAGCAGCGGATCCGAACGGCGATGAAGCGCTTCGCCAAGGACCGCGTGACGCTGATCATCTCGCACCGGCTGAGCTCGCTGATGCATGCCGACCAGATCCTGTTTGTTGAGAACGGCCGCATCGCCGAACGCGGCACGCACCAGGAATTGCTGGCGCAGGGCGGACGCTACCGCGCGCTTTACGACCTGCAGCTGCGGCCGGATGACGACCTGCCTGTGGCCGTGGGAGCCGCATGATGTCGACACAGAATGACGACGAGAAAGAAGATACCAGCGGCCGGCCGACCAAGGCCGTGGTCGGCTCGCACCGCGACGAGGAAGAGGTTTTCGGCAAGGTCTACGATCCGCGCATCGTGCGCCGCATCTGGAGCTTCGTAAAACCGTATCAGGGCCGGATCTTCATCTCGGTTGCGGCGGTGCTGGTGTTCACGCTGACGCAGCTGGCGATCCCGCTGGTCATCCGCTACGCCATCGACCACGGCATGGCGGCAGGCAAGGCAGACCGCTCGGTGATGAACTGGGCGATCGGCGCTTTCGCACTGATCATCCTGATCAACTATGCCGCCAGCTATGTGCAGGAAAGCGTCGTCGGCAAGGTGGCCGAGAGTGTGCTGTCGGACCTGCGCCGTGCCATGTTCAGCCATCTGCAGCGCGTCTCATTGAGCTTCATGGACAAGACCGAAGTCGGACGGCTGATGTCGCGCCTGCAAGGCGACGTCAATTCGATGCAGGAATTCCTCGAGACCTCTGTCATGTCGGTGGGCGACATCGTGCTTCTGTTCGGCATCGTCAGCGTTCTGTTGTGGCTCGATTTCCGACTTGGGCTGCTGACGCTGTCGACCATGCCGGCGCTGTTCATCGTGCGCCTGTTCTGGCTGCCGCGCGCCAAGATCGCCTTCATGGCCGCGCACGAGACCAATTCGATCGCCAACGGTGCACTCGCCGAAGGCATCCATGGCGTTCGCACCGTGCAGAGCCTGGAGCGCCAGCACGTCAATTTCGATCTCTATGACGAGAAGGTGCTGGCCAATCTGAGGACGCATCTGACCTCGGCAAAGTATGCGCAGGTGATGGTGCCGATCGTCGACACGCTGACCGGCATCGCCATGGCCACCGTCATTGTCGTCGGCGGTTCGATGGTGCTGTCGCACAGCCTCGACATCGGCGTCATGGTGGCGTTCCTGTTCTACATCCAGCGCTTCTTCGACCCGATCCGCTCGCTCACCATGCAGTACTCGGTCATGCAGCGCGCCATGGCTTCGGGCCAGCGCATCTCCGAAGTGCTCGACGTCCCGGTCGACGTCAGCGACAGGCAAGGCGCGGTGGCGCTGACGCGCGACATGGACGGTTCGGTCGAATTCCGGAACGTCACCTTCGGCTACCGGCAGAACCAGCCGGTGCTCAAAAATGTCTCGTTCCGCGTCAATCCAGGCGAGACCGTGGCCCTGGTCGGGCCGACCGGATCGGGCAAGTCGAGCTGCATGGCGCTGGTGCACCGTTTCTACGATGTCTGGTCGGGCGAGGTGCTGGTCGGCGGGCACGATGTCCGCGACGTGACGCAGGACTCGCTCGGCGATCAGGTGGCGATGGTGCTGCAGGAGCCATTCCTGTTTTCGGGAACGGTGCTGGAAAACATCCGCTACCACAAGACATCAGCAACCCGCCAAGAGGTGGTGCGCGCCGCACAAGCGGTGGGTGCGCACGATTTCATCGAGCATCTGTCCGACGGCTACGACACCGAGCTCGAACAGCGCGGCGGCAATCTCTCGCTTGGCCAGCGCCAGTTGATCAGTTTTGCGCGCGCGCTGGTCGCCGACGCCAAGATCCTGGTGCTGGACGAGGCCACGGCGAGCATCGATTCCTACACCGAGATGCTGATCCAGAAGGCGCTGCTCACGCTGCTGGAAGGCCGCACCGGGCTGGTCATCGCCCACCGGCTGGCCACCATCCGCGGCGCCGACCGCATCATCGTGCTGCAGAACGGCGAGATCGTCGAAAGCGGCAATCACGACCAGCTAATGGCGGCGAAAGGCCTCTACGCGCGACTCTACAACATGAACTACGCCTCGTTCGACGACATTGCCGAGGAAGACATAAGCGCACCGGCCGGCGAGGCGACGTGATTGCCGCCGGCTGAACTCGACTGCCGCCGCTACCGCCAGGCGGAGTTGCGAATATTCCTTGTCGTGCCTTCCAGCGCAACTCGGTGTCACGCCCGCCGCCTACCGGCGCGTTCTATGAGTCGCAGACCGTGCCTTGAAAAGCCGGCAATCCGCTGCCGTTGGCTCCTTAGCCGTCAAACAGAACCGAGACGTGGGAACAGGAAGGCTTGCCGCGAGTTTCTTCCTTCGAAGCCGCGCGGCGTGAATGGCGCGGCAGCGCAAGGAGACGGCATATGGGCCTGGGTACCATTCTTATTATCATCCTGATCATCGCGTTGCTCGGCGGCTTCAGCGGCCTCGGCGGCGGACCGTTTTACGGCACCGGCTACTATGGCGGCGGCGGTCTCGGGCTGGTGCTGATCATCGTCATCATCCTGGTTGTTCTCGGACGCATATAGCGTCGCCAGCGGCCACCGAAGCTCGGAGCTACGGCGGCCGCTCTTCGCTTGAAGACCTTTGGTTGGCAGACTTTGCCGGCGTCTGGAGACATTGGTGGCCCGCAAACTCGACCTGCGCAGCGGCCGGCCGGTCTGGTTTGCCTATCGGGCGCCATCGGTGCCGACGGAAAGACTGACCCGCGACGTCAAGACCGACGTGTTGATCGTCGGCATGGGGATCAGCGGCGCCATGGTCGCCGAAACGCTGACCGCCTCCGGTCATTCTGTCATCTGCATCGACCGTCGTGGTCCGCTGCTGGGGTCGACCTCGGCAACCACCGCCCTGGTGCAGTTCGAACTCGATCAGCCGCTGACGAAACTTTCGGCGATGGTCGGCAAGGCCGATGCCGGACAGGCATGGCGGCGCTCGCGCCTTGCGGTGTCCAACCTTGGCGGTCGGATCGCCGAACTCGGCATCGACTGCAACCTGACACCATCTTCCGCACTCTATGTCGCCGGCGATGTGCTCGACCCCTCTACACTGCGCGACGAGGCAGAGGCGCGCCGGCAGGTCGGCATCGGCGCAAGCTACCTCACCCGCAAGGCGCTCACCGACAGCTTCGGCATCGACCGTGCCGGCGCCATTCTTAGTCACGGCAATCTCGCGCTCGACCCGCGCAAACTGACTGCCGGCCTGCTGCTGAAAACCCTGCAGCGCAAGGCGCGTTTCTATGCGCCGGTGCAGGCGACAGCGATCGAGGACAGAAGCGATCAGGTCGTCGTCGCCACCAGTCTCGGGCCGACGATCACCGCGGGGCATCTGGTGCTGGCCACCGGTTACGAGCTAACCGACATCATCCCGAAGACCGCGCACAGCGTCGTGTCGACCTGGGCGATCGCCACGGCGCCGCAACCGAAAAACATATGGCCGGGCGCGGCGCTGATCTGGGAGGCGTCGGAGCCATACCTATACCTGCGCGCGACGGAAGATGGCCGCGTCATCTGCGGCGGCGAGGACGAGGACTTCACCGACGAGGGACGCCGCGATGAGTTGATCGCCGACAAGGCGCAGCGTCTGACGAAGAAGCTGCATCGTTTGCTGCCGCGGCTCGACGCGCGGCCCGAATTCGCCTGGACCGGCTCGTTCGGAACGACCAGCACCGGCATGCCCTATATCGGCGCCCTGCCCCGGCATCCGCGCATCCATGCCGTGATGGGTTATGGCGGCAACGGCATCACCTTCTCGCAGATCGCTTCGGAGATCGTCGCCTCGGCGATCGGCGGTGTAGAAGATGCGGACGCGAAGCTGTTTTCATTCAGCCGATCCTGATCGGACGCTTTCGCCCACGCCGCGGTTCAGGCAATGAGTTCTACAGCACCGCGGATGAAGCTTCCGTCTTCAACCGGCCAGTGCATTTCAGGGTGTGCAACTGCTGACGCTTTTGAACGTCATTTCATTTCTGCAATCATATTCTGGAGGCCAGTCGTTGGTAATTCTGGTGCAGTATTGGGCGATTATGGCTTCCGCGCTATACCGGCCAATGAAAATATCAGGCTTTATGGAATTGTCGGTTTGCAGCCCGGAGAAAAAGCTGATGTCCGATCCGCTTTTGCAGGCATAACCGATCATCAGATCGTCTTTCATCCGACCGGCAATCTGAGCGCAGCCTGCCGGTCCAGGAAGTGCATCTGAAATTTGAGTAATCTCCAGGCAGGTTCCGTGTTGCGGTTCACGCCACTTCGAGTTCAAGGCGGGAAGATCATCTGCCAATGACGCCGTTGTCGCCACGCCTAGAAATGCTATCTCGACAATGACAGCAGTCAGGAAAGCTTTCTTCATCGATACCTCTCCCTGTTACGTCCGGGTGAGCATAGCATATTTGCAAGGTCTGGAGTGTGAGCGGCTTTACTGACGGAGATCTACGCGATCGCAGGCTCTACAGAGCGAGAGGTCCGGGTGATGGGCAGAAGCCCTTCATCGCGAAGGCGCATCGGACGTTTCGAGAAACACAGGACAGCCGTCAGGCGAGCGCGGCCTTTCTCGCGCTTGTCGACAAGGGCAGCATCGGCCTGAAAGCCGCAATGGCAGGCACGCCTTACGCCTGAGCTCGCTCAAACCCGCCGTCTCGCTGCCATCAGAAACACCACCAGCACACAGCACAGCAGGCCGAGCGACGATGGCAGTCCCTGATGCCCGGTCAGTTGCATTGCCAGCCCGGCCACCGGCGAGCCGACGATGCCGCCTATGCCCCATACGATTCCGAAGGCGGCATTGCCGGCGATCAAGGCCTGGCCGGTGAAACGCTCGCCGAGCTGGATCAGAGACAGCGTGTAGATGCCGAACGAGACCCCGCCCCAGACGAAGAAAAGCGGCCAGATCAGCCAGGTAGCGAAGAGCAACGGCAACAGCAGGCAACCGGCCAGGCACGCCAG
This sequence comes from Mesorhizobium sp. P3_A2, assembly GCF_056403115.1. Classification (NCBI taxonomy): domain Bacteria; kingdom Pseudomonadati; phylum Pseudomonadota; class Alphaproteobacteria; order Hyphomicrobiales; family Phyllobacteriaceae; genus Mesorhizobium; species Mesorhizobium sp. P3_A2. Next base: position 64,688 of record NZ_JBFUGC010000019.1, read on the forward strand.
GACGCAGAACAGCATCATCCGCGTCGAGCCGAACCGTTCGGCCGCGCGCCCGAGCACGATCTGCAGCACAGCATTGCCGGCGATGAAACAGGTGATGAGCGACGCGATGCGCTGCTCAGTGCTGCCCAGCGCGGCGCCATAGACCGCGAACAGCGAAAGCAGGACCTGCTCGAAGGCGGCAGCGGTGAAAACCGCGAACAGAAGCAGCGGCGCCAGGGCGAAGAAGCCGCCGACCGATACCGCCTCGCCCTCACGCGGCATGTCGGGCAGGCGCGGCGCGACCGCAAGCACGATCAGGCCGCAGACCAGGAAGGCCGCGCTGCCGATGAGGAAGGGCGGCCACCCTTGCGTGCCCACAAGGCCGAGCGATAGCGGGCCGAGGCCGAAGCCGGCCGAAACAATGGAGGAATAAAGGCCCATGATGCGGCCCCGGCGTGCGGCGGGCGTGATCGAGACCAGCCAGGTTTCGCTGATCATGTAGAGCGGGTTGGCAAAGAAGCCGAGCAGGAAGCGCAGCGGCATCCAGGCCCAGACGTCCTGCGTCCACGCAATCGCGATCAAGGCGGTCGCTGCCAGGATCGAACACAGAACCGCAAAGCGCGCCGCACCCACGCGCCGCACCAGCGCAGGCGTGAAGAGCGACGAGACGATGAAACCCAGGGGCGTCATCGCCGCCGAGAAGCCGATCAGGCCCGGTGTCGTCCCCTGCCGTTCCAGGATGAAGCTGAGCAGCGGATAGGTTAGCCCCTGCGCCACCGCGAACACCGTGACGGTGGCGATGATGCCGGCCATCGCGGCCCATGGGAGCTCGCGCGGTGACGTCGTGTCTTCGGCGCTCATGCAGCCTTCGAAGCAGGATCGGCAAGTTCCGGCAAGTGCAAATCGCGGCAAACCGGTGTTACTCGCGGCATTCGCCTACGCTTGCCAGAAGCGCTTGACGATCTCTGCCTCGACCTGGCGTCTGGTCAGGCCGATATCGTCGATCAGATGCGGATTGGCCTCAGCCTTCTGCTTCAGGTCCCAGCGAAAGCGTATCCGCTCACGCCAGGCCGCAATCATGCTGCGCGGGCCCGTCAGGCACCGGCGCGATGACGCCGCGGGTTTTTCCAGCCAGGCGGTCGGGGCAGAAGCAAGGATATCGTTCATGGCAACCTCCATTCGGCTTGAGGGGCAAGAGAGCCCTCGGTTTGGAAGAGGCTGAATTCTGCAGCATGCGGACGGCGCCGTAATTAAGCCTTCCCAAATAGTTCTCAAAACTTCCAAACCGGTTAGATCACTTCGCCGTTTCACGAAACGGCGAAGTGATCTAACTCTTTGTTTTGACGCAATTCCTCAGGGAAGCGCTACGCGCTCCCCCGGGGAAAACCGCCTCACACTTTTCCTGGAATTGCTCTATATAGATGCGCGTTATGCAAGGAGCGCGCTTTGCCTTTGGTCCGTTCGTGCTTGATCCGGGTGCGGGAACGCTCCTTCGGGACGATGTCCCCGTCGCCGCCGGTCATCGCGGACTGCAACTGCTGGCGGCGCTCGTCGCCCGGCCCGGCGAGATCCTGGCCAAGGCCGAGTTGATGGACGCGGCATGGCCAGGCACGGCCGTCGAGGAAGGCAACCTCACGGTCCAGATCGCGCAATTGCGCAAGCTGCTGGGTCCGGCCGCGAATGGCGGGGAATGGATATCGACGGTTCCGCGTGTCGGCTATCGCTTCACCGGCGCCATTGAACAGCTCGGCGATGCAAAGCGACAGGCTTTGGCGCTGCCCGCCAAACCGTCGATAGCCGTGTTGCCCTTCGCCAATTTCAGCAACGACCCCGAGCAGGAAGCCTTCGCCGACGGCTTGACCGAAGACCTCATCACCGACCTGTCCCGGATCGGCGGCCTGTTCGTCATCGCGCGCAACTCGACCTTTGCCTACAAGGGCAAAGCGGTGGATGTGCGCGAGATCGCCAGGGAACTTGGCGTGCGCTATCTCTTGGAGGGCAGCGCCAGACGTGCCGCCGGGCGCGTGCGCATCAACGCACAGCTGGTCGACGCCGTGAGTGGCGAACATTTGTGGGCGGAACGCTTCGATCGCAGCCTGGAAGACATCTTTGCCGTCCAGGACGAGGTGACGGCCAAGATCGTCGAGGCCCTGCTCGGCCGGCTGCGCGCGCCGCCGCCGCGCAATCGGCCCAAGAATATCGAGGCCTATGATCTCTGCGTGCGGGCGCGCAAGCTAATCGAGGAGTCGCCGCAGACGGCGCGGGAAGCCCATCTGATGCTCACGCGCGCGGTTTCCCTCGATCCGGAGTACGCCGAGGCCTATCGCTGGCTTGCCATGAACCACTGGATGGGATGGGTGCATTGGGGCGAACCCATTGAACCCAACCGTAGCATTGCCTTGGAGCTGGCGCGCAGAGCTGTGGCGATCGATCCCAACGATGCCGGCTGTCGCTGGGTGCTCGCCAACCTGCTGGCCTATGAGCGCAGATTCGACGAGGCGGATGCGGAATTCGCCAAGGCGTTCGAGCTCGATCCGAACGAGGCCGACGCCTGGGCGACACTATCCGACATCGCGGTCCTGGCCGGGCAGGTCGGGGAGGGCCTTGAGCACATTCGCAAGGCGTTCCGGCTGAACCCGTTTCCGGCAAGCTGGTACTATCTGATGCTCGGCCAGGCGCAATATGCGGCGCGCGACTACGAAGCCGCTGTCGAGACGCTGCGCAAAGAAGAGACCTATCGCACAAGCTCACGCCGTTTCCTGGCGGCAAGCCTTGCCCAACTCGGCCGGTTTGATGAGGCGCGGGCGGAGGTCGAAATGTTCCTCGTCGCCAACCCGCATTTCACGACCCGCTACTGGGTCATGACCGAGCCACTCCGCGACACTGCCACGCTCGAGCATTTCGTCGATGGCTTCCGCAAGGCCGGCCTTCCGGAGTGACGGACCGCCGGCGACCTGCCGCCTACTATGCCGTCGCCTTGGCGTAGCGGCCGGGCGGCTGGCCGACATGGCGGCTGAAGGCGGTGCTGAAGGTGCTCGCCGAACCGTAGCCGACACGCTCTGCAACTTCGGCGATGTCGATTTCCTGTCGACGCAGCATGTCTTTGGCAAGCGCCATGCGCCAGGCCAGCAGATATTCCATCGGCGGCACGCCGACGCTGCGGCTGAAGCGGTCGAAGAATGCCGACCGGGAGAGCGCTGCTTCCTTTGCCAGTTCCGCCATCGTCCAGGGGCGAGCCGGATCGGCATGCATCTGCCGGATGGCTTCGGCCAGCCGTACGTCCCCCAGGCCACGCAGCAGTCCGGCCGGTGCATCCGGCGTTTGCGTCAGCCGCAAGGATTCGACCAGCAGGATCTCGATCAGCCGGGTCAACACCAGCTCGCGCCCCGACTGGCGTCGGGCCGCTTCCTCGATCAACAGCTTCACCAGGATCGACAGGCGTTCGACGCCGCGGACATGGACCTGATCCGGCAGCAGCGAAACCAGCAGTCCGGAATCCTCGCTATCGAAGACGAAGTAACCGCCAAGGATACGCACGCTCGGCGGGCCATCCTGGTCGCCGTGGCGAACTTCACCCTCAGCCGAGAGCGCCGCGACGTGCGGATCGATGATCTCGGGTATCACGGGCTCAAAACCCGTCATGGTGAAGCCCGGCGTCTTCGGCAGCAGGATGAAATCGCCGGCCTCCAGCGTGAGCGGCTGTTGCCCATCGACGGCCAATCGGCATGCACCCTCGATCACGATGGCGAAGCTCGGATGGCCAAAATCGCCATAACGGACGCCCCAACGGCCGGCGCCGCTGATGCCCTTTGTGAACACGGCTTGAGGCCGGAGCAGTTCAATGATTTCGGAGAGCGGATCGACCATGGAATGGACTGTTCCGAACAAATGGCAAGCCGTCAATTGTCTATAGTCTCGCTGCAAAGCAGCCAGCGCCGTTTTTCGTGGGGTCACCCTTGGTTGTCAGAACCAAAGACGATCGCCTGCCGCCCCTCGGCAGTCCCCGCCTTCAGCCGAACCAACGCGCTGGTTGCCTCGGCCAGCTTGACGCGCTGGACCTGGGCCTCGAACGGTTGCGCCTCATGCAGCTGGATCAGCTCGCGCATCTGTGCGCGCGTGCCGACGCTGGTCCCGGTTATCCAGACACCGCTTGCGGTCAGCCACTCCTGGCTGAGGGGCACCGGCTGCGAGACCATGGCCGCCGCGATGATCCTTCCGCGCGGGCGGATTGCGGCAACCATGGCATCCCAGCTTGCCGGCGTCGGCGCAAAATTGATGCAGACATGGGCGCGCAAATTGGCCGGCCAATTGTTCGCCAGTTCGGACGAGGCAAGCAGGGTGTGCTCGGCGCCGAGAGACGCAACCAAGCGAAGCTTGGCCGCATCCGTATCGACGGCGACGACTGTTGCGCCAAGCCGCCGGGCGATCTGGACGGCATAAAGGCCGAGGCCGCCACAGCCAAAGACGGCGCAGATTTCTCCGGCTTTGACGCCTGCCCTTTGCACCGCGCCAAAGGCGGTCAAGCCCGCGCACATCAACGGCGCCAGCACCGCCGCATCGCCCTCATCTGGCAGTCGCGCGGCAAAACGCGCATCGGCAACGACATATTCGGCGAAGGTGCCTGCAACATCGAAGCCGTGCGCGCGCTGGTGCTGGCAGAAAGACTCCATTTCGGCGTGGCACTCGTCGCAGTCGCCGCAGGTGTCGTGCAGCCAGGCGACGCCGGCACGCTCGCCAAGGCGCCAGTCCGTGACGCCGGCGCCGAGTTGAACCACCTTGCCGACGCCCTCATGGCCGAGAATTGTCGTCAGCTGCCCTGACGCCGGCCGCACGTGGCCTTGCCAGACATGTACATCGGTATGGCAGATGCCGCTGGCTTCCAGGCGAACCAGTATCTCTCCTGGACCGGGTTCCGGCCGCGGCACGCTCATGATGCGCAGCGGCTCACCCACCTTTTCCAGCACGGCTGCGAGCATGCTCTGGTTCATCTAGAGACCCAGAGCGCTTTTCACGGTCGGCAGACCTGGCTGACCGTCAAAGGTCGACACGCCATCCAGCCATTTCACGAGCTTGTCGGGGTTGCGCTTGATCATCTCGCGGGCGGCTTCGTCGGCAGACTTTCCCTCCCCCAGGATCATCCGCATGCCGTAGTTTTCGTAGGTGAGATCGAAGGCCAGATTGGCAAACAGCTTGGCGGCGTTGGGGCATTCCGTCGAAAAGCCCTTGCGGGCGATGGTGCGGACGGTGGCGCCGCCGAAATTCGGCCCGAACTCGATGTCTCCGCCCGACAAATAGGTAATCTTGTAGTCGAGATTCATCGGATGCGGCTCCCAACCCAGGAACACGACCCAGCCCTTGTCGGCCACCGAGTTGGCGACCTGCGTCAGCATTGCCGCCTCGCTGGACTCGATAATCTGCCACTCGCCGAGCCCATGGCGGTTGGCCGCCACCATGTCGAGCAGCGGCTTGTTCGAGCCTGCCTCGATGCCATAGATCTTGCTGCCGAACTTGTCGGCGTGGGCGGCGAGGTCATCGAAGCTTTTGACGCCCTGGTCCGCAACATATTGCGGAACGGCCAGCGTGTATTTGGCGCCCTCGAGATTGACGCCCAGCACTTCGACCGATCCCTCATCGAAATAGGATTTGTATTCCTCGTCCTGAACCGGCCGCCAGTTGCCGAGAAACACATCCATGTCGTTTTCCTTCAGCGCCGAATAGGCGACGCCAAGGCCGAGCAAGGTCTGCGAGGCGTCGTAACCCAGGGCATCGAGGATCACCTCGGCGGTGGTGTTGGTAAGCGCAATGTCGGTCCAGCCAAGATCCGCCATGCGGACCTTCTGGCACTGCGCCGCATCGGCGGCCATGGCGGGCGATGCGATCAACCCGGAAAGCAAGGCAAAGATGACTGTCGTGCGCATTCTTGGTTCCCCATTTTCTTGATGAGACGACTGCCAGCCAACGCTATGGCGTTTGCGCTGTATGTCAATATAGAATCTTGTATTAGCATACAAAAATCTTATTTGCTAGAAAGGGAAATGGCGACTCACGGCAAGCGAACCAGAATCGAGGACATAAGGCGCGTCGAGCTGATCGCGGCCGCGCATCGCGTGTTCCTCGAGCATGGGTTGCAAGGCATGACCTCGGCCCGCATATGCCGCGAGGCCGGCATGTCGCCGGGCATTCTCGCCTACTATTTCAAGGGCAAGGACGAAGTCCTGTTCGGCATGGTGCGCTACAACAACCGCCTGCTGATGGAAGACGTCATCGCGCGGCTGAGTAAGGCCCAAACCAACTGGGCGCGGCTGGAAGCGATCGTCGAGGGGAACTTCCCCGCGCAAGCTTTCACCCGCCCGATCGCCAGCGCCTGGATTTCCGTCTGCGCCGAAGCCGGCGTGAACGAGCAATATGCAAGGCTCCAACGCGTGTTCCACCGGCGGCTGCGCTCCAACCTGGCTTCGGTGTTTGGCGGGATGTTCGATGCAGCGCGCCTGCGCGAGGCGAGCCTCATCATCGCCGCCCTGCTCGACGGGCTCTGGCTGCGCAAGGCAGTGGCCGACGATATCGGACGCGACGAGGCCATCACCCTGGTCTTCACCGGAATTCGCTCCTTGGTGAGCGACAAGGAAGAGAAGCTCCTGCGTTCAGGCCGAGAGCCCAAGCGAGCGGCGGCTCGGCGACGGCGGCAATGAGCCTCTGCCGCACCTGGCGACAACGTCGCCGGCGCGGCAGACATCACGGGGGAACTAGGCAGCCACCGCACGCCGCGCCTGGCTCAATGCCACCGCGTCAGGTCCTGCCGGAAAGCTGATCGTGGCTGACTCATCGTGCGCGGCCTTCCAGACGATCTCGGCGACGTCCTCAGGCACGGTGTGTGCCGTCGGGCGGGTCATCTCTGCAAAGATCTCGCCGGCATAGCCGGCATAGGCTTCGGGGATGAAGCGCTCGATGTAGGACGCAGCATCGCGCGAGAAAGCCGTCGTCGGCCCGTAGCCCGGCTGGACCATCTTCACGCGGATGCCGAAATGATTGAGCTCGTTGGCAAGCGAGGCGGTGAAGCCGTCAATCGCCGTCTTGCTAGCGGTGTAGATGGCGACCAGCGGCATTGGCGCCAGCACGGCGCTGGAGGTGACATTTATGAGCGTGCCCGAACGACGAGAGCGGAACTGCGGGATCACGGCCTGGGTCATGGCCATGACACCGAATGTGTTGGTCTCAAAGATCTGGCGCGCCGTGTCGATCGACGTCGCCTCGAAGGCGCCGAACATACCGATGCCGGCATTGTTGACCAGCACATCGATCGGGCCGGCAGTTTCGACCGCGGCCTTGATGCTGTCGACATTGGTGACGTCGAGCGGCACGATATGGATGCGGTCGGATTTGGGCAGGACATCCTCACGCGGTGTGCGCATGGCGGCGATGACGTTCCAGCCTTTGGCGTGAAAAAGCCTGGCGGTTTCCAGGCCGTAGCCCGACGAGGTTCCAGTGATGAAAGCGGTCTTCATGGCAATCTCCTTCGTTGTGGATGAAGCCAAGATAACCGTGAATTTCGGACTATATACAATCAAAAGTCCTAAACTAGTTTGCATAAGTCCAAATCACGCGGTCGGACGGGCGAGAGCGATAAGGTCCGACAGCTTGTGATGATTTTCTTACCCGCACGAAGCGCGTCCTGCCAGGTCAGTGACCATCGATCCACATGGCGTCCGGCACGACCACCAGCTTGCCGACAAAATCCTTGGCGATGAAGTCGGCCTGCGCCTTGTGGAAATCGGACAGTCTGTAGACACCGCCAACCAGCGGCCGGATTTTCTTCGCCTCGATGTAGCGGACGATGCGGCGGAAATCGGCGCGCGTGCCCTGGCTCGAGCCGTGCAGCTGCAACTGCTTCAGATACATGGTCCGGAGATCGAGCTGCACCACCGGTCCGGCGATGGCGCCGGCGGTGGTGTAGCGGCCTTCGGGCCTCAGGATGCGAAGCAAGTCGTTGAAGATCGCGCCACCGACGAGATCGGCGACCACGTCGATCGGCTGGCCGCCGGTCGCCTCATTCACTGCGGCAGGCAAGTCGGCGACGCCGCGGGTGATGACGGCCTCGGCGCCTATGTCGCGCACCGCCTGTTCCTTGCCCTTGCCGACAACGGCGTAGGGAATGGCGCCGCGCGCTCGCGCCAGCTGCACGATGCCGGAACCGACACCGCCCGAAGCGCCGGTGACCAGCACGCGCTCGCCGGCCTTGAGTGCGGCGCGCTCCAGCATCTGCTCGCCGGTGAGGTAGGCGCAGCAAAAGGTGGCGAGCTCGACGTCGCTCATCTCGGTGTCGACGACATGGGCATTCTCAGCCGGCACCGTCTGGTATTCGGCGTACCCGCCGTCGCGACCGTGGCCCATATAGTCGATGTCGGCGAGTGAATCGTCGTCTCTGTTGTAGATGGAGAAATCGACCATCACCCGTTCGCCGATACGGTCCGGCGAGACGCCTTCGCCCACGGCAGCAATAGTGCCGACCGTATCGGTGCCCTGGATGCGCGGGAACACAAGCCTGTTGCCTTGCCGCCGCCAGGTCGACACGGCGGCAGCATCTTCCTCCGTGCCATAGGCGCCCTGGCGCACCCAGACATCGGTGTTGTTCATGCCGCAAGCGCTAACCTTGACCAACACTTCACCCGGGCCGGGCGCGGGCACTTTCACATCGGTACGGTAGACGAGTTTTTCCGGCCCGCCATGCCCGGTGAGCAGCACGGCGGCCATGGTGGCGGGAAGGGTCTTGGTCATGACATTCATGGTCGAACTCAGAGATTGGCAAACACGCTGTTGACCGCATCGGCGGCCTTCGAGACGACGATGTCGGCTTCTTCGCGCGTCAGGCAGAGCGGCGGCGCGAAACCGAGAATGTCGCCCTGCGGCATGGCGCGGCCGATAACGCCACTGGCGGCAAGTGCCGTCGCCACCTGTGGGCCGATCTTCTGCGAAGCGTCGAAGAACACCCGGTCGTCCTTGTCTGCGACGAACTCGACCGCCGCCAGCATGCCGTCGCCGCGCACATCGCCGACATTCTTGTGGCCGCCGACCGCCTTGGCCAGTTCGGCGCGGAAATAGGCGCCGGTCTCGCGGGCGTTTGTCACAAGGTCCATCTCGTCGATCAGTTCGAGATTGGCGACGCCTGCGGCAACGCAGATCGGATGCGCAGCATAGGTCCAGCCATGGCCGAGCGACCCCAGCTTGTCGGAACCCTGCACCAGCACCTGCCACATCTTGTCGGCCACGATGACGCCCGACAGCGGCGCATAGGCCGAGGTCAGGCCCTTGGCGATGGTGATCAGGTCCGGCTTGATGCCGTAGTGGTCGGAGCCGAACATGGTGCCGAGACGACCGAAGCCCGTCACCACCTCGTCGGCGACCAGCAGCACGTCATACTTCTTCAGCACCGTCTGGATCTTTTCCCAATATCCGGCAGGCGGCGGGACGATGCCGCCGGTGCCCAGGATCGGCTCGCCGATGAAGGCGGCGACGGTTTCGGGGCCTTCGGCCAGGATCATTTCCTGGAGCTTGTCGGCGCAGTGCTGCGAGAACTGCTCCTCGCTCATCGAACGGTCGGCGCGGCGGAAATAGTAGGGCGCCTCGGTGTGCAGCACCGGCGCGCGCGGCAGGTCAAAGGCGTTGTGGAAAAGGTCGAGCCCGGTCAGCGATCCCGTCATCACGCCCGAGCCGTGATAGCCGCGCCAGCGCGAGATGATCTTCTTTTTCTCCGGCCGCCCCAGCACATTGTTGTAGTACCAGATCAGCTTGATGTTGGTTTCGTTGGCGTCCGAACCCGAGAGGCCGAAATAGACGCGGCTCATGCCCTTCGGTGCGCGGTCGATGATCATCTTGGCCAGTGTGATCGAGGCCTCGGTGCCGTGACCTACATAGGCGTGGTAGTAGGCGAGGTTCTTCGCCTGGGTGGCAATGGCATCGGCGATCTTCTGGCGGCCGTAGCCGACATTGACGCAATAGAGGCCGGCAAAGGCATCGATGCTCTTCTTGCCATTGTTGTCCCAGACGGTGACGCCTTCGCCGCCGGCCATGATGCGCGTCGGCGATTCACCGCGCGCATGCGTGCCCATATGGGTCGAGGGATGGAAGAAATAGTCGCGATCCCAGGCGTTGAGTTCGTTGGACTGGTCGAGCATTTTTTGACTCCTTAAGGGATGGCCGGGCTGACTTATGCGACGTCCAGGCAGAGATATTTCAGATCGGTGAAAGCCTCCAGCCCGTGGCGTGAGCCCTCACGGCCGATGCCGGATTGCTTGACGCCGCCAAAGGGTATCGGCGCGCCGGTGATCTTCACCCGGTTGATAGCGACCATGCCGTAGTCGAGCGCGCGACCCATGCGCTGCTGACGGGCGCCGTTCTCGGTCACGACATAGGCGACGAGACCGTATTCGGTGGCGTTGGCACGTGCGATCACCTCGTCCTCGCTGTCGAAAGGCGTGACGGCTGCGACGGGCCCAAAAGTCTCCTCGCGCATGATCAGCGCCTCGTCAGTGACATCGGCCAGCAGCGTCGGCTGGTAGAACAGCGGCCCGGCCTGATGTCGCTTGCCGCCGGCGAGGCACCGCGCGCCGCGAGCGATGGCATCGGCAACCTGTTCCTCGACCTTGATGACGGCGCGCTCATGCATCAGCGGCCCGATGTCGATGCCGCCGGCAAGCCCATTGCCGGTCCGCAGTGCCTCGATGCGCCTGGCGAAGGTGGCGCAGAAGTGATCGTAGATCGGGCGCTGGACGTAGATGCGGTTGGCGGCAAGGCAGTCCTGGCCCGATGTGGCGAACTTGGCGTCGATGGCAATGCTCACGGCCTTGTCGAGATCGGCGTCGGCAAAGACAATCAGCGGCGCGTGGCCGCCAAGCTCCATCACCAGCCGCTTCATCGTCGGCGCACTTTGCCCGGCGATCAGCCTGCCGATCTCCGTCGAGCCGGTGAAGCTCATGGCGCGAACGCGCGCGTCCTCGCACATCCTGCCGACAATCGTCGCGGCCTTGCCGGTGAGGATGTTGAAGACACCGGCGGGCAGGCCGGCGCGCTCGCCAAGTTCAGCCAGCGCCAGCGCCGACAGCGGTGTCTCCGAGGACGGATGCGCGACGATGGTGCAGCCGGCGGCAAGGGCTGCGGCTGCCTTGCGGGTCAGCATGGCGGACGGGAAATTCCAAGGCGTGACGATGCCGACAACGCCAAGCGGCTCGCGCCGCACCAGCATTTCCGCATTCGGCAGATGGCTGGTGACGCTCTCGGCATTGAGGCGCTTTGCTTCCTCGGCATACCACTCAACGAAGGAGGCGGCATAGTCGATCTCGCCGCGCGATTCCTGCAACGGCTTGCCCTGTTCTAAAGTCATCAGAAGAGCGAGATCGTCTTTCGCGGCGATGATCAGCTCGAACCATTTTCGCAGAATTTTCGAGCGCTCCTGCGGCAACAGGGAGCGCCAGGCTGGAAGGGCGCGCGCGGCGGCATCGATTGCTTTTGTCGTTTGCCGCGCATCGAGCGCCGCGACGAAAGCGACAGTCGCACCGGTGGCCGGATCGGTGACTTCGAAACTTTCCGCCGCCTCGCTTGCCGTCCAATGCCCGTCGACATAGGCGAGTTCGCGCAGCAGCCGGCGGTCGGTGAGCCGGTCGAGCGCTTCATGGCGATGCGAGCGGGCGAAATGCGCGGACATGGTCGAGGCCTCCCGGTTCGGACTGATGCGGGAAGCCTATCCGTCATGAGCAGACAGAGAGGCTGTTTGCGTGCCTGGCCGCAGAGAGAGTCTCTCTATTCTGCCGCCGTGGCAGACAATCTCTCCGGCCTACGATGCCGGCAGCAGGTCGGCGACGGGGAGAACGATTTCCTCCTTCACCGTCTTGGTGACGATGTAGGTGAAGTAGCGATCGATGCCGATCTCGCGCTCGAGCAAGCCGTCGACCAGCCGCTGATAGGCGTCGATGTCGCGCGCCATCACCTTCACCACATAGTCGACGCCGCCGCCCACCGACCAGCAGGCGACGATCTCGGGGATGTCGCGGATGACGCGTTCGAAGCGGTCGAAATCGGCCTGGCGGTGGCTGGCCAGCGTCACCTCCATCAGCACGGTGGCGACCGGCGCCACGACGCGCATGGCGATCCTGGCGTGATAGCCCGAGACGATCCCGGCCTTTTCCAGCTTGCGCAGCCGCATCCAGCACGGCGTCGGCGACAGGCCTACCTGCTCGGCCAGCGCCAGCTTGGTGATGCGCCCGTCGCGCTGGATGGCGTCGAGGATTTTCAGGTCGATCGCGTCGAGTTTGGCTGATGTCATCGGCGTCCGCTTTTTTGTCGGCATCACCATGAGGGCGCATTATTTCGATTGTCAATTGCACTGATTTCGATCTCTAATAAGTCATGACATTGTGGCAACCCGATCCCGCGCTCCTTCGCCGGCCGGCCTATCAATCGCTGGCCGACCAGTTCGCGCGCGCCATCCATGACGGGCGGCTGGCCAATGGCGCGCGGCTGCCGACACACCGCCGGCTGGCCGACGATCTCAAATTGTCGGTGCAGACGGTCAGCCGCGCCTATGAGGAACTGATCCGGCGCGGCCTGATTTCGGGCGAGATCGGCCGCGGCAGCTTTGTCCAGACGCAGCGCCGCGAGCCGGAGCCGCCCTATCTGCCGGAGCGCCTCGGCGAGGTCATCGATCTCTCGATCCTGAAGCCGGTCTGCGAGCCGATGCATCTGGAGCGGCTGAAGCAGGCGCTGGGCTGGCTGGCCGAAAACCTGCCGTCGAGTTCGGCGCTGTCGTTCCGGCCCAATATGGTGTTCCCGCGCCATCGCGCGGTGGCTGTGGACTGGCTGAAGCTGTGCGGGCTGGATGTCTCCGCACAGAATATCAGCCTGACCAACGGCGCCACCGCGGGGATGACGGTGGCGTTGATGAGTGTGGCGCCGCCGGGCTCGACCGTCGCCACCGAAGCCATCGGCCACCACACGCTGGTACCACTGGCGCGTTACCTCGGTTTCAACCTCGAAGGCCTGCCGATCGACGGCAACGGCCTGATCCCGGAAGCGCTCGACGAGGCGTGCCGTCTCACCGACATTCGCGCGGTCTTCGTGCAGCCTTCGGTGATCAACCCGACGGCCACGCTGATGGATGCGCGTCGGCGCGAGGAAATCGCCGCGGTCGCGCGCAAGCACGACGTCGCCATCATCGAGAACGATGTGCTGGGTCCGCTGGTCGAGGATCGGCCGCCGCCGGTTGCCGCGTTCGCGCCGGAGCGCACACTTTACGTGACGTCCTTCACCAAGATCACCGTGCCTGGCCTGCGGATCGGCTATCTCGCCGCGCCCGACCGTTACGTCGCGGCTGTGGCCAACCGGCATCTGGTGTCCAACTGGATGGCGACGCCGCTGGTGGCCGAGATTGCCACCAAATGGGTGGCCGACGGCACGGCGATGGAGCTCGTGCGCTGGCAGCGCGCGGCATTGCGGCGACGCCAGGACATCGCGGCCGAAGTGCTGGCCGGGGTCGACTACCGCGCCCGGCGCGACGGGCTGCATATCTGGTTGCAATTACCGGCCAACCGCGCCGAGGAGAGCTTCGTCGCCCAGGCCCGCCTGCAAGGCGTGGCAATCGCGCCCGGCACCTCCTTCCGTATCTCCGACGCGCCCTGGCATCCGGCGGTGCGCATCTCGCTGGGCTCGACCACCGAGGGGGAACTGCGCGCCGGCCTCGGCGTTGTCACCAAGCTGCTGCTCGGCGATCCGGAGCATCTGCTGCTCGCAATCTGAGCGGAAATTGCCCTGAAATTGTGCGACGCCGGAAATATTGTCATGATATTATTTTCTCAATTGACATGATTTGGCGCCTTCCCCATCGTTAAGGGCACAGGCTTCTCCAGCAGGGGAAATTCATTTGTCCACACCCATCATCAAGGTCGACGCCATTTCGAAGAGCTTCGGCTCGTTCAAGGTGCTCGACGGCCTGTCGATGCAGGTCATGCCCGGCGAGAAGCTGGCGCTGATCGGCCCGTCCGGCTCGGGCAAGACGACGATCCTGCGCATCCTGATGACGCTGGAAAAGATCGACGGCGGCCATATCCAGATCGATGGCGAGCAGCTCTACCACATGGAGCGCAACGGCCAGCTGCTCCCCGCCGACGAGCGGCACCTGACGAAGATGCGCCAGAAGATCGGCATGGTCTTCCAGCTGTTCAATCTGTTTCCGCACAAATGCGTCATGGACAATGTCACCTTAGCGCCGATGCTGACCAAGGGCACGCCGCGCGCCGCTGCCGAAAAGCGGGCGATGGAGCTGCTCGACATGGTCGGCATGTCCGACAAGGCGAAGTCGATGCCGGCGCAATTGTCCGGCGGCCAGAAGCAGCGCGTGGCGATTGCGCGGGCATTGGCGCTGTCGCCGAAGATCATGCTTTTCGACGAGGTGACCTCGGCGCTCGACCCGGAGCTGGTCGAAGAGGTGCTCAATGTCATGCGCAAGCTCGCCGCCGAGACCGACATGACCATGCTGCTCGTCACTCACGAGATGGGCTTTGCCCACGACTTCGCCGACCGCGTGCTGTTTTTCGACCGCGGCAGGATCGTCGAGGAAGGCAAGCCCGACGAGATTTTCCGCCATCCCAAGCAGGAGCGCACGCAAGGCTTCCTGAAGAAGATCATCGCGGCCGGACATCGTGTCTGACCGCTTTGCGGGGCGGAAGACCGCCCAGACAAAACCAAGAAGACAAACAAGGAGTTGGGAACAATGAAGAAACTTGGCATTCTGGCCGGCGTCGCCGGTCTCGCACTGACGGCGGTTCTGGCCGCTTCAAGCGCCGGTTCGGCCGATGACGATAAGCTCGAGCAGCTGAAGGCGCAGGGCTTTGCCCGAGTCGCGATCGCCAACGAGCCGCCCTATACGGCGGTCGCCGCCGACGGCAAGGTTTCGGGTGCGGCGCCGGACGTGGCCCGCGAGATCTTCAAGCGTCTCGGCGTTGGCGACATCGTCGCGTCGATCTCGGAGTATGGCGCCATGATCCCCGGCCTGCAGGCAGGCCGCTTCGACGTCGTCACCGCCGGCCTGTTCATGAAGCCGGAGCGCTGCGCGGCGGTCGTCTATTCGGAACCGGTGCTGTGCGACGCCGAGGCGATGCTGGTGAAGAAGGGCAATCCGAAGGGCTTCAAGAGCTACGAGGATGTCGCCAAGGACACGTCAGCCACGATCGGCGCGCCGGGCGGCGGCACCGAGGAGAAGCTGGCGCTCAACGCCGGCGTGCCGCGCGAGCGCGTTATCGTCGTGCCGGACGGCCAGAGCGGCCTGAAGATGCTGCAGGACGGACGTATCGACGCCTATTCGCTTCCCGTTCTGTCGATCAACGACCTCGTCAAGAAGGCCAACGATCCGAACCTCGAAGTCATCGCTCCGGTGCAGGGCGCGCCCGTCTATTGCGACGGCGCCGCCTTCAAGAAGGGCGATGAGGCATTGCGCGATGCCTTCGATGTCGAACTGGCCAAGCTGAAGAAATCCGGCGACTTCGCCAAGATCATCGAGCCCTACGGCTTCTCGGCGGCAGCAGCGATGTCAACGACGCGCGACAAGCTCTGCGCAGCGAAATAGCGGCTTCTCCCTTCTCCCCGTTCACGGGGAGAAGGTGTCACGAAGTGACGGATGAGGGGCGGCGCGTCTTTCATAGGTTCGTGCTGCCCGTCCTACGCAGCAGCTGCGCTGCAGCTACGGAGGGTAAACCCGGCATCTTCTCCCCGTTCAACGGGGAGAAGGGAGCTAACCGCCAACGTTGGAACCCGAATGACCCAGTGGTCCGGCTATCTCGGCCTGATATTGCAGGGAGCGCTTGTCACCATCGAGCTGACGCTGATGGGGTCGGTGCTTGCGCTGATCATGGCCTTCCTTGCCGGCATGGGGCGCGTGTCGCGCTTCTTTGCGCTGCGCTGGCTGGCAACCGTCTATATTGAATTCTTCCGCGGCACCTCGATCTTCGTGCAGCTGTTCTTTGCCTATTTCGTGTTGCCGTTGATCGGCCTGGAACTGACCCCGCTGCAGGCCGGCGTGCTGGCGCTGGGCCTCAATGTCGGCGCCTATGCGGCCGAAGTGGTGCGCGGTGCCATCCAGTCGGTCGGCCGTGAGCAATATGAAGCCTGCATCGCGCTCAATCTCGGCCGCGGGCAAGGCATGCGCCACGTTATCCTGCCGCAGGCGCTGCTGATCATGCTGCCGACCTTCGGCAACAACGCCATCGAGCTGCTCAAGGCCACGTCCGTGGTGTCGCTGATCTCGCTCGCCGATCTCACTTTTCAGGCGCAGGTCGTGCGCTCGCAGACCGGCAACACGCTGGTGCCGTTCACCACCATCCTGATCATCTATTTCGCGCTGGCGCTGATCATCTCCTGGGGCGTGCGTTCTCTGGAACGCCGCATGGCGCGTGGCCTCGATGGGGTGCGCGCCTGATGGAGTGGGATTGGAACTTCGTCTGGGAGATCATGCCGACGCTGATCCAGGGCGTGAAGATCACCATCCTGGCGACGCTGCTTGGCTCCGTCCTGGCCGCAATCGTCGGCTTAGGCATCGCGCTGGCGCGCCGCTCGCCAAACAAGGTGCTGTCGCGCACCGTCGGCTGGGCGGCCGAATTCATTCGCGGCACGCCGCTTCTGGTGCAGCTCTATTTCATCTTCTACGTGCTGCCCGATTTCGGCATCCTGCTGCCGCCGCTGGTCGCCGGCGTCATCGGGCTTGGCCTGCACTACGGCACCTACACGGCCGAGGTCTATCGCGCCGGCATCGACAACGTGCCGCGCGGCCAGTGGGAAGCGGCCAAGGCTTGCAATCTCAGCGCCACGCAGACCTGGACCAACATCATCATCCCGCAGGCCATCCCGCCGATGATCCCCGCGCTGGCCAATTATTTCATCGCCATGTTCAAGGAAACGCCGCTGCTGTCGGCGATCACCGTGCTGGAGCTGATGAACCAGGCCAAGAGCGTCGCCAACACCTACTATCGCTACATCGAGCCGATCACGCTGGTCGGCGCTTTCTTCCTCGTCATCAGCCTCTTTTCGGTCGTGTTGCTGCGCTGGCTGGAACATCGCTACGGCAAGATCGAAAGGTAATTCTCAAGATGAAACCGCTGCCCGAAATCAGGCTGATGCCGACAAGGCCGGCGCTCGATGCGCGCCCGCTGGAAAAGCGCGTCGGCCTGATCATCCTTGCCACCGACCACACCAGCGAGCCGGATTTCCGCCGCATGGTGGCGAGCGAGCGGGTCGGCGTCTATGTCGCGCGCATTCCCTACAAGAACCCGACCACGCCGGAAAACCTTCGCAAGATGCAGCCGGAGCTGGCGGCAGGCGCGGCGCTCATCCTGCCCGACGAGTGCCTCGACGCCATCTGCTATTCCTGCACCTCGGCCTCGGTGGTGATCGGCGACGCCGAGATCGAGGCGGCGATCCAGTCTGCCAAATCAGGCGTGCCCGTCGTCACGCCGCCGATGGCCGGCGTGCGCGGGCTGAAGGCGCTGGGCGCGAAGAAGATCAGCATCCTCACCCCTTACACCGTCGAAACCTCCAGGCCGATGGCGACCTATTTTGCGGCACGTGGCTTCGACATATTGAGCTTCACATGCCTCGGCTTCGAGGACGACCGCGAGATGGCGCGCATCGCGCCGGCATCCATTGTCGAACTGGCGCGCGAGGCGACGCACGCTGAAGCCGATGCGCTGTTCGTGTCCTGCACCGCGCTGCGCGGTGCACTCGCGGTTCCCGGCATGGAAGAGGCGATCGGCCGCCCGGTGGTGACCAGCAATCAAGCCAGCGCCTGGAATTGCTTGCGGCTTTGCGGCGACGGGACACCGCGCCCTGAGTTTGGCCGCCTGATGATGCTGCCGCTGGGACAGTAAGATTATGTCCCGCATTCACGAGCGACCCCTTCTGGCCTGCCGGCCATCTCCCCCTCAAGGGGGGAGATCAGCTGCTGCCACGCCTTCGCCAATCATCGACGTTGCAGGAAGAGCGGCAACGCTGAGGCTGCCGATCTCCCCCCTTGAGGGGGAGATGGCCGGCAGGCCAGAGGGGGTCGCCCCATGACGCGCGCTGTCACCCTAACGGACATCCATGCCGCCCGTGAGCGTATCGCCAACAAGGTTGTGCGCACCCCAACCGTATTGTCCCACAGCCTGTCGGAACGCTTCGGCGTCCCCGTTCACCTCAAACTCGAACATCGCCAGACCACCGGAAGCTTCAAACTACGCGGCGCCTCGAACGCCGTCGCTTCGCTGAGCGCTGAAGAGAAGGTACGCGGCGTGGTCGCGGCGTCGACCGGCAATCATGGCCGCGCGCTTGCCCATGCGGCAAAACTCGAAGGCATGCACGCGGTGATCTGCATGTCGCGGCTGGTGCCGGGAAACAAGCTCGACGAAATCCGCCGCCTTGGCGCGGATGTCCGTATCGTCGGCAACAGTCAGGATGAGGCGCAGCAGGAGGTCGAGCGGCTGGTGGCGCAAGAAGGGTTGGTGATGCTGCCGCCCTTCGATCATGCCGACATTATCGCCGGACAAGGCACGCTCGGGCTGGAGATGATCGAGCAGGTTCCGGACGCCGCTCTCGTTCTGGTGCAGCTCTCCGGCGGTGGCCTGGCCTCGGGCATCGCCGCAGCCGTGAAGGGCGTCAGCCCGCGGACAAAGATCATCGGCGTTTCGATGGCGCGTGGTGCTGCGACGAAGGCGAGCCTCGATGCCGGCCGCCCGGTAGAGGTCGAGGAGTTGCCGACGCTGGCGGATTCGCTCGGCGGCGGCATCGGCCTCGACAACCGGCTGACCTTCGCCATGTGCCGCGACCTGCTCGACGATGTCATCCTGCTCAGTGAGGACGAGATCGCCGCCGGCATCCGCCATGCCTACGAACAGGAACGCGAGATCGTCGAAGGCGCCGGCGCGGTCGGCATCGGCGCGCTGCTCGCCGGCAAGGTCAGAGTGAACGGGCCGGTCGTGGTTCTGCTGTCCGGTCGCAACATCGATATGAACACGCATCGCAAGATCATCTGCGGTGACGCCATTGGGGAGCCCGCGGCATGAGCCGGATGACGATCCTCACCGAGAAAGAACTGCGCGCCATCGTGACGCTCGATCTCGATGCTGTTGCCTGCGTCGAAAACGCCTTCCGTGCGCTTGCCACGCTGCCTGTCGCGATGCCGCCGATTCTGCGGCTGGATATTCACGAGCATCGCGGCGAGGTCGATGTGAAGTCGGCCTATCTGCCTGGCATAGATGGCTTCGCCGTCAAGATAAGTTCCGGCTTCTTCGACAATCCGAAACTCGGTCTGCCCAGCGGGGGCGGCATGATGGTGCTGCTATCGGCAAGAACCGGTGTGGTCGAGGCGCTGCTGCTCGACAATGGCTATCTCACCGACATCCGTACCGCTGCTGCAGGCGCCGTAGCGGCGAAGCATCTGTCGCGGCCGGATTCGTCTGTCGCCGCGATCTTCGGCGCCGGCGTGCAGGCCGGGTTGCAGCTCGAAGCGCTGCGCCTCGTCCGGCCGATTGTGGAAGCGCGGATCTGGGCACGCGACACCGCCAAGGCGGAGGCGACTGCAGCCCGCCTGCGCGACAAGCTCGGCATTCCGGTGCGCGACGAGCCGGATGCGGCGAAAGCGGCGGCCGGGGCCGACATCATCGTCACCACCACGCCGTCGACCGAGCCGCTGATCAAGGCTGGCTTCGTCTCTGCCGGCCAGCACATCACCGCCATGGGCTCAGACGCCGAGCACAAGAACGAGATTGCGCCGGCGATCTTGCGCATGGCCGATCTCTATGTCGCCGATAGCGCCAGGCAGACACGGCGTCTCGGCGAACTGCATCACGCCATTGCGGCGGGCGTGATGGGAACCGACGCCGAAGTGACCGAACTCGGCCAGATCATCGCCGGTGAAAAGCACGGAAGGCGCTCCGCCACCGACATCACCATCGCCGACCTTACCGGCACCGGCGTGCAGGACACTGCGATTGCCACGCTCGCTCGAGACCGCGCGCGGGCGGTGAAGGCGGGAACCATTTTCGAAAGCTGATGCTGGCCGCGAGGCCCAACAAACGAGGATCCAAGAACAATGCAACCGAACCTGAAATTCTCGCGCGGCGAATTTGCGGAACGCCTCGCCAAGACACGGCAAGCCATGGAGGCGAAGGGCGTCGACCTCCTGATCGTCAGCGACCCCTCCAACATGGCCTGGCTGACCGGCTATGACGGCTGGTCGTTCTATGTGCACCAGGCGGTCATCGTGCCGCCGTCGGGGGAGCCGGTCTGGTACGGCCGCGGCCAGGACGCCAACGGCGCCAAGCGCACAGCCTATCTCGCCCATGACAACATCGTCGGCTACGCCGACCACTATGTGCAGTCGACCGAGCGCCACCCTATGGATTTTTTGTCCGGCGTGCTTGCCGATCGCGGCTGGGGCAAGCTCACCATCGGCGTCGAGATGGACAATTACTGGTTCTCGGCCGCCGCCTTCGCTTCGCTGCAGAAACACCTGCCCAATGCCCGCTTTGTCGATGCCACAGCTTTGGTCAACTGGCAGCGCGCGGTGAAGAGCGCGACCGAGATCGATTATATGCGCAAGGCGGCCCGCATCGTCGAAGCCATGCACCAGCGCATTGTCGACAAGATCGAGGTCGGCATGCGCAAATGCGACCTTGTCGCCGAGATCTATGATGCCGGCACGCGCGGCGTCGATGGGATCGGCGGCGATTATCCGGCGATCGTGCCGCTGCTGCCGTCGGGCGCCGACGCTTCGGCACCGCATCTGACCTGGGACGACAAGCCGATGAAGTCCGGGGAAGGCACCTTCTTCGAGATCGCCGGCTGCTACAACCGCTATCACTGCCCGCTGTCGCGCACCGTCTTTCTGGGCAAGCCGACGCAGGAATTTCTCGACGCCGAAAAGGCGACGCTGGAAGGCATGGAGGCGGGGCTTGCAGCGGCCAAACCCGGCAACACCTGCGAGAACATCGCCAACGCCTTCTTCGCCGTGTTGAAGAAATACGGCATCGTCAAGGACAACCGCACCGGTTATCCGATCGGCCTGTCCTATCCGCCGGATTGGGGCGAGCGAACCATGAGCCTGCGCCCTGGCGACCGCACAGAGCTCAAGCCCGGCATGACCTTCCATTTCATGACCGGCCTGTGGCTGGAGACGATGGGGCTGGAGATCACCGAATCAATCCTGATCACCGAAACCGGTGTAGAGTGCCTGGCCAATGTGCCGCGCAAACTGGTGGTGAAGAATTGAAAACGATGTCCCGCCCATCCCCGATCGCCCCGACCGTCGATTTCGACAAGGATGGCGTGCAACATGGTTTCCTGCGCCTGCCCTACAGCCGCGACGACTCGGCCTGGGGCTCGGTGATGATCCCGATCTGCGTCATCCGCAACGGCAAGGGGCCGACTGCTCTGCTCACCGGCGGCAATCATGGCGACGAGTATGAGGGGCCGCTGGCGCTCTACGATCTCGCCCGCACGCTCGATCCCAGCCAGGTCAGCGGCACGGTGATCATCGTGCCGGCGATGAACTATCCGGCCTTTCGTGCCGGAACCCGCACGTCGCCGATCGACAAAGGCAATATGAACCGCAGCTTTCCTGGCCGCCCCGACGGCACGGTGACGGAAAAGATCGCCGACTATTTCCAGCGCGAATT
The DNA here is from genome assembly GCF_056403115.1 of Mesorhizobium sp. P3_A2. Lineage (NCBI taxonomy): Bacteria > Pseudomonadati > Pseudomonadota > Alphaproteobacteria > Hyphomicrobiales > Phyllobacteriaceae > Mesorhizobium > Mesorhizobium sp. P3_A2. The sequence continues at coordinate 86,353 of NZ_JBFUGC010000019.1, forward strand.
GCTGCCGCGTGCCGACCTCGTCTTCGACTTCCACTCCGGCGGCAGGACGCTCGACTTCGTGCCGTTCTGCGCCGCGCATACTTTGCCCGACAAGGCACAGGAGCAGAAAGCCTTTGACGCGGTAGCCGCCTTCTCGGCGCCGTTCTCGATGCGCATGATCGAGATCGACTCCGTCGGCATGTACGACACGGCGGCGGAGGAGATGGGCAAGGTCTTCGTCAGCACCGAGCTTGGCGGCGGCGGCACCTCGCGCGCGCAAACCGTGCGGATTGCGCGGCGCGGCATCAGCAATGTTCTGCGTCATGCCGGCATTGTTGAGGGTGCAGTCGAGACAGGCACGACCCAGTGGCTCGACATGCCGTCGGGCGATTGCTTCTCCTTCGCCGAGGACGACGGCATGATCGAAACCATGGTCGATCTCGGCGAGCCTGTGAAAGAAGGCGCGGTGCTGGCGCGCATCCATTCCACCGGCCGCACCGGCATCGCGCCGCAGGATATCAGGGCAAAAATGTCCGGCATGCTGGCGGCGCGGCATTTTCCAGGCCTGGTCAAAGCCGGTGACTGTGCAGCGGTGGTTGGCGCTCTGGTCTCGTGATGTTCGGAGTCAGCGAAATCGATGACCAGCGTGTGTGCTTACATTAGAGCGCGTCGTAGACGGCGTCGATCACAACCTTGCGGCGCGGGTCCAAATCGTCGAAACCGAGCATACGGTTGGTGACATAGCCGAACCCGACACCGGCGGCGGGATCGGCAAAGCCGATGGCGCCGCCCCAGCCGCTGTGGCCGAAGGTTTTCTGCGACGCGCGGCTGGCGTAGGTGGGATCCTCCATCTGATAACCGGCGGCAAAGGCTGTCGGCAACGCGAAGCTGTCGTCCATGCCGCGAATGCGAGGTCTTGCTGCTTCTTCGACCGCGGTAGGGCCGATCAGAGGCTTGCCCTCCCAAACGCCGCCGGCCGCCATCATGCCGTAGATGCGTGCCAGTGCGTGTGCCGTCGACTGGCCATTGCCGCCCGGCACCTCGGCGGCGCGCCAGGCGCGATCGTTGGGCGCCGTTGCCCGGGGTGTCGGATTGTCGCCTGCGTGGGGAAAGGGCGAGGCGCGGACAAACTCGACCCAGTCGGAAGCCTTTGGACCTTCAATCATCTCTGCGACCCTGGGATCCTCGCTGGCCGGCAGACCGACGTGAAAATCAGCGCCAAGCGGGCCTGCGATCTCTTCCGCGATGAAGCGGCCCATGCTTCGCCCATCGACACGGCGCAGCACTTCGCCCGCAAGGTGGCCGTAGGTAAGCGCGTGATAGACGCAGCGGCTGCCCGGCTCCCACAGGGGTGACATGGCGGCAAGGGCATCGACAAAAGGCGTCCACGCCAACAGTCCTGCCTCGTCCATCGGTACGGCGAGACCGTTCAGCCCGGCCTGATGCGACATCATCTGATCGAGCGTGATGCGCTCCTTGCCGCCGGCCGCGAATTCGGGCCAATAGCGCGCAACGGGGGCGGCATAATCGAGCTTGCCGCGCTCCACCAGCATGGCGATGGCCAAGGCGACAACGCCCTTGGTGCAAGACCAGACATTGACCAGCGTGTCTTCCCGCCACGGACGGCTGCGTGCAGCATCCGCATGACCGCCCCACAAATCAACGACGGTCCTGCCGTGGACCACGACCGACACGCCGCCGCCATGCTCCAGCCCTTGCGCGAAACTCGTGGCAAACGCGTCGCGCACACCGGCAAAGCGTGGATCGCAGGTACCATCTATGTTCATGCGCGACTTCTCATTCGGTTCCCCAACGCGATGCAGTTTCAGTGGCTGCCCCTGGATTGGCAACCAAGCTCTGGGGACCAGCACAGAGACATGGTGCCGCAGTCAGTCCCGAGGGCAGTGGCGTGCCGCCCCAATAGGGCGTGCCTGCATAATAACGATTTGCCGCCGTGTTCCTGACGCGAAGCGCGATTGCAACCTCCCCCCGCGAGACAGGCAGAGCGAAGCGCGCTTCTCCCGCGATATGCCGACCTATAAATGCGCCGTCGAGCCAAAGCTCCACCGTTTCATGCAGGCCCGGCAGCAATTGCCGCGCTGTAAAGCCCTTCCGACATAAGGGACAGACATAAGGCTTATGTCGAAAACAACGGGGAATGGCGATGGACATCCCAAAGCGTCTGGGGCCACTTTTACCAATAAAATCAACTGCTATTGTGGGCCCGCAAGACGCGGCGGCGCGTCCCTGCCGCCAGTGCATGAAGCAAAGGCCATGATGACAGCCTTGCCGGTCGCCAGGTGCCCTGCCCAACGGACTAGCCAAGAACGATGAGACTTGCACCACAACATCGGCTTGTTCAAGGTAGGTGCAACGACGGACCTAGCTGTCTTTGCTCGCCGATTTGACCGGAAGGTTACCGCACGATGCCACTCATGAATCGACGATTGGGAGCCAAGACTCTGGCGCGCCCGGCACGACGTCTCGGAGATCTGACTGCGATGCTTGTCCTGATTGCAAGACCGCTCGTCTTTGGGATTGCGCTCTTGTTGGCTGGTCAGGCACAGGCGCAGGCGCCGGCAACCGTCCCGCCTGAAAGGGTCAAGCAGCTGTTCGAGCTTCTCGACGATCCGTCGGTGAAGGCCTGGGTGGCCGAACAACGAAATCAGGACGCAGGATCAACGCCTGCCGAGACGGGAGCTTCGCCGGCCGACGGATCGTCCGACGCCGTGGCCCCACCCGGCCAGATGAATACGATGGCATCCTCGACGCTCGATCGGATCAGGCATCATATCGAAAGGATCGTGCGGACTGTGCCTCTGCTGCCAGGCCAGTTCGCGCGCGTTCGGGCAGAGACCATGCAGGACATGTCCAGCAAGGGGCCTGTCAGCGTATTGATCCTGACGGTGATGTTCATCGCGGCCGGCCTGGCGCTCACTTGGGCAACGTACAAAGTCACCCGTCCATTTCGTCTTTGGGTTATCGCGCAACCGAAGGATACGCCCGTCGGGCGAGCCAAGAAGATTGGTGGTCGCGCGCTTTATTCCAGCATGCTGATCGTCTCGTTCGCATTGGGCAGTGCCGGCGCGTTCATGCTGTTCGACTGGCCAATGCTTATCCGCGAGATTGTGCTGACATTTCTGATGGCGGCAGTCGTCACATGGGGTGTACGCCTGTACGTCATGGCCACGCTCGTCCCGTCCTTCATGGAGGTCGAGAACGCCGTCGAGGTTCGTGCTTTGCCGATCACCAACGAGACGGCTGACCACTGGGCCTATTGGTTACCCCGGATCGTTGGGGTCTTCGCCTTCTTCGGCGCCGCATTTATCCTCTTGCCGGGTCTCGGCATCGATCAGGACGGAATGATGGTCCTGTCACTGGGCGCCGATTTCGTGTTGCTGGTGCTCTTGCTGCTTGCCATTTGGCGTCGGCCAAGAACGCAGCGAGACGGTGTGCGCCATGGCGGTCACACGGAAACGACATGGTTATTGACTGCGTATTTCGTCGCTCTGTTCCTGCAGCGCATCGCCGGCCTTTATACGTACTTCTGGTTTACTTTCGCGGCATTCTTCCTGCCTTTGGCAATCGTGCTGACGCAGCGCGGGGTCAATTTCGTCCTGCGGCCGGGTTCGGAAGACGCCGGCCGGCCCACGGTCCCGGCGGTGACGATCGCCGTCATCGATCGCGCAATCCGGATGATTTTCATCCTGGCGGCGGCCTACTTTCTCGCGCGCGTCTGGGGTCTGAACATGCAATCCATGCGCGACAGCGATTCGACGACGACGTTCATATTGCGCGGCTTGATCAATGTCGTGGTCATTGCGCTTGCAGCCGATTTCGGCTGGTCGATCATAAAGGCTTTGATCGAACGAAAACTGGGCATCGAAGCACCGCACCCTGTGATCAACGAGGAGGAAGCCCCGATCCTCGATCCACAGCAGGCGCGGCTGCACACGCTGTTGCCGATCCTCCAGAACATTCTGCTCGCATCGATCATCGTGATGGCGGTGCTTATGATGCTCGCCTCGCTGGGTATCCAGATCGGCCCGCTGATCGCCGGCGCCGGCGTCGTCGGCGTCGCGGTGGGCTTTGGAGCACAAACCATCGTCAAGGATATCATTTCGGGTGTGTTTTTTCTGCTCGATGATGCGTTTCGTGTCGGCGAATACATTTCCTCGGGCAATTACAAGGGTACCGTGGAAAGCTTTTCGCTGCGATCAGTGAAGCTGCGCCACCATCGTGGTCCGCTGTTCACGATACCTTTCGGTGAACTCGGGGCAGTCCAGAACCAGAGCCGTGACTGGGTTATCGACAAGTTCAATATCACCGTCGGCTACGACACCGATATCGACTTCGCCCGCAAGCTGATCAAGCGAATCGGCCTCGAACTGGCGGAAGACCCCGAATTCAAGAACTGGGTGCTCGACCCGATCAAGATGCAGGGCGTGCAGGAGTTCGGCGAGTACGGCATCGTATTGAGGGTCAAGGCCATGACCAGACCCGGAGGCGCTTTCGCCATGAAACGCAAATTCTATGTGCGCCTGCGCCAGGTCTTCAAGGAGCAGGGCATCGAACTGCCATTTCCGACGGTCCACGTCCAAGGGCTGCAGAACACGCATGAGACAGAGAATGCGCCGTTGGAGATCACACCCGAGTTGCAGATGGCCGTCGCGCAGTCGCACACCAATCGGCGCAGAAAAAAAGCTGGCACAACGGAGTAGGAAAGCTGGGCTCCTCGGTCACAGGGTGGGCCTTCCACCTGGGCGCCGTCAGCTCCAGGGTCGCAGACCATGGAAATAGGCGCACGTGGCCGGCAGCGCTTAACCGGAGGGCGGCCGGGCATTCTTTGTGCTATTTTTGCTACATTGCGTAAATTTGTGGCTTGAATCCAGCGTTTTAGTGTCCACTAAATTGTAAGTTTGTAGACAATTGTGCTTGGGTCGTAGCGCGTAGACAATTATGCTTGGGTCGTAGCGCTTGGAATAACGTGCAGGGGGAATGTTGGGGTGGGTAAAATGAATTCGACAACTATGTCGGCCATATGCAAGCGCCTTGGCCTGCTGACGACGGTTGCCATATTGAGCTGCGGGAATGCCCACGCGCTCACTCTTAAAGAGGCGATGGCGGTCGCGGTGGAGTCCAATCCCGAGATTGGCCAGGCAATCGAAAATCGCGAAGCAATCGAATTCGAACTTCGCCAGGCGAAGGGGCTTTATCTTCCCAGCGTTGACCTGGAAGCGTCGGCGGGGGCTCGCCGCCTCGACAATCCGGACAGGCGCGCGCTTTCCATCGACAATGACGCACTCTATCCAGCTGAAACCGACCTCACGGTTACGCAGACGCTCTACGACAGCGGTGCAAGGCGCGCCGAACTAAACCGCCAGGCTTCCCGCGTCGATGGCGCCTCGTTCCGGGTTCTGGAACGGTCCGAATTCATCGGTCTTTCGGTTGTCCAGGATTACCTCGAAGCCATGTTGCAGGCCTCGATCGTTGTCGAAGCAAAAAAGAACCTCGGATTCCATCAGGGAATTCTCGGCGACATCCGGCAAGGCATTGCCGGCGGCGCGCTGAACGAGGCCGACCGTCAGCAGGCTGAGGAGCGGCTGTTCGCCGCCAAGGCTCGTGTGCAGGAAGCCACCGAGGAACTAGAGGCAGCAAAGATCCGGTTCTTCAAGACTGTCGGAAAGCCGCTGACCAGCGCCTCGAGGCCGGGCGATGTGTCCGCTGCGCTGCCGAGATCGCTTGATGAAGCAATCGGGCTGGCACGACAGAACAATCCGCGCGTGCATATGGCCAACAGCGATATCGACGCGGCGGCTTCCCTCGTGGATGCTGCACGGGCAAAATTCGGGCCGTCGATCACCGCCGAAGGTATCGCCCGGGCTGGATCCGACATCGATGGCAGTGACGGCGGCACGAGCGACCTTCAGGCAAGGGTCGTGCTGCGCTGGAACCTGTATCGCGGCGGCATCGACAAGGCCAATGAGCAGGAGCAAATCCGCCGCACCAGCGAGCAGCGCCTTGTCCTGCACCAAGTCCTGCGCGAGATCGAGGAAGCCGTCCGTACGTCATGGGATCGACGCTTCCGGCAGGCCGACCTGGCCAAGACGCTGAAGCTTCAGGCAGCCGCCAGCGAAAAGTTGGTGGGGTCCTATCGCGAGCAGTTCAAGGTCGGACAGCGCTCGCTGCTCGACGTGCTTGACGCACAGAACACCCGGTTCAACACAGCGACGCTTGCCGACACCGCGTCCTACGCGTCGCTTTTCGCCCAGTACCGGCTGCTGGCGGCAACCGGACAGTTGCTGAACACCATGGGCCTTCATCCGGCCAAACAGGCAACCGCCTACGCCAAGGCCGAGTTCAATGCGCCTGAAACGGCCGACACCGAAACCTATGCGCGCACGCCGTCGGAGCAAAAGAACGATCTGCCTTTTGACATCCTCGCGCCGGTAAGGAAAAAGTAGGAAGGCCAAGGTCGAACGATAGTCCTGCGGGCGGATCGTGAACCCACAACCTAAAATCCTGTCCCCAAAGGAGGCCTTCAAGGCCTGCTTTTCGGCTGTTGCCGGCTACCTGGGCAGGCCGAGTGCCGAGACCGTGCTGTTTGCCGGCGTGCCGCTCTCGGATACCCAGATCGATATCGACGCCATTCGGCATCTTGCCGAACGCGTCGGCCTTGAAATCACGGAGTTCAGCCATCGCGATTTTCTTCGCGGACGCATCGACCTCCCCGCCATCCTGTTTCGTGTTAGCCAGTTGCCGGTTGCGCTGCTTGCCGAGACAGAGGACGGTGGATTTACGACCGCTGCCCAGGAGGACGGTCGCACAACCATCAGCAAATCCGAACTTGCCGGAAGCTACATAAGCGGCGGCGTTTCCTTCTCGATAACCTATGCCAACGCGGTCGAGGGGATGAGCGTCGGTTCGGCGGCCAAGATTGAGCGGCGACATTGGTTGACCGGAACGATGGGGCCATTCTGGCGCACCTATTCGAAGGTCATCCTGTCGGCGGTATTCATCAATCTGTTGGCCCTTGCCTCGCCGATCTTCACCATGAATGTGTACGACAGGATCTTGCCGAACAAGGCGATATCGACGCTTTGGGTGTTGTCGATCGGGATCGGCGCGGTCATTCTGTTCGACCTGCTCTTGAAGACCGCCAGAGCGTCGCTGATCGACTATGCCGGGCGCAAGGCCGATCTTCGCATTTCCTACATGCTGTTCGAGAAGGTGCTGAACTCGTCCCTGTCGGCACGGCCCGGCTCAACCGGCGAATATGCAAATCGGGTGACGCAGTACGAGTTCGTACGCGAGTTTTTCACGTCGAACACCGTCAGCGTCTTCATCGACACCGCATTCGTCTTCGTCTTTCTTCTTGTCATCTATGCGATAGGCGGCTGGCTGGTCATCATACCGGCCATTGCCTTTGTCGCCTCCGTGATCGTCGGGTTGATCACACAACGGCGTATCGGCAAACGCGTTGCCGCGTCCATGAACGAGGCTTCGCAACGCCAGGCCCTGCTGGTTGAATCCATCTCCACGCTGGAGACGATCAAGTCGTTGCGGGCAGAGGCCTATCTTCTGCGAAAATGGGCAGAGCATTCCAAGAACGCATCAAACACCTCCGAGAAGATCAAGCAGCTTTCGGCTGCCGCCGGCAACATAACGCAGGCCATCCAGCAGCTGGTGACCGTCGCCCTGATCGTGGCCGGCGCTTATGCTTTTTCGGAAGGGCATGTCTCCACCGGCGCCATCATCGGCACCGTCATGCTGGCGGGCCGGGCGGTGGCTCCGCTTGGCCAGATCGCTATCACCTTGTCCAGACTTCGTCAGGCAATGCTCTCCTTGCGAATTGTCAATTCGATCATGGCGCAGCCGGAGGATCGGCCGGACACGGTTGGTTTCGTCAACCGCCCCATTCGCAATGGCGCGATGGCGTTTAGGAATGTCGGTTTCGTCTATCCGGGTTCCGAAAACGAAGTTCTGACCGGCGTGAACTTCTCGGTGAAGCCTGGTGAGCGGATCGGCATCATCGGCCGCATAGGCTCGGGAAAGACGACCATGGGGCGGCTGATTGGCAGGCTCTTCCTGCCGACCTCCGGCGAGCTGCTGCTGGACGGCATCGACATCCGCCAATACCATCCGTCGGAGGTTCGCGCCGCGGTCGGTATCGTCGCGCAAGCCAACGATCTGTTTTCGGGCACCATCAAGGAAAATCTCCTGATGGCGTGTCCGGAGGCGACCGATGAACAGATCGTCGAAGCGGCCAAGGCTGCCGGCGTCGACGATTTCGTCTCCCGCCATCCGCGCGGCTACGACATGAATGTCGGCGAGCGCGGCACCAATCTCTCGGGCGGCCAGAGGCAGACAATGGCAATTGCCCGCCTGTTGCTGACCAAACCGAAAATCGTCTTCCTGGACGAGCCGTCCGGCTCGATGGATCTGGCTTCCGAGCGCCAGTTGATCAAGCAGCTCAAGGTGGCCTTCGATCGCAGCACGACGCTGATCGTTTCGACGCACCGCTTCAGCATGCTAGAGTTGGCCGACCGCCTGATTGTCATCGAGCAGGGCAAGATCGTTGCCGATGGACCGAAAGACCAAGTGATACAGGCGCTGCAGAGAACGAGCGCCTGACAGAAACAGACTTGTTGAGTGCATTCAATATGTTGGGGCATGAGAAATGCTTGCCAGGGAAGACCGCCCGCCGCTTTTTGCGTCAGCGTCGATATTCATCATCGGAGCGCTTTTTGCGAGTTCGGTCGCCTGGGCGTCCTTTGCCGAGGTCGATGAAATCGCACGCGGCGACGGCAAGATCATACCCGCGTCGAAGACCCAGATCATCCAGGCCAGCGAGCCCGGCGTTGTTCAGGAAATCGCTGTGAAGATCGGGCAGATCGTCAAGAAGAACGACCTCATCATTCGCCTCGACAACACCTTCAACACCTCAAGCCTTGGCGAGCAGCAGGCCAAGGCGCGGGCGCTGCAGACGCGCATTGCACGGCTCAAATTCGAACAGACCGGCAATCTCGAAGGCGCATTTCCCTGCCCGTCCGAGATCCAGAAGGTCGCGCCGGAAATCTGCGACAACGAGCAGAAGCTGCTCATCGCGCGCCGCGACAACTTCGAAGTCAAGCTATCGGTTCTCAAGTCGCGCCTCGATCAGCGCGAGAAGGAACTGGATGAGGCCAACGCCAATGCCGATCGCCTCACCAAGAATCTGGCCGTCAGCGACCAGGAGGCGACGCTGGTCGAAGCGATGGTCAAGAAAGGCCTGATGGCGCGAACCGAGCAACTCCGCGTCGAGCGCGAGCAGACCGAGCTCAATGGTCAGCTGGCACTCGCCGGAGAAACCATCAAGAAAGCCAAGTCGGCCATCACGGAAGCCCAGCTTCAGGTCGATGAACTCGGCCTGCAGCTGCAACAGGAAGCGCTCAGCGATCTGACACAGGCGCTCGCCGACCTCTCGGTGGTGGATGAGACGATCCGCGGCGCCACCGACAAGGTGGCGCGCACCGACATACGGTCGCCTGTCGACGGTATCGTCAACACGCTCGACATCAACACGGTCGGCGCCTTCGTCCAGCCCGGCGCAGTCGTCGCGGGTATCGTGCCGACCTCCGAGACCCTGCTGGTCGAAGCGCGGGTTTCACCGCGAGACGTCGCCTTCATCCGGCCGGGGCAGGATGCCCTGATCAAGGTGACTGCCTATGACTTCTCGATCTTCGGCGGCATCGAAGGCAAGGTCTCGAACATCACCGCCGACAGCCTGGTCGACCAGAAGACCGGCGAACCCTATTATCAGGTTCGCGTCGCCACCGACAAATCGACGCTGACACGCGACGGCAAGACATATTCCATCATCCCCGGCATGATCTGTTCGGTCGACATCAAGACCGGACGCAAGACGATCCTCACCTACCTGATGAAGCCGATCAACAAAGCGCGCGAGGAGGCGATGAGTGAGCGGTAGCGCGATCTCCTCTCCTGCCGATCGCGACCGGCTGCTGCCACCGCTGGCGGCAGAGGATTTCGGACTGGAGTTCCGGGTCGTGGCACGTGGCGGCACGCGCCGCGGCATTCGTCTGGAGAGGGCGTTCTGGACCTCGCTGAAGCAAATGGCCGAAAACCGGAAATGCACGATCGGCATGCTGATCGAAGAGATCGCCGAGAGCCACGCCAACACCGGAAACCTGACATCGGCAATCCGCGTAGCCTGCATGCGTGGACTGGCCGACGAGAACCTGACCTTACAGAGGCTGGCGTCGATCAAGACCATCAACGCCATTCTGGTCGCGTGTCCCTCGCCGGCCTTTGCCCTGTCATCGTCGAAGAAGATCCTGACCTTCAATGCGCCGTTCCAGCAACTGGTGCGTCGTCAATTACCGGTGGCGCCGAACGAGGACACGCGCCACGACCTCAAGCTGGCGCTGGACCTCAATGTCGCCGACATATTCGCCAGGCTCGAGGCCAATGGCGAGACGCCGGTTGCCACCGGTTTCGTCATCGGCGCCGGTGACCGCCGCTACCGGGGTCAACTGAACGCGGTGCGGGCGCCGGTGGTCGAGCCGGAACTGCTGATGGCGTTCGTCTTCGGCGGCTAGGGCGCCCAAGACACCCTGACGGCATACTTACTGTTGCAGACCTTCGCCCGGCGCGACCGTCGAAAGGCCGCCCTTGATATCGGCGATTTGCGCAGAGCCGGTCTTTGCGCCATGGATCCATGCGCGGTCGGTGCTGAACGAATACAGCGGCACGTAGCTCGGCAGATCGCTGTCGCGCGAAACGACATTGCTCAGGCTGTCGAGAATGAAGACGCCGCTGCCGGTGCTGACCGACAGCACGGCATGAAAGAAACCGCGCTTGCGATCCTGCAAGACAACCAGCGACATGCTCTGAGCCGGGATGCCTGCATGCAGCAGCGCCGCCATCTTGAGGATAGCGAAATCCTCGCAGTCCCCTGCCCGGCGCTCGAGGATTTCCGAGGGCTTGGCCCAGTAGTCGAGCTTGCCGTAAACCACGCTGTCCTTCTTGTAGGCGATCGCGCGATTTATACTTGAGTTGACGAAGGACAGCTTGTCGATGAAGCGCTTGTCACGGGCTGCCTCGACGATCCCGGCAAAGGTGCTGTTCTTGCGCTCGCATGCACTGCCCGCGGTGCACTCGACAATTGCCTTGTAGACAGGCGCCCAGCGCGCCGAGACCGGGAAATTGCGCATCGACAGGGCAACCGAACCGAACACGCCGGGAATGATAGCTGCCGTCTGGATCGGGTCGATCCCTGCGTCGTCCTGTGCGATCGAAGGATCGCGCTTTTCATTAACGGCAACAGGGCCATAGCTGCCGAAAATCATGCCGACCCTGTAGGCTGAAACAGGCTGCCAACGTTGCGGTCGAGCCAGCGAAACGCCGCCGAGACTGGGTGGGGTTTCGACCGCCGCCAGCATTCCAGCGACAGCGCCGGCATCCGCGGCAACGGCGCTCGCGGATGATGGCTGCGGCAGGCTTGCGATGCCCATCGCCAGCAGGAGCAGCTTGAGCCCGGTTATCCCCGGGGCGGATTTTTCTTTTTTCATAACGCCCACCTTTGACTGTGGACGCTACCAATCTTGTCTCAACTTACTGGAAAGGAAGGTGGATAAGTTTCTGGCAAATCGGAACATCTATTTTGCATAAAACTTTATTCAATTTTATACTGTTGTTTACCAACCCATCCCGACTGGCGGATATCAAACGGGGCCACGGCCCCTGCCAATGTATATCAGGTTATATGTTTGGTGTTTACCACGTAGAAAAAATGCCGAGACAGTTATACCAGAATATATGAAAGTGATTGCAGGATAGTTGCAAAGCAGAGGCCGTCACTGTCTCTTGCCGGGAAATGCCGGAGGGGTTTTGGCTATGACGAACAGTAACGAATTGGACACCGTCTCGAATTCCTGGGACGAGCACTCTGCCTCTGAACGTGGCGGCTCGCCATCGCAGGCAGGGACGCAGATAGCGCAAGCCGCCCAGCCGGCGCCTGCCGAGCCCGTACCGGTCGATGTCGGCAGCGGCGCGCCCGTCAAACAAGATGCACCTGCGGAGGCGAAGGCCCCGGCGGCAGCTGCGCCCCACGAATACGTGGCCGACGCCAGCAACGTGGTAAAGCTTCCGGCCGACGTCTCGATCGACAACATCAAGGTCGACGGCCACAACCTCGTTCTCGAACAGGCCGATGGGTCGGTCATCGTGATCAAGGATGGCGCCTTGAACGTGCCGACGTTCATCATTGGCGACGTCGAGGTACCGCGCGTTGCCCTGATCGCCGCGCTCGAGGCCAGCCACGTCGATGTCGCCTTTGGCGCCGACGGCTCTATCTCGGCCGGTCCAGGCGGTTCGAACTCAAGTGCAGGCGGAGACTTTTCGGTTCCCCCCGGCGGCATCGGCGACGGATTCGGTCTTTCGGCGCTGTTGCCCCCGACAGACCTGGCGTTCGGCCAGCCGGATAACCGCGAGTTGTTTCCGAGCCTGCGGCCAGATTCCACGCCGTCGATCACCGACCTGACACCTTCCGTCGGTGGCGGCGACACAACCGTCAATGAAAAAGGCCTGCCGGCAAGCTCGGGGTCGGAAGGCTCGGGCGAGGCGCAAGATTCTTCGCCCAACACCGACCAGTCGGAGATCAACACCGGCACCTTCACCATCACCTCGCCCGACGGTGTCGGCTCGCTGACCATCGCCGGCCAGGTGATTTCGGGCGCGGCCCTTGCCAACAGCGCATCGACGCCGATCGACATAACCACGCCGCTCGGCAACACGCTGACCGTCAACGGCTACGACGCCAGCACAGGTCAGGTGAGCTACAGCTACACGCTCGTCCATAGCGCGACTCACCCCGACGCGGGAATCGATTCCATCTTCGACAACATGACGGTGACGGTCACCGACACCGACGGAGACGTCTCCCTTCCGGGCACGCTGTCCGTCCAGATCGTCGACGATGTGCCAACAGCGGTTGCCGATACCGATGCGGTGGCGGCGGGCTCGTTCGGGCCGGTCGGCGGCAATGTAATCGACGGCAGCGGGTCCGACGGCAATGCGGCGGGCACCGACACCCAGGGCGCCGACGGCGCGGCGGTGGTTGGCGTTGCGGCCGGCAACACCAATGCCGATGTCGACGACGCAGCCACGCTTGGCACGCAGATCCAGGGCCTCTACGGCAAGCTGACGCTGGCCGCCGACGGCACCTACACCTATACCCGCGATGCCGGCTCGGCCGGCGGCCATGACGACGTCTTCACCTACACCATCAAGGACGGCGACGGCGACACCTCGCACACCACGCTGACGATTTCGATCGGCGATGGAACGCCGACCGTATCGATCCCGGTAGCGGGCGGCGCCGACACGACGGTCTATGAGGCTGGCCTGCCGGCGCGCGCCGGCGAGCCTTCGGGCTCGAACGAGCCTGCGACCTCGGAAACGACCTCGGGTACGATCGGCTTCACGTCGCCGGACGGCCTGACGACAGTGTCGCTGGGCGGCCATGTACTGACCGGTRTCCCGACGGCCTATGCCGACGGCACCACCGGCACGCTGACGGCAAGCTATGTCTACAATCCGGCGACTGGCCTCGGCACGATCAGCTACTCCTACACGCTCATCGACAACACGCTGACCGATCCGTCGAGCACCAGCTTCGCGGTGGTGGTGACCGACGCCGACGGCGATCCGGCGCCGGCCGGCAATCTGGTCATCAACATCATCGACGACGTGCCGACAGCGGTTGCCGATACGGACAGCGTTGCAGCCGGCCAGTTTGGTCCCGCGACGGGCAATGTGCTTGTCGGCGGTACGGACGCGGTCGACGCGAACACCACGGACGGCGTTACCGACACCCAGGGCGCCGACGGCGCTGCCGTGGTTGGCGTTGCGGCCGGCAACACCAATGCCGATGTCGACGACGCGGCCACGCTTGGCACGCAGATCCAGGGCCTCTACGGCAAGCTGACGCTGGCCGCCGACGGCACCTACACCTATACCCGCGATGCCGGCTCGGCCGGCGGCCATGACGACGTCTTCACCTACACCATCAAGGACGGCGACGGCGACACCTCGCACACCACGCTGACCATCTCGATCGGCAATTCGCCGCCGGTGATCACCGACCTGACGCCGGCTGCCAACGGCGGCGACGTCACCGTCAACGAGGATGACCTCCTGGCCAGCCGCGGTGTTGGCGAATCGGCCGGCTCCGACACCTCGAAGGAAAGCACCACCCAGGGCGGCACCTTCACCATCTCCTCGCCCGACGGTATCGCCTCGCTGACCATCGACGGCCACGCCTTCATCACCAACGGCGTGTTCACCGCCAGCTCCTTCACCACCGCGCTCGGCAAYACGCTGAACGTGACCGGCTACAATGCCGCAACCGGCACCGTCAGCTACTCCTACACGCTGCTCGACAATGAGGCCCATGCCGCCGCCGGCGGCACCAACAGCCTGTTCGAGAACCTCGCCGTCTCGCTCACCGACCAGGACGGCCAGAACGCCACAGGCACCCTGTCCGTCAACATCGTCGATGACGTGCCGACGGCGGTCGCCGACATCGACAGCATCGGGGCCGGCCTGTTCGGCCCGGCCACCGGCAATGTGCTGGTTGGCGGAACCGATGCCCTCGACGGCAACGCGACCGACGGGGTTGCCGACACCAGGGGCGCCGACGGCGCTGCCGTGGTCGGCGTCG
>NZ_JBFUGC010000020.1:0-66255 GCF_056403115.1 Mesorhizobium sp. P3_A2
GGCGACAGCGGGCCGTCCGGCGGAGCCGTAGGGAATGCCGAGCGCATCCCAGGTCTCGACCAGCGCGTCCTGCAGTCCTGCAATCAGCGCATCGGAATGGAATGGCGTCGGTGTGATGCGCAGCCGCTCGGTGCCGCGCGGAACGGTCGGATAGTTGATCGGCTGGATGTAGATACCGTGCACGCCAAGCAGGCGGTCGCTGGCCATTTTGCAGAGTTCGGGGTCACCGACCAACACCGGCACGATATGGGTGGGCGATTCCATCACCGGCAGGCCGGCGGCAGACAGGACCTCCTTGGTCCGCGTCGCCTGGCGCTGCTGCGCATCGCGCTCGGCCTGTGAGCGCTTCAGGTGACGGATGGAGGTGGTGGCGGCAGCGGCGATCGCCGGCGGCAGCGCCGTGGTGAAGATGAAGCCCGGCGCGTAGGAGCGCACCGCGTCGATGATGGCGCTGTTGCCGGCGATATAGCCGCCGAGCGTGCCGAATGCCTTGGCSAGCGTKCCYTCGATGATGTCGATSCGGTCGGCCAGGCCYTCGCGCTCGGTGATGCCRCCGCCGCGCGGTCCGTACATGCCGACGGCATGGACCTCGTCGACATAGGTCATGGCGTTGTAGCGTTCGGCCAGTTCGACGATCTGCTTGATCGGCGCAATGTCGCCATCCATCGAATAGACGCTCTCGAAGACGATCAGCTTGGCGCGTTCGCGACCCGCAGCTTGCAAAAGGCTTTCGAGATGCGCGACGTCATTGTGGCGAAAAATCTTCTTTTCGGCGCCCGAGCGCCGCACGCCCTCGATCATCGAAGCGTGGTTCAACTCGTCCGAGATGATCAGGCAGTTGGGCAACAGACGCGCAATGGTCGAGATCGAGGCTTCGTTGGAGACGAAGCCGGAGGTGAAGACCAGGGCCGCTTCCTTGTCATGCAGGTCGGCAAGTTCCACTTCGAGCTCGACCAGCGGGTTGCTGGTGCCGGAAATGTTGCGGGTGCCGCCGGCGCCCGAGCCCATCTTGCCGGCCGCGTCCTGGAACGCGGCGATGACATCGGGATTCTGGCCCATGCCGAGATAGTCGTTGGAACACCAGACGGTGATTTCCTCGGCGCGGCCATTGGAACGCCAGACGGCGCGCGGAAACTTGCCGACGATGCGCTCGAGATCGGCGAAGACACGGTAGCGCCGCTCGGCATGGAGCTGGTCGATCGCTTCCTCGAAGAACCGTTGATAGTTCATGTCGGCAATTCCCATGGCTGTTGAGCACTCGTTGGTGCCGCCACACCGTCCCGCTGCTTGGATTTTTTATCCATTGGCGTAAAGACGATGCGGCGGCCCTTACCAAGTCTTCCCGTGTCCATGACGATCGCTCTGCGCGCCCGCGTTTGCCCGCGGTGTCTAGTGCCCTCACGTCATCGGCCACGCTCAACTTGGCAAGGTTAGCCTTAGCTGTTTGCGGGGAAGGCCGACCTTGATTCATGTCAATATCAGCAAGCCCGACATGTCTTGTGTTCAGTTCGATATGAACCGATGAAGTGATCCGCTGCCCAGGATAGAGCGCGTTACACCGCCAAAGGCCATTTCCCGGACGCGGCTATGACCATAGCCACCCAGGACAATCAGATCGGCCGCACTCTCCCGACCAATCTGAAGGAGTAGGTCCGCGGTCTCGGAACGGCGCGCATCCAAAACTTCCGATCGCGCCTTCACTCCGTGCCGTGCCAGGAAGAGCTCGACGTCCGCAACATCGTCCTGAGGCGCGGGGTTTCCCCGGCCCACGCAGACGACCACAACATTCCTGGCCTCGATCAAAAGGGGCATAGCGTCGACGACAGCGCGGCGCGCTTCCCGCGTGTCGTTCCATCCTATCAGGATGCTTTCAGCCCTGATCGGCGCAAGGGTTTCCGACGCCACGAGTATTGGGCGGCCGGCTGCGAGGATGAGACCTGCCGGATCCAGCATACGATGGTGGTCGACGATCAGATCAACCGCCGGCGAGCCAGTTAGGATCAGGTCGGCGGCACGCGCGTTGAGTGCGAGTTGGCGCGTGGGATTTCCTATTTCGCCGCGCCAGGAGGCACGATTGCTGCCGTTGACTGTGCTCAGAAATTCCTCTCTCAAACAGTCGAGACGGCTTTCTATCTCCTCCACCTGGCACCATACCGCCTTGCTCACGGCCTGGTCGTCATTGCCTGTTGACATGACAAAATGCGGCTCGGCCGCACAGAACCCGATCAGATCGGCCTCAAGCCGTTGAGCAAGATCCCATGCCATCGAGATGCGTGGCGCCGCGATGGCGTCCACCTCCAGTTGAACCATGATCGTCTTGAAAACCATCGCCTCGATCCATCAGTGGTTGAGGCGACTTGGCCATCAAAACGAGGGAAGCGCCTTGATGCGTGTCAAACGCCGCAACGAGGCCGGTTGGCGCCGGGACGTTCGCGCAATCCGGCAAGGCCATAGAGTTGATCCTGATCAAGGACATGACGACGAATGGCGTCAAAGTCGCGCTGTGGAGATTTTGGTTGCATCACCTCAGAACGGAGTAGTCGACAATGCATACTCAGCCCGAACCATCTTCATTCGGCACGCACTTGTTGCCGATAGCGGAAAATGGCCGGAAGTTCGTCGTCGCCGCCACGTCTCTTCAGGTGCACGCCTTCAAGGCGATGATGCGCTACAACGTCGAAACACTGGCGTTTCTGAAGCATCGTTGCGAACAGGACGTTAAGCTGGCCGACGATCTTATCACCGGTGCGGAGTTCAATGACGCTTTCGACATCTTTTCTGCTTTCCTGCAGAATGCGACATCGCAATACGTCAGCGAAGCCGGCAAGGTCGCAACACTGACCTCCAGGCTTGCTTCGGAAACGGCCAAGCTGGTTCGCGAGGAAGCCAGAACCGCGATCGAGGACGCAGCGGCGAAGACAGTCGCGTAGATCGGCAATGCGGACGTCGTCAAACATGCACACCTTCTACAGGCGTCGTCGTCTGCCGGCCTCCGTAGTTGCACTGATCCTGCTCGGACCTGTGCATCCATCTCTGGCCGATAGCTTAACGGACCACGGAAAGGCGTTGGTGGAAGTCAATTGCGCCCGCTGCCACGCCGTCGGAAAAACGGACAAGAGCAGCCATCCCGACGCTCCGCCATTTCGCAGCTTGTCAAAGCGCTATCCGATCACTGATCTCGAAGAGGCCCTCGCAGAGGGGATTTCGACCGGCCACCCGGACATGCCTGAGTGGATCGCCAGCCCCGACCAGATCGAGGCAATAATCGCCTATATCAGCAGCTTGCAGCAACCGTGATCTGGGCCGCCGACCGAACCTGACACCTCCATTGCACAATGGAGGCAATCGATCTCGTGGCTGTTTAGCGGCGCCAGCAAACCGGCGTGGACCAAGCTAGGGCAACATCCTGTCAGCGGCGTGGAAGAACGACCGAGCATGCGCCACGATCTGGGCCTCCGTAGGATGATCGGCAGGTTCGACGCCGACGACGCGATCCTTCAATTGGGGATAATGGTCGCGGATATGCTTTGCCAACTCGTCTTTTGCCGATCCCGGCCCCACGATCAGCCATTCCTTCGCCGGCTGCAGGGCCGCGACGATGTCGTGGTAGAAGGACTGGTTTTCCGGTGCACGCTTGCCGTGGACGGTGCCTGCCTTGTTGTGGGTTTGATGATGCGCAAGCGTGGTTGCAAGCCTCAGGCCCTCAGCTGTCTCACGATTGAAGAAAAACACCTTGGCTTCGCAATGGTCCAGCCAGACGACGGCGTGTTGGATCCGCATATTGATACATCCTTGAGGCTATAGTTGAGGAATGAGCGCAATCAACCCGTGAGAGGGCATCCTCATGCGGGCTGGGACTCCAGCGTTGCCAGGATTGAGCCGGGTTCAACGACCGCATTCGCAGTGGCCACAATCGTCGCGCGGCCATCTGCCGGCGCCACAATCTCATGCAATGCGTCTTCGACGCGAACTTCGGCTATCCGCTCACCGGCCTTGATTATATCGCCGTTGGTAATGAACCAACGCTCCACAATGCCCTCGGGCAACATGCTGGACGCCCATAGCGCTTCGTCGACCTTGATGTATTGCATCGCAATCCTCCTTTGCGGTCGAATGATAAAGGCTTCGCCAGGAGGGGCCTTGATCACGATCAATCGGCGCCCGACGCAGGGTGCTGCAATCGTGCCGCGTTTGACGGCGATCAATTTCCGATGCGGCGGCTGCCTAAGTCGACCGAGTGAGGTCATGAAGCATTTCAGGAAAGGCAGCCGTCGTGATGAGCGCCCGATCAGATATCAGTGCCGCGTTTGCAATCAACTCGCTGCCCGCGCCGTGGATTGCCACCGATAACGATATGGCGTTGGCCGTAGGGACTGTTGGCCACATCAGCTCGACGCCCGGCGACGCGCGTGCCGGTTCGGCGATTCCAGAAAATGATGCAGATCAATGCGCAACGCACCGTTTGCGAAGATTTTGATGCGATGTGGAACCCAATCCTAAGCGCACCTTATGGTCGCGGGCTCGAACTCGCCGTCTTCGACGAGGAAGGGGCGCATGCGCTGGTATTTCCCTGCATAAAGAGCCGGGAAGGTTGGAAAAATGCCACCACTGGCGCTCGTGTCGATATCCGGCCAACCCACTGGCGCGAGTGGGGATCGGAGAAGGTTCAGGCTAGAGCTGGCAACCCCCTTGAGGGTTCTCCCTAGGATCTCGATTCCACGATCAACGCCATGCGCACAAGATGTGACAGGCTGGCCGCGCCCATCTTGCTCATAACATTGGCGCGATGGATCTCGACTGTACGCGGGCTGATTCCCAGATCGTAGGCGATCGTCTTGTTGGGCAGACCGGAAACAAGTCCGTCCAGCACCTGGCGCTCTCGGTCCGACAAAGTCGACAGACGTGCGCGGATATCCGCAGACTGGGGATGCGCCGCGTTCGCCTGGTTTCGGTTGGCCAGCGCGGAGCGGATCGCCTCGATCAGCATCTCGTCGTCAAATGGCTTTTCGATGAAATCGGCAGCGCCTTCTTTCATGGCCTGAACGGCGAGCGCCACATCGGCATGGCCCGTCATGACGATCACCGGAATTGTATGCCCGCTCGCTCTGAGTTGGCGCAGGAACTCGATGCCGTCTATGCCCGGCATTCTTACGTCGGTGACAATGCAGCCGTCGAGATGGCCAGTTGCCGTTGAGAGAAAGGCTGTGGCCGATTCGTACAGGCGCACCGCAAAATCTGCCGTCGCCAGAAGAAAGCCGAGCGACTTGCGGACGTCGACGTCGTCGTCGACCACATGTACCAGATCACTATCGGCCATTTGAGACCTCTTCCTTCCCCACGATGCGCAAGGTAAACCGGAAAGCGGTACCTCCAGCCGGCATTGCCTCGGCCCATATGTGACCACCGTGCGATTCAATGATGGTGCGGCAAATCGAGAGCCCAACCCCCATGCCTTGCTTCTTGGTGGTGACAAAGGGCTGGAAGAGCTGAGCGGAGACCTCCGGCGCGAGGCCTGGGCCGGTATCGATCACACTTACCTCGGCCATCCCATCATCCCGGGCAATAGTCGTGACTTGCAATTCGCGTCGTGATGCATCCTGCATGGCCTCAACCGCGTTGCGCATCAGGTTGAGCAGAACCTGCTGAATCTGGATGCGGTCGGTCAAGACCAGTTCGGCGGCAGGGTCAAGCTTGTAGCTGACGAGGAGATTTATCTCCCTAGCGCCGACCAGGGCCAGGGATGCGGCTTCCTCGATCAGCAACGGCAGTCGTTCGACCTGACGCTCGCTTTCGCCCCTGGCAACAAAATCCCTTAGATGACGGATCACATCGCCTGCCCGCAAGGCCTGCTCAGCCGCCTTTTCCACGGCATCCCGAAGCATAGGCGCATGCTCGTCCTGACTCTTCTCAAGCAGCCGACGACTGCCTTTGAGATAGTTCGTGATGGCCGTCAGTGGCTGGTTGATCTCATGAGCAAGCGTCGAGGCCATTTCGCCAAGTGCTGTAAACCGCGCCATGTGGAGAAGCTCCTGCTGCTGCTCCTGGATCCTTGCCTCTGCCCGGTGGCGCTCGGTAAGGTCTCGGCAGAAGCCGGTAAAGAAGCGTCCGGTTCCCGGGTGCATCTCGCCGACGGAAAGCTCCATAGGGAAAGTCGTCCCATCCTTGCGCGCGCCGGTGACGGTGCGTCCGAGCCCGATGATTCGGCGCTCTCCGGTCGTCAGATAGCGTAGCAGATAGGCATCATGCTCGTCGCGATAGGGCGAAGGCATCAGCATATTGACGTTTTTGCCAATAACCTCGCTTGACTGATAGCCGAACAGCGTTTCGGCAGCGGTGCTAAACGACTGGATTCTCCCCTGTTCGTCAATAACGACCATTGCATCCGGCACTGTTGCAAGGATCGATCGCAAATGGTCCTCACGCAGCCGAAGTGCTGCGTTTGCAAAGGAGAGTTCGCTGACATCCGTGCCTTCAATGAAGATCGCGGTGATGCGGCCATCGTCGGCTTTGATCGGCTGATAGACGAAATCCAGGATGCGCTCTTCGACCGGCCCGTCGGCTTGATTGCGAAGGCCGACTTTCACCCCGTCGCCCCTATAGGGCTCGCCGGTTGCGTAGACATGGTCCAGATGTGCGAGAAACTCATGTCCTTGGAGTTCGGGAAAGGCGTCGCCGACTGACTTTCCAATCACTTGCCTGTTGCCGATCAATTCCTGGTAAGCGGCATTGGTCAATTCGAAAACGTGCCCTGGCTCACGCATGAGCGCGATAAAGCCTGGAGCCTGATCGAACATTCGCGACAACAGTGATTTCAGTGTCGTCCCACCGGGCGATAAACTGGGCGCTTCGTCTTTGATCACCTAAAAGTCCTGGGTTCGAGCCGGAGCTATCGGGGCTAACTATCACTTCTCGCCGCACAGGCAAAACAGATCGAGACGACATTTTCGCAACAAATTCAATTGACGGGCGCAATTGACGGGTCTTTGACGCGCGTCAAGGCATCGGGTGCTGGCGCATGCGATCCGTCACGCATTGCACAGTTTCAGCGAAAGGCGTCCGCAATGTCGTACAAGTCCATTATCGTGAACCTCGCGATCGATGCGACTCCCGCGCCCATTGTTCAGGTGGGGATCGAACTTGCCGAGCGATTTGGAGCGCATCTCATCGGCTTGGCAGCAGCGGATGTCCCGCCTCTCGTCGCCACAGGCGACGGCATGGTCTACGAAGGCGAGATCATGCAGATCCAGCGAACGGAAATCGAAAAGCGGCTTGCGGAATTGCGTGAAGCTTTCGAGAGGCTGGTGCCAGCTTCAATTACCAGCGAATGGGTGCAAGCAGTCTGCAGTCCGACCCGCTTCCTCAGCACTTCGGCCAGAGGGGCCGACCTCATTGTCACCGGCGGCGTGGATGGAGACAACGTCTTTCGCGCCGTGGATATCGGCAGCCTCGCGCTCGGTGCTGGGCGGCCAGTCCTGGTTACCGGAGGCAATGTCGAACACATCCTTGCGAAAACTGTACTGGTTGCCTGGAAGGACACCAGGGAGGCGAGGCGGGCGGTGGCCGATGCGCTGCCATTTTTGGCCAAGGCCAACGAAGTTGTCGTCGCCACGATAGACACCAACCGCGATGAAAATACTCGTGACAGCCTCGACGATGTCGCCGTGTTTCTTGAACACCATGGAATCAGAGCGCGAACCGAACTGATCACCGGCGAGGCTGACGGCGACCGGCTACTGACATTCGCGCGCTCGATCCACACGGATCTGATCGTCTCGGGCGCCTATGGCCATAGCCGCTTGCGGGAATGGGCGTTTGGCGGCGTCACCCGCACGCTCATCGAAGAGAGCCGCATCAACCGCTTCCTGTCGTATTGATGGCATCGAATGTCGTGCCCCCTGGCGTGAACCAGCAATCCGTCGCGGCGGCCACAGGTCGCTATTGGTCGATCACCAGCGATGAGCTCGTGCGAAGCTTGGCGACATCCGCCACGTCGGGGCTGGTAGGGGTCGAGGCCGCCTCACGGCTCGTCCTGTATGGCGCGAATACGTTGGGCTAGGCAGTTGGTCGTTTTGATCGTCAACACACTAAACTAACCGCAATCTGCCATCATTCTGAGCGCACTACGCATCGGAATCCGAGGTGGCAGGTGGACGTGTCCACAGGCTGTGCCATGCGCGCGGCCGGTCGGTAACGCCTGCAGTAGCTGGGAGCGCACAGGAAAGATCCACCCTTGGTGACCTTGCGCGGGATCCTGATGTC
Source organism: Mesorhizobium sp. P3_A2 (assembly GCF_056403115.1). Taxonomy (NCBI): domain Bacteria; kingdom Pseudomonadati; phylum Pseudomonadota; class Alphaproteobacteria; order Hyphomicrobiales; family Phyllobacteriaceae; genus Mesorhizobium; species Mesorhizobium sp. P3_A2. The sequence goes on from NZ_JBFUGC010000020.1 coordinate 8,260, forward strand.
GGGTGTCAGCGGATCGTAGCTCGCCTCGCGTTCGCCGCCGCGCGGGTTGGCCATCGTGCAACAAGGGCTCTCGATCCGGCGGTGCTCCTGGTACCAGTCAGTCGTCCACTGCCAGACATTGCCGGCCATGTCGTAGAGCCCATAGCCGTTTGCTGGAAAAGAGCAGACCGGAGCGGTCCATTCGTAGCCATCCTCGCAATCGTTGCGGAATGGGAACTCGCCCTGGTACGTGTTGGCCATATGCTGGCCGCCGGGGGTTAGTTCGTCGCCCCATACAAACTCGGCGCCATCCAGCCCGCCGCGAGCGGCAAACTCCCATTCGGCCTCGGTCGGCAGCGCCTTTCCCGCCCAGTTCGCGTAGGCTTGCGCGTCCTCGAAGGCGATGTGCACGACAGGATGGGCTTCGAGGCCCTTGAGGGTGCTGGCGGGCCCGCGCGGATGCCGCCAATTCGCGCCGCGCACGTAGGCCCACCAGTTGTAGTGATTGCTGCGATCGATGCCGCGCGCAGGCCTGACGAACAAGGCTGAAGCCGGCGCCAATGAATCGGCGTCGGCTCCAGGATAGTCCGCGGCATTTGCCGGACGCTCGGCCAGGGTGACATAACCGCTGGCCTCGACAAAGCGCCTGAACTCGCCGTTCGTGACAGTCGTGCGATCCATCCAGAAGCCGCTGACGACAACGCGGTGTGCCGGCGCCTCTTCCGGATAGTGGTGGTCCGAGCCCATCAGGAACTCGCCGCCAGGGATCCACACCATGTCCTCGCGCGCCAGCGCCTCGATCGGCCTGCCCATCCCGCCGTCAGTCCCCCAGGCTGAGTAGCGTCGACGGATCGGCCGTCACCGGTGGCGCGAAGAAGGTCAGCCGTACTGCTTCCATGAGCAGTTGCGGCGGGGCCATCTCGCTTGCCAGCTCGATAATGCGCCCTTGCAGCTCCTTCACCTTATCGGGGTTCGCCGCCGCGAGGTCGAGAGCTTCGGATTTGTCGTCGGCTAGATTGAAAAGCTCCACCTTCGGCGGCAGGGAGGCCTTCCACACGAGCTTCCAGTCGCCTTTGCGAACGGCACCGGCCAGAGGATCGACGTTGTAGACCAGTTCGCTGCGGGGAGACGGCTTGCCTTCGCTCAGGGCGTCCCAGACATTCATGCCATCCAGCGGCTTGTTCTTCTCCAGCTTTGCGCCGGCAAGGGCGGCCACCGTGGGATACATGTCGACAACGTGGACCATGCTGTCGATCACGCCCGGCTGGATCTTGCCCGGCCAGTTGGCAAGCGCGGCGACCCTGGTGCCGCCCTCATAGAGTGTGCCCTTGCCGTCACGATAAGGTGCGTTGCTGGCGGGAAGCTCGCCGCCGACCTTCGAGTCGCCGGCAAACAGCGAGTTCTTCACGCCGCCGTTATCGCTGTGGAAGACGATGATGGTGTTGTCGCGCATGCCCTTCTTTTCGAGCGCCGCAACCACCTTGCCAACGCCGTCGTCCATCACGGAGATCATCGCCGCATATTTGCGCCGGTTCTCGTCCGCGATGCCCTTGAAGCGGTCGAGGTATTCCTGCGGCGCCTGGAAGGGCGTATGAGGTGCGGTGAAGGCCAGGTAGAGGAACAGCGGGCTCTTGCCCTCGTGGCGCTCGACAACCCGCACGGCCTCGTTGCCGAACAGCGTGTTGTCGAAGCCGGTTTCGTTGAGCGGCTTGTTGTTGCGATACCAATCCTTCACGCCGTGGGACGAATGCTTGAAGTGGTCGATCTCTCCGACCAGCGCGCCGTAGAAATAGTCGAACCCGCGCTGCCGCGGCCAGAACTCCGGCCTGGCATGGCCGAGATGCCATTTGCCGACCATGGCCGTCTTGTAGCCGGCGTCCTTCAGGACCTGCGGCAGGAGGTACTCGTCGACCGGGAGCCCGTAGGTGCCCGCTGCCGGAATGACGCCCGTCTGCAGTCCGTAGCGCAAAGGATAGCGGCCGGTCATCAGCGCCGCGCGCGTCGGTGTGCACATGGGCAGGGCGTAGAACTGGTCGAAGCGGGCGCCGCCCTCGGCGAGCTTGTCGAGGTTCGGCGTCTTGATATCGGAACCGTTGAAGCCGGCATCCCCCCAGCCCATGTCGTCTGCGACGACGTAGACGATGTTGGGGGGAGCCGACTGGGCGGCAGCCTGGTCCGCTCCGGCAAGGCCGGCAAGCGCCCCTGAGAGGCCGACCGGCGTAGCTAGTCGCGAGACGACAGCCGCCGTGCCCGCCATCAATGCGTCACGCCGCGTTATTTTGTTGGTTATACCCGCTTCAGCCGGGAAGTCTTGATCGTTGCTCATGTTGTGCCCCTGCTCTGCTAAACCAAATCATGCCGTTCAACCACGGCGCGTCTAACATGCTGACGTCGCTCATAAAAATCGTTTTGGAAGAAGACTCCTGGCGGCGGGGTGAAGCCCGCCATAGGACCGCGCGACCCCAGCAGATAGAAGCTCGCTCCACCTTCCGCGGCGTGAAGACTCGGTGCCATCGCCAAGCTTGCCAGCAACGCCAGGGCAGTGCGCAAGAAGCCACGGGTTCCACTACGCATCATAGCCACGGCCTGGGCGTTCGATGTCCTTGCCGCTACCTCCCCAGGCTCGCCTTCTCGGTCCATAGTTTCCCCACCAACCGTGCGCCGGTTATATTCCGGCGCGGCTCGCTTCCGCGCAATTGCTAATATACATATACCTGACAGAGTTCGTGTCCTCCATTTTGCGTAGAGGATCCATTTTGACATTCTGGCTTTCATCGCCTTAACCAGAGATGCGTAGCTTGACTCAAACCACCTTGCCAAAAGGTCGTCCGGCCCCGGCCCAACTCCCTCCAGACGCACCGCTTTCATGAGTGTCACCCCCAGACCAAACTAGGAAACCAGGACGACGGACAGCGGGTCGGCGCAGAAGAGATCATCCTTGACGGCTTTGACGCCGGCGACGTTTTCGGCGGCGACAATGGCTGCCTGGCGCTCACGTTCGTCGAAGATGGCGCCGCTCAGTCTCACCACGCCTTTGTCCACCGTCACGTTGATCAAGTCATTGCCGGCCCATTTCTGCTTCGCAAGCTCGATAATGATGGTCTGCCGAATCCGTTCGTCATCGACGACTGCAGGGCCTGCATCCGGAAGGACGCTGAGCAATGCCCGCGTCAGATCAGAGCGGGTGATGATGCCGACGACCTTCCCATCGTCGACGACCGGGATGCGTTTGACGTGGTGACGCGTCATGAGCTCGACGACCTCGGCGAGTGACGCGGCGGGAGATGCCGTGATGACATCGGCCGACATCACCTCCTCAACCCGTCGACCATTGGCGCGGACATACTCATGAGCGGCCTTTCCAGGGCTGACGAGAAACTCCAGCCAGCGCGAGCGCTTGTGCTCGGTGCCCAGTTCTCCTCGTCGCAGGAAATCACCCTCGCTGATGATCCCCACCAGCAAGCCGTCGCCGCGAATGACGGGGAAGCCGCTGATCTTTTTGGACAGCATCAGCCCTGCCGCCTCGGTGATCGATGCAGACGGGTCTATGCCGACGACCGGCTTGCTCATTATGGCTTCGGCTTGCATGTCCGCTTTCCGGAGTTGTTCCCAACCTCCGGCTTCTTAGATGTCCCACGCACGAAGCGCTTTGATCTGAATCATTTTGCCAACGAGGCAAATGGTCCAAAATGGGCTTCGGCTTGCTACTCGAAGATCGCGGTGGGCGTAGCGTGACGATAGAGCGCCTTTGATGATCTCGCTTTGCTCCTGGGGCGCCATCCCTTGGAAGGTCAAGCGCAAAGAAAGGTGAGCGTCGTCCCAGTGATCCAACCGGTTCGCTGCAGCCGGACACCCTCTCGCGGCGAACATCCTTAGCCGGTAAAGGGCGTTGTCACAGAGGGCGCATTCGGCCCGGACGGCGTCAAGCATGACGAAATATGCCGAAGGAAGTCGCCGACCGCCTCGTGTTCAAGGGATGTGGGAGGAGAGCAGAACGATGGGACTCTGCTTTGCGCCCCCGCATTTTCGCAGCTATGAAACCATCTTCACCGAGAACGGATCTGTACGGAGGAAGAGGCCGTCCTTGACCTGCCCGACGCCGGCGACTTTCTCCGCCGCAACGATCGCTGCCTTCCGTTGACGCTCGTCGACAATTTCCCCCTTCAGTTCGACAACGCCGTCGCTCACCGTCACATCAATCAAGTCACCACCGCTCCAGGTTTGTGGCTGCAGCTCGGCAAGTACAGCCTTGCGGATCAGGTCGTCATCGGGTGGCGTGGCGCCCCGTTTCGGCATGGTGCGGATCAGGAGAAGCAGCAAATCAGTTCGCGTGATGATGCCGACGATCCTTTCCCGATCGACAATCGGCACATTGTTGATGCGGTGTTGCATCATCAAGTTTACAATATCAGGAATCGAGGCGCCTGGAGGCGCCGAAATGACGGCTGTGGTCATCACCTCATGGATGATCCGTCCGTTTGACCGCACATAGTCATGGGCGGTTGTGCCCGGACCAAGATCAAACTCCAGCCAGCGAGGACGCACCCGCTGAGTCCCAAGTTCCTCTCGGCGCAAGAAGTCGCTTTTGCTTACAATGCCAACCAGGGCACCGTCGCTGTTCGTTACCGGCAGGCAGCTGACTTTGTTTGAAAGCATGAGCTCGACCGCTTCGGCGATCGTCGCGTTCGCATTCGTCGTGATGACTGGCTTCGTCATTATGGCTTCGGCTTGCATCCTCATCCTCCTGATTTTGTAAGACGATGATGGGACATCGCGACCCGCGGAGCTTTGATCTGAGTCACTTCGAACGAGGGACATTCTGTGCGCCGTCGTCACGGTCGATCAGAATGCGCTCCGCCGCGCCATCGAGATCCTCGTACTGGCCACTTCTCAACGCCCACAGGAAGCCGGCCAGGCCGAGTGCGCCGAGGAAAAGTGCTACCGGGATGAGGTAGACGAGCGTCGTCATGAGGATTCGGCCAACGCGCCGGCCCGCCCGGGCCTGTCTTGCCGCGCGGTTTTGGACGACGCGCCCATTGCGAAGCCTTGCAGGCGCATGGCATTTCCAATCACAAGCAATGACGAGGCAGACATCGCGACCGCGGCGATAAGAGGAGTAACATGCCCCAGAATGGCGATCGGCACGGCCACGGCATTGTAAACGATCGCAATTGTTATGTTCTGTTGGATCAGGCTTCCCGCCTTGCGCGACACGTCCAGCGCCAGCGGGACGGCCAAGAGGCTTTCGCGCAGAAAAACGAAGTCGGCTGCATTGCGGCCAATGTCGGCAGCCGTGGCGGGCGCGATCGAGACATGCGCAGCGCTCAGCGCCGGCGTGTCGTTGAGTCCGTCGCCAACCATTAGAACCTTATGCCCGTCTCTCGCCAGACTCTCGATGCGTTCGACCTTGCCGGACGGCAGCAGACAGGGAACGAAGTCATCGACACCCAGCACGTCCGCAACCTCGGCGCAGGCTTTCGTGGTATCGCCCGACAGCATTTCCACGCAAATACCAGCGTTGTGCAGTTGATCGATGGCTGTTCTGGTGTCGACACGCAGCGCATCCTCGAAAACGAAGGATACGACAATCATCCCGTTTTTCGTCAGGACTGTTCCGCCGTAGCCATGTTTACCTTCACCGCCCGTTCGAGCCTTCCACCCAGCCCATCCGCGTCGACCCAGCCGCCAGATGCTTCCGGCGCCCGTGGCTTCGATCCCGAAACCTGGGTGCTCGGTCACTTTATCGAACCTGTGCTGGCTGCTGCTGACGGCGAAGGCGGCAATGGCCTTTGAAAAGGGGTGACGCGAATGCGCGGCCAGGTCGGCAGCGATGGCCAGCATGGCGGGATCGATCGACGATGCGTTGACGAGCCGAGGCTGGCCGAGCGTGAGCGTGCCGGTCTTGTCGAACACCGCCGTGTCGATTGTCGCCAGGCGCTCCATGGCCGAGCCATCCTTGACCATGATGCCGTTCTCGAACAGGCGTCGCGCGGCGACCACCTGCACGATCGGCACGGCGAGGCCGAGCGCGCAGGGGCACGTGATGATGAGAACAGCGATGGCGATCGTCATCGCCCTATGCCAGTCGCCGGTCGCCGCCATCCAGCCCAGGAATGTTGCCAACGCGGTGAGATGAACCACGGGCGCGTAGAGTGCCGACACGCGGTCGGCGATACGGCGATAGCGGGCGCGACCACCTTCGGCGGCCTCCATCAGCCGAACCATTTCCGCCAGGAACGAATCCTTCGCGGCCGCCATCGCCTCGATTGTCAGCGGACCGGTAAGGTTGAGCACGCCCGCTTGCACGGCTTCGCCCGGCGCCGCGCTTTTCGGCGTGCTTTCGCCTGAGACCAGCGAGCAGTCGAGATCCGACGCTCCCTTTATGATCTTGCCGTCGACGGGGATCCTTTCACCGGCCGCGATCAGCAGCTGCATTCCAGGTTCGATGTCGCCGACCGGCAGATAGTCGCGCGCGCCATCGTCGCGCAGCACCATTGCGCCACGCGCGGCCAGCTGTGATAGACCTTTCACTGCGGTGCGGGCACGTTCCCGCATCACGTGATCCAGCGTTCTGCCGATCAAAAGGAAGAACAGCAGTGATACTGACGCGTCGAAATAGGCGTGGTCGCCATGGTTGATCGTCTCATAGAGGCTCATGGCGTAAGCGAGCGACACTCCGACCGCGATCGGCACGTCCATGTTCATCCGGCCGTGCCGCAAGGCGTTCCAGGCCGAGTGAAAGAAGATGCCGCCGGCGAAGGCGAGCGCCGGAATGGCGATCAGCGCCGAGACCCAGTGAAAAAGATCGCGGGTGGCTCCTTCGGCGCCCGACCAGACCGAAACCGACAGCAGCATGATGTTGCCCGCGGCAAAACCGGCGACAGCGACGGCCCGGATCAATTCGGAAAGCGTCTTGTCCTTCTCGCTGGTCTCGGGATCGAACAGATGTGCCTGGTAACCCAGCCGCCCGAGCGTTGGGAAAAATGGCGGAATCTGGTCACCATGCCAGCGTACCGACACGCGTTTTGTGGACAGGTTGACGCGGGCGTCATCGACACGCTCTAGCTTTGTCAGCGCTGTCTCGATCGTCTGAATGCAGGCCGCGCAGTGGACAGATGGGACCGACAGGTCGGTCTGGTGAAGGCCTCTCCCCAGCGAGCGGCTCGCCAGTTTGATCTCACCGCTTGACGGCAGGACGGAAGATGCATTGGCAATATCCAGGGCCATTTCGGCGCCGGGGGCACAGCAGGTCATTGTAGCGCTCCCTTGGAAATCGTAACGCGGCGGACGTCGCGATACGGTTCGGCCAAGCCGGCATCGGCATCGATCTCGACAATCCAGACACCGTCCTTTGGGGTGTGCCGCGCGGCAAATTGCTGATCGGCGGCAGGGCTGCCGGATGCCAGAGCGAGAGTGATGGCTTTGTCCTCGGCCTCATAGGCAGGATGACGAAACAGCACTTTGACGCCCCGCAAGGGTACGGGTGTACCGACGGCATCGACCAGCCTGTAGCGAACCTCGCCGGATGCGATCATCAGCGTGCCCGTCCAGCCAAGTGCCGCTTGTTCCCGGCCTTCCCTGGCCTTCTCATTGAACTGCTGGCTGGCGACGTAGGTGTTCTCGACGACGAGCCCTGTCCAGCTCTTGCTGGCGAGGGTTGCCATGGTCACGTTGACGCCAATGACCACGCCGAAGAAGCCGAGAATGATCAACAGCATATGCCGGCCGGTGAATTCGCGGGACTTTTGCGAACGGACGTTCATCTGGCGGTCTCCGGTGCATTGAAGGTGGCCGTATATTCGGCGGATTCGAGGCCAGCCTTGTCTTCGATGCGGAACCTGAAGCCCTGTGTTGGTGCCTTGATCGCACTCGCCGGTTGGCGCACGAAAACCTTCATTGTCTTCAGGCGGTCGGGCTCGACAAGCGTGGTAAAGGACAGCGCGGGAGGAAGATCGACACCGACCGCGCTCATCTCGGCGCCTGGCAGGTCCTGCAAGGTGACGACGATCATCCTCGGCTCGGGGATCATGTTAAGCAGCTTGACGGTATAGCCGTTGCGGATCGAACCGTCGGAGAGCGTCACGAATTGGGGGTTGCGATCGTGCAGGACATTGAGTTCCAGCCGCTCGCGGGTCAGCAGCGAAAAGAGCAGCGCGAGCCCGACCGCCGACCAGGCGCCCAGATAGATGAAGGTACGCGGCCGGAAGATCTTGCTAATATGGAAATGCGCCAACCTGTCGGTGAACTTGCCGTCATCCGTCCTGACAAGGGAGGGGGTCACCGGGGAGGAACCGCCCGCGGTCGCCACAGCCATGTTGGCGTTGTAGTCGGACAATGTCGCGTAGGAGATCAGCCCGCGCTCCCTGCCCAGCTTGTCCATGACGCCGTCGCAGGCATCGATACACAGCGCGCAGGTGATGCATTCAAGCTGCTGGCCGTCGCGGATGTCGATCCCCATAGGACAGACCGCGACACAGGCATTGCAGTCGACGCAGTCGCCGACCGACTGGCCCGCGGCCAGGGCCTTCTTGGCGTGGCGCGAGCGGGGTTCGCCGCGCCAGTCATTGTAGGTGACGGTGAGCGAGTTCTCGTCCAGCATGGCGGCCTGAATGCGCGGCCACGGGCACATGTAGGTGCAGACCTGTTCCCGCATCAGCCCGCCGAACGTGTAGGTGGTCGCTGTCAACACGGCGATGGTCACATAGGCGACCGGCGCGGCGCTGCCATCGAAGACGTTGCCGATCAGCGTCGGCGCATCGGCGAAATAGAAGATCCAGGCGCCGCCGGTGGCTGCCGCTATGACCAGCCAGATGGCATGTTTGGATACGCGCAGCACCAGCTTGCGTGCCGTCCATGGACCGGCGTCGAGCTTGATGCGGGCGTTGCGGTCGCCTTCGACCGCGCGCTCCACCACCAGGAACAAGTCGACCCAGACGGTTTGCGGGCAGGTGTAGCCGCACCAGGCACGGCCAACCGTGGACGTGATCAGGAACAGGCCGATGCCGGCCATCATCAGGAGTCCGGCGACGTAGTAGAACTCCTGTGGCCAGATTTCGATGAAGAAGAAATAGAAGCGACGGTTGGCAAGATCGAGCAGCACTGCCTGGTCGGGCGCGAACGCGCCGCGATCCCACCGCAGCCACGGCGTCAGGTAGTAGATGCCGAGCGTGATCGCCATCACCAGCCATTTGAAGCGGCGAAAGCTGCCCGAGGCGCGCTTCGGGAAGATCTTCTTTCGCGCCGCGTAGAGCGGCTGGCGGATCTTGGCGGAGTTGACCGCCTCAGCTTCCAGCCGTTCTACCTGCGTCTGATCCAACACTGTCATCTCCACTCGCGCGCACCCATGATTCTTGCTCGCGCTGAACGACATTGCCGCTGGGCGGACCCCGTCGCGTTGATGCAGGTCAATCTTCGGATGTGGAAATGAATCGAGGCCCGGCTCTGGCCGGGCCTCGTCGCTTGAGCGGTCGAGAGTCGAGAATAGGCCCCCGTCTCCTATTCTCCCCCGCCAAGCGAATGGACGTAAACCGCGAGTTCCTTGACCTTGGTTTCGCCAAGGCGCCCAATCCAGGCCGGCATGACGCCGTGCTTCGGAGCGCGGACCTGCGCGGCGATGGCGGTCTCGCCCGATCCGTAGAGCCAGATCGCATCGGTCAGGTCGGGCGCGCCGAACTCCCTGTTTCCCTTGGCCTTGTCGCCATGACAGGCAACGCAGTTCTCGGCGAAGACCTTGGCGCCGGGCTCTGTCAGGCTTTTGTCCTGAACCGGGCCGGAAAGGCTGGCGACATAGGCGCTGACTTGGTTGATCTGGTCGGCCGTGATGATGTCGCCAAAGGCAGGCATCTCGGACTGGCGCGTCTCGGGATCCGAGGCGAAGCGGACGCCGTGCGTGATCGTCTGCTCGAGCTGTTCAGCCTTGCCGCCCCACAACCAGTCGTCGTCATTGAGGTTGGGAAAGCCGGCGGAGCCTTGGGCGCCTGAGCCGTGGCATTGCACGCAATTGACCTTGAACGCGGCACCACCGGCCGCGACCGCGAATTCCCGCAGCGCGTCATCAGCGGCTATTTCGGAGACGGTCTTCGCCTGGATGGCGGCGATATATTGGCCTTTGGCGACTTCGGCGGCCGCCAACTCGTTCTTGACATCGTTGCGACTGGAATAGCCTAGCACGCCCCTCGTAGCGGAAGACAACATCGGCCACGCCGGATAGGCGATGGTATAGCCGATGGCCCATAAGACGGTGATATAGAAGGTTATCACCCACCAGCGGGGAAGGGGGTTGTTGAGTTCCTTGATGCCGTCCCACTCATGGCCGGTGGTCGGGACACCCGACACGTCGTCGATATGTTCTGAGCTCATGATCAGTCATCCTTGAGGGGAATGCGGGCGGCTTCCTCGGCTTGGCTGCGGCCGCCAGGTCGAAGCGCGAAGCCAATGCATCCAACAAAAAAGAGCGCCATGGCGAGCAGGCCCCAGCTGTCGGCGAACTCCCGCATCAGATTGTAGTCCATCGGCGGTTCTCCTCAGCGGTAGCCGGCGGCTTCGTCGTAGTTCTTGAAATCGACCAGCGTGCCGAGCATCTGGAGATAGGCCACGAGGGCGTCCATCTCGGTGACTTCCTGCGGATTGCCGTCCAAGTCGCCCGTCTTGGCCTTTGGATAGCGTTTTTCCAGGCCGGACGTGTCGGCATTGGGATCGGCCTGTGCCATCAGATCCGCGTTGGCGTTGGCGATCATGTCATCGGAGTAGGGAACACCGACGCGCGCGTTCGCGACCAGATGCGTCGAGAAGTCCTTCACCTTGATCTGCGTGTCTTTCAGGAACGCATATTTCGGCATGATCGATTCCGGCACGACCGAACGCGGGTCGGTGAGATGCTGAACGTGCCAATCGTTCGAGTAACGGTCACCGACCCGGGCGAGGTCGGGGCCGGTGCGTTTGGAGCCCCACTGGAACGGGTGATCGTACATCGACTCGGCGGCCAGGCTGTAATGGCCGTAGCGCTCGACCTCGTCACGGAATGGCCTGATCATCTGGCTATGGCAGAGATAACAGCCCTCGCGGACATAGATGTTGCGCCCCTCGAGCTCGAGCGGCGAATACGGCCGCATGCCTTCGACCTTCTCGATCGTGTTGTCGAGGTAGAAGAGTGGCGCGATCTCAACGATGCCGCCGACGGTGACCACCAGCAGGGATCCGACGAGAAGCAGCGTGGCATTCTTCTCGATGATCGCGTGTTTATCCATCAAGCCCATGATCTGGCTCCTTATTCGGCAGGCTGGAGGGCGGGCTCGGAACCCGGCAACGGTTGCTCCTCGCGCTGATAGCCGAGGATGGTCATGGTGATGTTCCAGGCCATGAGCAGTGCGCCGGAGAGATACAGGGCGCCGCCCGCCGCGCGCATCACATAGTATGGATGCATGGCAGCGACGGTTTCGGCGAAGGAGTAGACCAGGAAACCCTGCTCGTCATATTCGCGCCACATCAAGCCCTGCATGACGCCGGAAACCCACATGACCGCGGCGTAGACGACGATGCCGAGTGTCGCGAGCCAGAAGTGCCAGGTGACGAGGCGCAGCGAATAGAGCCGTTCGCGGTTCCAAAGCTTTGGCACCATGTAGTAGATCGCGCCGAACGAGATCATGCCGACCCAGCCAAGGGCGCCCGAGTGGACATGGCCGATGGTCCAGTCCGTGTAGTGCGACAGCGAGTTGACCGCCTTGATCGACATCACAGGGCCTTCGAAGGTCGACATGCCGTAGAAGGCGATGGCCATCACCATCATACGGATGATCGGATCGGTGCGGATCTTGTCCCAGGCGCCGGACAGCGTCATCAGGCCATTGATCATGCCGCCCCATGAGGGCATCCAGAGCATGATCGAGAACACCATGCCGAGCGTCTGCGCCCAGTCCGGCAGGGCGGTGTAGTGGAGGTGATGCGGCCCCGCCCAGATGTAGAGGAAGATAATCGCCCAGAAGTGGATGATCGACAGCCGGTAGGAGTAGACTGGCCGGTTCGCCTGCTTGGGCACGAAATAGTACATCATGCCGAGGAAGCCGGCGGTGAGGAAGAAGCCGACGGCGTTGTGACCATACCACCACTGCGTCAGGGCATCCTGGACGCCCGAGAAAGCCGAATAGCTCTTCGAACCCAGGAACGAGGCCGGCATGGACAGGTTGTTGACCACGTGCAGCATCGCGATGGTGACGATGAAGGACAGGTAGAACCAGTTGGCGACGTAGATGTGCGGTTCCTTGCGCTTCAGGATCGTGCCCAGGAACAGGATGAGATAGGCGACCCAGACAATGGTCAGCCAAATATCCACATACCATTCGGGTTCGGCGTATTCGCGGCTTTCGGTGATGCCGAGCAGGTAGCCGGTCGCGGCCATGACGATGAAGAGCTGATAGCCCCAGAACACAAACCAGGCGAGGTCGCCGCCAAAGAGCCGGGCACGACAGGTGCGCTGCACGACGTACATGGACGTGCACAGCAGCGCGTTGCCGCCGAAAGCAAAGACAACGCCGGATGTGTGCAGCGGCCGCAGGCGGCCGAAATTGAACCAGGGCTGGATGTTGAGATCGGGGTAGGCGAGCTGCAGCGCAATGACCACGCCGACCAGCATGCCAATGACACCCCAGAACATGGTGGCGATGGCGCCGTAGCGGATTGGACCATCCATGTAGGCCGATGGGTCGATCGGCGGCGCCACTTGGAAATTGGTGTTGCGCAGGAGGATGGCGACAAAGCCCAGCAGCACAAGAAACAGCACCCACATGTGCTGCCGGAACGGTTCGTCCACGCCGAAGCCAGCAGCCACCAGAGCCGCAAACGCAAAAAGAGCCAGAGCGAAGATTGGTGTGCCGAATTTCATGACATGTCCCCGACTTCGGATGCGCAGACGTCAATCCGCCCGGACACCAATCCAGCAAGTGTTCAGGGGCCGCCTTGATCCATGTCAAAGTCAGCAGCTTTCGAAATGGGCAGCCTCGATCGAGGAGGCGGTCGTTAAACCGGAGCGTGAGCTGGGATCGTCGCCGTTCGCAACAAGCCGCGAAAGTTCGACAATGGCAGTTCAATATGGCAGCGAGCCGGTTCCAGCGGCGGTGATGAAACGCGCGCATCTGGAAAAGCTGCGGCTCTGCGATGCCTTGGAAAGGATCGCAGACACCTTGCCCAGGGTCGATTGCCTGGCATGCTTGACTGTGGCAAACGCGATCGTTCCGCTGTTGCGGGATATTCACCGATACGAAGAGACGATGATCTTTCCCGCCTACGAGGCTGCCTCCACCGGCGGCGATGCCAATCTTGCCTCAACGCGGCGATTGCGTGCGGAGCACGTCGAAGACGAGTGTTTTGCCGGCGAGGTGACTGAAATTCTGCTGCGGATCGGCCACGGCGGGAGAGTTGAAAACGCCGAGGCTATCGGCTTCATGCTGCGCGGCTTCTTCGAAAGCCTGCGCCGGCATATCGCCTTTGAGCGTGAGCATGTATTGCCGAGGATCGGGGTCCCAGATTCTGGCTAGACGCGCACCAGGCCCCGGCTGCTGGGTCTAGGCGCCGGAACGCTGCTCCAGTCGACTGAGGCTGTCCACCGTTACATGCCTGTTGTTATCGATCCGGATCACTCGGTCGGTTCGCAGCCTAGTCAATTGGCGGCTCACCGTCTCGATCGTCAGACCAAGGAAATCGGCGATATCGGCGCGTGTCAGCGGAAGATCGAAAGTCGCTGACTTGGCCGTCGGGTCGACCGTCGGGTCGATGTTCCTGGCAATCATCAGCAGGAAGCTTGCCACTTTCTCGGACGCGGTCTTTCGGCCCAACGTCACCATCCAGTCACGCGCCTCGTCGAGTTCGGTCAAGGTCTGTTTGAGCAGGCGATGCTCCAGCGCAGGCGATTCCTTCATCATCCGCTCGATGATTGTCCTTGGAAACGAGCACAGCGATACTTCCGTGGCCGCTTCGGCATTGATTGCGCTTTCGACTTTGAATGGCCTTCCGAGAAAATCGGGAGCGAATTGAAGGCCGACGATCTGCTGGCGCCCGTCCGAAAGGCTCTTGGTCAGCTTCACGACGCCGGAAAGCACGTTCGAATAGCTATCTACCACCTCGGCGTCGCCAACCAGTTCAGCGCCCGACGGAATTGAACGCCGTGAAGAGGTTTTGGCCAGATCGACCAACTGATCGGCATCCAGCGCGCCGCATACCCCGCGGTGCCGCGCTTCACAAGATTGGCACAGCGCGGGAATGCCAGCGCTGTGAATGTCCTGTCTGACGGTCATGGCCTACCCAGATCAAATTCTGCGACACGATATCATCACAGGCTTTCAAATTGTTGCGTCAGTTTGTCCCTAGTGGTCAGCAGACTTGACGGAAATCAAGGTTTCGGCGCCGCTGCGTTCCTAGATTGGCGTCCATGCAAATCACCACGGTCAAGAACATTCATGGAAATCTGGTCAGTGCGGCGAGCGAAACCGTTCCTCGATACACCAGCTACCCGACCGCCCCTCATTTCCATGTCGGCGTCGATGCCGTGACAGTTCGCGGATGGATGGACGCGCTCGAAGGCGATGACGAGATTTCGCTGTATCTGCATATCCCCTATTGCGACAGGTTGTGCTGGTTCTGCGCCTGCCATACCAAGCAGACACGCCACTATGCGCCCGTGGCCACTTTTTTGGGTTCGCTGCACAGGGAAATCGAAACTGTCAGTCGTCTTGTGACCGACAGGGGCAAAGTTCGCGCCGTCCATTTCGGGGGCGGCTCCCCGACGATGCTAAGGCCCGACGACATTCTGGTGCTCGGAAGAGCGCTGCGGGATCGGTTCGACTTTCTCGATGATGCAAGTCTCAGCGTCGAGATCGACCCAAACGACATGGACGAGGGGCGGCTGGATGCCTTCGCTGCGATCGGCATGACGAGAGCGAGCCTCGGCGTACAGGACTTCGATCCAAAAGTGCAGAAGGCGATCAATCGCGAACAGAGTTTTGCCCTGACCAAAAGCATCGTCGATGCGGTCCGAGCGCGGGGAGTTACGTCTATCAATCTGGACCTGCTCTATGGGCTGCCGCATCAGACCTGCGACAGTGTTGCGGCGACCGTCGCCCAGGCGCTGACGCTGTCGCCCGACAGGCTGGCCCTGTTCGGCTACGCGCATGTGCCATGGTTCAAGAAGCACCAGACGATGATCGATGAAACCAGGCTGCCCGATACCGCGGCGCGCCTGGCGCAATCGCAACTCGCCGCGCGGCTGATCGTGGATGCCGGATACGAGGCCCTAGGGCTCGATCATTTTGCCAAACCGGACGATACGCTCGCGATCTCGGCTCGCGTCGGCAAGATCCGCCGCAATTTCCAGGGCTATACCGAGGACCAGTGCGAAACGCTCATCGGTCTTGGTCCCTCCTCGATCAGCCGGTTCCGACAAGGCTACGCCCAGAACATCGTTGCGACCGGCGAGTACGAGAAAATTGTAGATTCGGGACAGTTGGCGACGGCACGTGGCATCGAGCTCAGCGTCAACGATCTGGCCAGGGGCTGGATCATCGAGCGCCTGATGTGCCAGTTTGCCTTTTCGGCGGTCGAGCTTGTCGAGCGCTTCGGCGAGGTCGGGCAGACACTCCTGGCTACGGCAAGCCGCCTTGCCATCAGCAGCGGCGGCCTGCTTCTCAAGCTCGATGGCGAAAATTTCGTCGTGCCGCAGGACAGCCGCGCGCTTGTCAGGACGGTGGCGGCAAAATTCGACAGCTATCTCGGCAATGGAACCAGCAGGCATTCGATTGCGGTTTGACCAACGGCTCCGCGCAGCCGATCAAAAGTGTTCGCCAACCCTGAATGGACCGACGCGCGTTCCCGCAGCGATCAAGTAGGCGGTCGACCAGCCGATCAGTAGAAACCCGTTCACGCCCTCGAGCGCCGCCAGGACGCGCCAGTCATGGGCGGGAACCACGTCGCCATAACCGACCGTTGAAAAGGTGATGGTGGAAAAATACAGCGCGGTCTCGAAGTCCGGCAACACGCCGAGCTTAAGATAGACGCCGGCCCACAGCCACACCTCCGCTGTCATGACGGCAAAAAGGCCCATTACGACGCTGATCATTGCGACCACCCGGCTTCGTCGCCCGTGCATGCGAAAGCGCGCCGCCAGATGTTTCATCGCATGGGTGACTGCGATGAGGCCAAAAGTGTGAATGAGGACAGTCAGGCTTATGACGACTGTGCCGACGACTAGGTTGAGAACCATGCGATGAAACTAGGAACCTTGAGGGGCGCTTTCCTTGCGTAAAATCAAACCTGGCGCGGGCATTTCGAGCCTCGAAGCAACCGGTCGACTTTCGCCGAAGCCACCTATTGGCCTCTGCCTGCTGCAGCAGGCGCGAGGCGAAAGAACATCGCCAGCTTCAGGCTGGTCGCGAGAGCAGGTGCAACAGCGCGTCGCCCATGCGCTGCTCAAGCTGGTCAAGCAGGCTGGCAAGAAGACAGAGGAAGGAATCCTGATCGACTTCCCGATCTCACGCCAGGACATTGCCGAGATGACGGGCACGACACTGCACACAGTCAGTCGGCTGCTGTCGGCATGGGAAGACCAAGGATTGGTCAAAAGCGAGCGCCAGAAGGTGACGGTGGTCGAACCTCACCGGCTCCTTCTGATTGCGGAAGGCCGCGCTGAGAAAAGCTAGTCGGGTTCGGAACTCTCGATCGCTGCATGCAGGTCGCAGCTGAGTTGTTCTCCGTTCAGATCGTGTTCTCTGGCCGCGTCGGAAACGGTGTGGAACGAAGCAATCGGGCAGCCCACGCAAAGCATGCCGTGCTGGAGCACGACCCGGATGGCCGCCGGCGACCCGTGCATGATTTCGTCCATTGTCGCATCGTCGCTGAATTTGCGTTTCATGCCGCTTGCCCACCCTTGGAAGCCGACATGTTGCATCGGATTTCCGGGATGCTCGTTGCGCTGCGACAAAGAAGACGCAGCCCGACGCACCCTCATTACCTATGAATGGCGCAGATCGTCGATCGCGTCAGGAACCGCTTCTCCCTTCCGTTATCGAGCGAGAACATGCCGCCTCGGCCAGGCACCACATCGATGATGAGATCGGTATGTTTCCAGGCCTCGAATTGCGAGGCCCCGATGTAGAACGGCGCGGCGCCGATGTGGCCGAGCAGCACATCGTGGTCGCCGACGATGAAACCGGCACGCGGATAGCACATGGGCGAAGAGCCGTCACAGCAGCCGCCGGATTGGTGGAACAGAACCGGCCCATGCTCGGCGACGATCTCCGCGACGAGTTCAAGGGCGGCCAGCGTTGGCGTGACCTTCGCATGCATGGTTTTTCCCATTTCAGTCTGGGGCGCGGCCCCTCGCGGAGCCGCGCCTGTCAGACAAAGAGGTGATCAGAAGAAGCCGAGCTTCTTCGGGCTATAGCTGACCAGCATGTTCTTGGTCTGCTGATAATGGTCGAGCATCATCTTGTGTGTCTCACGGCCGATACCGGACTGCTTGTAGCCGCCGAAGGCCGCATGCGCGGGATAGGCGTGGTAGCAGTTGGTCCAAACCCGGCCGGCCTGGATCGCGCGGCCGAAGCGATAGGCGCGGTTGCCGTCGCGCGTCCAGACGCCGGCGCCGAGGCCGTAGAGCGTGTCGTTGGCAATGCTGAGCGCTTCGTCATCGTCCTTGAAGGTCGTGACCGAAACCACCGGCCCGAAGATCTCCTCCTGGAAGATGCGCATCTTGTTGTGTCCCTTGAACACCGTCGGCTTGACGTAATAGCCGCCGGCCAGATCACCAGGCAGAACATTGCGTGCGCCACCGGTCAGCACCTCCGCCCCTTCTTGGCGGCCGATGTCGATGTAGGACAGGATCTTCTCCAACTGCTCGGACGAGGCCTGGGCGCCAATCATCGTCGCGGGATCGAGCGGATCGCCCTGCACGATCGCCTCGACGCGCTTGAGGGCGCGTTCCATGAACCTGTCGTAGATCGATTCATGGATGAGCGCGCGGCTCGGGCAGGTGCAGACCTCGCCCTGGTTCAGCGCGAACATGACAAAGCCTTCGATCGCCTTGTCGAAGAAATCGTCGTCTTCGGCGACGACATCCTTGAAGAAGATGTTGGGTGACTTGCCGCCAAGCTCGAGCGTCACGGGGATCAGGTTCTGGCTGGCATATTGCATGATCAGCCGGCCGGTCGTGGTCTCGCCCGTAAAGGCGATCTTGGCGATGCGCGGCGATGATGCGAGCGGCTTGCCGGCCTCGAGGCCGAAGCCGTTGACGATGTTGAGCACGCCCGGCGGCAGCAGATCGCCGATAAGATCGGCCCAGAGAAGGATGGCGGCGGGTGTCTGCTCGGCGGGCTTCAGCACGACGCAGTTGCCGGCCGCAAGTGCGGGAGCAAGCTTCCAGCATGCCATCAGCAGCGGGAAGTTCCAGGGAATGATCTGGCCGACCACGCCGAGCGGCTCGTGGAAATGATAGGCGACGGTATCGTCGTCGATCTGCGAAAGGCTGCCTTCCTGGCCGCGCACAGCACCGGCGAAATAGCGGAAATGGTCGATAGCCAGAGGCAGGTCGGCCGCTGTCGTTTCCCGGATCGGCTTGCCGTTATCCCAGGTTTCGGCACAGGCGAGGAGATCGAGGTTCTCCTCCATGCGGTCGGCGATGCGGTTGAGGATAAGCGACCGCTCTGCCACGCTGGTGCGTCCCCAGGCATCCTTGGCGGCATGTGCTGCATCGAGGGCCGCCTCGATATCCTGAGCGTCCGAGCGTGCCACCTCGCACAGCAGTTGACCGTTTACCGGCGAGTGGTTCTCGAAGTAGCGGCCGGAGCGCGGCTCGGCCCATTTGCCGCCAATGAAATTGCCATAGCGCTTGTCGAAGGGCGCCTTGACCGAGCGTGAAAATTCAACCTTGTTCATGTGTCTTCCTCCCGAAGCTGGCGTCGCGGGATGCGACGCTTCGGAAGAGACTTGCGATTTCCGCCCGTAGTTGTCACCGCACCGGGGACAGCCGGAGGGCGGGATGTGTCGCAGAATTGCGACAGTCAGGCGAGGATACGAAAAAGTCAGTGAGACCGGTGAACGTCCAGGCGGTTGAGCTTGCGGTGAAGCGTTGCGCGGCTGATGCCAAGCGCCTGAGCCGCCGCCGAGACATTTCCGTCTGCCCGCGCCAGCGCCCGCTGCAGAACCCCGCGCTCCGCCTCGGCCAGGACTTCGGGGCCGCTCTCGCCCCAGCCGAGCAGATCAGTCGCGGGCATCGGCTTGTCGAGACACTGTTGCGTAATGCCAAGCGCCAGGCGGGCCGAACGGGTCGCGCCGACCACGAGGTCGTCGGCGTCGACGGCGATCAGCGCGCCGGAACCTTTGTCGCTCACCGGCGCCAGCAGGATACGCGCCTTCGGGAATGCCATCTTGAAGTTCTCCGCCTCGATCCGGCGCGCCGCGTCGACCACGGCCACCGAAATGAGATTGGCAAAGGCTTCGGTCAAATCAGCCCGGCAGGACGACACGTCAAGTGCGGCCACAAGATCTCCCCGGTGATCGTAAATCGGTGCGGTGGTACAGCTGAGCAACGTGTTGCGCGTGTGGAAATGTTGGTCACGGTGGATTGTCAGCGTGCGCCGCTCGACCAGACAGGTGCCGATCCCGTTGGTGCCTTGGCTTTCCTCATTCCAGACGGAGCCAGTCCACAAACCCCAGGAACGAAACGTCTCGTCATCAACGGCTGCTCCGCGCCGTTCGACCGGCACGCCGTCACCATCGGCGAGCAGGACACAGCATCCAACGCCGCCAACTGCAAGATAGAGACGGTCGAGACTCGATTGGGCAGCTCGGACGAGCGGTTCGATGCGCTGTCGGGCTTGTCCCAGTTCGGCCTCCGTTAGGTAACGTGGGGGGCTGCAGTCAGCTGGATCGAGCCGATGCAAATTGGAAGACCGTCGCCAGGAGGCAACCAGCGCGGACTTCGCTGCAGCGTCCGAGGTAATCGCGGCCTGGATGCGGTCGGCATGATGGCCGTATAGATCTTCGCCCATGCTTAGTCCTCCCAACCCTGTGTCTTTCCTCCTGATCTGCCGGTCTGCGGTTCCCGTAGCACATAGTCAATTCGTCGAAAGAAGCAGAAAGCAGATGTCTTCCTGTCGCCTGTCTTTGAGCAATTCAAGGTTACCCATCGAGAAAGAGCCTACCGACAGATTGCCGCGCGTTCATTGATCGGGAGCAAATCGGAGCATCTGCTGCTGTCGAAAATGTTCGCCGGCCTTGAACGGCTCGTGCGGATGCCTGATGCGATCAGATAGGCTGTCGACCAGCCGATGAGCAGGGAACCCGTTCACGCCCTCGAGTGCCGCTGGATACGCCGCGCATGGGCGGGCACGATGTCGCCGTAGCCAACCATCGAGAAAGTGATGGTGGAAAAGTACAGGGCGGTTTCGAAGTCGGCGAAGATGTTGAGCAATCGGTATGGCGTTACGGGACCATGTGGAACGATACGGAAGATTTCCGATTTTGGCCCACCAAAAGCTCAATAAAATCAACGATTTTAATACGCCTTCCGGGCCCACCATCCAGTCCAGCCGATTTTAGGGTTTTTCGGCCGTCTCAGAATAGCTCTGACATTTCCGTGGGTTAGCGCCGAATAGTTGGCAACACTTGGCTGAGACGCAGCAATGAGCGCCCAGAACACTGACTGTTGGTCCGCAGGGGAATCCACATTTCACCCTCCATGTTGCTGACCGCTCCGACCATCGCTCCCCGTTTTATAGCACCGACCTGGTCGCTGCATTGTGTGCAGGAGTTCCATCGCGCTGGATAAGCTTGGCCAAACAATCCGCAGCGCGGGTTCCACCCATACCGAGGTCGCGAACGCTGCTCATGTGATCGGCGCCGGCGATGATGGTTTGAGAGACATGTAGCCCCTGTTTTCTCAGATGTCTGGCGAATGCCTCGGCCTGGCTAAGAAACGGCGGCGTTTCCTCGCCGCCGATCGCGATCACAACCTCTACTGACGGATCGAAGTCATGTGTCAGAGGCGACAAATTGGTGGCCTCCTCATCCGTTATAGCGATCTCGGTGGCAAGGAACGAGGTCTGCAGAGGCTTCAACTCATACAACCCACCAAGGAGCAGCGCGCCTCGGATGTCTGACGATAGGCTCGGATCATTGAACAGCATGGTGGCGAGCTGAGCACCGGCGGAGTGGCCGCTGACAGTCAGCCGGCCGGGATCGCCCCCATGGTCAGCGATGTGCTCGAGCACCCATCGCTTGGCGCGGCGCACCTGATCGACGATCGCGGCCATCCGCACCGCAGGCATCAGCGCGTAATCGACAATGACCGCGATCGCACCTGCGCGAGTCACCGTGTCGGCGACGTAGGAGTAATCCCGTTTGGAGAACATGCGCCAGTAGCCGCCGTGGATGAACATGTGCACCGGCAGGCGGTCCCGTTTGCCCAAGGGAAAGAACAGATCCACTGTCTCCGCGGCGTCGGGTCCGTAGGCGACATCGACGACCATTGGAACGTTCGCCCTGGTAGCCTCGCTTCTGCGCACGATGTCGGCGACGATGTCGTCGAACTCGACCACATGATCGCGAATGCGAAACGGATCTTTGACGTGTCCGCTCACAGGGTCACGGCGATGTACTTCGCCTCCATGAACTCGGCAACGCCGTACTTTTGACCACCTTCGCGGCCCAGCCCGCTCTGCTTGACCCCGCCGAATGGAGCCGCCGGATCCGACATCAGTCCGCGGTTCAGGGCGATCATGCCCGACTCGATCTTCGATGCCACACGCATCCCCCGAGCCAGGTCACGCGTGTAGATGTAGGCCGCCAGACCGTATTCAGTGTCATTGGCCTTTGCGATGGCATCCGCCTCGCTGCCGAAGCGCATGACCGGCGCCACCGGACCGAATATCTCCTCATGTACCATTGCCGCGTCGACGGACACGTCGCGAAGCACCGTCGGTGGGTAAAAGTAACCTTTGCCCTCGGTGATCGCTCCACCGCACAGAACCTTGGCGCCACGGGCAACCGCGTCCTGGACGAGCCGGTCGATCTTGTCCACGGCCTTCCTTGTGATCATCGGACCACACTCGGTTTCCGAATCTATGCCAGGGCCTATTGTGAGCGCGGCCATGCGTTTGCTCAACCCATCGGTGAAGGCATCGTGGATCCCGGCCTGCACGTAAAGGCGGTTGGCGGCGGTGCAGGCTTCTCCGGCGTTGCGCATCTTGGCAACCATCGCCCCGTCGAGCGCCGCTTCCAGGTCGGCGTCGTCGAAGACGATGAACGGTGCGTTGCCGCCAAGCTCCATGGAACAGGAGACGACGTGTTTTGCGGCCTCGGCGAGGAGCACGCGGCCGACGCCTGTCGAGCCGGTGAAGGACAGTTTTCGCACGCGTGGATCGGCCAGCATGGCCGCCGTCACCGGCCCGGGGGTGGAGGTCGTCAGGACGTTGACGACGCCGGGCGGCACACCGGCTTCCTCGTAGAGTGCAGCAAGCGCATAGGCCGTCAGCGGCGTCTCGCTGGCGGGCTTCAGGATCACCGTGCAGCCGGCCGCGAGCGCCGGAGCGATCTTGCGTGTCGCCATGGCGGCCGGGAAATTCCATGGCGTGATGAGCACGCAGATGCCGATGGGCTGGTAGTCGACAATGATCCGGTTCGCGCCTGAGGGCGCGAGCCCGAACTCGCCGCTGATGCGGACCGCCTCCTCGGCGTTCCAACGAAAAAACTCCGCGGCGTAGGCGACTTCTCCGCGCGCATCGCGCAGCGCCTTGCCGTTCTCCAGCGAGATCAGCGCAGACAACGTCTCCGCGCGTTCGATCATCAGTTCGAAGCAGCGCCGCAGGATTTCCGAACGCTTGCGTGGCGAGGTCTCGCGCCAGCCGGCCGCTGCCTTCGCGGCCGCATCGACGGCAGAGGCGGCGTCAGTGGGCGTGGCATCGGGAACCGCCGCGATCACGGCTTCGGTCGATGGATCGACCACTTCGATCACGCGGCCCTCCGATGAGGGCCGCCAGCGTCCGCCAATGTAGAGACCGTGCGAGACCGTGGCGTAGTCGAACATGTCTTGATCCTCGTCGGATATGCCTGCGGCAATGTTCATTAGATGAGCTCCTGGTCGATCACATCATGGTGGCGGACATGTCGCCGTCATAAGCAGCCCTGACCAGCCGTCGCATCGCGGCGAGGTCGAAGGGACGGGGATTGTTCTTGATCAACCGGCCTATGCCGAGCGCCTGCTCGGCCGTCCAATCGATCTTGTCCTCGGCAAGGCCAAGTTCGGCCAGGGTCGGTGGGATGCCGATGGCGCCAAACAGCCGGCTCACCTCCCGGATGGTGGCGTGCGCCCATGCATCGGCACCGTCGCCGCTCTTAGGGGGAAGGCCGAGGGCAGCGCCGACTTCGGCAATCTCTGCGGCCGCGGCGGCCAGGTTGTAGTTCATCACATAGGGCAGCATGGTGGCGACGCCCAGACCATGCGCAGTATGGGTAAGCGCGCCGACAGGATATTGCACCGCATGGGCGGCTGCCGTTCCCGCCGTGCCGAAGGCGCAACCGGCGGCCAGCGCTCCCATCATGACATCGGCGCGCGCATCCTCGTCCGATCCGTCGCGATATGCCTTTTCGAGACTGCGGCCAAGCAGCCTGATGGCCAGAAGTGCGAAATGATCGGTCAGAGCGCTCTTGCCGACGAAGACATGCTGCTGCGGCAAATGAGGATCAGCGCCGCGCTTGGCGGCGGTGAAAGCCTCGATTGCGTGCGTCAGCGCGTCGGCGCCGGCGATCGCCGTCAGCGAGGGTGGACATGTCGCCGTCAGGTCCGGGTCGCAAAGCGCCACGACGGCGATGAGATGAGGGCTCGCAATACCCACTTTCAGCGTCCGATCCGGATCGGAGATCACGGCGACGGGAGTCACCTCGGAGCCGGTCCCGGCCGTGGTCGGCACGGCGATCACGGGAAGGGTAGGACCTGGTACCTTGAACTCGCCATAGTAATCCTCGAGCCTGCCACCATGGCTGAGCAGAAGTGCTGCGCACTTGGCCATGTCGAGGCAACTGCCGCCGCCGATTCCGATCACCATGTCCGGCTCGAAATCCTTCGCTTCCGCAATGCAGGTGGCGACGCTGTCGCGGGGCACATCCGGCAGCGTTCGGTCGTAGACCAGCATGTCTATCGCCGCGTTGTGCAAGCCAGCAAGAATTTCGGCGAACTGCGATGTCGCTGCAAAACGCTCGTCGGTACAGACGAACGCGCGCCGCCCATATTTGGCGGCAACGGCAGGCACCACATGGCGCTGGCCTTTGCCGAACAGGATCTCGCGCGGCAGGCGCGCCGCTGCAAACAAGGTCATGCACAGGATCCTTCGAAGACGGATGGGGAGCCAAGTGAATTGGCTTCGTTCCGGAGACCGGCCTTGACGTTCCGGTTCATTCTCATGCAGTATCCTCTATAAGATCGTATAGGATATAGGATTGAATTGAGCGGAGCATCATGTTAGTGGGTGCTTCTGTCAAGAGGCAAAACGATGCAGAACACGGACCTGACGGTTGACAATGAAGCCCGCGCGAGCGGCCGAATCCAGCGCGCCAACAGCCTTGCCGGCGACGTTTACGAGGCAATCTTCGCGCAACTGATGTCTTTGAGAATTGCTCCGGGATCGCGCATCACCGTCGACAACCTCGTCAAGGAGTTCAACGTCTCGCATACTCCCATTCGGGAAGCGCTTGGCCGGTTGGAGGGTGAGGGCCTGGTGTTGAAGACCCACCTGATCGGCTATCGCGCCGCCCCGCAGATCACGCGCCGGCGCTTTGACGAGCTTTACGAGCTGCGCCTTCTGCTTGAGCCTGCTGCAGCGGCGAAGGCCACCGCCAGGCTGGACGGCGAGCGCCTTGCCGTGCTGCGGGAGGCGGCTGGCGTCATGGCCCGGCGGGTGGGGAAAGACGAACGCCTACGTTATTCGAACTTCGCCCGTCAGGATGCGATCTTCCACGACAAGATCGTCGAGTTCGCCCAGAACGAGCTCATTCGCGAGACGCTGAATCACCAGCATACCCACTTCCATATCTTCCGCCTGATGTATCACTCCAGGGTGACCGAAGAGGCGCTCGACGAGCACGAGGCCATTCTCGCCGCCTTCTCCGCGGGCGATCCGGGCGCTGCCGAAAGCGCCATGCGTACGCACATCGAGAACTCGCGGGACCGGCTCCTGCCTGCGTTCGAGTAGCAGTTGTGATGTCGGCTCTCCGGGAGACCTTCAAGCTCGGCGCACCGCTGACCACCCAGGCCAACGCCAAGGAATGTTCCCTCGCCGCCCCGTTCTGATCCGATTCGATTCCCAACTGGCGAGGGGCGACGTGCACCTCGCCCTTGAAACAAGCCGAGAGGAAGAGCCATGCCAAGCAAGAAGATCCTGATGTTGACCGGCGAATTCACCGAGGAATATGAAATCTTCGTCTATCAGCAGGCGATGGAAGCGGTGGGGCACACCGTTCATGTCGTGTGCCCCGACAAAAGCGCCGGAGACACGATCAAGACGTCGCTGCACGATTTCGAAGGCGACCAGACCTACACCGAAAAGCCCGGTCACAACGCGCTGATCAACAAGACCTTTGCCGACGCCGAGAAGCAGCTGAGCCAGTATGACGCTGTCTATTGCGCCGGTGGCCGTGGCCCTGAATACATCCGCACCGACAAGCGCGTGCAGGCGATGGTGCGTCATTTTCACGAAGCCAAAAAGCCGATCTTCACGATCTGCCATGGCGTCCAGATTCTGATCGCGGTCGACGGCGTCGTCCGTGGCAAGAAGGTGGCGGCGCTCGCGGCTTGCGAGCCGGAGGTGACGCTTGCTGGCGGCACCTACATCGACCTCTCTCCCACCGATGCTTATGTCGATGGGACGATGGTTTCGGCAAAGGGTTGGACGGCGCTTGCCGCGTTCATCCGCGAATGTTTGAAGGTGCTGGGAACGGAAATCCGCCACGCGTAAACTCCTGGAACCGACGCATTCCTGAGGGGCGTCGGTTCTCTTTAATGGGCGTGGCGCCGCTAATCCATCATTCATCGAACCCAATCAGCGAGCGCATGAGCGTTTCCCTGGCTGAAGCCAGATGCGCGCGGCAGGCCGCCTCGATCCGGGCGGGGTCACGGCTCTCAAGCGCATCGATATAGGCGATGTGTAGTCATAGGGTGGCCAATGGCTTCCGCACCAAACCTAGCATTCTTCGGGATCCTTGTTCGTGGCAGACATGCGTTTGGCGTGCTGGCACTATGCGGGCCTCAACCCGAGGCGAGTTCGGCAAGTTCGTCGGCCGCTTCACTGATACCGTAGGCTGCCGCACGCTCGAGCCACAGGCGACCGGCTACCGGGTCGCGCTCCCCAGCGATACCCCTTGAGAAATAACGCCCGAGCATGAGTTGGGCTTGGCCATGCCCACGTCCAGCAGCGGCTGCATACCATTTCTGCGCTGCCGTTTGGCTGACCGGCACGCCCTGGCCAGCACCATACAGCGCGCCAAGTGCAAACATCGCTCCGGCGTGACCGTCGAGAGCGGCCCGCTCGAACAGCTGCATGGCAACCTTTGGCTCACGTGCGCCCCCGCGCCCGTTGAGCAGCATCTCGGCAAGCGCCACCTGCGCGTCGAGCATGCCGGCATTGGCTGCCCGAGCAAACCAGAGGCGGGCCTGCGATGGGTCGGGCGCCACGCCGCGTCCATCTTGCAGGAGGCGGGCGTACATATATTGCGCCTCGGCGACACCTTCGGCCGCGCGCCTTAGCCACTGCGCCGCTTGCCCCTCGTCCTGGCGGACGCCGACGCCGTTGGCGAAGCAGAGCCCAAGATTGAATGCCGCTATCAGGTCCCCCGATGATGCGGCCGCTTCGAACCATCCGGCAACGCTTGCATGATCATCGGGCTCGCCGGCTCCTTCGAGCACAAGATTGGCGAGATCGACCTGTGCTTCCTGATTGCCGCCATTTGCAGCGGCGCGCAGCCAGCGTGCCCCCTCTTCGAGATCCTGAGCCACGCCGTTCCCCGTCAAATAGAGCGAGGCCAACGCGCGGGCAGCGGCCTGATGGCCCGCTTCGGCCGCCCGCCGGTACCAGTTTGCGGATTCTGCAAAATCCGGCCGCTGCGTCTTCACATAGCGCTCGCCGAGGAGATAGGCGGCCTCGATATTGCCTGCCAACGCAGCACGCCGCATCCACGCCTCTCCAGCAGCAATATCCTGGTCGACAAATGCACCATCAATCAGTGCTAATCCCAACCGGAACTGGGCGGAGGGAAGGCCTTTCTCCGCAGCAGCCTGATACAGTCGAACGGCTGCAGCCATGTCGCGTGCGACGCCCAGCCCGTGCTCGGTAAGGACCGCGAGAAGGTAGATTGCGGTCGGCAGACCGGCGTCGGCGGCGCGTCTTACCTCTTTTGCGACCCTGACCCTGTTTTCACGTTTGCCGCTGCGGGCCAGCGACAGGGCAAAGCCGAGACAGCCCTCGGCGCAGCCGGCGGAAGCCGACTTCTCGTACCATCGGTGCGCTGCATTTGCATCGCGCATCGGTTTGGGGCCGCTGGTGAGTATATAGCCGAGGATCGCCTGTCCCACGGCCGAACCCGCCTCGGCCGCCCTGGTGGCAAAGTCGAACGCGGCCGTGAAGTCTGGTTTGCCCGAGGTATCTGGTTCAAACAATTGGTTGGATTCGGCGCCGTTGCCGTCAGCTTCCTTAGCCACCAGCCCCGTCAAATAGAGAGCGGCGAGGAGCGCTTGCGCATCGGCGCTCCCGTGATTGGCTGCCCGCATCAGCCATCGCGCGCCTTCCATACGGCTCGGCGGCACGCCCGAACCTTCGAGATAGCAACGCGCGACCCGGTACTCGGCGTCGACGATCCCCGCCCGCGCCGCGCTCGCCATCAGCGGAAAGGCTTCTGCGGGCTTGCCGCTGTCAGCGAGCTGGATCGCCCGGCGCAACGCTGCCGCCGGGGAGGCCAGAACAGTAAGCCGATCCAGAATTGTCATCGATCCGAGTCTCCGATACCCCCGTGCGCTACGGCTCCCGCATTGCCTCCTGGCCGATCGGGAGCATCACACCGAGAATGTATTTGAGCACTGTGCGACGGCCGACCTTTACGTCGGCGGTCACCGGCATGCCGGGGCTCACGGTGAAACCGGCAGGCACGCCGTGGAGGGCGACCTGGTCGATGGAAATGCGCGTGCGATAGAACGGCTCGGCGTCGGGCGGCAGCATAGCCAGGGAGCTGTTCGGATCGCGTGCTTGCTCCTGCGCAGAGAAGGAATCGGGGCTAAGCGCCCGCACGGTGCCATGAGCAAGGCCGTATTGCGAATAAGGGAAGGTGTCGAACTTGATAACCACTGGGTCGCCGACATGCACAAAGCCGCTGCTCCGTCCGACGATGTTTGTCTCGATCTCAAGCGGCGCGTTGGCCGGCACCAGCGTAATCAATCGCTCGCCGGACTGCAGGACCGAACCGACCGAGACCTTGGCCACCGACTGAACGATGGCGTCTGCTTCGCTCTTCAGCTCGACCAATTGCTTACGCAGCTTTGCCTTGTTGAGAAGTTCGCGGGCGTCGGACATGCGCGAACTGGCCTCGGACAGGCTCTGTGAAACATCCGCTCGCCAACCCTGAATATAGCCGTCGCGCTCGGCGGCCACCGCTGCCTGCTGCAGCTTCGCGGCTTGCGCGGTCTGCTCGGCATTGCCGAGCGCCCGGGACATTTCAGCGCGATTGTCCTCGGCAAGCAGTGTATTGAGGCGGCTGCCAACCTGCCTTGCTTCGAGCTGCTTGCGCATCTGCTCAATCGAGCCGGCGACCGCGAGCCGCTGGCGGTAGCCATCTGCATCCGATAGCGAACGCGAGATTACGGAACTGAGTTCGTCGCGCTGGCGGTCGAAATTCTCAACCTTGGCATCATAGACTGCCTTGCGGCGCTCAAAAATCGATGCCTGCAGGGTCCAGCTTGGGTCGAGACCGTCATAATCGAAGGCCCGGCCGTCCGCTTCCGCCTTCAACCGCGCGACTTCAGCTTCAAGCGTCGAAACCTGCATGGCGAGCGTCGCCAGATCGGCAGAAGCAAAAGTCGCATCGAGGCGAGCAAGCACTTGACCGGCCTGCACGTGCTGTCCTTCACGAACGTCGATCGAGCGCACGATCGCCGTCTCCAGCGGCTGCACGACCATGTTGGGCGATTTTGACACCACGAGCCCTCTGGCCGTTACGACCTGATCGACCGGTATCAGTCCGGCCACAGCGATCAGCGCGATGACCAGGCTCGCGATGATCCAGACGATGCCGCGCGCCGCCCGCGGGATAGGAGCATTGGCGACAGCCGTCGACGGCCACTGGAACTCGAGCATGGCCGGCGTTGTCGGATCCCTCGCTTCCATCCGATGCCGCCGAGCCGGGAGGGCGATGAGAGAGGTACTACTCATGGGTTACCGGACCTGAAGCGGCGTATGAATTGTGGCATCGTCAAACCAACCGCGGTGGGATGGCGACCGGGCGGCCATGACGGCCGTCGAGGTGCCGGTTTTGCTGCGACCACAGCTGGCGATAAAGCGCGCATCGCTCGAGCAGTGTCGCATGCGGCGCGACGTCAAGGACCTTACCCTGATCCATAACCAGGATGTTGTCGCATTCTGTCAGTGAGGACAGCCGGTGCGAAACGATGATCATCGTGCGCCCGCTGGCGATGCGCATGAGATTGGCGCTTACCACTGCCTCGCTCTCCGGATCGAGCGCGCTGGTCGCTTCGTCGAGGATGAGAATGGTCGGATCGTGGATGAGGGCGCGTGCGATCGCCAGCCGCTGCTTTTGACCACCTGACAAATTGGGCGAACCTTCCTCGATATAGGTGTCATAGCCATTGGGCATGCGCTCGATGAATTCCTGGGCGCCGGCGAGGTGTGCGGCACGCATGGCATCGGAAAGCGTCAGGCCTGGCCGCCCGGCGATGATGTTATCGCGGATCGATCCGCGAAAGAGAAAGTTGTCCTGCAGGACCACGCCGAGCCCTTGGCGGAGATGGCGTAGGTTGATCTCCTTGAGGTCTACGCCATCGAGCTTGAGGAAACCGCTGTAGTCGCGGTTGATTCCCTGCAGGAGGCGCGCGATCGTTGACTTTCCCGACCCGCTGCGCCCCACAATGCCAAACATGCTGCCGGCGGGAATGTGGAAGCTGACCCGGTCAAGCGCCGGTGTCTTCGTAGCGATGTAGCTGAAGGTCAGGTCGCTGAAAGTGACCTCGCCCACGAGCCTGGGTCTCAGGCCGGTGGAATTCGAACTGCTCTCCAGCGGCCGGTTGAGAACCGAGGCCGCCTCGCCGATAGCTGCACCGACCTCTTCGTAGTCTTCAACCAGTCGCGCCAGGCCGACCAGCGGCTGCGCTACGCGCTGGGAGATCATCATGAAGGCGAACAGGCTGCCAACCAGGTAACCCGAGCGGTCGTTCAACGCGAGATAGGCGCCGACCAGCATGGTGCCGAGCACCATGACGCGTTCGATCGGCGTGACCAACGTCTGCGGCCAGCTTGCAAGCTGCCCGAAGGCGAGGCGAGCCTTTCCGGCTTCCGCCACCCGCTCGTCCCAGAGCGCCTTGCGCTGCGGCTCGAGGCCGAGCGCCTTCACTGTCTTGATGCCGACAACAGTCTCGCCAAGCGCTGCCGACTTCCAAGTCTCGGCTTCGACCACTCGCTGGTATCTGCGGCGCAGCGGTTTGAGAAAGGCAAGGATGATCAGCATGATCACGGCCGCGCAAGCCATTACGACCCAGGCGAGCGTGGTGTTGATGTAGAACATGACCGGTACCAGCACGCACAGTGTGATTAGATCCAGGAACGTGCTGAGGAGTTTTCCGGTCAGGAACTCTCGAATACGATAGACTTGGGCCAGATGATACATCGTCTCGCCGGCCGGATGCCGCTCGAAATAATCGAGCGGCAGGCGCAAGAGCCGGCTAAAGACGTGCAACTGCAACTTGGTGTCCAGGCGGGCGCCGACGACGTTGATGATCAGTCGCCGCGCATGGCCGAGAAGTGTCTCATAGGCGAACACCACGGCAATCACCGCAGACAAGAGCAGCAAAGTCGAGATGCTGTTGAACTGCAGCACCTTGTTGACCAACGTCATCACGATGAGTGGCGGCAGGATGGTCAGGATGCTCAGCGTGAACGAGGCAATGGCTATGTCGCGCAGGGGCTGGCTTTCTAGGCGCACCAGTTGGGTGAGCCAGTGAAGGGTGAAAGGCGCATCCGCCGCCACGTGCGACCGTGTCGCGCGCAGCAGAACCGCCTCGCCCGTCCACACCCGCGACAGCCGAAGCTCATCGATGGCGGTGGCCTCACCGTCGTCTGGCGCGTCGGCACTTTTGAGGAAGACGACATTGCGCTCCGCACTCGCTCCGGTCAGGAGGGCCGCGCCGCCATCGCTGAACAAGAGCACGACCGGACCGGTATCCTGGAAGCGCAAGAGGTGCGACCAGCGGATGCGCAGGGCACGCGCCCACATGCCGGCGTTCTGCGCCCATTCGGAGAGATCGGTAGCGGTCGGAACCGAACTCGCTGTCCTGAATTCGTTGGGGTCGAGTTCGACGCCATGATAACGAGCAGCCTGCAGTACTGCCTTGAGGCGTGGCGCGATCTGGTTGCGCTCGGCAGGACCGCCGGGAGGCCGCTGGGCAGCGTTGTGCACGCCGGCCTGGCGCGCTGCATCGTCGACTTCGGAGCTTGCACGGATCGAGACCGGCTGGTTTTCGGCGTTTACGGGCACGTTTACCATGGACTTCTCATCCGGTACGCAGGGCGAGGATTCGAAAACGCCGGGCCGAGGCGTTTCCGCCGAGGTTTCCGGTAACGCAGCACTGTACTCCGAACCGATCCGCCGCGCGACTCTCATGCCGATCCGTGTCTGGAGGTGGTGAACGTGAGAATTCCGCTCTCCCGCGAAGTCCGCACGTACGTTTCATCGATGGTCTCTGGTCATGGTAGCTGACCGTAGTTCGCAAGCCAGGCGCTGCGGGATGATGCTTTGCGAGCCAACAATCTAGAATAATCAGCGCGCGGGCCCCGCTTTCCAGCGAAGCCCGCGCGCCTGTTCTCAATCTGGACCAGTCCCTGTCCAGCTCCATTGCCTACTCACTCATGCGGCTTCAAGAGATCCTTCAGGGACGTCTTGACCGTGTGGTCGTTGCTGGCGTAGCCGGCGCCAGGCTTGGTCTGATCCGAGGTGAGATCCGTGCTCGCCCCGGACGGCTTGTTCTGGTTGTTGCCGAATCCGCTGATCGTCTTGAGGACATTCAGCAGGTCCGTCGTCACCGAAGTCGCCGCCAGGCTGATCAGGTGGCCGAACGAGGTATTGCCGCCGGAACCGCTGTTGCCGTCAGTCGAGCCGGACTGCAGGAATTGCGTAGAGTCCTTCAGCCCGAGCGAGTCGGATGTGACCTTGGCGTGGTTGTGACCAGGGCCGTTTTCGGCATTGTTATTGTTCCCGGAATTACCAGGTGCATCCTGATCTCCATTGCCAAAGCCGTTATTGCCATGGTGGTGATCACCAGTCTCACCGCCCGGGCCGGTCGCTCCGGTCGCACCTGTCGCACCAGCCGAGCCCGTGGCGCCGGTCGAGCCCGTCGCACCTGTCGAACCAGTAGCGCCAGTCGCACCAGTTGCCCCGGTATCACCCGTGGCTCCGGTTGCTCCGGTATCACCCGTGGCTCCGGTTGCTCCGGTATCACCAGTAGCGCCCGTTGCTCCGGTATCACCCGTGGCTCCGGTTGCTCCGGTATCACCCGTGGCGCCCGTTGCTCCGGTATCACCCGTGGCTCCGGTTGCCCCGGTATCACCCGTAGCGCCCGTTGCTCCGGTATCACCCGTGGCTCCGGTTGCTCCGGTATCACCAGTAGCGCCCGTTGCTCCGGTATCACCCGTGGCTCCGGTTGCTCCGGTATCACCCGTGGCTCCGGTTGCTCCGGTATCACCCGTGGCTCCGGTTGCCCCGGTATCGCCAGTAGCGCCCGTTGCTCCGGTATCACCCGTGGCTCCGGTTGCCCCGGTATCGCCAGTAGCGCCCGTTGCTCCGGTATCACCCGTGGCTCCGGTTGCTCCGGTATCACCCGTGGCTCCGGTTGCTCCGGTATCACCCGTGGCTCCGGTTGCCCCGGTATCACCCGTGGCTCCGGTTGCCCCGGTATCACCCGTGGCTCCGGTTGCCCCGGTATCACCCGTGGCTCCGGTTGCCCCGGTATCACCCGTGGCTCCGGTTGCCCCGGTATCACCCGTGGCTCCGGTTGCTCCGGTATCACCCGTGGCTCCGGTTGCTCCGGTATCACCAGTCGCGCCCGTCGCTCCGGTATCGCCAGTCGCGCCCGTCGCTCCGGTATCACCAGTAGCGCCCGTTGCTCCGGTATCACCAGTCGCGCCCGTGGCACCGGTATCACCAGTTGCTCCGGTGTCGCCAGTTGCACCAGTCGCGCCGGTATCGCCGGTCGCACCTGTGGCTCCGGTCTCACCAGTCGCGCCCGTCGCACCGGTATCACCAGTTGCTCCGGTGTCGCCAGTTGCACCAGTCGCGCCGGTATCGCCGGTCGCACCTGTGGCTCCGGTATCACCAGTCGCGCCCGTTGCTCCGGTATCGCCAGTAGCGCCCGTCGCACCGGTATCACCAGTTGCTCCGGTGTCGCCAGTTGCACCAGTCGCGCCGGTATCGCCGGTCGCACCCGTGGCCCCGGTATCGCCAGTCGCGCCCGTTGCCCCGGTATCGCCAGTCGCACCAGTTGCTCCGGTATCGCCCGTGGCTCCGGTGTCGCCAGTTGCACCAGTCGCGCCGGTATCGCCGGTCGCACCCGTGGCTCCGGTATCGCCAGTAGCGCCCGTTGCTCCGGTATCACCAGTCGCGCCCGTCGCACCCGTATCACCAGTTGCTCCGGTGTCGCCAGTTGCACCAGTCGCGCCGGTATCGCCGGTCGCACCYGTGGCWCCGGTATCRCCAGTMGCGCCCGTTGCTCCGGTGTCGCCAGTTGCACCAGTCGCGCCGGTATCGCCGGTCGCACCTGTGGCACCGGTATCACCAGTCGCGCCCGTTGCTCCGGTATCGCCGGTCGCGCCCGTGGCGCCGGTATCGCCGGTCGCACCTGTGGCTCCGGTATCACCAGTTGCACCTGTGGCTCCGGTATCACCCGTAGCGCCCGTTGCTCCGGTGTCGCCAGTTGCACCAGTCGCGCCGGTATCACCAGTGGCGCCTGTTGCTCCGGTATCGCCAGTAGCGCCCGTTGCTCCGGTATCACCAGTTGCACCAGTCGCGCCGGTATCGCCAGTAGCGCCCGTTGCTCCGGTATCGCCGGTCGCGCCCGTGGCGCCGGTATCGCCAGTAGCGCCCGTTGCTCCGGTATCGCCGGTCGCGCCCGTGGCGCCGGTATCGCCGGTCGCACCTGTGGCGCCGGTATCGCCGGTCGCGCCCGTGGCGCCGGTATCGCCGGTCGCACCTGTGGCGCCGGTATCGCCAGTAGCGCCCGTTGCTCCGGTATCGCCAGTAGCGCCTGTTGCGCCGGTATCACCAGTTGCTCCGGTGTCGCCGGTTGCACCAGTGGCACCGGTATCGCCAGTGGCCCCAGTGTCGCCGGTTGCGCCTGTGGCACCGGTCGCACCCGTATCGCCGGTCGCTCCGGTCGAGCCAGTCGAACCAGTCGCGCCTGTATCACCCGTTGCTCCGGTCGAACCGGTGGCACCCGTGTCGCCAGTCGCTCCGGTCGAGCCAGTGGCGCCGGTCGCACCGGTCCCGCCTGAAGCACCCGTAGCGCCGGTCGCACCGGTCCCGCCTGAAGCACCCGTAGCGCCGGTCGCACCGGTCCCGCCTGAAGCACCCGTAGCGCCGGTCGCGCCGGTCCCACCTGAAGCACCCGTAGCGCCTGTAGCGCCGGTCGCACCAGCACCGGTGGCGCCCGTCGCGCCTGTGGCTCCCGTCGCACCCGTCGCACCTGCTCCGGTCGCACCCGTGGCGCCAGTCGCACCCGTGGCTCCGGTCGCGCCCGTGGGGCCTGTCGGGCCTACCTGACTCGTGATGTTGTAACTGCCCCCATTGAAGTCGTTGTTGTTCGTGGGATTGGCAGCACCTTCCGTGAAAACATAAGTATTACCGGCACCAGGTGCAAGTGTACCCATTACGCCGAAGTTGGCGTTGTAAATGGTATAATTGTGGGTAGTTTCAGGTATTGTTATAGTTACAGCAAACGCGAAGACCAGTCCGTTGGTTGCAGATGGAAGTTGGAAGCTACCAACTACTGTGTCAGGATTGAGTGATGTATCTACCAGATAATACGTGTTGACATTGCTGCTATTGCCAGGTCCGGTGATCGTGCCCGTGAGTGTCAGATCGCCTGCTACAAGTATTCCGGTGTAACTTGCCACGCCATCTGAGGTCAGCGGTGGCCGGGGCGTCGTCCCGCTCCCGCCAGCGGACAGTTCCCAAGCGCCACCCAGGGCCGCTGCGCCAACCAGCGACCTCGATGCGCGGACGTCCGCGCCGATGGCCTCTTCCAGCGCTACAATGAAGGCCTCGCCGACATTCCCCGATGCCGTCTCGCAGCTCCACAGCCGCAGTTCGCCGTCCGCGGCGAGCGCCCTGCCGATGTCGGCGAAGTCCTCAGCGCCTCCCTTCAGTGTGGCAGCCGACCATTCTCCTGCAGTGAAGCTGACCCGGCCAGGCGCGCCGTGCGCGATGATGTGCACCGCGTCGAGCCCTTCGTGCCCTGCGAGCACGGCGGCGATCTGCTGCGCCGCCGGCCGTCGGCCATCCAGCACGACAGCCCGGACGTCGGGTCGCACATTGCCGAGAACTGTCTGAAGGTCGGAGACTGAAGGATCGACAAAAAGAATTTCAGAGGCACGGGCCATGACTGGCTCCTGTTGGCTTCGAATTCAATTCAAGGGGAAACCGCCCACCGGCTTTGCCGGCGAGCGGTTGGGACAAGGGGACTTGGGAGAGGTCATCGTCCGGACGGCCCGACGGCGCCGTCGGGACGTTCGAAAGCGGGGCTCTCTACGCGGAGGAAGCTGCAGGCCTGGAAATTCCCGCCATCGTCAAACGTGCCAATCGCAAATGAGCCGGCTGCGGCCGGAACCTTGACGGTGACAGCGACGGCGAGGCTTCGCTTGGCGGCCTTGGGAAGAATGACCTGACCGACGATGGCGCTCTTGGCCGTGTCCAGGATAAAATAAGGCACATTTTCGGTCGTGTCGCCGATGGGCAAGACGCCTCTAACGGCAACTTCCATGACCGCAAACCCCGCTATGAAGCTCATCATGTCCTCCTTGGTCGGCGGCGACTGTGCCGCTGTGTGTCTTGTTTCGTGTCTAGGTTTCTATCGCTGCCGAGAGCCCGCGCTCGCTGAGACCGGTCGCAGCTTCTATCGGCACTCGAGCCGCGCGCATTGAGCAGCCTGCAGCTCCGTGAACCAACCGGCGACGCGCATTTCGACGAGCCGCACGCGCAAGGCTTGACGGCATCTTGGTGCCGCTCGATCGAGCGGCGTCCCACTTGTCTTCACTGAGGGTGTGGAGTTCGCAGGCGTGCGGCGGTCCACAGGGCGCCGAGGAATACCCGTCAATCGCGGGGCAATCCTTGCTGGCGAGAAGGTGCGGATAGTTGAGGGGTTGAGCGAAGCGGAAACCTGCGTCGCGGGCGCATCGTTTCGCACTTGGTATCACACCAACCACAGCCAACTCCCACCACGCGTGTCAACTTGCGAGGGAATCGACTACTTGCTGGGGAACATCAGGTTGGGAAAACGCTGGCCTTGAGTTCAAGGCAGTACGACGTTTTCTTTGCACGCCACCAAACACTCACTGCGCCCTCACGCACGAAGTGACTTGCTCCAGATACTCTCCTGGCTTCGCAGACCGCGCGGACCGACAGGCCTACTGCCCGGTCCGCGGAAACCCTCCTATATATAAGGCATTAGTAAATTATAAAATTAGCAACTTGTAAATAACCTGTTTACGATTTGTTAATTGCGCAACCACGGCTAAGTACCTTGGCAAACATCGAGATGGTGCGCATGCGGCCAAATGCATCGAAAAATCCGGGGCTTAAAGATGCTCCACCTTCGTTAGCGGCGAACCCTTGATATCGCGGCGGAGCTTTTGCGTGAGCCATTGGCCCGATTGGAAGGTTTATTCGCCCCTTCGTCCAAGGCGACCGCGAGGCCCTTGCTGCGATGGGAAGTGCTGGCTAACAATGGATGGCGCTGAGGTCGCGTTTGCAAAGGAAGGGATGAGCGATACTTTGCAACAGAGGTCATGCAAATGGCCGGGGCAGGGGGCAATGCACATGGCGCATGAAGCTCGGACACGTCCGCATCGGAGCGGATCGCTGTCCCAAATGACACCCTGGCACAAATGTGACCGCCTCGGCGCGCAGTCCTGCGGGGAGCCAACAGTCAGCACATGACAAGCGGCAAGCGCCTCTGTCTCAACATGATCGTCAAAAACGAGATGGCGAACCTTCCACGCTGTCTTGGGGCGGTTGTCGACCACATCGACTGCTGGGTCATCGGCGACACCGGCTCGACCGACGGGACCCAGGATTTCGTCAAATCGTTCTTCGCTGCCCGCAACCTGCCGGGCGAACTGCACGAATTCCCATTCCATAATTTTGAGCAGGCGCGCAACGCGGCGCTCGATCATGCCTATGCCTCCCCACTCGCTTACGACTATCTGTTGTTTGACGACGCCGACATGGAACTGGTGGTCGAGGATGCTGGCTTCCGCGAGCACCTCGACGGTTCGGGCTACCGGCTGCTGCAGCGGTCGGATTCCGGCCTGGCTTATTGGAACACGCGGCTGGTCAAGCGCGACGCCGGCGCTCGCTACCACGGCGTGACCCACGAATATCTCGACGTGCCCGGTGGCGTGCAGGAACTGCGCAGCGCTTGGTACAGGGACCACGCCAGCGGATCGAATCGCGTCGACAAATTCGAACGCGATGCCAGGCTTTTGCTGGAGGCACTTGATAAGGATCCGGAAAACCAGCGCTACTGGTTTTACCTGGCGCAATCTTATCGCGATGCCGGGCGGACGGCGGAGGCAGCGGTGGCCTACGCCAAACGCGCCGCCATGGGCGGCTGGGACGAGGAGGCGTGGAACGCCCGATTGCAAGAGGCGCGCTGTCTGCGCAAACTTGGCGACGAGCCTGGCTTTATTCAGCAGGCGCTCGCCGCCTTCAATCAACGGCCGCATCGTGCCGAGCCGCTCTATGACCTGGCCCGGTTCTACCGCGAGAAGGGGATGAACGCCGCCAGCGTACTGTTTTCCGAAGCGGGGCTGGCGATCAGGCGACCGGAGCACGACATTCTGTTCATCGAGGACCACATCTACACGACAGGCCTGCTGGAAGAATTTTCCATTGCGGCAAACTACGCGCGCGATCCCGTGCGCAAGGACCGCGGTTTCGCGGCGTGCAACTGGCTGGCGTTGAACCGGACCATCGGCGACGGCCCCAGGGAACTGGCGTGGTCCAACCTGTTCTTCTATGTCCAGCCGGCCAAGACAGTGATGCCGTCCTTCAACGCACGTCCGGTCGGCTTCACGGCGCCCGATGGCTATCGGCCGTCAAACCCATCAGTGGCTCGATTGGGCGAGCACATCGTGCTCTTGCAGCAAACGGTGAACTACACCTTGGCCGACGACGACCTCCTGTCTGACACGCCTGACGGGCGACCGGTTCACACGCGCAACTTTCTACTTCGACTGAGCGATAAACTCGCCATCCAGTCCGCAAGCGAGATTTTGCCGCCGGTTGACATGCCGGAGCCCGCTAATGGGCGGGTTCTCGGATTTGAGGACATGCGCCTGTTTGCCTGGCGGGATGCGCTGTGGGGCGTCTCGTGCGTGCGCGGGCTGACACAGGAGGGTTGGTGCGAGCAGGTCGTCGCGCGCATCGACGAGAGTGGCGCCTGCCGGCTGGCTGACTGGCGCGTGCTGCATCCGGCCGGACCGCGAGGGCACGAAAAGAACTGGATGCCGCAAGTCAAGCTCGGCATGGTGGAAGGAGCGGCAGACACGCTGCAGTTCATCTGCCTATGCGATCCCACCCGGATCGTC
The DNA here is from genome assembly GCF_056403115.1 of Mesorhizobium sp. P3_A2. NCBI lineage: Bacteria > Pseudomonadati > Pseudomonadota > Alphaproteobacteria > Hyphomicrobiales > Phyllobacteriaceae > Mesorhizobium > Mesorhizobium sp. P3_A2. The sequence goes on from NZ_JBFUGC010000020.1 coordinate 47,340, forward strand.
GACGAGCGGGGTGCCACTGTCAGCGAGACCGCTCCCGCGATTGCCGCACAACGATTCAGGGGCGGAACCCAGCTGATCAAATTTGCCGGCGGGTGGCTCGCCCTGATCCATGAAGTACAGTGGCGGACCGCGGAGAAGCGACATTATTACCTGCACCGGTTCGTCTGGTTCGACGAAGCAAACATCTTGCGAAAGGTAAGCCGTCCGTTCTTCTTCGATAAAAAGGGCGTTGAATTCGCCGCCGGGCTGGCGTGGCACCCGGACGAAAAGCGTTTGGTGATTTCCTACAGCGTCGCCGGCAGTGAGTCCTGGATCGCAACCGTCGAAGAGGCGGAGGTGAGGTCGCTCCTGGAGGATGTGGAGAGCCTGCCATCGGGTAAGGCAGATACGCCGTCTGGGTTGACGCTAGCCTCCGTGCATGGCTCTCCGCTGATGGAAACAGGGATCAATCCTTACCGCGCCGACGACGGAGCCGTGGGTGATGCAAGCCTGGCGCCCTCGGAACGCAAGAACCTCGGCGCCGGCGGCATGAAGTCGACCGATGAGATCTTTCATGAGCTGGCGCCGTTTCTGCGCGACGTCGATTCTCCGCTGCAACGACGGGAACGATCTCGCCAGTTCGACGCGCGGATTTCTCCCTTTCTTGACAGCGACAGCACAGCGCTTCCGCAGATCCACTGCTTCTACCAGGTGATGTCGGACAAGGCCGAGCATCGTACCCTCATTGCCGCCACGACCTCGATGCGGGCAGCAGGCCATCCGGTGCGGGTGTGGAGCTACGCACCCGAGAAGCTCGCGTTCCTCGTTCCGCACGGGATCGAAGTCCGCAACGCCGACGACGTCATGCCGCGTGCTTTTTTCGAGCGGATCGTAGCGGGCTCGGAGATCAGGTATTTCAGTGACATTTTCCGTTATGCGGTGCTTTACGAGCATGGCGGGCTTTGGATGGATTCCGACGTCATCCTGCTACGGCCCTTCCCCTTCCGCGGCGATCATTTCTTCAATTTGCAATGGCGCGGATCGCACAAGGGCCACTTCATTTGTGGCAACGTCATCTACGCCAAACCCTACAGCGGCCACCTCAGGGCGCTGTACGAGATGTCGATCTCGCGCTTCCATGATGCCAGCGGCAGGGAGTTCGGCGATATCGGCCCCAAGCTCCTGTCCGACTATATTGCCTCCGACCCAGGAGCCGCGCTGCGGGAATGCGTGTTCAGCCCGATGTTCTTCAACCCGATTGACTGGACGGAGATCGACCGGTTCGAGAAACCGACTGCGGAGTTGGCTGACTATCTGAACGACGAGCGGGTGTTCGGCATCCACCTGTGGACGGCACGCAATGAGGCCCGTCCGGGCGGCGAGGGCGCGCCGCTAATTTCGCAGCTGATCAATCCGCTCGACAGCTTTCCAAGTCTCACAAACCTCGCCGACCGCTTTAACACTGACAAGAACAGGCACACCGGTAACCGACACGCCTATGCCAGGGTTTATGATCGGTTGTTGTCGCCCAGGCGCTTGTCGATGCGGCGGTTGATGGAGATCGGCCTGTGCCGTGGCTTGGCCGAGGGCAATCAGACCGAGACTCCATCCGTCTCGCTGTGGCAGAGCTATTTTCCATTCTGCCAGGTTATCGGGCTCGACCTGACGGATTTTTCGCAGCTCAACAATGAACGGTTCAAGTCGTTTGTCGGGGACCAATCCAAGCTGGACGATCTGCGCCGCGTCGCTGCAAAGCTCGAACCGGAATCGCTCGACGTAATCGTCGACGACGGCAGCCACGCCTCGTTCGACGAGCAGTTGACACTGCGCGAGTTCTTCCCGCTGCTCGCCGAGGGCGGTTGGTATTTCCTCGAAGACCTCGACTGGCAGCCACCAGGTGAGGACCTTGGCAAGATCACGCTGACCAAGACCCTGCTGCGCGAGATCCAGCAGCACGGCAGCTCGCGTTCGGTCGATCCGCTGGGTGTGAGCGCGCTTGCCGATCAATTCGCCGAGATCCTGTTCTTTGACAGTCATTATGAGTTGAACCGGGCGAAGCTGCTGGGTGGCCTGGTTGCTATCCGCAAGGGTCGCGCCGGGCATGTCCGCCGGACGCGGTCTTAAGCCAGCGCGCGTAAAGGAGGGTTGGGTTTGAAGGTCGCTGTCTACACCATCGCGCTGAACGAGGCCGCAAACGCGGAGCGCTGGGCCAATTCGGCCGTCGATGCCGACTATCGCATTGTGGTCGATACCGGCAGCACGGATGACACTGTGGAACGGCTGACCGCTGCCGGCGTTACCGTACACAGGATAGCGGTCCGCCCATGGCGTTTCGACGACGCGCGTAATGCTGCCATGGCCTTGATCCCGCCCGACGTCGATGTGTGCTGCACAATGGACATGGACCGGTTTCTCGAACCCGGCTGGCGAGCAAAGCTTGAGGCGGCTTGGCAGCCCGAGACCACAGCCCTCTTTTGTCAGACGGTGTACAGATCAAGTGTCGATGACCCCACGCCGCTGCGAAGCTGGCCGGCGAAGAATTTTCACCACCGCTGGGGATATCGCTTCAGGCGGCCTGTCCACGAAGCCTTGGTCTTCACCGGAGAAACGGAAGTAACCGCGAACAGCAGCGACATCGTCATGTTCGAGGTGCAGGATCTCGCCAAGCCAACGAGGAGCAGCTACCTGCCGCTGATGGAGGTGGCGCACAAGGAAGACCCCGACGACGCGCAGATCTGCTTCTGGCTCGGGCGGGACTTGATGTGGGCCAACCAACCAGAGCGGGCCATTCCGTTGCTTGAGCGCTACCTTGAATTGCCGACAAGCAAGTGGGCGGAAGAAAGATCCGAAGCTATGCGCTACATCGCGCGCATGCGGCCGGAGCAGAGATTGCCCTGGCTGGACAAGGCCCGGATGGAAGCGCCGCACCGCCGTGAAATCTGGCTCGACCTTGCCGAAGAATTCCACGGTAGGGCGGACTGGCTGGATCTCTTCTGGGCTTGCACCAACGGCATCGAGAAGACGCGACGCACCGGCAGCTATCTGGACGATACAAACTGCTGGGGCTTTCGACTGTACGATCTCGGTGCGATCGCAGCGTGGCGCCTTAACGCCATGGACCGAGCTGTGGAGTGGGGGCAGAAGGCGCGCGAGCTCGAACCGGGCAATCAGCGGCTTACAAGTAATCTAGATTTCTTTCATCGTCGCCGAGACGAGATGCAATCCGAACCGATAAAGGCTCTCATCCGCGACCAGCTATTTTCTCGCATCAGCCGTAAACCGGTTAAACTGCTGCAGATCGGGGCCAACAACGGCAGTCTTCTGTACGACGCCATAGTTAAATTTAAGTGGAGCGCGATTCTTATCGAACCGGTCCCGTTTATCTTCGACGAATTGAAACAGCGCTACGCCGGACGACCAAACCTGCAACTTCTAAATCTTGCAATTCACCCCACAGAAGATCGGAAAAAGATTCCTTTCTATGAAGTAAAGAAAATGGAAAATCCACCGACCCCTTGGTACTACGGCTTATCGTCATTTGATAAGAGTACTATATTGACACACCGCGATCTGATTCCTGGCCTGGAAGGCATGATCAATGAAATTGCCATCGAGGCGAGAACGATCTCCGGAATAATCGATGAACTCGAGGTCGATGACGTAAATTTTCTTATGGTAGATGCAGAGGGGTACGACGCTACAATAGTTAGAAGCTTTCCGTTTCAAAAAATTCATCCGAGTCTCGTCATATTTGAAGGAAAGCATATTTCAGAAGATGAGTTAGATATCACCAAAACTTTACTGGGTAAGGCCGGTTACCATTGGCTGCCGATGCAGGATTGGGAAAACAATATCTTTGCTATTTCACATCAAATAATGAGCGAAGACGAGTTCGGACTTCTCAACGAGATGATAGCGAATAGGCGGCAAAATTGATTAAAATATTGCCATCTCTCTGGCATACGGCGCAATAGCCTTTTTTGATGGATGAGAGTCTTTCCGATCATGGCAAGATATATTGTAGACGAATCTGGTAAGTTAGCTGAAGCAGCACCGGCACCCCTACCGTTGATATATACTGTCGTCTACGGCAGCGATATTTACTATGAATGCTTGCTAATATTTATTAGGTCTTTAATTTTGTACGGGAAATACAAAGGAAAGATTCTAATTTTTACGGATCGAATTGGATCGGAGGTGGAGAGATACATTCCCGAGGAGGCTTTCAACCAGGTCTCTCTGGCGGCTATAAATCATAGAAATTACTCCCAACGTTACATTAATGGCGATTTTTCTATGAATGACTTTTCTCCGATAGTATATTTCGATAATGACATAGTATTCGATTTGGATATTTATTCGATGTTGCATAAAATCTGGCGAGCGTCTGGCGCCTGCGTGGTGACGGAAGACGAAACATACCCCGAGATGTCGTCCCAGAAGGTCGTAGACATCGTTGATAGCCGGAGAATTGGAAACTGGTGGGGGTTGGAAATCATTCGATCTGACTTCAGCTGTCATGATAAAGTCTTTCCGTTGGCGAATTCCGGAGTCATAGGGTTTCCAGACTATTACATGTTTAGTACAATTGGTGGACTTGTATTTGATCTATACAATTCTCCTCCTAACGAGTCGCTAGCTAAGTGGTTTGGCGACCAACCATTTCTCAATTATGTTTTGGTGAAAACGGGGTTGGGAGAATATAAAACGTTGCGCGGCACCTGTCGTTTTTTGGGATCCGCTGAGGCCTTCTCAAGCGACCGACGAGGGCTGGTCCATTTCAATTGGGCAAGAAACGAAGACAAGCCCACTCGAATGAAGGCCTATCTGGATTACCTGAGGCTTTTGAGTTGAGTGGGTGCCGAAGAGGAATAGGGAAGTTGTCTTCCGACCTCCGCGGCCGGGAAGAATCTTGAGATTTCAAACGACGAGCATAGAGTTCAGCAATGCGACCAGGCTGTAGCGCAAGCAATGATCGCGAAGGCCTGGTTGAAGCGCGCAGACTCCAAAAACATGGTCCAAGCTGAATCCAAACCCGTTTGATATGCACTGTGCGTGCCGAACCTTTGCTGTCCTAGATCTTATTTAAATTCGGGCCTCAGACGTTGGGAATTCAAGTGCGGCGACGAGATTTCTTTACATTGCTTGCAAGCGCATCGGTAAGCAGCTTCCCGGTGGCGTTGACACGGCCGGCAAGAGCGGGAACAAGCTACGCGGTGTCCATGCCACCCTTTGCCACTCCTTCCTCCCTCCTTACCGCCCCGATCGAACTCGCCGGCGATTGGGGCCACATGGTCCCACGCTCAGCCGATCAGGTCGTCGAGATCATGCGGCACGCCTGTCTGGATGGCGTCCGGCTGGTCTCCGATCGCCAGCCGACGCGGCTTCGCGTCGACAGGCACGCGTCCGGCTCGCCGGCCGTGTGGCTACATCCGGACGGCAGCACCATGGCGTGGATTATTGTGGACATCGGTGAACGGGACTGGTCGAAACTCGCCTATCAGTTCGGCCACGAACTCGGCCATGTCGCGGCAAACAGCTGGCAGGCCGACGCCAAGCCTGCACCGCCCTGCCAATGGCTCGAGGAAGCGATGGTGGAGGCCTTCTCGCTGCGTGGCCTGGGGCGCCTGGCGACAAGCTGGAAGGAGAATCCGCCATTTGCCGGCGACAACGCCTTCGGCGATGCCATTGCCGAGTATCGTGAGAGTATCATCAGGGGCTACGCCGCGCTCGCCGACAGCCAGGGGCTGAGCCGCGACGCCGCCGCCTGGTTCGGCGACCATCGCAGCGAGATCGAAATACCCGGTCTCAATCCGTTTGCTCAAGCAATGTCCCGGACCATCCTGACTGAGTACGAGGCGGCGCCCGACTGCGTCGAGGCGCTGGGCGCACTCAACCGTTGGCCCGGCCGCACAGGTGTACCGATCGCAGGGTATCTGAAGCTATGGGAGGCGAGTTGTGCGGAGCTTCAAGCCTCGCCGCGACTGCCGGTCCGGCTGCGCGAACTGTTGCGCATCACGTGACGGCTACGGGCCCGTACGGAACAATGCGGGAGCGTTCGCAATTCTGGTCCACTAAAGGGTCAATAAAATCAACGGCCTTGTCCGATCCTTCGGGCTCATCCGCGCCTCCTCACCCGTAACACCCGCGCTCCACCGCCAGCCGCCGCAGCAACGCCAGCACGGCATCTATCGTCGGGGTCGGCTTGTCCGTTAACCGGCCAAGTTCCTGGACTGCCATCACCAGCGCATCGATCTCCATCGACCGGCCGCGCTCGAGATCCTGCAGCATCGAGGTCTTATGCTCGCCGACATCGCCGGCGCCCTTGATGCGCCGGTCAACCCCTATGGGAAAGCGCACGCCGAGGCTTTCGCCGATCGCCTGCGCCTCCAGCATCATGGTGCGGGCAAGCATGCGGGTACTCTCGTCGGCAACGATCGCCATGCTGGCCGAATGCGAGCGGCTGGCCGCCATTCCGGATCGCACCACCGGGGAAAAATTCCAGGAGCTCGAGGTCGGCATCGACCTGCATCGCGTGATTGCCGAGATCAGCGGCAACGTCATGCTGCACGGCATGCTGTGCGGCATCCTCGACAAGTGCCAGCACTATGTCTGGACGGAGTTGCTCTGGCTGGACGAATGGAAGATCGCGCGCGACGAGCATGCCGAAATCGTCGACGCCATCTGTGCCGGCGACGCTAAGCGCGCCGGCACGCTGGCGCGTGCCCATGTGCGGGGATCGCGCGACAATGTGCTGCGCCTGTTGCAGGCGAAGTCCGACTATCGGAATTTCCTGGCCAGGGCGTCGTGAGCGGGACCGCAGCGCAGGCAGCGATATTGCCCTTTGGCACACCATTGAAGAGGCCTGATGTTTCGGCAGCCAGGGGTGGCCGCAATCAGGTGATTGAAGCCTTTGACGAACTTGGCGCCGGTGAACGACTTCGCAACGAAGGCTGGAGGAGGGGAGGCCGTTCAGCTCTTCGGGGGGAACTCCAAAACAAAGCTTCAGCGGCCTTCGCTGCCATTGTCGCGTGGGTCCACCAGACGAGCTCATGCCAAGCCGACTTCGTGGCGGCAAGCAGGTTGCCTCGATGTCTTCGATGGGCTTGTTTGCACCCCATTGGGGAGGTCGACATGAAGTCGGCGCCGGGACTTGTCAGGGCTTCACGAACCGATAGGCGAAGCGATCGGTCTGGCCCTTGATCGAGGGATCGAACACCTTGATCGAGTGCAGATCGTCGTTGTTCGCTAGCATTGTGCTTTTCGCATCCAGTACGAAGCCGGCCGCCTCCACCTCCTCGCGAACAGAGGCAGGGTCGATCCGATGCAGCGCCTGGGTGTCGCTCGTGCCCGACCCAGCGGCGGCGGCGTGGTCGACGATGAGGTAGGACCCACCGGGCTTCAGCCGCTTGTAGACAGCTCGATTGAAGTCGGCCGCCGTCGCACCCTTCTTCTGCATTAGGGCAGTGTGAAGATCGTGGTAAAACAGGTGCAGCCACAGCACATCTGCTGGCTGCGTGACCTCCGGCATCGCCACGAGGTCCGCCGAGACGGCTTCGACGTTCTCTCGGCCCGGTTCCTTCGCGAGTGTCCGCATGCGGCCAACAGGGTCGTTCTTGAAGTCGGCGACCTCGGCCGGCACGAAGCTGTAGACCCGACCCTCGGGGCCCACGACGTCGGAGAACAGGCGCGTCCAATCGCCGTCGCCTGGGTAGACGTCAATGACAGTGGAGCCCGCATCGACACGTGCGAACCGGATCAATTCGGATAGTTTGGATTGTTCGTACATCGGAATCTCCTTTAGGGTTGGGCATTCGACTGGCTGCGGCGTGCGAGGGGGCAATCCACGGCTGATCCACCGTCTACCCCGAACCGATGGCCGCACGTGGCCAGCGCTACGGCGGCCCGGACGCGTCCATCTGCGCGGCCCGCGCCAGTGCTTGCGTGTCGACGTATTCACGGATGTTGGTCAGTCTACCGTCCCGGACCGTGATGGCGAAGATCCAGTCGTCCTCGAACGTCTTGTTCGTGGCTTTGATCCTTCCCCTCGCGAAGCCGAGCACGAGGACCCGGTCTCCTTGCGCCACGAACTCCCGGGGTTCCGTGGACGTTTCTATCGACTTGGATGCCGTCTCAAGCAAATCCGCCAGCCCGGCGTGGCCGTGGCGCGTTCCGGCCAACGGCCAGTCCTCGCCCGGAATGATCCACTCGATGTCTTCGGCGGCCAGCGCCAGCAGAGCCTCCCTGTCGCCGCGGCCGATTGCGGCGAAGAAGTCCTTCACCGTCTGGACGTTCTTCTCAATGCTCATGGGAATTTCTCCATTTCGCACGGATCGCATCGTGGTCGATCCGATCCGTGCATCGCAGCTCTGCTGGTGGGCACGTCGTGTTCATCAGTCGAACTTGACCAGGTCCTTGAAGATCAGTTGACCCCAGCTATTTCCGCGCGCCTGGACCAGCAATCCGCCTTCCGAAAGCCCGCCAAGTTTGATCGGCGCGAAACCGAGCTTTTCCGCAAGCACACCAATCTCCGCCGCGGCGTCGTCATCGTCGCTCGCCAGGAATACGACCCTCCTGCCACCATGCACGGCCGGATCCTGGTCAAGGACGGCAGCGACCAGATGGTTGAAGCCCTTGACCAGCTTTGCACCAGAGAATGCCTGTGCAACGAACTTGGAAGAAGGCTGTCCCCCCAGTTTTTCAGGAGGCACGCCGTAGGCGTTGGTCACATCGACGATGGTCTTCCCCTGCCAGCTGGCGAGCGCCTTCGCGACCTCTGGGTGCGACTCGAAACGGACAGCCAAAAGGATGATGTCCGCCTTGACCGCTTCCGCCAGTGTTTTGGGGATGATCGTGGGTCCGATCGCGGCCGCGTCGGATGCAAAGCTTTCCGTGTCACGCGTGGTTGCCACGGACACTTCGATGCCCTTGCGGGCGAATGCCTTGGCGAGAGCGTGACCGATCTTGCCGAAGCCGATAAGTGCGTAGCTCATAGTGTTTCTCCTATTATGTGTCGGAACTAGCGTTTGAGAACTGGGGTCACTACTGGCGGGGCTGAAGGGCCAGCCACGGGACCGCGCGGGGTCAGACCTGCGCCATGCCGCCATCAACAGCGAGATCCACACCGGTGATGTAAGAACTATCATCGGAGGCGAGGAACGTGACAGCAGCCGCGATTTCCTCTGGTTTGCCCCTGCGACCCATTGGGATCTGTGAAGCAAACTGGGCGACCGCTTGCTCGGCTTGCTCAGGGGTAAGGCCCGTTGTTGTCTCCAACGCGGGGGTCTCGATTGCTCCGGGGCTCATCGTATTCACTCGGATTTTGCGGTCTTTCAGCTCCAGAGTCCAAGCGCGCGAGAAGTTGCGCACTGCCGCCTTACTCGCGGCGTATGTACTGAACCCCGGCAACCCCAACACGTTCGAAACCGAAGAATTCAGAATAATCGATCCGCCGTCTTTGAAGAGGGGAAGGGCCTTCTGCACCGTGAAGAACAGCCCCTTCACGTTCACGTCGAAGGTCTGATCGAAATGGACCTCGGTAGCTACTGCGAGCGGTGCGATTGTCCCCGCGCCAGCGTTCGCGAAGAGAACGTCGATGTGACCATGTTTCTCTTTCACGATGGCATAGAGCCGGTCCAGATCTTCCAAGCGAGACACGTCGCCCGCGACCGTCGTAATATTACTCTTGATGAAGGCTGCGGCCTCCTTCAGCTCTTTCTCTCGTCGCCCAGTGATTACGACGTGTGCACCTTCTTCTACAAAGCGCTTGGCCGTCGCCAAGCCAATCCCGCTGCTTCCGCCTGTGATGACTGCAACCTTACCTTCGAGTTTTTTCATAATCTTTGACCTTTGGTCGTGTGTTTTGGTTTTTCGTAAAGCGTGAGAAGCGTGGTCCCGCATCGGGGTCAGAGTTGTGCCAGGCCGCCGTCGACGGCGACTTCGCTGGCGGTCATGAAGCTGCTGTCCGACGATGCGAGAAAGGCGGCCACGGCCCCGATCTCCGACGGATCGGCCATGCGCTGGAGCGGAGTCATCGCGCCGTAGGCCTTCTGGCCTTCCTCGCCCAGCGCCTCCTTCGCGAGTTCGGTCGCCGTCGCTCCGGGCGACAGCACGTTGACCCGGATGCCGGTGCCCTTCAGGTCCTCCGCCCAGGTCCGCGCAAGATTGCGCACTGCCGCCTTGCTCGCGCTGTAGGCGGTGAACCCCGGGGCGCCCGTGGTGCCGGCGCTCGATCCGGTCAGGATGATCGAACCGCCCGGGCCCATCAACGGCAACGCCTTCTGGACCGTGAAGATCGTGCCCTTCACATTGGTCTCGAAGGTTTCGTCAATGTGCTCGGCGGTGATCTGGCCGAGCGGCAGCGGGCCTCCGGCCCCGGCATTGGCGAAGACGATATCGAGGCTTCCGCGCTCGGCCTTCACCGCCGCGTAGAGTCGGTCGAGGTCGGCCTCATCCGAGACCGAGCCTTTCACCGCGCGGGCATTGGGCCCGAGTTCAGCCACAGCGGCGTCGAGCGCTTCCTGCCGGCGGCCGAAGATGAAGACGAAGGCGCCCTCCTCGACGAAGCGCTTTGCCGCGGCGCGGCCGATGCCGGTAGCGCCGCCGGTGATCACGGCGGTCTTTCCATTCAGTCTGGTCATGTCGTGCATCCTTCCAGGCTTCCGCCTTGGTCATTCGGGAACGCCCCGCGACCTTCAAAATGGGTCCGTCGGGGTCCGCGTTTGAGTGCGGAAACGCGCACATCAGTGGTGCGAAATCGATCCGGTATGGCTATCAACGGCAGCCGCGACGATAAGGTTCCGCCGTTCGGAATTGGGCCGCGCTTGTCGGCATGGGCTATGATAGCCGCCCCGCGCCACCCACATACGATATACTGTTCGATGTGTTGGACGCGGGCTTTGGAAGGCGCACCGGACGGTGCGGGATTGCACCATGATCGACTGGGATGACGTTCGTTACTTTCTTGCCGTCGCACGCGGAGGCTCGGTGCGGGCTGCCGCGGCGCATCTCGGGGTGAATCATTCAACCGTGCTGCGACGCATCGCCCAGCTCGAGGAACGCCTCGGGGCGCAGATGTTCGAAAAGCTGCCCTCGGGCTATCGCCTGACGGCTGCGGGCGAGGAGGTCCTCGAGCTCGCGAACCAGATGGAAGCGTCGTCGCACCAGCTGGAGACACGCGTCTTCGGTCGCGACCAGAGCGTGCGCGGGCTTCTGCGCGTGACGTTGGCACCGACCCTCGCGACACACCTGCTCATGCCGGACTTCGCCGATTTCGCGCGTCTCCATCCGGATATCGAGATGGAAATCTTGTCGTCCGGCGAGCTGGCAAATCTGACCAACCGAGAGGCCGACGTCGCGATTCGCGTCGTCTACGACCGCAAAACCCTGCCGCTCAATCTTCACGGCCTGAAGGGACCGGAGCTGTTTGGAGGCGTCTACATGTCCCGGGATCGACCAACAGCGCGGAGTGCGGGCGCGCCTGATCCCATCCGGTGGATCGTCATAAGCAATCATGGAATCCCGGATTGGGCCCGCGAGGTTCGCACCACGGGGGTTCCGTTCAGGACCACGGACGGCGAGGCGCAGATCGCTGCCGTACGGCAAGGGGTCGGGATGACGACACTGCCGTGCTTCGTCGGAGATGCCGACCCCTTGTTGGTGAGGGTGCCGGATACCGACCTGCACATGTACGGAACGGTTTGGCTTCTCACACAGGGTGAGACGCGCAAGACGAAGCGCGTGCGGCTCTTCACCGAGTTCGTATCCCGCAGGCTCGCCGCGTACGCGCCGCTTCTCACGGGACTGTCCGTATCGCGCGACTGACGAGAACGGGTTCTTCTCGGACCGGCTCTATCGCGAATTGAACGGCAGTACGGATGAGGCAAACGTGCTGGCCAAGGCCCTGGGCGGTTGGACCGCCCTGCAGATTGTCGACCGGATATAGGCGGCGCTTCAGAGTTAGTGGCGCAGGTGCGACAATTGAAATCCAGGCTTGTGCTCGACACCGGATAGCAGCGATTCCGCCGACCGGAACATCTCTTCGAATTCCAGTTCGTTTTCAAACACCACGCCGCCGACGCTGATGGTCAGGGTATCCTCGGTTCCTTTCGGCGCGAAATAGGCTTGCGCCACGCGCGCCCGGATACGCTCGCCGATTTCCTTGGCGTCGTCTTCCGTCGCACCGGGCAGAAAGACCCCGAACATGGAGGTTCCGATGCGGCCCACCAGATCTTCCTTGCGCACCGATGACTGGATGGTCGCGGCTATGAGCCGCAAGGCTTCGTCACCCCAGCCCAGTCCGAAGCGCAGATTGATGGATCTGATGTGTTCGGGATGAACGACCAGGAAGGCGCCGGATCTTGGACCGGACGATTCCTGCCTGGCTGTTCTCCTTTCGACCATCGACGTGAAGACTGTGCGGTTGAGGCAGCCTGTCAGGCTGTCAAAGGTCGCCGACTTGTTGAGTTCTCTTCGATAATGGCTGAGCTCGATCCGCTGCAAGCCAATGAACAGGAAAAGCGGGCCACCTATAATGACCGGCAACAGGATCGCTGTGGCCATGCTGCGGCCGAACGGCGTCAATGCTTCCGAGAACAGAAGCAGATAGTTGAGGCCAACTGAAAGCAGCAAAATTCCCGCCGATCCCAAGGCGGTAAGCCATGCGACGTTTTTCCATTGCTGGGGCGATCTATTCGCCATCGGTGTCATCATTAGTCAATCTCCCGCCTGATCGACTACCATAGGCCATGGTGCTGCACATTCAGTTTCGAGGAATCATACAATTTGAGTAATGGCGCAATCGCCTACCATTGGCCGAAACCTGGCCTTCAATGCAAGGCCGCGCTGGCAACGGTAGCGACACCGAATTGTCGGCTACTGTGGCGGGCCGAATATTCCCATCTCGGCACCCTTGGCCACTGCCTCCGCCTTGCCGTAAATGCCACTTGCCAAGGCCGTCGCCCAGCCGTTGGAAACCAGCCAGGCACCGACATCCTGTTTGCCCAAATTGCACGATGCGGCAATGGCGAAACGATCGATCTCCGGCGGCACGACGCATTTAAGCGCCCGACCGCGCAGCCAGGAATTGAAAGCCGCCCGAGCACGTTGGCCGCAAGGCCAGGCGACGTCGCGAAACGAACAGGTCTTGTCCAGGTCGATGCCCTGGACCCCGCTGATGGCGACGGTGCGTCCCACGGATTCGAAGGTCGCCGACGAGGTGACAACCGGTTGGTACAGCAGGACCGCTGGCCAATCCTTTGGCATCTGCATCCCTGCAGCTGCTGCCAGGCCAAGCTCGCTGAGCGGTGGGCGCGGCTCTGCCCGTTCGATTTGCGCCGGATCAAGTTGTGGCGGCGCGATAAGGTCCTGAGCAATTTTGCGTGCCCGTCCTCGCCATGGCGTATTGGCGACGATCGCAGCCGGTCGCGTTGGCGGGCCATCGTCGATGGATTGGCGTGGCGCTGGTACCGGTCGATCGATGGAAAGCAGCTCGGCGACTCGGACGATCAACAAAACCCCGGTCAGAAGCAGCAGGCTTCCGAGCAACACCACCAAACGATTGCGCCTCAGCCAGCCCATCAGCTCAAGCAGATCCCAAGGAGTCTTGCCCCTCAGTACCCCGACGTCGATTTGGCGACCAGTTTGAGCGCACCTTTTTGAACCTGATAAAAGGGCATGGATCGCTCACTGGAGCCATCCGCCCGAAACCGGAACAAGCCGGTCGATCCGCGAAATCCGCTCCGATTTTCGAGCACCTGCTTGTTGAAGCCTCCAGGCCCGACCGCACTGGCAATCCCCGCTGTCAGGGCGACCATATCATAGGCGTAGGCGACATTGGCGTCGGCCGGATAATTGTAGGTCGTCTTGAAGCGGTCGGCGATTGGCCCGGTTTCGTTTGGGTCGAGCGTGGCGATGTAGGATCCTTCAAACAGCGGTTCGATCGGACGTTCCAGCCAGCGGTTGGTTCCAACGACGGCGACTGCTTTTCCAGGGATGCCTTTCGATTTGAGCGCCGCGAGGATCTGCGACGGACTATCGTCGCCGCTGGCGACGACGATGGCATCGGGAGCATCGACCAGGGAGCCCATGTCGTTGACCGCTTTTGTGCCGCCGTCACCGGCCGAATACGGAAGGGTGACGGCGAGCGTCGCGCCATAGATGCTGAGGCTGTTGGCGACCCGTTTTTCAACCGCGCTGGCATTCGCGCCGGCCGCGACGAGCAGCACGAACTTTTTTCTGCCTTTGGCCGCCAGGCCGGCCGCGCCCGCGGCCGCGCTGTCGGCCTCGCTGAGGCGCACCGCATAGACGCCCGGGCCACCGGCGAAATTGTCGGCCAGCGCCAGCACTGGCGGCCGCTGCGATCCCGACAGCTTGGCTATGTGCTGAGCGGCCCCAAGCTCGACCGGGCCGATGACGATCTTGGTTCCGGTGGTGATCGCCTTCACCGCCAATTCGCTGGCGTGCGCGCTGTCGCCCTTGGTATCCTCGACCGTGACCGTGAGCAGTGCGTTGCCAAGATCGGCCATCGCCAGCTTGGTCGCATCGAGCATCTTTCTGCCGCTTTCGCCGACGTTACCTGGGGCCGACAAAGGCAGCAGCATCGTGACCTTCGTCGATCCGGTGCCGAGCGACTGCGTGGCTTGGGCCGGGCCGGCCGCGGCGCTGGCGGCCGGCGCTCCAGGCGCGGCGATCGCCGCCGGATCGAGCGCATCCGAGACGCTGCCTTTCGACTGGCACCCCGATATTATGCCCGCGAGCGCAAAGACGATCGCCCATGTCCACGAACTGTGGCCCTGCCGGCCAGATTCCATGATGCCTCCCCATATCCCGCCGGCTGTTTGTCCGGTCTCATCCCATTCATCTTACGGCAGACTTGCGTCGCCGTCCTTGTAATTGCTGGACCGTGGTTTAGAGCAATTCCAGGAAAAGTGTGAAGCGGTTTTCCGCCCGGAATTGCGTCAAAACAAGGAATTAGAGCAGTTCGCCGTTTCCACGAAACGGTGGACTGCTCTAACCGTTGAAGAGTCTTGCCCGGAGCGCCTTGATCACCTTTGCTTGCCCGGCGCTTCGATAGTCGGCGCATTTCATGTATCGCGGCCCGGGCACGAACAGCCGGCGCACGCAAATCCGCTTCGCCGTGGCAGGGGCGCCATTATCTTCTGCTGTCGGGAATGCGGAAAAGCCAAACGTCGCCACCGGTAGCGGCCCGGCAACAGAAACGCCTTCTCTCGCCAGGATCGCACGCGCACGCCGGCAGTAGCGGACCGAAAGTTCGGAGAACCGGGTTTCACCGTGCCCGGCGCGATACTTCATGACGGTGGTGCAGAGATCGCCTGCGGCAAGGCTGTTTGCCTGCGCCAGATATCTGACGCCGAGCGCGATGTTGGTCGCCGGCGCACCAAGCTCGTCGAGCGAACCGCGAAAGCCGAGCATTCGCGCCGTTCCCGGCATCACCTGCATCAAGCCGACTTCGCCGTCGGCGCCGTGCACATCGGGATCGAAACCGCTTTCGATCTCCATCACCGCGTGCGCCAGCACCGGCTCCAGGCCGTACAGCGATGCCTGGCATGTCGCGAATGCCTTGAATGTCTCGCGCGTCCATTCCGGGGCGACATCGCAGCGGGCCGGCCGCGTCAAGCCGGACGGTGCTGATCTCTCCAGGCCAGGTCGTTCCAGCCAGTTGGCGCGGGCTTGCGTGGCAAGCTGACCAAAACCGGTCAATGCGATCGCCGCAGCGATCGCCTTCGTCGATCGTCCGCCGACCATCGGGTCAGCCAACCGGCACGGCCAGATCCCTTCCGGTCAGTTCATGTACTCGACCATGCGGTCGTGGAAGCATTCACACTTGTTGAGGGTGTCTTCGTCTTTGTAGTTCGTCTTGAGATAGCCATAGGCCATGCCGCAGGCGACCTTGGCTTCCGATGCCCAGACGAAGGCGGGGCGCGAAGAGTTGATCCATTCCGAGCTGTTGGCGACAGCCACCGACTCGTCCATCAGCTTCACCACCTCGGACTTGAGATCGACGATGTTGTCGTTCAGCACCAGGTTCGACGTGCCGACCGTGCGGCAATAGTCGGCCACCGGTCCTTCGATGATGTCGGCGGCGAAGCCCGTCGATCCAGCCAACAGCAGCGCCGCGGCCGAAGCCAGCAATCTTGCACAACGCTTCATTTAAGTCCCTCTCCAAACTCGGTTTTATGTTTCGCTAATATGTAGCATGAGAGCACGGCCACGCATAAGTGCTAAATCGTGGCCGTGTGCTGCACGTGGTCCGTGTCGTCATAAAGGATGTTGATCGTGCCGGCGGCAGGCGTGTTCGTCAGTTGCGCCACGTCCACGAAATTGGCGCCATTGGCAGTGCCGTCGGCGTCGACGCTGAGGGTGCCCGCATTGTAGTGCACGAAGTCGCTGACATTGGCTCCCACGGGGGCTGTATCGAACAGCGCGGTCAGATCGATCTTGTCGCCTTGGCCGCCGCTGTAGTCGGCGATGAGGTCTTTGATGTCCAACCCGTCGAGCTTGAATGTGTCGGCGCCCGTGCCGCCGGTCATGGTGTCCTGGCCGGCGCCGCCGATCAGAAGGTCGTTGCCGTCGCCACCGCTGATGAGGTCGTTGCCGGCTCCGCCGCTAATGAAGTCATTGCCACCTCGGCCGATGATGACGTCGTTGCCGCCATTGCCATTGAGATTGTCGATGCCGGACGTTCCGTAGATCTGGTCGGCCAGCGTCGCATTGCCATTCACCACAATGCCGGGGTCGCCCGGATCATGCGAGAAGAACGAGAAGTTGACGTTGCGGGCCTGCCAGTTTCCGCCGTCGTTGTCGAAATAGGACAGGGTCCATGTGTCTCCGGCTGTCGGCGGATGTGCGATCAAATAGCTGGCAAGCGTGGTGGCAGTGGCATTGCCGCCGGCGTCCAGAAGGAAGATATGATCGTAGTCTACTGTCGCCTTCATCTGGCCCGTGGTCGCATCGTAGAACCAGGTCTGCTCGAATGTTCCGGCGGTCAGATCGTCTTCGACGACAGCGAAGTGATTGGTGCCGATTCTGATTTCAACCTGAACCTCCTGTTCGCGATGAGAGCCGGCGCTGCCGTCGTTGAACGTTCCGGGGTCTCGTTCGCCGACGGGAATAGGTATCGTATTGGGCTGTTGCTGGAAGTCGGTATAAACCACCACCGTCGCGCTATGTGGATCGGCCAGGATCGCGTTCACTGTCGCTGCCGACAGGGCAAGCGTCGTGACCTGATCATTGCCCGACGTAAGCGGGCTGCTGCCATTGCCGATCTGTGACGTGTCGCTAGGCAGGCTGTTCGGTGGTACTTCGTGTATGCCGACCGTCTGGGCGACGTGGACGTGGCCGTCATAGACATCCAGCGACAGGTTGTTGTTGACCGTGTCGGTTTGCGATGCGGTCGGCCGGTAGACCAGGTCGTCCAGCAGGTTGATGCCGCCGGACGAATTGTAGAGCACGGTGCCGGCTGTCAGGGCGACATAGGTCGCACCGTTGAAGTAGAACGTCCCGGTCGGGATCGTTCCTGTCGCCGTGACGATGAGGTTATCGCCGTCCGCGTCTGTCGGGATCGAGACCAGCAGCGGATATCCGTTCGGATAGCTGGGCGTGCCGAGCGTCTGCTGCGCCGGGTCGCTCGACATCCAATTCTCGGTGTTCGCGACAACCGGTGCGTCATTGATGTCGGTCAGATTGATGGTCAGGGTCGTCGTCGACAGGTCGCCGTCACCGTCCTTGATCGTGTAGACGAACACGTCCGTCGTGTTCGCGTTGATGCTGTGGGCCGTCGACTGATAGGTATAGGAGCCGTCGGTGTTGAGGTGCAGCGTGCCGTGCAGGCCTATTATGTCGGTGTTGACTCCGCCCGATACCGCTGTCGTGGTGTTGCCGCCCGCTGCCCGTACTCCATCGATCGTGGCCCCGTCCGCGCCGGCGACGTCGTTGACGAGCACGCCCGCCGCTGCCAACACGGTGAGCAAAGCGCCCTCGTTGACATTGCCGATGTCGGCGACTGCGGTCGGCACGTCATCGACGATGTTGACGGACAGGGTGCCTGTGGCGTTCTGGCCGTCCTGGTCGGTGAGCGAGACGGCGAGGTTCTCGAACAGGCTGTTGGTGCCGCCGGCGGCGGCATGGGCCTCATTGTCGAGCAGCGTGTAGGAGTAGCTGACGGTGCCGGTTGCGGCATTGTAGCCGGTCACGTTCAGCGTATTGCCGAGCGCGGTGGTGAAGGAGCTGGCGGTGAACACGCCGTTGGTGATGAAGGCGTGGCCGTCGATGGTCAGCGAGGCGATACCGTCGGGCGAGGAGATGGTGAAGGTGCCGCCCTGGGTGGTGCTTTCCTTCGAGGTGTCGGAGCCGGCCGATTCGCCAACGCCGCGGCTGGCCAGGAGGTCATCCTCGTTGACGGTGACGTCGCCGCCGTTGGCAGCCGGCGTCAGGTCGGTGATCACCGGCGGCGAGTTGCCGATCGAGATGGTCAGCGTGGTGTGCGAGGTGTCGCCGTCGCCGTCCTTGATGGTGTAGGTGAAGACGTCGTCATGGCCGCCGGACGTGCCGGCATCGCGAACATAGCTGTAGGTGCCGTCGGCGGCCAGCGTCAGCTTGCCGTAGGCGCCCTGGATCTGGATGCCCAGCGTCGCGGTATTGTCGAGGGCGGCATTGGTGTCGCCAGCGACGACGCCGACCACGGCAGCGCCGTCGGCGCCCCTGGTGTCGGCAACCCCGTCGGTCGCGTTGCCGTCGAGGGCATCGGTTCCGCCAACCAGCACATTGCCGGTGGCCGGGCCGAACAGGCCGGCCCCGATGCTGTCGATGTCGGCGACCGCCGTCGGCACGTCATCGACGATGTTGACGGACAGGGTGCCTGTGGCGTTCTGGCCGTCCTGGTCGGTGAGCGAGACGGCGAGGTTCTCGAACAGGCTGT
>NZ_JBFUGC010000021.1:0-38848 GCF_056403115.1 Mesorhizobium sp. P3_A2
GTGCCGATGGATCAGGTGATCGCCTTCGAGCTCGAAATCCTCGGCAGCCTGGGCATGCAGGCCTACCGCTATCCGGCGATTATGGCGATGATTGGCAGCGGCAAGCTGAAGCCCGAACTTCTGGTCAGCAAGAGGCTCAGCCTCGAAGAGGCTCCGGCCGCCCTGATGGCCATGGGCGGCTTCGAAGGCATCGGCATCGGCGTGGTGACCAAGTTCCAGTAGCCGCCCTCAAGCCCCCGAGCCTGGCGGCAACTCGCAACGCCACCTCTCGATGCAGCGCTTCATCGTGGGGCGGTCGATGCCTGCAACATTCGCCCAGTTACCTGTTGGCCATGTCGCGCAGAACCTCCATGGTCAGCCATGCCCATTGCATGGCCAGGATCACCACCTCGGCGACGTCGGACTATCGACGGCTGCTTTCAGAACGGCGTCGAGCCCGAAGCGGGAATAGATCGTGCTTTCGCGATCGTAGACGTAGTCGAGCACGTTGCCGCGCGAAGGCCAGTGAAAGGCACCGGTGCGGCATTGATGCGCGCATCGTGAACGAGTTGTGCGAAACGATAGACGGCTTCGGCATGGCCGTTGTTGAACCAGGCACGAAAATCAGCACGGGCTTCGTTCCCCGGCTTGCCATGCGAAACCACGGCACAACCTGCTCCTCGCCAAGAAGGTCGGCCTTGAGCGTGACGAAGGATCGTCGCGGATCGGGCTTTTCAGCATTCGTCCACTGAAGTGACGAGTGCTGGCGGGGGAAACAGATACGACGATGTTGTCGAGGCGGACGTCGTCCCCACGCTCTCCGGTATATCTGAGCGCGGCATTGTCGGAGGGCTGGCATGTGGTAGCAACTAGCATCCAGGGAATATGGGGCCGGATCGCTGTTCCGGCCCCATGAACGCTTGTTTCAGATCTTCAGGCCGGCAGCGCGCCCGACTTCTTTGCCGTCCACGTGGCGATGTAGTCCATCAGGCCGGGGTTGAGGCAGTCATAGGGTTCGAGACCGATCGATTTCAACTGGCCGCGAATGCCGTCCATGCGCTTGGGGTCGACACCGGATTCGATGATCGACGAGACGAAGGCGGTGAAGCCGGGCGGCGACCAGCCGTCTTCCTGGAAGCGCTCGGGATGGATGAAGGACAGGCCCTTGAACGGGTGGTCGCGCTCGACCGGTCCGTGCATGTGGACGCCGCAGCCAGTGCAGGCGTGACGCTGGATCAGCGCGGAGGGATCGACGACTTTCAGCTTGTCGCCATTCTCGGTGACGGTGACGTCGCCCGTGCCGGCTACCGCCACGACCGAGAACACCGCGCCTTCCGGCTTCCAGCATTTGGTGCAGCCGCAGGCATGGTTGTGAGCGATCTGGCCCTTGACCCTCACCTTCACCGGCTTGCTGGTGCAGGCGCAGACCAATGTGCCGCCGGCAAAGCTCGCGCTTTCCTTTGGCAAGCCATTGTCGATTTTCGGATGCAGTTTTTCCGGCATTTTCTTCCTCCCTTGTTGAACCCTAGGCAATTTCAGTTGCTGGCCCTTCGGTCGGCGGCTCTTCTCCTCAGTAAACGACGACGCTTCGGATCGACTTGCCCTCATGCATGAGGTCGAAGCCCTTGTTGATGTCTTCCAGCTTCAGCGTGTGGGTGATCATCGGGTCGATCTGGATCTTGCCGTCCATGTACCAGTCGACGATCTTCGGCACGTCGGTGCGGCCGCGCGCGCCACCAAAGGCGGTGCCCATCCAGGTGCGCCCGGTGACCAGCTGGAACGGCCGGGTGGAAATCTCCTGGCCAGCGCCGGCAACGCCGATGACGACCGACTTGCCCCAGCCGCGATGCGAGGCTTCCAGCGCCTGGCGCATCACCTTGGTGCTGCCGGTGCAGTCGAATGTGTAGTCGGCGCCGCCGATCTGGTCGGCGCCGCGCTTGGTTATGTTGACCAGGTGCGGCACGACATCGCCGTCGATCTCCTTCGGATTGACGAAATGCGTCATGCCGAATTTCTCGCCCCAGACCTTCTTGTCGTTGTTCAGATCAACGCCGACGATCATGTCGGCGCCGGCAAGTTTCAGGCCCTGGATGACGTTGAGGCCGATGCCGCCGAGGCCGAAGACAACGGCGGTGGCACCTTGCTCGACCTTGGCGGTGTTGATGACGGCGCCGATGCCGGTGGTGACGCCGCAGCCGATGTAGCAGATCTTGTCGAAGGGGGCGTCCGGGTTGACCTTGGCCAGCGCGATCTCGGGCAGCACGGTGAAGTTGGAGAAAGTCGAGCAGCCCATATAGTGGAAGATCTTGTCCTTGCCGATCGAGAAGCGCGACGAGCCGTCCGGCATCAGGCCTTGACCCTGTGTGGCGCGGATGGCGGTGCACAGGTTGGTTTTCCTGGATAGGCAGGACGGGCACTGGCGGCATTCCGGCGTGTAGAGCGGGATGACGTGGTCGCCCTTCTTGACCGAGGTGACGCCCTTGCCGACGTCGACGACGACGCCAGCGCCTTCATGGCCGAGGATCGCCGGAAACAGGCCCTCGGGATCGGCGCCCGACAAAGTGAACTCGTCGGTGTGGCAGATGCCGGTCGCCTTAATCTCGACCAGCACTTCGCCCTCGCGCGGACCGTCGAGTTGTACCGTCATAATTTCCAGCGGCTTTCCGGCCTGAACGGCAACGGCAGCGCGTACGTCCATCGTCTTTCTTCCTTCTTCAACCCTTTTCAGCAGGCCTTTGCCGCCTGCTGATCGCCTTTTGCGGCTCCAGCCGGGCCTCGAAGAGAGTCCGACGAGGTCAATTGCTAGCCGAACCTCACCGCACCGAGACCCGCTGGTGAGGTGATCGTTTTGAGTTCTCGCGCCATATGTTTCAGCACAGCCGGCGTGAACTTGTCGTAGTAGGCTTGGTTTCTCCGGCCAATCGCATGTTCACCACTGAAGCTGCCATCAAAGTCATTGACCACGACGTCATACACCCAGTCCCGGAGCTGGCCCTCCATGCTCGCATCTGCAGCAACGCCGCTTGCCCGATCGGCAACGAGATTGAAATGCACACCACCATCGCCGATATGACCGAAATCGCAGACCGCAACGCCCGGGAAGCGCGCCGGTATTTCGGCTTTCATCCGCTCGCAGAACGTCATCACGTCACCTCTGCGAAAGGCCAGATCAAACGCGACAAGCTTTCCCATCTGTCTCACGCCCTCGGAGATCGCATGGCGCAGCGCCCACATTTCATGCGCCGACCCGAACAGAGCATCGGCCAAGGGCGCCTCTTGCAACTCCCACATCTCTGCCAGGACCGTTTCAAGCACGCTGTCGAGCGTCTGCTCATTGTCGCGAAGATCCCAGGTTCGCGTTAACTCCGCCAAGATCACGTAATCGGGGATTTCGCGGTTTTCGAAGGGATTGCGCAAAGATGGGATATGATGGAGCGTGGCCTTGATCGCATTTGCGGACATGCCCTCGAAGGCAGTGAGATAGCCACCGGCGCGTGTTTCCATTGCACGAAGCAGTGACATGACATGGCCGGCACTTGATGGAACCAGCAATGCAGCGGCGCTTTGTCTTGGGCGCCGTTCAAGGTTGAGAACACATTCGGTGATAATGCCGAGACTGCCGGATGTACCAATAAAAATCTGCTTCCAGTCGATGCCGGTGTTGTTCTTTCTGAGCTCGCGGCCGAAATCGAGGATCGTACCTTCCGCATCCGCCAACACGACCTTCATGCCAAGCGTATTCTTGCGGGCGTCGCCATATTTGAGAAATCGTGCGCCACCTGTATTTGTTGACAGCATGCCGCCCAGCCGGGGATCTGCACCAAGATCAATTGGGAAGAACAGCCCTTCGGTTTCGAGCGCGGCATTCAGATCCGACAGCAGGAAACCCGCATCTACGGCCACCGAACGGTTGTCGACGTCCAGCTTGAGGCTCCGGGCCAACCGGTCAATGCTAATCACCGCCTGGGTTCCACTGGAGTCCGGCGTCGAAGCCGCGACGACGCCCGTGTTGCCCCCTTGCGGAATGATATGTATCCCGTGGCGCACGCAATAGGACACTGCTTGGGACATTTCCTTTGTCGTAGCCGGTCGCACAACGAATGAGGCGCGCCCCTTGTCATAGCGGGCACCGTCCTCATACGAGGCTGCGTCATCGCCGAACATGACGGCTTTTTCACCAAGCATGGCGCCCAGGGTTTCAACGTGTTGAATATCAGCGACCATGCGGGTCCTCCGGCAGATGGTTGAGATGACAAAAGTCCCGACACCGCGCTATGCGGGATGCAGGGGATGGGGTGCCTGCTCCGGAAACCTGTATGAGGGAAGACCAGGCACAGCGACGTCAAAGGCGATCAAAGTACCGGTTGAATGCTTCCCGTCCCGATCGGTTGTCAGGGACGTGACGAACATTGTCTTGAAATCCGGTCCGCCGAAACAAGGCATCGTCGGCGCTGCTACCGGCAATACCAGGGTCTCGAGGAGAGAGCCGTGGGCCGTGAACCGGTTGAGGACCCCAGCGGAAATACCTGCGCTCCAATAGCAACCCTCGACATCCACCGCTGCCCCGTCGGGCAGGCCGCCTTTTTCGTCGAGGACGATGATGGTCCGTTGATTGGAGACTTGTCCACTGCCCGGATCGAAGTCGAAAGCTCGCACGACCGGCCCCCGCGAATCCGCGTGATACATTGTTGTTCCGTCGGGATTCCAGGCGAGGCCGTTTGAGACACGCAGCCCGTCGATAATGGTCGTCACTTCGCCACCTGGTGTTACACGGTACAGGCTCGCCGTCGGTTGCCGCGGCAACGCATCGTGCATGCTACCGACCCAAAACGACCCGTCGGGACCCACCTTCCCATCATTGAGCCGGTTCGTCGGACGGCCAGGTTCAGGGTGAACGAGAAATTGGAGCGACCGGGTGGCCGGGTCGAAAATATGGACACCGCTCCTGAGTGCTACAATTAACTTGCCGCCCGCGACGAGGCCAAGGCTGCCTATCTCGTCGGGCATCGGATACTCCACCACCGTTCCTGAGGCCGGTTCGAGGGTGAAAGCTGCCGGCCGCAGGACGTCTATAAACCACAGGAGGCCTTTCTCTTCGTCCCAGACCGGGCTCTCACCGATGGCCAGCTCGAAATCTATACAGGTCTCAAAATGAGATGTTGTCGGCACAAAAGCCTCCACCCGGGATCGGAACGATCATTTTTGATATAGCAAACTCTTCGCTAGTGTCGAGACGCAATCTTCCATCGATCGCAACTTTCTGGGGTTCGGAACGAAATCATTGAAAATTCTCACATTTCTTTCCGGCTGGAGAATGCTACGGCCATTTTGACATAGCAGATAAGCCGTCTCTGAACGTCCTTTCTGCCGAAATAATCGGACTGACCTCCTGCCATTTATGGCCTGCGGGGCTGGTTCCCGCCAAATTTCCCATTGACAGGTGGCCCGAAATTCAACGTTATGATATATGATGGACGTTCTGAAGCGCCGCGTTTCGTCACCAATCAACAAAGGGGAAGATCAAAATGACCGTAGCGTTCGATAAGATTCCCAATCGCAAAAGAGTCGGCCGTGCCTTGCTCCCGCTGGCTATCGCCCTGGCTATGCTTGGCTCGACGTCTCTTGCCTCCGCGCAAGCGCAAAAACCGCTCATTATTGCCCGCAACCTTGCCGTCAATTCACTCGATCCCGCGCGGACCTCGTGCGATACCTGCAACATCTATTTGTACGCGGTCTACGAGACGCTCGTGAGGCTCGGGGGCGACAACAAGACGATTACCCCAGCGCTGGCCGAGAAGTGGGAGGCCAACGAAAACAATACGCAGTTCACGTTTCACCTGAACCCGAAGGCGGTCTTTTCTGACGGATCGCCGGTCGAAGCCAAGGATGTGAAGTGGTCTTGGGAGCGACTGGCCAATCTCCAGGGAGGTATGGCCTGGCTCTTCGAAACCGTGACGTCGATCGAGACCCCCGATGCACACACGGTCGTGGTCAAGCTGTCGGCGCCGGATTCGGAGTTCCTCGGCAAGGTCATCGCGCCATACTCCGGCGTGGTAAACAGCGATGTCGCCTCCGCACAGGGTGCCAAGGCCTCAAAGGATGGGGCAGCTTCCGACGGCGCGGAGCCTTGGTTCCTCACCAATTCGGCAGGTAGCGGCCCCTATGTGCTGGCGGGTTACAGCCCGAACGACGAATTGCGGTTCAAGCGCAACGAAAAATACTGGGACAAGCCAGCCGCCATCGCCGAAGTCGTTATAAAGCAGACGAAGGATTCTGTTGCGCAGGCGCAGGCGCTTGAAAGCGGCGCGGTCGATGTAGCGATGCAGATCGCACCGGATACTGCCCAGACGATCAAAGCCGCCGGTGTTGTGGTTGAAAAAGTGCCGTCGTTCAATTTCCTCTACATGGCGTTCAGCCCTGGCGCGAAGGCAAACACAGTACCGCTTACGCTCAAGGTGCGGCAGGCCATAGCCTACGCCATCGACTACCAGGGCATCATCGACTTCACGATCGGCGGAGCCGGGAAGGTCGTCCCCGTTGCGATCCCCAACGGCTTCCCTGGCACCGACGGTCTGCCGCAGCCGGAATATAATGTCGAGAAAGCCAAGCAACTCCTGAAGGAGGAAGGGCTTGAGAAAGGCTTCGACATGGAATCGGTGTTTCCCAACGAAAACTATTATGGGGTTGATATGTCAACGCTCATGCAGTTCGTGCAGCAGAACCTTGCCAAGGTGAACATCCGGCTCCAGCTGAAGCCCACCACCTTCCCGGTCTGGCTTGATACGGTCAAGGGAGACCACACGCCGCTGACGGCGTCGTTTTACGCCCCTGACTACTTCGGTACCGACCAGTACGTGAAAACCTTTGGCATGATCCCTGGCACACGCTGGCTCGCCCGCTCTGGCGGTGACAAGGTAGAAGGCGTGTTGAACAACAAGGAAAAGGAACTGCTGGACAAGGCCGTTGCGGCTCCAATCACCGAGCGCGACCAACTCTATCAAAAGATCGCGCTGGAGATGATCAAGGATCGCATCATCGTGCCACTGGTGGGTCCCGATACGGTCCTTGCTTATAGCAAAAACATAGTCGGCATGAAGTATAGCGTGACGTCTATCCTACCGCTACAGGACCTTAGCTTCGCACAGTAACGCGCGCGGACGAAGGCATGGAAGTCTGATCGAAAGGGCGAACAATGCAAGCTCATACGTACGTTCTTCGCCGCTTGATCGGACTTCCACCCTTGCTTTTGGGTGTGCTTACCATCGCTTTCCTTTTGTCGCACGCCTCGCCGGCAGATCCGCTTTCCTCGATCCTGCCCGAGCGGCAGCTCAGCAATCCAGAGGCGGTACAAGCGGCGAGGGCCCGATGGGGTTTAGACAAGACGCCCGTCGAGCAATATCTGATCTATCTGAAGAACGTCGTCACGGGGGATTTGGGCACGTCCTTCCGGACAAAGCGGCCGGTCGCTCAAGATCTGATGGAGCGCCTTCCCGCGACATTGGAACTGGTCATTGCCGCATTGCTGTTTGGCTCGGTTTCGGGGATCCTGCTTGGGGTCGTTGCAGCGCGAATGCGTGACACCGCCGTGGACCACCTGGTGCGCCTTTTCGCGCTTTTGGGGTCCTCGTTGCCGGTGTTCTGGTCCGGGCTTGCCGTGCTCTTCATATTTTCTGTCCAGCTTGGGATCCTCCCCGGGCCGGGGCGGCTGGATGCCCGTACGTCCCCGGAATCCGCGATCACAGGCTTCTATACGCTCGACGCGCTGCTCGCCGGCAACATGTCGACGTTCTGGGAGGCTGCCTCCCACCTGATCCTTCCCGCAAGCGTCCTTGGATGGTCTGTCACCGGGATAATATCGCGGTTGGTCCGCGCCAGCATGCTCGACGTGCTCAGCCAGGATTATATTCTTATGGCCCGATCCAAGGGCGCGACCGAAAAAAGGGTCCTCTTTCATCATGCCCTCCGGAATGCACTGATCCCTGCAATTACGGTCATCGGCTATTCCTTTGCCTTTCTCATTACCGGCGCCGTTCTGACCGAAACGATTTTCTCGTGGCCCGGCATTGGCTCCTACGCAGTGGAGTCCGCCCGCGCGCTGGACTACCCGGCCATAATGGGAGTGACCATGCTCGGAGGGACGGCGTTTCTTTTGACCAATCTCCTTACCGATCTCACCTACGTGCTGGTCGATCCTCGCATTAAACTCCAGTAGGAGCCCGCCAATTCCATGGCCGCCTTTGACATTTCACACGCAACGCGCAGGCGTAGACGACGCCGCACCAATCTTTGGTCGGTCATTCCCGCGTACATTGGCCTCGCGATCATCCTGTTCTGGATATTTGCTGCTCTAACCGCCCAATATTGGATGCCCTATAGCGCTTTCGAAATGGTTGGCCGTCGGCTTCAGCCCCCAAGTCTTGAGCATCTGTTTGGTACCGACGGCTTGGGTCGCGACGTCTTTTCACGGACGCTCTCGGGAGCGGTCTATTCCATCCCCATCGCATTTTTCGTGGTGTGTGTCGGTGCGATCCTCGGCAGCTGTCTTGGGGCTATTGCAGGTTTCTTCGGAGGGTGGATAAACACGATCATCATGCGGCTGGTCGACATCACCTTGTCCTTCCCGCCGATGCTCTTGGCGATGGCGGTCGCGGCGACACTGGGTCCGGGTCTTTGGACGGCGACAGTCGCGATGATTGCCGTCTGGTGGCCGCTCTATACCCGGCTGATGCAGGCGCAGGTCATCAGCGTCAAACAAATGGAGCATGTCGAGGCTGCAATATCGTCCGGCGTCCGTCAGGGCCGCCTGCTGCGGAAGTATATCCTGCCTCTGTGTGGTACGCCGATTCTGATAAATGCAACCATGGATTTCGGGCAGGTCGTTCTTCTCGCCGCATCGCTGAGTTTCATCGGTCTCGGCGCCGCCCCCCCTGCCCCGGAATGGGGAGCGATGGTCTCGGATGGCACCGTAAATTTCTACTATTGGTGGATCGCGGCGGCGCCCGGTTTGGCCATCCTGAGTGTCGTTTTAGCGCTGAATTTCATCGGCGACCGGGTCCGCGATATTCTCGACCCGCGGAAAGCATGACATGGGCGACCAACCTCTTCTCGAAGTAAGTGATCTGCGCGTGACCTTTGAAATAACGGGGGGTTATGTCGAGGCAGTCCGCGGGGTGAATTTTTCTCTGAAGAGAGGCGAGATCATGGGCCTCGTCGGCGAATCCGGCTCGGGAAAAAGCATCACTATGCGTGCCGTTATGGGGCTTTTGCCGCCTTCAGCGATGGTTTCCGGCTCGGTCAAGCTTCTCGGCCGAGAACTGATCGGCAGTCCAGCAAGGGAGCTGCGGCGATTGCGTGGATCGAGAATGTCGATGATCTTTCAAGACCCCCTGACTGCACTCAATCCCGTACTGACGGTCGGCGACCAATTGGTCGAAGCGATCAGGATTCACAATCCGCAGTGCACAGCCAAGGAGGGGCGGACAAGGGCGATCGAATTGTTTCGCTCGGTCGCGATTCCTTTTCCGGAAAAGCGCATTGACCAATATCCTCACGAATTCTCCGGCGGCATGCGTCAACGCGTGGTTGTCGCAATCGCAATCGCCAACAAGCCAGATCTTATTATCGCCGACGAACCGACAACGGCTTTGGACGTAACCGTCCAGGCGCAGGTGCTGGAGCTTCTCCGCAATCTTTGCGAGGGCAGCGGAACCGGCCTAGTGCTTATTACCCATGACTTGGGCGTCGTCGCCGGCATGGCTGAGCACGTGTCGGTCATGTACGCGGGCTCGATCGTTGAACGAGCGCCAGTCGATGACTTGTTCGACAATCCGCGTCATCCCTACACCAGAGGCCTGCTGGGTTCGTTGCCCCAGCTGACCGGGGAGATTGCTCGTCTCAGCGATATCGGTGGGGCTCCGCCGACGGCAGGTACCATACCGCCTGGCTGCGCTTTTAACCCGCGATGTAGTTTCTCTGTCGAAAGATGTCAGCTCGAAAGGCCCGAACTCCGAGGTTTCGGGCCCACCGACGTGGCCTGTCATCTCGCCCAGGCCATTCCGGCTGCTCAAACCAGAGTGAACTCGGCATGACATCCACTTTGCAGGATCTCCCCGCGGGAAAGACCACTAGAGCTGTGAGCCATTCGGATGCCGGTGCGCCTTTGCTGTCGGTTAGAAACCTGACCAAGGATTTCGGCGCCGGCGGGGTCTTCTCCACTCTGAAGAACGCTCCGGTCATTCGGGCCGTTGCAGGTGTCAGTTTCGATATTGCCAAGGGAGAAACACTTGGGCTTGTCGGCGAGTCCGGCTGCGGCAAGTCGACACTTGCGCGCTGTATTCTCCGACTCTTGCCACCCAGCTCCGGAGAAGTGCTCCTCGAGGGAACCGACCTCAGCAAGATCAGCGAGGCGGGAATGCGTGCAAAACGAAAAGATCTCCAGGTGGTCTTCCAGGACCCTTTTGCTTCGCTTCATCCTCGAATGAGGATCCGTGAGATAGTGACGGAGCCATTGCGTCTTCTGGATATGTCAAAAAAGGACATGTCAGATCGTGTCAGTGAGCTGATCGGACTCGTCAAACTCAACCCGGAGCATCTTGACCGCTTTCCCCACGAACTCTCAGGTGGCCAGCGACAACGCGTGGGTATTGCAAGGGCGCTCTCGGTCAAGCCGAAACTCATCATTCTTGATGAACCCGTCTCCGCTCTCGACGTGAGCATCCAGGCAGGCGTGCTCAATCTGCTCCATGATCTGCAGCAAGAGCTCGGCCTCTCCTACTTGTTTGTCGCGCACAATTTATCGACAGTGCGCCACATTTCGGATCGCGTTGCCGTCATGTATCTTGGCAAGATTGTGGAAATCGGTTCCCGCAACGAGATTTTCACGTCGCCAAGACATCCATATACGACCGCTCTCCTATCGGCGGTGCCAACAGCCGACCCTCGAAGCGAACGCACCCGCCGCCGCATCGTTTTGACCGGGGACGTGCCCAGCCCCGCCGATCCCCCGAGCGGCTGCCGATTCCGAACGCGGTGCTGGAAGGCACAAGAACTCTGTCGCACTGTCGAGCCCATGCTTATTCACCAGGACGAAACCGCCTTTGCATGTCACTTTCCTATGGACAAGAACGGTCTCAAGGGCTGAAAAGCGGGCTTCGCCTTGTCGACATCTCGCAATCGGGGTTTGCTGGCATTATTGCAGGTAAATTCAGACGCCGGTATTGGACAGGCGGGAAGGCATATATGAATTCGATAGTCACACCAGAGACCGACACCGATAGTAATGAGGATCTCGGTCTCAATCGGCACAGCCTGTCGGAGCGGATATACTCACGTTTGCGCGTGGCACTCATGACCGGCCAATACGAACCTGGAGCACGCCTCAATATCAGGGGGTTAGCGGCCACCTACAACACGTCGCCAACGCCGGTTCGGGAGGCCATTTTCCAGCTCGTGCGCGAGGGCGCATTGGAAATCCGCCTTGGCCATCAACCCCGTGTGCCAGTGCTGTCGATTCCGCAATACATCAATATTCGCGAAACGCGGGTCCCCCTCGAGAGACTGGCAGCAGAACTTGCGGTGGTGCGGATTAGCGATGAAGACATTGCGAGACTAAGCGTGCTGCACCAGAGGTTTATCCAGAGCGAAAAGGAAGAGCGTTGGAAGGAAGCACTTGCTGCAAACCAGGAGTTTCATTTCACGATCTATCGCGCCTGTGGCAACGATGTCCTCGTGAGGTATATTGAAAATCTCTGGCTCCTTGCTTATCCTTTCGTGAACAATCAATATCCGATCGTCCGACCCGCAACGGCCGCTGTCCATCTGCATCTTCTGATTGTCGACGCATTGAACAGGCGCTCGCCGGCCGAAACCGGCGATTTGGTCATTCGGGATCTCCGCGAAGGATCTTACAATATCCTGCAAAGACTGAGCGGCGCGGAAAACGGCGACGTTACGCCATCGCGGCGAAAGAAGAAAAAGGAAAGCTGAAGCACTTCGCGGTCAACGATTATCGTTGCCGGGTCGGCCGACGCTGTCGAGGCAGGCATGGCACTCTTCACGTGACGAGGCCACGCCCTGCATCGCTGTCATTGAGGCCCGTTCATTGCCTTTCCAGCGCGGCGAGCCTTGAGCTTTTCAGCGCCGATGGCAGAGTTGCGGTCCATCATCTCCCAAAGGTCTTTGGGATTGGTCCCGAGCTTTTTCACTACATCGCCGCGTTCCGGCGGCGCGAAGGCCTCGATCTCCTCATCGCGAATGGCTTCGAGAACCACCTTGGCGACATATTCGGGCGTGACCGATATGCCGGCAAAGGAAAGGGCCATTGCATCATCTTCCGCTTCCTTGTCCAACATCGGCGTTTCGGTGGACGTTGGATGGACGATGGTAAATTTCACTGGCGTTTGACGCTCTTCCATGGCCAGCGCGAGATGAAAAGCGCGAAGGGCATGTTTCGCGGCGGCATAGCTAGCGATACCCGGGAACGGCAGCAGCGCTGTCATGCTGCAAACCGTCGCGAGGTGCCCGTATCCCTGCGATTTGAAGCGCGGAAGTGCCGCGAGCATGCCCTTCACCGGGCCGAAGAAATTTGTATCCATCGTTTGCAAGTGCTTTTCGATAGGAAGGTCCCGCGCATAACCTGTGTGGACGATTGCGGCATTGTTGATCAGAACGTCAAGGCCGCCACGCTCCTTCCATATCAGGTCCAGGACTGTCTCCCACTGCGCCTCGGAGCAGATATCGAGCTTTACGGCGGACGCTGACGGACCGATTGCCGAGGCAACCTGCTCGGCTCCCGGAAGATTGATATCGGCCACAAAGACGGTGTGGCCGGCCTCCGCGGCGAGCCGTGAAAGGGCAGCCCCAATTCCACTCGCGCCGCCGGTGATGAGATAGGTCTTCGTCACGTTTCCCCTCGAGAATTTGTCCGTGTTCGCCCGTTAGAAATAGGTGCGGATGGAACTCGTGATGTGATAATTTTCATCAACTATGTGCATGACTCTCCATTTGTCGAAGGTGAGACAGGGATGAGAAATGCCGAAGCCGACCATATCCCCAACCTGGAGAGGTGAATCGGCAGGGATTGCCACATGGCAGTGCTGATCGTTCAAGCGCGTCACGGCGTGATCTGGAGACAGCTGTCGAGGGTGCTCCATCCCAGAACCCGGACGGAACCAGAGCAGAGGAATCGGCTGGTCGTCATGCGAGACGTCACGCTTGCCCAGTGCCGCGATGAGCTTCTCGGTCTCCGGCCTCGATTGGACATAGGCCCAAACTTCCAACGCCGGTGTCAGTCCGCCATGCGCGTCAGCCAACCCTGGATTTCTTTCCCGCAGCGCCTGAACTGCCTTGGCGTACAGGATCGAGTCATGCGTGATGTAGCAACCCGAGCGAACCAGAACCATGTTTGGTTTCGAAAGCCCTGCGGAACCCAGTTTCTCCACGACAACATCATAGTACGCGGATCCGCCGGCACTCAGGATGACCGTTTCGGCGCCCCAAAGCTTTTCAAGGTCACATGCCTGAGCGAACTGCACCATTTTATCGAGGAACGAATGGACTAATGCGAGTGTCCCCGCATTGTCTGCGCCCTTTAGAAGTCCCTCGAAACCTTCCACGCCGCGCAGCGTCACGGCTTCGGTCCTGCTCACGGCACGCGCAAGATTCAGCGCCTCTTCGACACTGCGGCAACCGGTGCGGCCACCCGGATATCCGATCTCCACGAGGGCATCGAGCGGACGCTGGAGCTTCACCTTTCGTGCTGCCTTGGCGATTGCTTCAAGATTGACCGCAGAGTCGACCAGGAACAAGAACTCGAATTCGGCGTCCCGGGCCAATTCAGAAATGACGTAGTCGATCGCCTTTGCGCCAATCAGCTGATTTGCAAGGAAGATGCGTTTGTAACCGAAGCTGCGCACGACTTGAACCTGATGGGGCGTGGAAACGGTGATCGCCCATGCGCCATCCGCAAGTTGCAGGTCGAATAGCGCCGGGCTCATGGTCGTTTTACCATGCGGAGCAAGAACTGCTCCGCCCTGGGCCAGAAACGCCTTCATCCATTCGCTGTTGTGACGGAGGCTTTTCTCTTTGAGCACCGCCACCGGCAATGGCAGGTCTTCACTCAGCAACCTCCATCCCTGCTCGCCGACACGATTGATAGGGACTCCGACCTCCATAGGAGGAGCGCCTTTGTCGAGCTGGGTTAGAAGCGCGTCTTGGGGGTAATGCGCGTGGAACGCCATTCTGCTAACTCTCTGATATATGATATCTAGTCTGGCGTGATCGACTGCGCAAGCAATATCTCCGCACGATTTATGGCTTTTCGCGAATTGCCTCCTTCCACGTGCTTCGCAAACTTAAGGAAACGGGCATCAGGCAATATTTTTGATATGTCAAATATGCGGATTTTGACCTCTATTCACCGTCGGCTCCGAATCCCGCATCGGAGTTAAGCCGAAACTGTCAGAGTTTTGACGCGACGAGCGGGCCCACCACAGCTTCAAAGAAGGGACCCACGTTCCCCATATGGCCAGAAAGCTCGCAGCCGTGCAGCGATTTATGCCTCTCCGCACCAGGACAACCTTCGCCGAAAATGACACAAACATGTCATTTTGCAAATCCAGGGTCTGACAGTTTTGATATATTTGTTGGACATTTCATTGCAAGAAGCAGGGTGTTCGGCTTTACCTTTGTCGGCCGAGCGCACCAACAGCTCTTTGAAGTCGGCAACCGGAGGCAAGGTAGATGGCGCGAATTCGCGAGTTCAAACGGGATTACAGCCTGCTGGGCCGGGACGCGACAGCAGCCATCGAGGAAGGCATCGCTGCGGCGGAATGGTATCATACCGACATTGGGCGGGCGAAGCTGAAAGAACTTATGAAACGTTCCGACGGCCCCGCGATCCGCGATACCCTTCTATGGTTTGCCATTCTCGGGTCTCTGGCATTTGGAGCCTACATCACCTGGGGAAGCTTCTGGTGCGTACCGATCCTGGCCGTCTACGGCGTGTATTACGGTTCGGCGTCGGATGCGCGCTGGCATGAGACGGGACATGGCACCGCGTTCAAGACACGCTGGCTGAGCGATCTTGTTTACAATATTGCGTGCTTCATGATGCTGCGGGAGCCCAAGATCTGGCGCTGGAGTCACGCTCGGCACCATACCGACACGACCATTATCGGACGCGATCCTGAAATTGTAACAATGCGACCGGCAGACCTCGCAAGAATGGTCATGGCGGTTTTCGGCATTCGTCGGGTTCCGTTGACATTCAAGAACATGATCAAACACGCATTTGGGAAGCTAACCCCGGAAGAAGCGTCTTTTGTTCCCGACATGGAGCGTCCGAGCATCTACCGCACAGCGCGACTTCTGCTGATCCTTCATCTGGGTATCGTAGCGGCTGCCGTCTATCTGGGATCATGGCTGCCGGTGCTGCTGATTGGCCCGCTTCCAAGCATGTATGGCGGATGGCTCTCCTACTATCTCGCCATCACCCAACACGCCGGATTAGAGGAAAACGTACTTGACCACAGGCTTTGTGCACGGACGATTTACGTCAATCCAGTTCTGCGGTTCATCTACTGGAACATGAACTATCATGTGGAACACCATATGTTCCCCATGGTCCCCTACCACAAGCTGCCGGCGCTCCACAGGCTGACGCTCCACGACATGCCCACCCCCTATCGCAGCACCCTCCACGCCTATGCAGAGATCATCCCCGCCATTATTCGGCAGCGGAAGGACCCCAATTGGTACATCACGCGTGCGCTCCCGCCCCACGCAAAAGCCTATCGACCGGAGTTGCACAAAACTGGCGCAACCGTGGTTGCAGCAGAATAACCCCGCGGACACTACGACCCCGATCGGATTTTATCATGACTTCAGACAACTGGATCGACGCCTGCGCCACCGATGACATCGATGAAGAGGATGTTGCGCGATTTGACTACGAAGGGAGGACCTTCGCGATTTATCACAGTCCCGACGGAAACTTCTTTGCCACGGAAGGGCTTTGCACGCATGAAAAGATTCACCTTGCCGATGGCCTGGTGATGGGAGACATCATCGAATGTCCGAAACATAACGGAAGATTCAATTACAAGACCGGCCAGGCCAAGGGTGCCCCGGTGTGCATCAACCTTGCAACCTATCTGGTGCGCATCCAGGCCGGGCGGGTCTTCGTGAACGTCCAGACGATGACGTGAGCGGCATTATTATCGTTGGCGCCGGAGAAGCTGGCGTCAGCGCCGCTTTCTCTTTGAGAGAAAGCGGTTATGACGGCCCGATCGATCTCTTCGGATCCGAATTGCACGTACCTTACGAAAGACCTCCGCTGTCCAAGCTTCGGGTGGATGGTGAGAGTGAACCCGGCCGTTCGATCCGCCCCTTGGAGGCTTTCGCAAGTCACCAGATCACATTGCATCGCGGCAAAACGATCAGCAGCATCCAGCGGCCCTCCCGTACAGTCAAATTTGTAGGCGGCGGCAGTCTCGCCTACTCGAGACTATTGTTAGCGACCGGGTCCGTGCCTCGACGGCTACCTGTTCCAGGCGGCGAGAACTGTGTCTATCTCCGAACATTGGACGACGCCCGCCTGGTGCGGCAAGCGATCTCTCAACGCCTGCAGATCGCGATCATTGGCGCTGGTTTCATCGGCCTGGAGATAGCCGCGAGTGCGCGCCAGAATGGCTGCGAGGTTTCGGTCTTTGAAGGTCTTCCACGAATTCTCTCACGGGCAGTGCCGGCAGAAATCGCCGCTGCATTGCACAATAGGCATGTGGGTGCTGGTGTTCGCATTTCCTGCAGCCAGAAACTGACAGGAATTGCTACGAACGGACGGACCCAGGAGCTGCGGTTTGCCGATGGAAGCACTTTCCAGGCCGATGTAGTGCTGGCCGGCATTGGTTCGCAACCAGTGACCGCGCTTGCACAGGATGCAGGTCTGGCGGTATCCAACGGCATTTCCGTTGATGCGCATTTGCGAACGACGGATCCTGATGTGTTTGCAGCCGGCGATTGCTGTTGCTTTCCTACGACTAGCGGTGAATCCGTCCGTTTGGAGAGCTGGCGAGCGGCCAAGGACCAAGGTCGCACAGCTGCATTGAACATGCTTGGCCGCGCACAGCAATTCGCTGGGATGCCTTGGTTCTGGTCCGATCAGTATGAACTGACCCTCCAGGTCGCTGGTCTACCGAATTCCGCAGTCCGGACCGTTCGGCGAAAGGGCGTCGCAGGCCTGTTTCTTTTTCACCTAGACGAAGCCAATCGGATCGTGGCCGTCAGCGCGCTCGCTGAAGGTAACATCCTGGCAAAAGATGTCAGGCTGAGCGAGATGCTTATCGCAGCGCAAACAATCAGCGATCCGGAATTGTTGCAGACTGAAGGGCTAAATCTGAAGCAGTTGGCAAAGATGATGGTCGCGTGAGCTTGAACCGATTGGCTTCCTCGATGTGGTCGTAGACAGAGGCATCGGCACCATCAACGCCATAGGCGCAAGGGGGTCCTCACCAATAGCGCGCGCGCTTCGGGACCCCGGACACAACGATGGCTGGACGAGCCTCAGCGGGCAGTCCGCACTGGCCATGTATGTGAAGCCGGACGTCGGAA
This sequence comes from Mesorhizobium sp. P3_A2, assembly GCF_056403115.1. Lineage (NCBI taxonomy): Bacteria > Pseudomonadati > Pseudomonadota > Alphaproteobacteria > Hyphomicrobiales > Phyllobacteriaceae > Mesorhizobium > Mesorhizobium sp. P3_A2. Next base: position 17,587 of record NZ_JBFUGC010000021.1, read on the forward strand.
AGTGCGAGTGGTGGAAGCCAAGTCGGTCCTCACAATCATGCCTTGTCTGCGTTGAAGGCGAGTTAAGTCGGATCACGGCCAATGACAGTGATCGACATCTCGAAGTCCCGATGTTCACCAGGTTGAAGCAAGAGAATGCCAGGCTTTTCTGAAAGTTCGCCATCAAAGCCGAGAGGCGTGGGGAAACCTTGCCAAGGCTCGATGCAAACGTAGCCGGCCAAAGGTTTTGTCCAGATGCCCAGGTGGGGTAGGTTTCGCCATTCGATTTCAAGGTAGCTTCCCTTGCCGGAGCCATAGCGTAAACGTCGCGATTCAAGATCGAAAAACATCATGGCTTCGTCGCTGAATAGCTCATCGCGCAATTCAATCCTCCTGCCCGCGACCGGACTTGGATATGGTTTCGGGTCCAGAAGACCTGCAGATAGTCTACGCAGAGCGCAGGATTCCTCCTCCTCAAATTCGATGAAATGTTCAAGCCGTTCTCCGGCATCAGAAAGAGGCCAGCGAAACCCCGGATGGAACCCGAACGAGTAAGGCATGACGTCCGCACTGCGGTTGGTCACCTTCGCCGTCATGGTTAGGGTGTTCCTGTTCAAGCCGTAGGCTACATCCAGGCAAAAGTTGAAAGGATAGATCTCCCGCGTGGCGGCGCTTGCCTCCAGCCGGAAGATGCAGCTACCTTCCTCGGCGGCCATGAGGGCAAATTCACTGGATGGTGCAAATCCGTGCTGACGTAAGCCATATGGCCGGCCGCCGATCGTCACGCTGTCGTTGGGAACCCTACCCACGATGGGAAACAAGATCGGTGATGTCCCCTTCCAGATGTCTGCGTTTCCATCCCAGAGAAATTCGCGGCCTGAATGATCGCCAAACCCCACCAACTCCGCACGCCACGATGTGAACTTGGCATGCAGAAACTCACTTCGAATGCTGACCATCGTCCCTCACCTTTGCGTTTGCAACTACGGTAGGGTGATATATCAAACATGGCAACCGCCTTGATCTGGGACTGGGCGGGGAGCATTTAAATGCATCGCTTTTGACCACGTTGCGCAACAGGAAAATTCACGCAAAACGCGCTGAGAGCGCGGCTCGCAGCCGCAAAGCCTGAATGAATGGCTGGTTTTCGGCCCAATGCGCCTTTTCGACCCAGATCATGCCTCGTGTGGTGGTCCAGCGACTGTCGGCCTTCTGGCCTGCGCGCGCATTGGTCAACGTCAACGTTTATGAAATATCGTATGGTCGGTCAGCGCTGTCCCGTCGTGCTCGTTTGAGCGATCGTGACGTCTTTTTGCGGGCGCAGGAGCCTACAGGTTTTCGGGGCAATACAGGCGAAATTCGACATGGGTGGAGCGGGGATCCGAGGCTGGATTCAAGCCGCGGCGAACCAATTGGTCAACGATCTCGCGCGCGAGGTCCTTGCGCGGCGAATCGAGAACAATTCCGACCGTTCCGGAAGCCAGCGCCGCACGGGTCACCGGCGTCAGTTCGTGACAGACGACGTGGAGACGACGTTCGGGAGGTAAAGTTTCGAGCGTCCGCAAAACCGCCGCCACACCGGCTCCGATAAAATAGAGCCCCCTTAAATCGGGATGACGGGCGAGTAATTCCTCGAACATTCTCTCGACGACAGAGTTGGTAGCGATTCCGTAGACGCCCTCGCACAGTTCCATACCCGGTTCGTGCTCGAGAATGTAATTGCGAAGACCTATCTCTCGCTCCTGGTAGGCACGGTACTGATAGCTTTCGATCAGCATGCCGATCTTGCCAGAGCGATTGAGGAGCTTCGACAAGGACCATCCTGCGGTACGTCCCGCTTTCTGGTGATCGATCCCGACATAGCCGGCAAGGCGAGGCGCTGAAAGATCGGACACGATGGCGACGACGGGTTTTGCAATGTCGGCGAGCAGAGAGACGGCCTCATTCACCGCAGGATGGTCGAAAGCCATGACGCCGACCACATCGACCTTTGCAGCCAGCTGGTGCAGCGCACGCCCCATGCCCTTTGGGGTCAGGTCGCTAAAGTCTTCGATCAAAATGCTGCGGCATTCGGGTCGGGCGTGCTTGGCATAGGCGTTGATCTCCTCAGCCAATTGTCGGAAAAATGGATTGGTTTTGTGCTGGAGCGCAAGCCCGACAGACACCGACCCGCGACTTTCATCAATCCTCTGCATCATCAGGTTTGTGCCGTGATAACGCAGTTCACGGGCCGCCGATAACACCCGCTCAGCGGTTTTCCCCTTGACCGGAAGCCGTGAGTTCAGCACTCGATCTACTGTTGACGGGCTGACGCCAGCCTTAGCGGCGATATCGGCGATAGTGGCCCGGGTGTTTTTCAAAAACGATACCCTGCTAATCTGAAAAACTCATGGGTTGGATGGATTTTGTTTACGGCAAAACCGCTCGATTTGCGGAGACCAACCTACCCGGTTAATGAATGATCCTACGCTGCCGCTGAACGGTTTGTCATCTGTTCCCAGCTTTCGCCTCGTCGCACGTTTCGATTGGCGAGCGCGGCACGCACCAAGCTCAGATGGCCTTCATGCAAGGCATCCATAGTCGGCCCGACAGCGACCTTCAGGCCATTCTGACGCCACCCGGCCACGGCCATGCGCAACTCGGCGACGGTTCGTGCGATCGGAATGCATGCGCCTTCTCCGCCATTGACCGTCCTTGACGCGCATCGGACCTCGGGGACCTTCTCCAGCACCACCGCGAATGCCCACGCTTCGCTGACGTCAGGCCGACATGGAGTCAGGACTGGGCAGGTACGCAACGCGTATATGTTGCCGCAGGTTCATAACTTGTGGCACCCTCTCCGAGGCCGGATTTCTGGCCTTTCTCGTATCTCAGGTAATTGTCGCATCGTTGTGTGCCTATCTCCTTCGATTAGGCAGAAGCCCTAAGAACTCCGCTTCCAGACGCGGCTGTGGTTTGAGCATCTCCGCGCCGGAGACAATCGCGTGGCCGCGTTCAGCAGCTGCCTGAAGCAGCGGCGTCATCACCGGATTGACGACTACTTCGGCAACAATGGCGGCTGGCTCCATGGCGGCGATGCTGAAGGGCATGGGATCGCCTTCCTTCATCCCAAGACTGGTGGCATTCACCACCAAGTCCATTCCGGCAGCTATGTCCCGCGCATTAGCATCGCGAACCACAATTCGGCAGGACGGGACGACGGCCGCTATTTCTGCGGCAAGAGCAACTGCACGCTCTGTATTCCGGTTCGCCAGGACGAGCTCTACCAATCCTTCGTCCGCTAAGGCAAAGGCGATAGCGCGAGCTACACCCCCCGCCCCAACGATCAGGGCACGACGTCCCGCTACCGAGATATTGTTGGCAGCAAGACCCGCGATGAAGCCCGCCCCGTCCGTGTTGGTTCCGGTCAACGTTCGATCGGCGTTGAAGCGGATTGCGTTCACCGCACCAACCCGTCTTGCGACTTCCGTCATGTGTTCGAGATGAGGGATCACCGCAATCTTGTGGGGGGCCGTGATACCCAGCCCGACCACATTAAGCATCCTACGCAACGCCTCTAGACTAGAGGCGAGATCAGCGGGCCGGACGTGGAGCGGCGCGAACACCGCGTCGACCCCCAAAGCCTCGAAGCTCTTGTTGACAATGATCGTGCCGCGGACGTGTTCGACGGGATCGGTGAGCATAAATATGAGAGCGGTCTTTCCGGTAATTTCCATTATCTCATCAGCTCCAAGTGGTTGGTAGAAAAACGGAAACGCCCTCGTTCCAAAGACCAGGGGTCGCTCAAGGCCGGGTGCTTCACCTAGGCGGCGCTGCGCGAATGGGTTAAGCCGCCGCCTATCCTGGTGAGGCTTCAAATCTAGGTCGTAGGCCGTCTAGCGGCCCAGTCGGGAGGTGTGACCGCAAATATCGCCGCCGACGTGCCCTTCGACCGCCAAATCAGAGAGGTTCCCGCCGGCAACCACATCATGTCGCCGGGCTTCATAAAATTCTCTTCTCCGTCGACCACGATAGAAAAGCTATCTTCCACGGATAAGCAGAACATGACTTCGTCGTACCAGAGTTTAAAATCGATATTGGAGTCTTTGAAGTATACAACGCCAGCTGCCATGCTGGCGTTATCTTTGTCGTCTACAAAGACATGAGTGGACGACCCGCGTGGCGTGAATTCCCTCTTAATATCTGCGACCTTGTACAGTTTTGGCATGTAAATTCCCTCTACTTGTTCAGCCAATAAGATCTCGACCAGACGATGCAAGGCATCAGTCGGTGTCAAAAACACAAACGATTGTGCTCGAAGTTAATCGGTTTTCTGAGCGCGTCAAGGCCTCACCTCCGGCTTCGTGGCCTTCATCGTGAACTCAACGCGCCGTCAGTTCGCCGGCGCGCAATAACCTGGCCAATTCGACGGCCTGCCGGGGGTTTGTCTTCAGGGCGGCGCGACGGCGCGCCGTCCTGAGGACACTGTCGCTATTTAGCGGCGATCCATGCCTCAAACGCCTCCTGCCATTCGGCGTAATGACTTCCCCAGAAATCATAGTCGTCCGAAACCGCGTAAGGCAGATTTTCGGGCGACGAGGGCAATTTTGCGCTAACCTCTGGTGTGACGAGAGCATAGGCTTTCAGGTTCGCCGTGCCGTAGGGGAACAAACGCATAAAATCTGCCTCGACTTGCGGCGCTGCGACAAATGAAATGTAGTCCATGGCAGCCTGTGGCTGACCTGTTGTCTTGGGTATGATGTATGCATTTAAACCGAGACTGTAGCCCGCCGACCAGACAATCCCAAACTTGCCTCCCGATTCCTTATTTGCGGTATCGACTCGGGCGTTCCAACCAAGAGCCATGTCATACGTACCGGAAATGAGACCTTGAACGAATTCGGCGCCCGTATCGAGGAAGACGAGGTCTCCCTTTATCTCGGACAACTTGCGGAAAATTCGGTCCCTCGCATTTGGTTTTCTAAGTTCCTCGCTAATTTTCTCGCGAGGCACGCCATCCGCGAGCAGCACCACCGTCGCGACATTCTGTATGTACCGGGCCATCCCTCGCTTGCCCGGAAAACGCTTCGTATCCCAAAAGTCCTGCCATGTCTTCGGTTCACCGCTGCCGAATTTTCCTCTAGCGACCACCAACGCCACGGCGACAGACGCCGATGCAACGGCGCACTCTTGCAGCGTGTGCGGAAGTAGGTCGGCGACTGGCAACTTCGACTTGTCGAGGGGCAGAATGAGGCCTTCGTTACAGGCTTCGATCGCCGTAACAACGTCGGTTTCCATCACGTCCCACTTCGAGGGCGAAGCCGTGGCGAGCGCGCGCAGGACGCCCATGCTGTCTTCGGTTGTGCTCCCAATCACATTCGTGCCGGTTGCAGTCGTGAACGGCTGCCAATACGCCTGCTTCACAGCGTCCATATAGGCGCCGCCATAGGTCGCCACGCTGAGTTCCGCCGAGTCCGCCGCAGTCAGCGTCATAGCACTGGCGGCCAAAGCCATCGTCAATGACGCGACCTGCAAGATCCTCTTGCTTGTTTTCATATTCGTTCCCTTTCTCGTTGATATTGTTGGGTCTTCCTACCTCGAACCGACATCGCCGCTTGCGCGAAGATCACCGGGAATCCGAACAACGATCAATGTCCGACACTGGACCGCCATCACGCGTTCGTTATGAAAGGTTACGGGGATGGCGAGAGGAGTTCCCCGGAACCTAACCTCTGGTTAGACGGTGGCGTGAAGCTTATGAGGAAAAGCTCGGTTCGAGGCGCGCCGGCACGGGAATCCGCTCGGGCCGGGTATCAACCCAGGTCGGAGGGGTGATGGCAAAGATGAGCACCGCCTTGCCCTTTGCGCGCCAGATCGCCTTGGTGCCTTCCTTGTACCAAATCATGTCGCCAGGGCTCATGAAGTGTTCCCGACCGTCGACCTCGACCGAGAAGCTTTCCTCAATGGAGAGGCAGAACATACATTCCTCATACCAGAATTCAAAAGCTATCTCGGTATCCTTGAATTGCGCAATGCCTCCGGACATTTGCGCGCCCGTCAGATTATCCACCATGACGTGGGTTGCGGTCCCTCGTGGGCTGAACTTGGGTTCGATGTCGCTGAACTTGAAAAATTTGATCATTCTGGCTCCTTTTCTATTATCTTGCGACGGTCTGGGAATTTTTTCTTCAACGAAGGAAAATTGAGGAATTATGCTGCTGGAAAGCATCGGGCGGCGCTGCTGCGCCAGGTGATCCGGATATCGTCGCCGCGGGCGAGACCGGCGGCCTGATCGGGCCGCACAGCGACGGTCAATGGGGATCGGCCCGCAAACTTGATCTCGACGATCAGAGTGCTCCCCTGAAAGATCAGGTCGGTGACTGTCGCGGAGAGACTGTTCTCGAACGGCGCGGTTTCGGCGATGTGGAGGCGCTCCGGTCGGATCGCTATCAAACAGTTGCCCGACGAACAGGTAGGGTTTGCGGATGCGGAGCGGACAATTGTCCCATCCTGCAAGCGAGCGATAACCAACCCGTCCTCGTGACGCACAAATTCCGCCGGCAAGAGGTTCGTATTTCCGATGAAACCAGCCACAAAAAGCGACGCCGGATGGTTGTAGAGTTCCTCCGGAGCGGCAAGCTGTTCGATTTTTCCATTGTTGAATACAGCAATACGATCGGACAAAGTGAGCGCCTCGGTCTGATCGTGTGTAACGTACAGCATCGTTACACCATTTTCCTTGTGCAGCCGGCGGATCTCGAATTGCAATTCATCCCTCAAGCTTTTGTCGAGCGCTGCCAGTGGTTCATCGAGCAGGACCATATCTGGCTCGAAGACAAGCGCGCGAGCCAGCGCAACCCGCTGTTGCTGCCCCCCTGACAATTGATGCGGCATCCGGTGGGCAAACTGCACCAATCGGGTCATCGTCAATGCTCGCTGTACCTTGATCTGGATCTCCGACTTCGCGAGCTTCCGCATTCGCAGCGGGAAGGATATGTTTTCGGCTACCGTCATGTGCGGGAACAGGGCGTAGCTTTGAAAGACCACACCCAGATTGCGCTTCGACGCAGCCAAACCTCCGATGGGCCGCCCGCGAAAGAATATCTCGCCTCGGTCCTTGGCCAGGAAACCGGCCAGCAGCATGAGCGTCGTGGTCTTCCCTGATCCTGACGGACCAAGACAGGTTAGCAATTCCCCCTCACGCACATCGAGGTTCAGATCCTCAAGCGCGTATGTCTTTCCATCGAAACTTTTGCTTATCCCCGAGAATGAACAGAGCGGGCGCTCCCCACTGGGTCCGGCTCCTTCTTCGACAATCACACCTGCTTTGCTCGAACTTATTTCAGACAAGAGAGGTGCTTTCGCTAGCGTTGGCATTTGTGCAATAGCAAAGAGTTTTATTGGATCACGACATTGACGGTATTCGTTTCGACTGGAAGCGCTCGGCGATCAAGAACAGGCAAAGTAAAATGATCGTCGCAAAGGTCGTCATCACAGAGACGACTGCGACATCCGGTGCTATGCTTGATGTCAGTCCTGAGAAGATTCGCTGCGGCAGCGTCGTTTGATCTGGCTGCGCAAGAAGGAGCACGATGATGGACTCATCGAAAGACGCGTGAAAGGCATAGATGGCGCCCGCCGCCAGAGATGGAACGAGGGACGGAAGCACTGCATGCCGAACCGCCTGTACCCTGCCTGCGCCCAAGCTCAGCGCCGCGATGTAAAGACGCGTATCGTATTTGCGCATCGATGCGGAGGTTGTAACTACCACAAACGGAATGCCAAGCGCTGCATGCGCCATGATCAGCCCGGCGCGCGTGTCGGTTAGACCCCATGCGTTAAACGATATATATATTGCCAAAGCTGCGATAATACTCGGCATTATCAAAGGAAGCATAAGTGTTCCATATCCGATTGCAGAGGTTTTTCCTTTCAATAATGCAACGCCGCAGCCAGCCGTTGCGCCCAGAGCCACGGCGATAACCGTTGAAAAGCAAGCAACATAGAGACTGTTGCGCGCCGCTTGCCCCCATTCGGGGTCTGTCAAGACCTTCGAATACCAGCGGAGCGAGACGCCATCCCGCGGAAGCGTGAAGAAATTCCCGTCATTCAGCGACACAGCCAGAATGACAAAGAGCGGCAGAATGAGAAATGCGATGACGGTCGCACCGCCCAATCGGGCGACGGTGTCTATCGCTTGTGCCGATGTCGGCCTCATACTGACTTACCCAACCGTTTGCTGGAATTCTTCGCGGGGCTCAATGCCGCGCCGGTCAAAGCGAATCCCGCCACCAGTAAGGTGAGCCATACGCTTAATGCCGCTGAAACATGCCAGTCGCCCATGCGTTGGGCAAAGAAGGCCGTGTAGTATGCAAGCAACTGATCTTGCGGGCCGCCCAGAAGGAGCGGCGTCAGGTAGAATCCGAGCGTAAGCGTAATGACTATCGATAGTCCGGCGGTGATCGCCGGCCGCATCTGAGGCAAGTAGACGAGCAAGACCGCTCGGAAGGTGGACGCACCAAGACTAGTCGCAGCGAAATATTGCTGTATCGGGATACGCTTCAGGCCTTCATGCAGCGACAAGATCATGTAAGGTAGTAGCAAGTGCACCATGCCTACGATAACTGCACTGCGTGTTCCAAGTATTCCGTAGGACAAGTTGGAAGAAAAGAGAGCCCTCCCGATCGCAGTCAGGACGCCCTCATTTTGAAATATGATGATCCAGCTGAGCGTGCGAACGAGGATCGATGTCCAAAGCGAAACGAGGACACAGGCAATCATCATGCGCGCTGTGCGACCGGATGCGACGCCAATCGAATAGGCTGCGGGCGCCGCGATGAGAAAGCACAGCGCTGCAACACCCGTTGCAACGCCGATGGTGCGCATGAAAACTTCGGAAAACTGGATCTGCTCAGCCGCGCGGTCTCCCCATGGGGCCGTGATCGAAAGATACCGAAGCGTGAAGCGCTGGCCTTCGGCTTCCAGCATTTTCCACGTCGATTCTTGCAGCCAAAGATCATCAATTGCGGCGAACCACGCTCGGATGTCTTCGGGCAACACATCGGTTTTCCTGGCCTCCGCGCTGGTTTTGAGCAACATGATGCGCAAGGCGCCGCTGCTCGATCCGACGCTGTGCGCGAGCTGTCCCACATCGCTGCGCGCAGCCGATCGAAGGTCACTGAAAAGTACCTTGAGCGCATCGTCCGTAGGCTCCGCCTGACCCTTGTCGAGAGCAATCTGCCTATAGGTATGCGCCAGTATATCGCCAGCACTATCCTTTAAAAAAGCTTGAGGAAGAAAGGAGAAAATCGGGACCAGATAAAACAGCGCTAAGAATGCAAAGGCGGGGGTCGTCAGAAATAAGAATAGGAATTTTTCACTCTTCATGATCGTCTCTTTATCCTGGGCGCTGCCTGCTGAAATCCAACCGCGATCTCGACTCACTCCAGAGAAATGAACCCGCAACAGTCAGCGTCTGGGGCGGAGCCAAGCCGCCGCTGCCAGGCAGACGGGCCCCTCCTCTAGCGCTGAGAAATTATCGATCCCTCCAATGGCAGTAACGCGATCTCCTCGCCCTCAGAGAGCCGAAGTATGGGCCACAATCGATTGTGATGGCAAGTTCTTTTTATCGCGATCGAGGTCGGCGATCAAAGAAAGCGCTAGAGGCAGGATTGGAAGAACGGGCCGCAAGCTAGCGCGCAGCACGGGGACAGGGACTTGCCCTACAAAACGTCAAAATGGCGACGTACCCTGACCACCATCGTGATCTCATTCGTGCGCCAGAGAACCGGTAGCTCGCGGCCTATATCGCGTCCGTTTCGACATTGATCATCGTCAACTCCGGCGTCGGAAGGGAAGATCTGGGAGGAACCAGTATCGGCGTTATGTAGTAGATGGTTGGGTCCCCTGGATCCTTATCCAGGATATCAAAGGCCTTCTCCATCATTGCGACCACGTCTTGCTTTATCATCCATGTTCGGAAAATACAAAATGACGCAAAAGGATCGTAGTCGCAGCAACCAATTTCGATATCGGACAGATCAAGATCTGGATGGCGAGATGAAAAGCGAAGAAATCCTTCGTAATTGAGAGTACTGTTCAGGAAAATACGACGCGGGACACGGCTATGATTCTGATAATACGTCTCGAAGGCTTGACATGTTTTCGCAGGGTCATAGCCAGTAAAATGAATGACTTCGTCGGTCGGTGGACCGGCAAAATTGTCGACAGCGACCTTGAATCCGCGAATACGATCGAGCGTTGAGACCTCACTGCAGCCCCCGAAAAAATGAATATCATTAGCCCGCAGTCCGTCCTTGTTTCCAGTCTCAATAATTGCGCTCGTCAGGGTCAAGCCGCCCTTGAAATTATCGCTGATGACAGACGATACTTTCGACCCGGGAAGGTCTATGTTGACATGGCGTTGCCCAGCAGAACTGCAAATCTCATGGACTCCATCCGGGTCGGCTGCACCGCAGATAACTAAACCCTCAATAGAGTACGAAATCAATGTCTTAGCGGTTTCACGTTCGGTTGCCGGATCACGACCGGCGCTAACCACGATAGGACATTTTCCCCGACGGCGAACGTTCAGTTCGAAGCTCTGTGCAACCGCTGCAAAAAACCGGCTGTTGTGCGAGGGGATCATCAGTCCCGTCATTTGCGAGACGGACTTGCGAAGGCCCTGGGCCTGCTTGTTCGGCATGTAATTGTGCGCTTTTGCCAGCGCTTTTACAGCCTCCGCCGTCCGGGCTGAGATGCCCCGCCTCGACCAAGTCCCATTCAATACAGCACTGATCGTCGAGACGGAAAGACCAGCTTTTTTCGAGAGTTCATAAATCGTGGAGCGTTGTTGATTGTCGATAGCCAAAAATTCACCTCAGGTGCTGTGATTCCGTATTCCTTAGAGGATATCAATCTTACACAGTCGGTTGTGAAATGGCATGATGACGATCCGGCCCTAACGAGCCCCGAAGGCAGCTGCCTGATCCCACATTGAGACGGCGCGCATTATCCTTGAACCGAGGCTAGGTGTTGATTTGTCACCGAGAACTGGTCCGGCAGCATATGACATTTCCATTGAGAATTGACCCATGTTTGAATCAGCCCTGCACGACAGTGGGGCTTTGGAGTGATCGACATGGGCGTTATTGAGCCGGTCTGGCCCCGCGACGTACCGGTGTCCGGTCGGACTATGACATATGTTTAGTTATGAGTTGTCTTGGCGCATGGCATCGAGCCAGCGATTCGCCAGCCCGCCGCACAGAATCAATCATCCCGTATGGTTTTCCTTTGGTATCAGACGGATGGTGGCGTCCTCCAGATCTGGCGCGTTGCCGTAGGACATCTGCTTCATCTGGCGCAGCACATGGTCCATTTCCTCGTCGGTGAGCAGGATTGGCTCGCCCATCGCAAGCGACTGAATGTACTGTCGCGCCAGCGTCTCGACTTCGTTGGCAATGCGGAACGCATGGTTGAAATCGCGGCCGACGGCGATCTGGCCGTGATTGGCGAGCAGGCACGCGTCGCGTCCCTGCAGCGCCTTTAACGCGTTCTCCGACAATTCCTGGGTACCATAGGGCGCGTAGTCGGCACAGCGTATGGTGTTACCGCCGGCTACGCCGATCATGTAGTGAAAAGCCTCGATCTGGCGGCGGTGGCACGAGAAGGATGTCGCGAACGAGGAATGGCAGTGCAGGACGACGTTTCGGTCCGAACGCTCGTTCAGGATGTCGCGATGGAACCGCCACTCGGAAGACGGCAGACGCGTGCCATAATAGCCGCCTTCAAAATCCATCTCGACAATATCTTCCGGTTTCATCACCTCGTAGCGCAAGCTCGTCGGGGTGATCAGGAAGCCTTTCCCGCTACGCACGGAGAGGTTACCCGAGGTTCCCTGGTTGATGCCTGAAGAATTCATCCGCAGGCAGGTTTCGATCATCTGTTGTCTTAGTTCAAGTGTCACCGATGGTCTCCATAGTTGGATTCGTCAATCTGTTGGCGCCAGGCCCGATGATAGTCCCGTAGCGCGGTCACATTCAGGCCGCCGCAGTCGATGGTTTCGAACCGCAGCTGGTTTGGATGGGCGATCCCCGCCAGCAGAGCTGCGCCCGTCGCCGTACCGTTCTTTGCCGATGCGATGAGGACGCGCCGCTCTGGATCGAGCGACGCGAGCAGGGCGCCGAGCATTGGTTGCGCAGTCACATTTCCGTCGACGATTAGCTGCCTCTGATGACCGAGATAACCGGCGCATAGATCCGCCAGCATGGCGTAGTAGACGATCGCCAGAGCCGACAGGTCTGGGGGATCGGTCGGCATGGGGCCGACAACTCTTCCCCTGTTGCCCGCATTGGGAACCAGTCCCCCGCGCCGAACGAAGCTCGGCAGTGCTAGAATCTTCGATCCGAGAATCCTGTTCACGGAATCCACGGTGGCAATATCCCGTCTGCCGCCGGTCAATATCTCGAATTCGCGCCCGGCCATCGCCCGGCAGCTTGTCAGCGGCACATCAAGCGCCGACTGCTGGAAGGTCACGTCGATCCCATGCGGGATCGAATTCGATTTCGTGTCGCTCAGGCCGACCAGCCACGTTCCGCAAGACAGCAATGTCACGCCGGTAAAGCCGGCGGCCTGGTAGCGATGAAAGTTTGCGGCGCTGTCGTGGACGCCGCAACGAACATGCACCCCATCGAGTCGTCCCCACAGATTCACGAGATGACCCGATATCGGCCCAAGCACATGCGAGGGCATCCTTACCGGAGCCATGAGATGCTGCCATCCCTGTCTGGCGACCAGGGACGTGAACCTTTTCTCTCGCGCATTCCATAAGTGAGACTGGGCGGTGAGGCTGGTGATGTCCATCGATGCAATGCCGCACAGCCGCCAGGCCCAGTATTGGGGCGCCGGCATCAGCGTGGCCGCCTTCGCGAAAAGATCGGGGTGCTTGAGCTGTATCCAGAACAGCTGCTTGGCAATATGTGTCGCGCCGAGGCCTATGTTGGCGCCACGTTCCTCGAGCCCGTCGGCGACTTCCGCGTAAAGGATGTCCAGCTCGGCCGGCATGGTTGATTCATAGTCGAGAAGCGGCGTCGTCGACCCGTCCCCGTTGACGATCATCGCCGATGAACCGTGCGTGCTGACGATTACATCGGACACTTTGTCGAGCTCTGACAGCTCGCAAAGCGACTGGAACATGAAACCCCAGGCGGACTCCAGTTCCTGGACGATATAGCCATTCTCCTCGACTGAGCGGTTCTCGGCTTCAAGAGACCGGATGACCTCTCCATCATTGGCGACGAGGCTCGCCTTCAGATTGGTTTTACCAACATCCAGGACGACTACCGACACGATGTCGAACCTTCGCGATCCTGCGGCCGCGATGCGCCTCGCATTCCCCCCTTTGGCTCTCCAGCCACAACAGCCACCCTCTCGCTCTCCCCCGGCCCGCAGCGCCAACTCCGTCGACCTTGCCGGTCCATGTGAGCTTCTAAATATAGAAAAGTGCGCGCTTTCACAATCGATTGTGTAACATATTTTTCCGAGGGTCGGCGCAACTCGAAGGGGTTAGTCTAAGGGCGGTGTCGGCAACCTGTCGGGCGTATTCGCGGGCGTTCTTGCTCGGCGCCATCCGAACGCCATCAACCTGCTGTCGATGCCGCCTCAGTACACACAGATGATTCAGGGCGATGGTACTTACCGCGGTGCTGCTCGACGACCTAAAGACCTCGATCCCATCAAGGTCTCTTTAGACGATCGCGATGCCTGCGGAATGGCGAAGTCTTAGCGAACCGCGCATTGCGAGTTCCGACGAACGCCCACCGACAGTAACCTCGGCTGGTTGTGAGCCGGGGTTCGTGGCCCATTCGACCGGGCACGGCGCACCGAGTTCCGCAGAGATGTGGTTGGAGCCTTGGAGCCCCGCCTCAGGCCTCGAGGTCGTTTCGATTTGACCGCCGCCCTGGCGAACCATCCGCGGTCAAGTTTGTGAAACAGCTTGGTGCGCGACGGCCACGCCGTGTCAGAAGGTCACGATTCTTAGCTGCTTCCGCAGCGCGAAACGCGTCACAAGCGATACCGCTACCACAATAAGGCCGACTGCGAGACCGATCCAGATGCCCGTACCGCCAAGCCTAGTGCCAAGAGCAAGATAGATTCCCAACGGCGCCGACACCAACCAATATCCGCCGAATGCAATCAGCATCGGGACCATAGTATCATTTAGGCCCCTCAAGGCATGTGTGGCGTTCACCTGCGCACCATCGGCAAGTTGGTAGATGCCAGCGATCGCGAGATAGCCAACCGCGAGTTCGAAGGTTCTGTGGCCGCCAGGAGCTGACGGATCGAGGAAAATCGCAATAACGTCGCGGCCAAAAACCACGAAGGTAATCCCAGTAACGAGCATGAACGCGGCTCCGAGCGCGATAGACACCCAGCCTGCGGCCTGAATGGCCCGCTCGTCACGGCGGCCGTAAGCCATCCCGACGCGGACCGTGGCGGCGGCTCCGATGCCGAGCGGAACCGTGTAGGTTAGCGCGCCCATCTGCAGCGCGATCGCATGCGCCGCGACCTCTTCCTGCCCGATGTAGCTCATAACGAGCGCCGCGCCGGAAAATACGATTAACTCGGCGAACATTGTGAGACCAAACGGCACTCCGAAACGAAATATGCGCCACAGTTCCAACCAGTTCGGATGGATGAGCGCTTGAAGGCGAAATGCCCCCCTGAGTTCCCAATCGAGGCGAATGTACACCGCAGCGGCGATCGCCATGAACGCGTAAGAGACGACATTGGCCGTCGCCGCTCCTTGCATGCCAAGCGCGGGCGCGCCGTACTCACCGAAGATCAACACATTTGACAGGCATACGTTCAACACGACGCCGCCGACGGTGATGACGAAAACAGCTCGACTTCGGCCGTATGCCGACATCAAAGATCTGAAAACCAAGAAGAAGAACGCCGGCAAAAGCATGAGCGCGGCCACCCTCATATACCGGACTGCGCGCTCCGTGAGACCGGGGTCCTGTCCGATCAGCCGGAACACCGATCCTATCTGCGAGAGTATGCAAATCAGAGCGACGGCCAGCAGGAAACTGGCGACCAAACCCTGCGTCACACAGTCAGCGACTCTATCGATTCTTCCACGCGCCCGGGCTTGCGCGGCTAGCGGGGCGACGGCGGCGACCACACTGGTTCCGAAAAGAAAGAACGGCATCATGAAGGAGTAAGCCAGTGTACCCGCGGCCAAAAAAGGCGTGCCAAGTTTCCCCAACATCACGATATTCGTGGTGAAGAGCGCGCTCTGTGAGAGCTGGGCAAGGGCCAATGGCCAAGCCAGCCGGAAAGTCAGGCGCAGTTCGTCGCCCCATGCTTGGGACAATATCGCAATCATAGAAATACCCGGGTGCGCGAATCGGGGCGCCCCATAGGGATCCCCGTCTCCAGCGCGATATATCATATGCTGAGACGGAGTAGCCACCAGAGATCTAGTAACTTCTAGGCCAGCGTCTTCGGTCTCTTAGGTTCGAACTCAAGTGCTTCGTGCTTTAGTTTTTCGAGGATCACGGATATCGCGGCGAACATCACGCATAGGAGCGGTCAATATCGTCGGCAAAAGAGCGTCCGAAAAGGCCTGTCGGGAGCTCCCTCGTGGGAACGAAAAAAGAAGAGAAGCAGAACTTTCGTGTGCGATTTTTGCACACGGCATCTCATAACGAACTGATTTTATTTATGTATCCGCCCCATCCATCATGGGTGCTATCGGCGTATCCGCTGCCGTGGAGCGCGATTGGATAACGCCAAGCTGGGCTGTCACGCGTGTGCCAATTCCAGTCTGCCATTTATGCGACTTTTCGAGCACAGACCGGGAACAGCTGGCTCTTTCCATTGTCTGAAAAACGAGAGAGCACACCCTTCACGCGGGTGGGGTCGCAGGTTCAATCCCTGCATCGCCCACCAAAGCCCATATATAAATTACAAACGTTCTACTTACTCTGCCGCCAGACATTTTTTTCGTATCGCCACCATCTCGCCACCGAATCGACGATTGATTTCGGCTTTGGCGCGCGAGCTGAGGGGCTGTCTTCGCCACGGCGGTAACAGGGGTTCGATTCCCCTTGGGCGTACCAGACTTTTCAAGCACTTAGTGAAAAACTTCCCTCGCCTGTCCAATTTTTGGCCAATATCGACCCGCCGAATCCTGTCTTGCAATCTCCGTTGCGACTGCGACTAATCGAAAGTACCCGGCGATCTGCGTGGGAAAATGGGGGAAACATGGACATGTTGGACAAGGCCGTGCTTGACCTTGAGCAGGCGGCCGACGCCTGTGAGGTCAGTTGTGACTTGTTGGAAGAGCAGGACGAGAGGGTGTTTTCAGACCCTGGGGTTCTGAAGGCTGTCATCAACCAAATATTCCGGCGACAAGTGGTACTCAGTCGCCACTTGTCGCTCTTGGGCACGATACTGCAGGCCGTGCGATCAGGTCAGGAGATCCCGGATCTTCCGCCTGAATAAAAAAACCCGCCACCGTGAGGCAGCGGGCTAAAGACGTAAAGTTTTCCGCTTTCCTGTAAGTCGGGAATCGGCGCCACCCTGTGAAGCACCGCAAGGAACGCCTTCTGCCTGTCGGGTGAAAGGCGCCTGAACAAACACAGCGCTTCCAACTCATCGAGGCCGGCCTTCTTAAATTCCGCGATCACCGCTTGCTTGTCCTCTGCCAGCGGGTCCGCCATGATCTTCAGAAATCGGGACACCCTCATGGAGACACCAGCACTTCCTGCGACTTGAGGTCGTCGCCCACATGACGGTTTCGCCATAGATGTCCGGGCACGGTTCGCCGACGCCACCTTCCTCGTCGTCGGCATTGTCGAGTTCCAAATCCAGCACGTCGCCGGGCGGCAGGTTCGGGGCGGTGCTGGACAGGAACGATTGCCCGCCGCGCTCTGTCCAGCCAAGCGACGGCTCGTCGTCCGCTGTGTCTTCAAGGTCGCAGTCGGCTTCCATGAGGTCGAGCGCTGTTATCAGGCTCATGGCGCGGTCTAGATGGTCGTTCAGGCGCTTCTGCACCGACTGGCGCCATTTGCGCGGGTCCATTCCCTTGGGCATGCCTAGGGGTTTCAGAGTGCGAATGTGGGTGTTCATCACTCTTCCCTTTCGTGGTGCCGGATGATGCCGGCGGCACGGTCTGAAAGGCGGTTCGCAGTGCGCAAAAGAAGTAAGGCGAAGCGTAGGCGGATGACGCGGCAGAAGGCGGCCACCGCCGACGAGAACCGGCAATAAAACTGACCAAATGCTTGTTTCTGCGGCCGGCAAATCCACCCCTCCAAATGATCATAAAATAAGACCCTTTTTCGCATAGTAGCGACGGGTCTGCCATGGCTTAAGCGGGCATTTAATTTAGCGCCGTTTCGGCTTCGGCGTGATCTCTTCAATCCGAGCATTCGCGCCGTCCTGCACCATCGCCTGTTCCATCGCGTCGGCTTCGGCCTTGTCTTTGGTCGTCAGGATTGTGCGCCAATGCGGCTTATCGAACACGCTCACGATGTAGGTCGTGACCGGCTTGTTTTTCATTGGCTTGCCTTGCGATAGGCGTTCGGCGGCAGCAAGAAGGTTGGGCTGATCTTCGGAGTGAGGTCATCGGCCAGCCCTTGCCCATCCGGCCGATATTAGCGCGGCGCCTGGAGCATCGCCAGACGACGTCGCGTTTGTTTCCCTAAATGTAAGACGTGTCTTGCACGTTTCGGGAACGGGGGAGCCCCATTCTACAATTCGTTATATCGGCGTATGATCCCTTGCCAGCCGGCACCCTCTCCTTCGCCGGTTAGGCCCGGCGGTCAAAACCCCAGCCCCCCGCCCTTGACCGCTGGCCGCTAGTAGCCCTCGCCATCGCAATCGGCTTTTATTTTAGTACTCGCTAAAATTCTCAATGATCAGAGCGCGGAAGTTTAATGCAATCGTGCAATTGATGGCGACGTTCTGCTGTGGGGTTGGAAATGCGAACCCGGACTTTGGTTAGGAACTCGAGGGCCACGGAAGCCTTGGAACTGCGCGCGAAGATAGCATCCTTGGAAGAGGAGCAGAGGCGAAGAGTTGCGTGCTCGGCAGGCATGTTAAAGCTGGCGCAAGTCGGCCAAGAATTGAGGTTGCTCCGGTTTCGCCTGGCAATTCTGGAAGACTGTGTGGCGGCGCTTTCAGCCGAGCGCCGTTTGCAATTTTAAGAAAATTGTAATTGCAACTAATCACGCGTCCGGAAGTTGCACAGCCAAGCGGTCGATCTCTCAATGAGTCTAGCCGCGAAGAATCGCAGGAAGCCCGTCGCTTACGCTCATTAGCTGCGACGGGCTTTCTCGTTCTTGCACTTGTCAGCCGGCCTAGCTTGTAGGATTATAGTCCTCGTTGCGGCGAATCCCCTCAAACGGAGTCGCTAACATGGCCAGAAAACCAAACCTTCAAAACAGCTATCACAGGTCGAGATCGAGCGCTTTCTGGTGGCAGCAGAGGTGCTGCGCAAGAGCATTCATCGGTCCCCTCCTGGCGTACCACAGCGAGCACTACCAAGCGCTTCGTGAGGTCCACGGACCGCTGCTGAAGTCGATCGAGACCATCACCGGCAACCGGGCGCCGTTCATCCAGCCGAACAGGGGTCGGTGAAGGCCCCTACGGCTGGATAGCGTTCACGGGCGGCTTGACGGACAAAGCATCACGAGTAGGCCGCTAGAGCCGCTTGAAGTCGGGAAGCCCGCTTCAGAAGTGGTAGTTGATACCCACGCGGACCGTATCGAAGTCGATTCTGGAGGTGGAAGGATCTGGAGCGGCTGTGTTGAAATCGGGGGTGCCCAGATCCACGTGCATATACTCGGCCTTGAACGACAGTTTTTGATTTAGGGCCCACTCAAGTCCGGCGCCGGCCGCCCAGCCCCACCGGGTCTCGTCGTAGCCGCAGGTCGGGGTAAAGCCACAGGCTCCCAGGTCAGCCGTGCCTTTGACCTTGCCGACAGCAAAGCCACCCGTGACATAGGGAAGAAAGTTCTCGAAGGCATAGCCGACGCGCGCACGGCCTGTGCCATACCAGTCGATGTCCGCCGAACAGCCCTCGATCCCGCAAGGCGGTACAAACGGAACCTTGAGGACGCTGCCGTTAATATTGGCGTAAGACACGTCACCTTCGACGCCGAAAACGATCTGCCCCGCCTGCCAATTGTAACCAGCGGTCAGACCGCCGACAAATCCGTCTGAATCGACGTCAACGGTGCTGCCAAAGAAACGGTAGGGATCGCTGCTCCAGCCCCACCCGGCCACGGCGCCAAGATAGGCTCCCGACCAATTGATGCTTTCGGGCGGAGCTTCGATGACAGCATCTGCGGCATACGCCGACCCAGCCAGCATCGCGAAAATACCTGCAATTGCAATTGAAAGGCTGCGCAACGTTGTCCCCACGCTAAAAGTCCGAGCACCTAAATGTATCAGAGTTCGCTAAATTTATTGTCTCATTCCTGCAACACTTGAGACTTGCTTCGTTCGCGGGAGTTTTGCCGATCACCGGCAAGCGGGCGCCGTTCATCCGGCCGAACATGACAGGGCCGGTGGAGCCCCCTACGGCCTAGCCATTTTCGCAGCCTATCCCGTCGCCGTCACGGTCGAGGTCGGTTCCACGCTGCCCTGGCGCAGGTATTTGCGGATGGCATCCCGGGATAGGCCGGTCCTGCGGCATATCTCCCGGATCGAGAGATGCTCTCGAAAATGCCAGCGTCGGATTACGCTAAGTAATGCCATGTCGATCACTCCGTGGCCCCGCTGAAAAACGCGGGGCAAGGTTCAAACATGGGTCAATTCTCGATGGAAATATCTTGTGCTACCGGTCAGTTCTCGGTGGATATCAACATACAGGCCTGGGAAGGACACTCGGCGTCCACTCGCACAAGGGTGCAATGCGGGCCACAGAAAATCTCGCGCTGCCGTTCTGAGAACCCGCTCTTCCAATGAGAGAGCGTGCGAAAATCGATCGTCGCGATCCGGAGCCGACCCAGCAACCTAATCCACGCTTCGGCGTTAATTGGGTAATCTTGAATTAGCCCAAGATGGCAGGGATGAGCATCGACACTAAACCGCGCCTTCCTCGTGACAGCGACCTCCTGTCAGGATGCGAGCCCTATGTGATTGAGTGTTTTGCGCGGCAAAACGGCATCACCCCCGCTCAGGTCCATAGACTTATGAAGCGCTATGGAAGCCGCCGCACAGTGCTCGAAGCCGTGGTTAAGGGATTCGACCGCGCGAAAAACGGAAGCACTGGCTAACCAGATAGGAGCTGGGGACGATGCCGCGACTGGTGGTTTTTGTGATGAGAAATCTCCTGACGGGCGCCCTAATCGGGCTCGCCGTTGCGGGTTGGTTGGTGGTCGATGGTCCCTTGGCGGGTCATTGGTATTCGAGCGACAAGGGGTATCTGGCGGTTGCGATGGTGGCGTATTCGATGGCTTCAACATTCAGCCTTGGCTTCTTGGCCACAGCATTGTTGCTATCGCAATAATTTGTCTGACGTTGAAGAGGGAGCTGGTCGCATGTTGAACCAGGGGCCGGTTCCGATAGCAGACTATGAGCGCGAGCAGACGAAGTCGAAGCGTTTGGTGCGCACCAACACCACTGTCCTTATGGCGACGGTGTTCCCGCCATCCGATGGCTAGATAGTGGCCGCAACCCGAAGCCGATTCCACAAGAAATATTGAACTTTATCAGATGCTTAACTTGAAATAAACGGCGTAGCGAGCACACGCAAACGGTGGTTTGCAGTTTGAACACCCGCAGAGGATCGGGCCATGTCCACCGCCGTTGCCGACTATCGCGTTTCAACGCAGCGGCAGGTTGTTCGGGGCTTGGCATCCACGCTCAGCGTGCAGCCGTCGCCCGGTTCGCCGAAACCGAAGGCATCGCGATCTTCCACCAGTTCACTGAGGTCGAGACAGGCAAGGGCTCCGATGCCCTGGACCGACGTCCACAGCTGGCAGCCGCCCTCGCTAAGCCGAGACAGGCAAAATGTCCGGTCATTGTTGCCAAGCTTGATCGGCTGTCGCGTGACGTTGCCTTCATTGCTGGGCTTATGGTTCAGCGCGTCCCATTCATCGTCGCCGAACTCGGAGCCGATGCCGACCCTTTCATGCTGCACCTCTATGCGGCACTGGCCGAGAAAGAGCGACGTCTCATCTCGGAGCGCACCAAAGCCGCCCTCGCCTCTCGCAAGATGACCGGCAGGAAACTCGGCAATCCAACCAATTCCGCACAGGCGGCCGCCAAGGGGCGACAGATCTCGGTGGAG
>NZ_JBFUGC010000022.1:0-34700 GCF_056403115.1 Mesorhizobium sp. P3_A2
GTGCGGTTTGAAGGAGACTTGCGCTTTCTGGACCCATCAGGCCTGTGATCTGGGCAGACAAAGCCAATTGCGCGGCTTCGTGGCCGAATGCGAGACCCGCGATTGCCACCACGATGAGCAGAATTGGCGCCAACGATGTCGTGGCGTAGAAAGCAATTGCCGCGCCGTGGCTAAGAGCGTTGTCGTTGACAAACCCAACGACACTTTCTCGCACCATGCCCCATGCATTTGTCAGCGCGCGACGCATTTCGTTTCCGAGTCGAATTGGCGTTCACTAGCAATGCGCCAGCACTTCCGATGTTCCGGTTGGGACTACAGCACGAGTTGCGCACTCCCCTCAAAATCCGAGGGCTAAGCGTCGCAAGAGGGCTGTGAAAAAACGCGTGACCCCTACGACCACGCGCCTCAATCATGAGTAAGAACGTGCAAGCTCGATTGTTGGTTCAGCGTCTAATCATTCGAGCCAGGGCAATCAAAATGCACGCACCGATGAAGCCGGCGACAAGATAGCCAAGCCAGCCGCTTAACGATACGCCAAGCAGCCCGAGAAGGACGTTGGCAAGAATGGCGCCGACGATCCCCAAAATGATGTTCATGAGCACGCCCATATTGCTTTTCATGAACATCTCAGCGAGCCAGCCGGCGATACCGCCGATGACGATAGCAGCTATCCAACCAATGCCTGGATTTTCCATAATTTCCCCTTTACTTGAACCGAAATTGGTTCGGCGGGAAAACGTGCCATACGCCAATAAAGTTCCTCGGGTGAATACTGAGCTACACTCAGGCAGATCGCGTCACCCCCAGGTGCCAGCTTCCGCCTACCTCTGGAGGTGACGACGAAGCAGTCGGATGTTGCGGTTGTTGGCTTTAAAATAGATATCGAAGATTGAACCGAGAATAGGAACGCTTCCCCCTACCGTATCAAGCAGCACGTTCCCTAACATGCGGGCGACCAAGCCATTTCCAGCACCGCAGTTTCGGGCTCGCACCACGATATATGCCGAGACTAGGCCCGTCGCCACATCTCCAAGTACGGGCACCAGACCCACCAGGGCATCCAGTCCAAAACGTATTGATGTTCCTGGAATGCGCCAGCGTGAATCAAGCAACGCGGCCAATAAATCCAACTCGACAATTGTTGTTGCCACCTCAGAATTTCCGCCGCCGCACGGCAAGACCGCATTGGCTGATCATCGACGAAGCGCATCATCTTCTACCTAAACGGCGCGACGATACGCGGGCAATTCTGTCACTGGAATTGCCGGGAACCATTCTTATCACCGTTCACCCTGAGGCAATATCGACCGACGCCTTGAAGCTGGTGACGGCGATCATCGCGCTTGGGCCCAAGGCCAAGGACGTCGTCAAGGCGTTCTGCCATCAAACCGGTATCGAGCCGCCCAAGAATCTACCCATGCCCAAGGGCGCGCGGGTGCTGCTCTGGCGGCCGCATGCCGGCAAGAAACCTAAAACCGTCAAAGTCATCGAGCCACGTCAGTCGCTCAAAAGACACAGCCGCAAATATGACGAGGGTCAACTCGATGAAGCCGGCAGCTTCTATTTCCGTGGCCCCGACAATGCGATGAACCTCAGGGCGCACAATCTGATGATCTTCGCCCAGATCGCCGAAGGCATAGACGACAAGACCTGGGCGTTCCATTTGCGGGCAGGCGACTACTCGGAATGGTTTCGCCATCAGATTCGAGACAAGGATCTCGCCCGCGAAACTGCTGAGGCGGAAAAAGATAAAAAGCTTTCGGCCGAGGAGAGCCGCAAGCATGTGGTCGACGCTGTGCGCCGCCGCTATACGGCTCCCGCGACCGCGCCGGAGGAATAGCGCGCGATAGAGGTCACTATCGTTGATCCCGGTTCGCCTCGGACCCTTCCCGTCGATCTCAACGGCGCTCGGCCATGTGGAGTTGCTTTCTGGCGTCCGGTTGGAACTCAGGCCCCCGTCTTTTCGTTCAAACCCTGTCCAAAAGGAGAAACGGCCATAGGAGAAACAGCCATGCCACGTGGAGAAAAATCGAAATACACCGACAAGCAGGAACGCAAAGCCGATCATATCGCCGAAGGCTATGAGAAGCGCGGGGTTGCCAAAAAGGAAGCCGAACGCCGGGCATGGGCGACTGTCAACAAGGACGATGGCGGCGGCAAGAAGGAAGGCGGCTCCGGTCGCGGCAAACATACCGGCCATCCAGCGGCGCACAATGGCGGCAAAAGCGGCGGAAAGGCTTCGGCCTCGCGCTCTGCAGCAAGCCGCTCTGAATCGGCCAAGAAAGCTGCGGCTACCCGTAAGCGAAACGCCGAACACCATGCCCACTGACGAGCCAAACTGATGTTCGGCGGACAGGCATGAAATCCCGGCTCGTCAACGAGGTCGGCGGTCAACGCACATTTGTGATCGTGCTCGACCCCGGCTAACAGGCGTTTGCCACACTGATCGGTTTCGCAACCGAGCAAGGCGTCAACGGTGCTTCCTTAACTGCCATCGGCGCATTCGAAAGAGCCACCGTCGGCTGGTTCGACCTCGATGCGAAAACCTACCGCAAAATCCCGGTTCACGAACAGTGTGAAGTGCTGAGTGCGATCGGCGAGGTTGCGCTGGGGGATGATGGCAAACCAAGCCTTCACGTCCATGCGGTGCTCGGCCTGAGCGACGGCACCACCCGTGGCGGGCATTTGCTCGAAGCGATCGTTCGCCCGACGCTCGAAATCACACTGGTGGAAACTCCCGGTCACTTACGCCGCCGCAAACGCCCCGAAATCGGCGCCGCCTTGATCGACCTGGGCGTCTGATCGTCCAGATCAGATCGGTCGGATTGTCAAGTCCAGTTCAAGAGAACCACCTCCATCTCGACTGTCTCGACCTGCTGGGCAAATCGCTGGTGATAAACGGTCAGAAGCGCGTCATGCGTCGCGTCGGAAGAACTGCAGAGCGCGTCGGTGACAAGGACCACGCGATAACCGAAATCGATTGCTCCGAGCACCGTGGCCAGAACGCATACGTCGGTTTCGCCGCCAGTGATGACGAGCGTATCGATGTCGCGCTCCGCCAGAAAAGCCCTGAGCCGGCCCTCAAACCAGGGCGAGTAAATGTGTTTGTCGATGACTGCCGCCGGCGGGCAGTAAGCGGCCAATGCCGGCAACAGGTCGACCATTTCGTCGCCGATACTTTCGATCGTCATCGTGGCCCAGTGCTCATAATAGCGCTTCCATGTGCCGACACCCTGCCCCGGCTTCTGGGCAGGCAGGAAGCGCGTGAAGACCGTCTGTTGCGCCTTCCTTTCGACCAGGCTCTCGATGCGAGGGAGCACGCGAGTGATCCATGGAGTCGCCCACTGCGACGGCTCGGCAAATAGCCGCTGCATGTCAACACAGACATGCATGCAGCGGTCGCCCAGAGGCCCGTATGCCAAACCCGGCATCGACATCAGGAAGTCCGTACCCGGTCAGATTTTTTCACGAGCTTTTCCTTGCCGTCGGAGGCATGGATCAGAACGTCCTGTGCCGGCACTCGTTCCTTGTCGCATCAGGAACCGACATCAGCCATCGACGTTTCCGCCTCATGGATCCGATGCCATTCGCTGATAGAGCGCATCGGTAAGGCGAACGGCGATCCGAGGAAATCCTTGAGGCAAGGAACAATGGCCACGGCAGCGACTTGGGGATGAACTCACAAGAAGTTCCTATATCTGCAATTTATCAGCATTTCGACAAGCGGCCGGGACAGCGACGATGAGCATTTTCTATCGAGCGGCTAAGATTGCGGAAGAGGTTCATGCAGCGCAGCGTGACAAGACCGGGCGGCCCTATATCGAGCATTGCCGTCGTGTCGTCGATGCTGTCGAGACGATGGATCAGAAGGTCGTAGCCTATCTGCATGATGTCCTTGAAAAAGGCGAAGGCTGGTCACGAGCCAAGCTGGAGGCGACCGGCTTTGGACCGTCGATTGCTTCGGCGGTCGATGCCATGTCGCGCAGAGACGGCGAGGACTATTTCACGTTCGTGCGGCGGGCTGCATCGAATCCGCTGGCGCTGCCGGTAAAACGCGCTGACCTCGAAGACAACATCTGGCAGTCACGGCAAATTGGAGCCTCGACAGCCAGATACGAAGAAGCCTTGCGCATTCTCGATGAGGAATTCTCCGGGCGCTAGCAAATGCCTGCCAGAGGTCCAACGATACTATTCCCTGACATGTGGCGTGTGCCGTTTGTCCTCCAACGGGTCGACGTCGATGCGCGCCTTTTCCGGGTCGAAAGCGCCATGGCGTGCGATGGCTCGCGCTGCCGTATCCGGCGTCTCGTATGCCCACATGAAGTCATCGGCCGAGCCACCGACGGCATGGACACGCCAATAGCTCGCTGTCCCCTTCAGCGCTGAGCTGCTAGTCGTGTTTGTCTTTTCGAAAAGCTCGAAATAGATGTCCTCGAAAGGGATATAGAACACCGGCTCATGTCCCTCTTCCCTGAGTACCTTCGCGCGCTCCGTGGCCGCGACTATGGCGTCGGAAAATCGCACCGTAACCGTGCCGGCAAACGGTTCTATGGTTAGTGGGCGGTGGTGTCCTGAAGTTGCAACTGAAGTTTGCATCCGAATTCTCCGTGGCTGGCGATTGATCGAGACCATGGAGACGAAATGCGCGGCGATGCATCAGGTTCCAGCTTGTCCGATGAAGCCGAATGACTGCCGAGCCAGGCGCTTTATCGCCTGCCGTAACTGGCGACAAAGCTCGCCAACAGCCCGGAAACCTCTTGTGGGCCTCACGTGTTGCGAAGTGCCAAACCGCGTCCAGGACCCCTCGTTTGTAGAAGGCAGTGAAATGCTCCTCCAGCCCTTCCGACGATGCGATCAGCACAACACGGTCGTCGCCACCATGAAGCGTCAAGGTCGGCAAGGTGATGATCTTGACCGATGTTTGCCGGCGGGCCAGCTCCGCACAGCGGGGATCGGGCTCCGCCTCCCCCAGCCCAACCCGATAGGAATGCAATGTCACATCCGGCCAATGGCCAATCCGGATTTTCGAAGGATGCAGCCACTTCATCGAAAATGGCATCGTCGAACCAGCCCAATGGGCTCCAGCTGTCCCATTGGAATCTGGCGAATTCCTTGCGGTTCTTTCTCACGCACTCG
The DNA here is from genome assembly GCF_056403115.1 of Mesorhizobium sp. P3_A2. NCBI lineage: Bacteria > Pseudomonadati > Pseudomonadota > Alphaproteobacteria > Hyphomicrobiales > Phyllobacteriaceae > Mesorhizobium > Mesorhizobium sp. P3_A2. The sequence continues at coordinate 5,137 of NZ_JBFUGC010000022.1, forward strand.
GCGCCACGCGCCGTCGCCATGGACCATTGATACCAGAATGCTTTCGCCTGCTCAGGTGCTGGCGTTGCCGGCTTGCCGGGTTGCCAGCCAAGCGATAGCCCGGCACAGCAACTGATGCGATCGGGAAAAATCAGCGGACTATCGTTGAGCGAACATCCGATGAGTTTGGCGTCTGCTCAAGCGCGGGCATCTGCCTGCCCTACGAATGGAGCTGCTGGAGCGCCGTGAATTGTCGGCCTCCGTCCTCTAGCACTTTGTATCGCGCTGCCAGTCCCTCAACCAGAAGGGTGCTATAACTCGGACGGGATCCCGCAGACACCAGATCTTGGCCAACGGCGAAATCACGTCCGATTGAAATCGTTTCGGCAAGCAAAGCCCGTTCGGCGTCTGAGACAACATCGTGTTGCTCTAGCTGCATAAAAAGAGGTTCAAGCATCTCGTGGTCTTGAGGCTTATTGACGAAGGGGCCCCACCGCCTTGGCAGCGTACGGCCTCCATTTCCAAATGAAGTCACGGCAACAGTTTGATGTATTTTCTCCCAAAGCGCCAGCAGCGAAGGAACCTCGATTCGTCGAGGAGATTTACAGGTGACGTTTGCAGCGAGCTCGCAATGAACCGGTATTTCTTCGATGTTTACAACACTGACGGGCAGGTTCTGGATGAGGAAGGCCAACTTTTCGAGTCGCCCGATCGCGCGCGAGCGGAGGCCTTGCGCATCCTCCACGACGTCGCGCGCGATGAAATGCCTGACCGTGACCTGGTCAAACTTACCGTGAAGGTTAGGGGTGGCGACGGCGCCCAAATGTTTGAAGCATCGCTCATCTTAACCGCGGGTTGGAGTGCATCGTTATCCGTTCCGCTAAAGTAAGGGCACTGTGGGCGCGCGAATATGGTGTCGGCCGTAGGCGCACGAACAGGCGAGCCGTCATCCGTCAGTGTCGTCGCTTCGTTCACCCTTCTTCTTGTGCGATTCCCACGACACCTTTCACTATGCATTGTCCGACGACCGAGAGAGGCGTTGGCGTGCTCTCATGCTTTTAGAAAACGATCGGCGTTCATGGTCATTGAAGGCCTCTTCCCGTCTTAACGGAGAGCAAAGCCGATGCTGCAACCGACGTGTCTTAGCGGAACTGGTCAAATGTGCATTGGCTGGGCGACTTGTCCGGACGCCAGCGCAGCAGCTTTGTGCCATGCCGGAAGCGATCACCCGTTACATGATCGAAGCGCACCTCCACGACCAACTCCGGGCGCAGGGGCTCCCATTCGCCACTCCGTTCCGTGCTCCATCGGCTTGGCCCGCCCGGTGCCTTGCCAGTGAAGCCTGGCGGTTCGCGCAATGCTTCCAACCGATGGGTCAGTTCGGTGCGTTCGTCATTGGAGATCGTGGATGTAAAGCCTACATGATCGAGCCTGCCATCCTTGTCATAGAGGCCGAGCAGGAGGGATCCGGCCTCGCGCCTGTCGGCGAGATAGCGGAAGCCTCCGACGACACAGTCAGCCGTCCGCATCCGCTTGACCTTCACCATGGCGCGTTCGCCGGGAAGATACGGCCCATCCAGCCGCTTGGCGATTACGCCGTCGGTATTGCCGCCCGAGTCCTGCAGCCACTTTTTGGCCTGCATAAGATCCAAGGTCGCGGGCGAAAGTTGTATGTCCGCACTGCCTATTGACTGAACCAACCTCTCCAGCGCGGCACGTCTCCTGGAGAGCGGTCGATCGGTGAGAACTTGTCCGGTCGGATCGGCCAGCATATCGAACACCATCAGCTTGGCGGGCGTCTCGACCGCCAGTTTGCGAATGCGGCTTTCGGCCGGATGCAGACGCATCTGCAAGGCGTCAAAGGAATAGCTACCGGTGCGTTCGATCAGAATCTCACCATCGATGACGAATTGCGCTGCCGGCAGGTTGCACAAGCGATCGACAAGCTCAGGAAAATAGCGGGCGAGCGCCTTTCCGGACTTGGCGCGAATATCTACCGCATTGCTGGCCTTGAACGACAAACACCGAAATCCATCCCACTTAGGCTCATATTGCCAGACACCCTGTTCCACGGGAATAGCCTCCGCACGTTTGGCTTCCATGGGAGCAGTGTCGATCGGCAGGAGAAATGGGGCGGAAGCGCTCATTTTGCTTCCCGCCTTTCGCGCGACACCCTCCAGAGATCGGAAAGTGGACCGCTGCTACCGTAGACGGGATCCTGCCGCGGTTTCGCGACTTTGGGAATGGTCTTGACCGCCCGGGCATGGTCCTCCTTGCCTTTGCATTCGTCGTAGATCCCGTCCAGCGGATAGGCGCCGACCACTAGAAAGTCGTCTTCGGCATACAGACATCCGTGGCCAGTGCCTGCCGGCAGGACAGCGACGTCCCCCGCCTTCATCGTCAGCGAGCGGCCGCGCTTGCCGCCGAACTGCACCTTGGCCGATCCCCGAGCTACTCCGAGAACTTCGTGAATGCGGGAATGGTAGTGAACATAGTTGTAGATGCCATTCCGCCAGGACTTTTGCCAGCCGTTGCGTGCGAAGAGGTCCTCAAAGATTGCAGCTGGATCGTACTTGGCAGGCAGTTTCGCAACGCCATGATACACGCCCAAAGGCCAGTACGGATGATTGGGGATGATGCCATCATCCTTGAAAAGGAACGTGTTCGCCTTGCGTGATCGCAACAGACGCTCGAGATCGTCGCTTGAGGGCCGCTGCCAGCCTGTCACCTTCTCGACGAACTCTTTTCCGCTTTCGAGTATTGGCATCACGTCTGCCCAGCCGGCGAGTCCACTGGTTGGAGGGCCGCGACCGCAGGGCCGTTGAGTACGGTCCCGTCGGGAGCGAAATGCGAGCCGTGACAGGAGCAGTCCCAGCACTGCTCGGTGGAATTCCAGGCCACTTCACATCCGGAATGCGTGCAGACGGCCGAATGAAGATGCAGCTTTTCAGCCATGTCGCGGCAGGCGGCGATTTTGCGCACGCCGGCGCGAACAATCCCGCCCTGACCAGGCGCCAGCGCGTCCAGCGACTCCAAATCGCCCGGTAGCAGATAGCCTGCGAGATTTCTGACCGCCGACAGGTTTTCCCGGACATAATTGATCACGCCTGAGGGCGTCTTGCGCGAAGGATCATAGACCCCGGCCCATGGGTTCTCCTCCCCCGAAATCAGATCCTTCAAGAGCACGCCGGAGAGGGCGCCATGCGTCATGCCCTGGCCGGAGTCTCCAGTGACCACATAGACCGAAGAGCTGCCCGGATTTAAACCGATGAAGGCGCAATAGTCGATCGTGTCCAAAACCTGCCCCGACCAGCGCGTGACCTCTTTGGCCAAGTTTGGCACGAGTTGGCGTATCCAGGCCTCGATCGCCTCGAAGCGGATCTCGCCGTCGTCGGCTTCGCCGGATTTGTGATCGGCCCCTCCCGCGATCAGATAATCGACCGAACCGGGGCCAGGGTTCAAACGGACATAGTGATAGGGGTCGGCCGTATCCCAGAAAAGCGCGTCCGGCAGATCGCCGCGCGGCAGGGTGAAGGCCATCGCATAAGTGCGATAAGGCGACATCTTCGTGTGGAGCTTGAAGCGGTCGTTGATGGGGGAATTGGTTGCAACGACGGCAGTCGCCGCTTCAACAACGCCACCATTTTCGGTCGAGACGCGCACGCCACCATCAGGCAATTCCTCGACGGCAAGCACCGGGCTATTCGCAAAGATACGACCGCCCTGTTCACGGATGACTCCGGCCAAACCGCGAAGATATCGCAGCGGATGGAACGTCGCCTGATTCGGATAGCGCAGGACCGGTGCGTTCTCGAAACCCTTAAGCGGCACGCCTGTCACCAGCTCGGCCGCTGCCCCTACTCTACGGGCCGCATCCAGCTCTTCCCGTCGCTGATCCCGGGCATCGTTGAAGTCGACGCCCATCGCCGGAAAAAGGAATGCGTCCAGCCTGCGGAAATTGCAATCGAGCCCTAACCCAGCGACGTTCTGCTCAATGCGCGCAACCGCTGCCTCTTGGCTTTCCTGGAATAGCCTTGCGGTCTCTTGGCCGCGCAGGTTGATCAGCGCGCTCAAACCGTCGTCGCAAATCGGCGCCAGATGTGCAGTCGTTCGTGATGTCATGCCGCCGGCGATCAATCCTCGATCGAGGACAATCACCTTTTGCCCGATGCTGGCAAGCTCGTAGGCGACTGACAGCCCCGCGACGCCTGATCCGATGATGACGGTGTCGCAGTTTTGCTTTCCGGTGAATCGCGGCGCATCGGGATAGACGTCGACCTTCATCCATAGAGATCGGGTTTGTTCACCAAGCGCGTTCATGCCAGCCACCGCCGTCACCTGGATGCCTTCTGGTTGACCTTTCGCTCGGCGATTGTCGTCAGCTTCTTGTCGGCCGCCTTTTCCTCGTTGAGGGTCGTATTGAGAAGCCGGGCGACGGCCTCGTTGCCGCGGTCCTGCGCCCAGGCGATCAACGTTCCGTAACGGGTTATCTCGTAGTGTTCGACGACTTGCGCTGCAGCTATCAAGGCCGCGTCGAGTACCTTTTTCTCGGCAACTTCGCCGGCTATCTCATCTGCTTCCTTGATGATGCCGTCAATCGCAGGGCAGGTCGTTGCCTTGGGCTTTTCGCCGATCAGCTCGAAAGCCTGCTCGAGGCGTTGAACGTGTTTTTCCGTTTCCGCAAGGTGCGTTTTGAAAGTAGCTGCCAGGTCGCGATTCGTCGCTTTTTCCGCCATGTCAGGCAGTGCCCTCAAAATCCGCTTCTCCACATAATAGATATCCTGCAAGACATGCAGGAACAGATCGTCGATTGTCTTGATGTCTTTCGTAAACAACCCCACGGCACGCTCCCGGTTTCCCATCCTTGAAGGATCTTTTGACAACGCGCGGATTTGCCAGCTGTTCCGGTCACTCTGACTTCCTTAGCGGCGCTTCGGCACGGCGAAGAGGTACGGTCGCTCGCCAGCTACCTCATGAATGCCGCCTTCTGGTTCGAATTGTTCCAGAACTGGCAGTCTCAGCTCATGTCAACTGCGCTGCTTGTCGCTTGTCCATTTCTCAAGCGTTTCGGAAGGCTGAATAGACCTTCGGCGACACAGCCTCGTAGCCGCAGCGTTTGCGGCTCGCGACAAACCACACTGAAAGAATTCAGCACAGGGTCGTATTCGCTCTTGCGGTTGGATGTCGAAGGCATGTGTCAACCCTAGACGAGGGCCATCGGCATATAGCGAATGATCACCTTGTCCTGCCGAAAACGTCGTTCGAGTTCGGTGCGGCGCTCATGCCAATTCGCCAGGTCGATTTCCTCCACCATTACCTCGAAGATGACAATGTCGTCGTTATGGGATTCCGCGCCTTGCCGCCATAGACCCTCCGCGGGCGCCTGATAGTAGGCCGTAACTCCTTTGAATCGGCCTGCGAGTTCTTCCTTGACCTGATCGAAATCGTGTCGTGCGAAAGGTTGGCCGGCATTGTCGGCCCGCGGGAGAAGGATTTGGAAAAGGTGCATGTCCGCACTCGCTGAAAAAGCATTCAACGATTGATAAGCTCACGCGTTCCTTGTTGGGAGCGTGTCGCGTCTCGGCCGAGCCTACATCGGGGGTCCTTGTTTTTACCGCCCACTAGCGGTCGCCATGCTGAGTTTGAATCGGGAAGGCGAACCCCATGGCGAGCAGCCTCTTGGCTCTAAACAGCCTTCCTCTGCCGTCTTCGGTCAATCGAGCTCTATCCAGGCCGGCGCGTGGTCGCTCGGCTTTTCCCATCCTCGAGTATCGATGTCTACGCCGGCACCTCTCAGCTGGCCGGCAAGCGATGGGCTCACCAGCAGATGATCCATGCGCAGGCCGGAGCTCCGATCGTACCCGCCCCGATAGGAGAAATTCCAATAAGTGTAGATGCCTTTCTCAGGGTGGATGCGCCTGACGGCATCGATCCAGCCCTGCTGGAGCATCGTGGCATAAGCTTCCCGGCTTTCCGGGAAATAGACCGCATCACCTAACCATCGGCTCGGAACGACTGCGTCAATCGGCGTCGGCACCACGTTATAGTCGCCGCAAAGCACGACGGGCGCGCCTTTTTCGAGCAGCGGCTTGGCATAACTGATGAGGCGCTCAAACCAGCGCAGCTTGAAGTCGAACTTTGGGCCGGGCGCCGGATTACCATTGGGCAGGTAAAGGCATCCAACGATCAACCCGTTTATCTCGGCCTCGATATAGCGGCTATGCGTATCATCGATGTCCCCGGGCAGGCCGCGCCTTCGTTCCATCGGTTCGGCACCCCGCGCAAGGATGGCCACGCCGTTATAGGATTTCTGACCATGCCAAATCGCGCCGTAACCCGCTGCGCGGATTGCTTCGGCCGGAAACTTTTCGTCCGAAGTTTTCAGTTCCTGCAGGCAGATGATGTCGCAGGGGTCTCAGCCAACCATCTCAGAAGTACGGGCAACCGACCATTGACGCCGTTCACGTTGAAGGTGGCAATGCGAGTGGCCGGCATTGTTGGCGTGCCTCTATTTCCTGCCCAGCTTATCCTCGACCTTTTTGCGGCTGTTGCCCATCGACCTCACCGCCGACTTCACAGCATCTTTGCTGGCGCCGGTCTTGCCGGCTTCATAGCGCACCTCGTGATCCGGCCTACCGGCAACCTTGACCCGATCCTGGTTGCGCCCGCACGTCGTACCACTGGTGGACATCTCTTCCTCCGAGTTTGCCGCTTCAATGCTTCACAACGCGGCCGGACTCTTTAGGTTCATCCGGCAGCGACAAGAGACGTGAAGTTGGACAGCACGCTTCGGCTGCCATTTGGGGTCCGGAGGAGGCGCACAAAGACTGGCTAAAAGATTTTGACCGCGTCGGTTTGTCCGAGCTCCCTGTACGACATAAGCCTCCGCCGTCGGTGTGAGTTCAGCGAGGTTCGATATCTCGCTCGGCTCAAGGAACCACTTGTTAGTCCGAACCATTCTTCGAGAAGTGCCGTACGTCCGAGGAATAGATGGCGACCGACAAGCTCTCAAAGTACAAATCGAAGCGTGATTTCGAACTCACGCAGGAACCGAGCGGAAAGGAAGCGATCAGACCGTCTAACCGGCGGCGGTTCGTCATCCAGAAACACGACGCCACCCGGCTCCATTATGATCTCAGGCTAGAACTCGACGGCGTCTTCAAATCCTGGGCGGTGACCCGCGGACCTTCGCTTGATCCGCATGACAAGCGTCTTGCGGTTGAAGTCGAAGATCATCCGCTCGACTATGGGGACTTCGAAGGCACGATTCCGAAGGGGCAGTATGGCGGCGGCACGGTGATGCTCTGGGACCGGGGCTATTGGGAACCGGTGGGTAAGAAGAGCCCTGAACAGGCATTGGCGAAAGGCGACTTCAAGTTCACGTTGGAAGGAGAGCGGCTGCACGGCAGCTTCGTTCTGATCCGGATGGCCAACGACCGGGAGCGAGGCAAGCGTACGAACTGGCTGCTGATCAAGCATCGCGACGCGTTTTCGGTCGAGGAGGATGGCGACGCTATTCTGGACAAAAATGTCACCTCGGTGGCCTCCGGCCGCACCATGGAGGGGATTGCTTCAGGGAAAGGCCGCAAGCCCAAACCTTTTATGCTGCAGGGCGGAAAGGTGGGCGCCAATGCGGTGTGGGATAGCCGCAGCGGCCTGGCCGCTCAGGAGCGCAAGGAGAAAGCTCGCGGCAAGAAAAAGGCGGATGCGACCAGACCGGTCGATCTACCAGAATTCATCGCCCCGCAGCTCTGCGACACTCTGGCGAGGCCTCCATCGGGCAGCGGATGGCTGCACGAAATCAAGTTTGACGGATATCGCATCCAGATGCGCATACTCGACAGCGACGCGACACTGAAGACGCGCAAGGGACTAGACTGGACCGCCAAGTATCCCGCGATCGCACGGGCGGCCAGCGATCTCCCGGACGCAATCATCGATGGCGAGATATGTGCGCTGGATGAGAATGGCGCTCCGGATTTCGCCGCCCTTCAGGCCGCCCTGTCCGAAGGCAAGACTGATGCGCTGGTCTATTTTGCATTTGACCTGCTCTTCGACGGCTCCGAAGACCTGCGTGCGCTGCCGCTTTCGGAACGGAAGGCTCGCTTGCAGCACTTCCTGTCCGATGCGCGAGATGATGCCCGCATACGCTTTGTCGAGCACTTTGAAACCGGCGGCGATGCGGTGCTGCGCTCGGCCTGCCGATTGTCGCTTGAGGGAATCGTGTCGAAGCGTGCCGACGCGCCCTATGTTTCAGGTCGTACCGAGACCTGGGCAAAGTCCAAATGCCGCGCCGGCCACGAGGTCGTCATCGGCGCATATGCCACCACCAACGGGAAGTTCCGATCGCTTCTGGTTGGTGTCAACCGCGGCGATAGGTTCGTCTATGTCGGGCGCGTCGGTACCGGCTACGGCGCCGCGAAGGTGAAGGACCTATTGCCTAAGCTGAAGGCGCTCGAAACGACGAAATCCCCGTTCACAGGCATCGGCGCTCCGAAGAAAGACCGCGGTGTCGTCTGGCTCAAGCCGGAGCTCGTGGCGGAGATCGAATTCGCCGGCTGGACATCCGATGGTCTTGTTCGGCAGGCGGCATTCAAGGGGTTGCGGGCGGACAAGCCGGCCGAGGAGGTCGAGGCCGAGAAGCCGGCCTCGCCGACGACGACGGAGGTATCCCGGCCTGCGACACCGACATGGCCGAAACCTTCTCGGCGTGGCGGCAAGGTCGATGTCATGGGCGTACTGATCTCCAACCCCGAAAAGCCCTTGTGGCCCGATGCCAACGACAGCGCGCCGGTCACCAAGGAAGACCTCGCCCGCTACTACGAAGCAGTCGGCGCGTGGATGATCAAGCACATCCGCGGCCGGCCGTGCTCGATCATAAGGGCGCCGGACGGGGTCGGCGGCGAGCAGTTCTTCCAGCGCCATGCGATGGCTGGCACCTCCAATCTTCTGGAATTGGTAACGGTATTCGGTGACAGAAAGCCTTATCTGCAGATCGATCGTATCGAAGGGCTCGCTGCAGTGGCCCAGATCGGTGCGGTTGAACTGCATCCCTGGAATTGCGAGCCCCATCAGCCGGAGGTGCCAGGCCGTCTGGTCTTCGACCTCGACCCTGGTCCAGACGTTCCCTTTTCCATGGTTGTGCAAGCGGCCAGGGAAATGCGCGAGCGGCTTGACGACCTCGGGCTCGTCAGCTTCTGCAAGACGACCGGCGGAAAGGGCCTGCATGTCGTGACGCCGCTCGCTGTCAGCCGCACCAAGCTCACCTGGCCGGTGGCCAAGGGTTTTGCGCACGACGTCTGCCTTGCCATGGCGCATAACAACCCTGAGCTCTATCTGACTAAGATGGCGAAGAACCTGCGCCACGGGCGCATCTTCCTCGACTATCTGCGCAATGACCGCATGGCCACGGCGGTTGCGCCGCTCTCGCCGCGCGCGCGGCCCGGATCGACGGTATCGATGCCGCTGACCTGGACGCAGGTTAGGGCCGATCTCGACCCGAACCGCTACACGCTGCGCACCGTGCCCGGGTTGCTCGCGAAGAGTAAGGCCTGGAAGGATTACGACAAAGGTCATCGTCCTCTGGAGCCGGCCATCAGACGGCTGGGAAGGACGATGAAGCAGGCTGCCTGATCAGATCTGCGTCCGCTCATGTCGAACAACGCGGCATCGGCCTTTACCTCGCGCAGTCTCTGATAGGACGCGTGCCGCAACTTTCCGTCGTTGCGGTTGCGTCGGCTCGCGTTTCCGCAAGCGGCGAGACTGAACTGTTCATTCACGGAGTGCTCGCATTGTGACTACCGGCCCACCGGTCTGGGTGATCGGCGCATCCTAGCGCTTGCCCGGACGGTTCTCCGCCTCGACGGATTTACGCAACGCGTCCATGATGGTGATGACGTTGTTGAGAGTGGCCTTCGACTCAGCGCCCTTGGCCTTTGTCGGACGCTTCGTCTTCTTACGCTTGGCCTCGATGATCTCCAGCAGCTTGCCCTGAACCGGATCTGACACCAGCGTGCTATCCCAATGGCGCGTCTGCTTCTTGATGAACTGTTGGATCAGCGGCATCATCTCGGGGTCGGACATTGTGCCCTCGATGCCCTCGAAGTAGGCCTGTTCGTCGCGAACCTCGTCACCATAGCGCAACGTCCACAAGACGATGCCTTTGCCGCGCGGCTCAAGCATGACGGCGCGTTCCCGACGCGAGATCACCAGTCGTGAGATGCCGACCATGTCCTCCGCTGCCATGGCATCCCGGATGACCGAGAATGCCTCCTCCCCGACCGGATCGTTTGGCGACAGGTAATATGGCGTGTCGAGCCAGATCCATTCGATGGAATCGCGCGGAGAGAAGACCTCGATATCGATGGTCCTGGTGCTGTCGAGGGCGACGGTTTCGAGCTCCTCGTCTTCGAGGATGATGTAGTCGTTCTCGCCGCGCTGATAGCCCTTAACCTCGTCTTCCTCTTTCACCTCCTTGCCGGTGACCGCATCGACGTAATGACTGACGACGCGGTTGTGCGTCTCGCGATTGAGCGTATGGAACCGGACCTTTTCGCTCTCTGAGGTCGCCGGCATCATCTGCACGGGGCAAGTTACCAATGAGAGCTTCAGATAGCCTTTCCAGTATGGGCGGACCGCCATGACAACCTCCGATCAGGCAGCGCGCTTCGTGCTTGCGGCACGCCCGGGCTGCGGCTTCCGATCACTGGTGGTCTTCGCTGCAGTGCGTTTCGGCTTTTCACTGGCTCCCATTCCGGCGCTTTGTCGCAAGGCTTGCAGCAGGTCGTTCTTCTTCGCGGGCGGCGGCGCCTTCTTCTTGGGCAGAGCCTTGCCCTCGATCTTTGCCTTGACCAGTTCGGCGACCGCCGCTTCATAGCGATCGTCGAAGCTCTTCGCGTCGAAAGCGCCCTTCTTGGAGTTGATGATGTGCTTGGCGAGGTCCAGCATCTCCCCGTCGATCTCCATTTGGGCTATGTCGTCGAAAGCCTCCTTTGCGGAGCGGACCTCATAATCGAAATTCAGCGTCGTGCCGATCAGGCCTTTCCCATGGGGGCGGATCAGAACCGTACGCAGGCGCCGGAACAACACCGTGCGCGCAAGCGCCGCAACTTTCGCCTGTCGCATGCCGTCACGCAGCAGCCTGAAGGCATCGGCGCCCATTTTGTCGGGGATGAGGTAGTAGGGCTTATCGAAATAGACGTCATCGATCTCGTCGCACGGCACAAAGGCCTCGATCTTGAGGGTCTTGTCGCTATCGGGAACTGCAGCTGCAACCTCTTCCGGTTCAAGGACAACGTAATCGCCATTCTCGATCTCGTATCCCTTGACCTGGTCTTCCCGCTCGACCGGATCGCCTGTCTCGCTGTCGACGAACTCGCGTCGGACCCGGTTGCCGGTAGCGCGGTTGAGCGTGTTGAAGGCGATGCGCTCAGCGGATGAAACTGCCGTATAAAGCGCCACGGCGCAGGCAACTTCTCCGAACTTGACATAACCCTTCCAATTCGCACGCGCGGACACCATCGAACTCAAAACTCCGACACAACCCATACGAGTCATCAAGCGAATCTTGGCCGTGAAGGTTCCGAGTCAAAAACGAATCTAATTTCAATGGGTTGGCGATACGACCGGTGCGCAAATCTGCTTCAACGGCTTCGCTTGCGGTTCTGAAGCCGTTCGCGGGCGGCGTCGACGGGCTGCACATGAGAGCAGATTGTCACTCCTATCGTTACCCGAAGGCCAAAATATTACGTCGCAAGAACTTAAAGATCCTGCGACCAAGCTCTGAGATGGCCTCTCCTCTCGATGGGCATCTCGAAGGTGGAAGTCTGGACAAGAAGAGCCTTTGCACGGTCGATTGCACCGAGAGCGCCATCAACGTCCTCGCCTCGTGCCATTTCGACAGTTACAGATTCCCCGCCCTCCCCCTCAAAAACTACTCGAATAAGAGGCAGGCCTGAGGACGCCGCGGCAGGTCCAATGTTGATTCCGACGATCTGCATGGGAAGTCCTTCAATTTTTCAGTGACGAAGGCTTTCGCCGGTTCGATCGGTGATTTCCTTGATCGTGCTCATCCGCATGGCCGAGCGAGTCGCTGGCTACGGTCAATACTGCCAGGAACGCAGCGGCGTATCTGGCAAAGCCGAAGGCCTGCGCGGCGGCCAATTTCGCACCGCGCGCATGTTCAGCGATAAACTTGTCCGCGGCATCCTGAACTTCAGCCCCAGCCTTGCCGAACAGGTCGCGCTCTTTTGCCGTAGACTTAAACGCCTTCCCGATAATGTGGCCGATCAACAGGCTTCCCGCAGATCCGGCGAGCACCCTTGCGCGCGTCAGGTTTGTAATCGCCTTGCCCGTATGGGTTTCGTAACGCATTGACGCTGCGTCCGAATGCGTGGCGCTGCCAACGAGGTCGACAGCGTCGTGACCGATGCCTGCGGGGCCGCGGGCACTCCGCCGGCCCGCGTCGAATATGACAAATGCGCCCAACGCGACCGCTGCGGCGGCGCCGCCGTTATCCTTCACAGCGTCGGACACACCGCCAAGAGCCTTAGCAACTTTCTGCTTGGCGTATCGCGTCGACGCGTCGACCAGATTTCGGGGCTGCAGCCGCCGGCTTATTTCGCTGACCGGCTCAAACAAAGCCTGACGCTCTGTTCGGCTCTGCAGCATGATTTCCCGCATCTCTTCATTGAGTTGAGCCAAAACGCATCCCCTGTTTCAATGTTGCGATGTCAGTGCGCACCTGATTGACGGTCTCGACCGGTGTGATGGTCCATCCCGCAAGCGCTCGCTTGGCAAGATAGAGCGACAGTACTCCGCCCACCCCCAGCAAAACGCCGACGACCAAACACGCGACCATCGGATTCACACCGAGGTGGATCATCGCGAGGATCAGGAACTGGACCATCGCGAAAGCTGCGAGGATAAAGAGCGCTAGTGCGGCGATGCCACATGCGCCCGACGATACGATCGTCGACGTCTTGACCTTCATCTCCGCCCTGAGAAGGCGAAGGTCGAGGCGCATCAGCGAAGCGAATTGGCTTAACACTTCGCTGAACACGCTTCCTAAGGATCGGCGATCGGTACCATCATCCATTTGGAGTGCTCCTCCTCTCAGGACCGATCAGAGCTTCGCATGATGCGGGTGAGAACCACGCCGGCCAGGATGCCGACGCCGAAGAAGGCGGCAGGCTGACGCTGGGCGAATTTTGTAACGGAGTCCAGCAACTCACCCACGTTGCGGTCCCTGATATCGGACGAAATCCGCTCCACCCCTTCGGCGGCGGTGCGGACCATGCCAGCAACCTGGGGCGATTGCTTCTCGATGCCGTCGGCTGCTTCTTTGACGGAATGGGCGATATTGGCGATCGCGTCGGCGCCCGCGGTCTTGTTCGTCTCCACCGCTTCTTTGAATGCTCCAGCAGCATCCGATGCCACCGAGCCGGCATAATTTTTCGCGTCAGTGGATACGGAAGCGGCAGCGCTCTTGAGGTGTGTTGCAGTTTCGGCCGCGCTGGACTTCAACTTGCCGATTGCTTCCTTGCTTTTTTCGGTCTGGCGGGTATCGGTCTTGTCCTGCCATTCATTTCCCCCAGAGGGTCCGCTGAGGTCGTTGTTTATGGGCGTGTTCACGTTTTTTCGCTCCTGTTCCTGAAATTGATCTTGTGAATTGAACTTCACCAACGGCACCCAGTTCCTGCTCAAATCGAATATTCCTGGCGCACAACGGGGCCCTTGAAATCAAGTGACAACCCTTGGTGAGTCCCTCACTCGCGGCGGTTGCTCCGCAGAAGCTGAAGGCATTTTTGAAACCCGGCGGCTTGGCCTGTTCCCGAGGCGACGATTGCGTTCGCGGACCGAGCGCGAACTTCGAGCCGCCATCACAATCAACCTGTTCAGGCGGGCGTCAGGAGCGAGACCTTGGCCGTCTGACGCGGCACGACGAATGGACGCTTCGTGAGCGCTCCCCTTGAACGCACAGGCGGGCGGCAGGCAAGCTCATCGTTTCGTGCCGGCAATTGCCAAGCGGCCTGTTACGCCTACACCTGGGAGTCCAGCCTACCTATCCTTCTGGGACAGACGGGAGCACGGCGAAGGCTGGCTAAAAAGCGCCGATCTTTGCGATAATGAAGGCAACCGCAAGTGCGCGGTGGCGATTGCGAGAGCTTCGAATTGAGAAGCCAAATGGGATGTGCAGATAAGGAAGACCTCACCTCGCGCAGCACTGATCGAATCAGAAAAATTCGTGAGAATTTTGCTGCCGGTCAGTGAGAGAGGCCGCCGATGAGCAGGCAAAAAACCAAATGTGGTCTTGGTCCCCTGTTGTCCAGTCTCGCTGCGGTGGAACGGGTTGTCATAACGCGCGTTGCTCCAAAAGCTTAACAGGGGAACGCAGAATGGACGAGGATCTCTGTATGAAAATCGCGCGAACCGACCTCTCTTTAACCGATTCGAGCAGCGACATGGCTGCCATCATGTCGGGGGTCGCGACTACAGTTGAGGATTTCCTCGTCGGCGCCGAAGACGGTCTGGCCCATCGGCAGAGCTATGATGGAATTTATTGTGAAACCATCAGACGGTCAGAAGCGTCGGGCGCATAGCGAAAACACCCGTCTGTCAGTCTCGTCAATCAGCGCTTGTACGCGCTTCAACAAAGGCTAGTCGATTGTCTAAGAGTTCTGCGCGAACGCTATCTTTGTCGGGATTGCTCTCAAGCGACGCGGGCAAGCTGCGCCCCTTTATAAGTTCTTGAGAGATGGCAACTGAGCTGCCGCCTTTCGGTCGCATGGCTTCACCCACAAACGTGAAAGCGGGCAAATCCGGACGTTTGCGGAAGGGGCTCCTGTACGTCGCCGTTGCTGTGGTCGCAAGCTTGCTGACGGTGGTCACCATAAATGTAATTCCAGACCAGCGCGTTGTGCAATCGCCCGTGCCCCACCGTTTTTACGCATCGGATCCACAATTCGCCAAGACGATGAGCAGCTTCTCGCAAGGGCACATCTTCAGTTCGAACGCTGTCCAGACCCTCGTCAACGGGGACGAGATTTTTCCTTCTATGCTCCAAGCAGTCCGAGCCGCTCATTCGACGGTCGATATGGAGACCTATATCTACTGGTCTGGGGCTGTCGGCTATGAGTTCGCGACGTCTCTTGCCACGAAAGCAAAAGAGGGCGTTGAGGTCCGCGTTCTGGTCGACTGGGTCGGAAGTCTTCCGTTCGATGAAGAGCTCATCCGCATCATGACAAGTGCCGGCGTAAAGTTCGAGCGCTATCGACCCATCCATTGGTACACGCTTGATCGCGTAAACAATCGCACCCACCGCAAGTTGCTGATCGTGGACGGACGGGTCGCATTCACCGGTGGCGTAGGCATCGCTGACAATTGGAGAGGAAACGCTCGCAACCCCGATGAGTGGCGCGACACCCACTACCGAATCGAAGGACCGGCCGTATCAGCTTTTCAGGCAGCGTTCGCGGAAAACTGGATGGAGACAACCGGGGAGACGTTGCAGGGTGAGAAGTTCTATCCTTCGCTCCAACCAGCGGGAGCACTGGGCGCCCAGCTGATCCTGTCCTCGCAGCCGAATGGCTCGGCGGACATGGAACTGATGATGTTGGCAGCGATAGCCGCTGCTGAAGATCACTTGCGTATCGGGATGGCCTATTTCGTACCGGACGACATCGCCATCGAGCAGATCCTGGACGCTAGGAAAAGAGGCGTATCGGTAGATGTTATCGTGCCCAGTTCGCTTACCGACGTGCCACTGACCCGAAAGAGTTCGCGGTACTTCTGGGGCACATTGCTTAGAGCAGGTGTTCAGATCTTCGAGTTCCAGCCCACGATGTACCATCCCAAACTCTTGATCGTTGACGACGTCTGGGCGAGCTTTGGTTCAGCCAATTTGGACGAGCGTTCCTTGCGTCTGAACGACGAAGCCACGCTGAACGTTTACGGCAAGGATTTTGCTCGGACGCAAATCGACTTGTTCAATCAAGATCTTGAGAGATGCAGGCCGATCAGCCTAGAAGAATGGCAGGCTAGGCCCCTCAGCGAAAAGGTTACAGACTGGTTTGCCAGTTGGCTGAGGTCGCAGCTTTGACCGGTGCGTGGCCCCGCGACCCCGCGGCAAGCATCCCGCATAATGCTGCGCTTGTCTCAACGGGGCCCGAGTCGATTGCGCAATGAAGTGCTTGTCTTACTCGTGCGACAAACCGCCGGGGGTCGCCATACCTTCGGACGTTGAGCCTCACCCATCATGTTAAGTCCGCAACGACATTCCCAATCCTGAGTTAGTCAGTCACAGATCAGGCTGACGTGTTACTGGAGCTCAGCGATCGCGAGGAGCCAAGACGACAGTTGGGCATTCGAAGCGACTTTTGGGCAGACGGCTCCGGTAAGAGGCCTCCTGAGTAAAGTCCGGGTGGCAATGGTCCTGCGGTCACCTTCCCCCGGTGTTAAAAGCCAGGAAGACGGCTGCCGCCCCAGGCGTCACGATCTGCAAGGCGCCGCCTAATGGTTGCGGCCAAACAGCCATCCGCGACCCGGCAGAGTTGCAGTCTTGCCGCCGGCTGGGCAAGCTCAAACCGGCTGCAGACGAATATCCAACGCTTGAGATCGCTTTCGCGGACCGCTCTCGTCGGTTGGAAATTCCCACGTCTCGCGAGCACGTACGGCCTCCTAACGACCCTGAAGGGTTATGGAGGCACCTAAAAAAGCGGGTGGCGATCCGAAAATCGCCACCCATTTCCTCGACAGGAATATACCGGAACGTTTCCCCTAGCGGCGCTACTTCGGCTTTTGAGATAAAACAGGCTGCATCACGCTATTTCGATAGGCGTCACCTAGGGCGCGCCGCCTAGCCAAAGCGGCAGAAAATTCAAGAAACAGACTTTCCAGTTGTTTGTAGATACGCATGGCAATCTCCCTACAATGCGCAAGGCCTCGAAGCTACTGCCCAGGCCATTGGAGAATGGTCAAGCCGCCCCTTGGCTTGCTGCGCGTTCGTTCACGCCCGCCTCGCCGAGCGCCGTGAGGGCGTCGTCAGTAGCCTTTTCCTCTTCGAGGGTCGCATCGAGCAGCTCGATCACATCCTCCTTACCTAAGGCGGCCGCCCAAGCGATCAGAGTTCCATACCTGGCGATTTCGTAGTGCTCTACCGCCTGCGCGGCCCCGACCAGGCCAGCATCCAACGAGGGCGAACCCTTATATTCCTCAAGGATTTCGGACCCTTCCTCGAGGATGCCATCAATGGCGGGGCAGGTTTTGCCGCGTGCTGGAACGCCGAGAAGTTCGAAGACTTCCTCCAGGCGCTCGACCTGCCCCTCCGTCTCTGCAAGATGTTTCTGGAAGGCGGCTGAGACTTGCTCGTCATATGCTCCTTTGGCCATCTTTGGCAGAGCTTTCAGAATTTTCTTCTCGGCGTAATAGATGTCTTTTAGTCCGTCCAGGAGAAGGTCCTCCAGGTCCTTATTGTTGCCATTGGCTTTTTTTGGCGCGGCCATGTGCAGTCTCCTCTGTTCAAAAACGCCCACAATGAGCGATTCCGAAACTTCGAAAAATGCGGCGAGTTCCGTGAGGAAGGAGATTTCCAGTCGCACCTGGTCGCTCCGGGAAACCCGACGCTTTGTGACCGCTAGAGATCGGACGGCGGCCGTGGCCCCGCCGATCACTCAGACATTGCAATTTTCGTTTTTGGGCGCGCGCCCGTGCAGCCTGAGCCACCTCAAGCCCAGCCTTCGCTTGCGCTCGGCGTCATTATGTAGTGGCGGCCAGTCGTCCTCTCGCCTTTTATCGAGAGCGTTGGAACAATTCGCGCGCAACGAATTTTAAGGCGCTGATATTTGGGAGCGCCAAAATGAGGTTCGTTGCTATCATGGACCCGACCCACCAATGGCCGGTCTTCGACGCAGCAGCCATAGACACGCCCAGTCATGCCGGCGCCAAACACGGTGAGGTGGCGCTGCGACAGAAATGTCTGTGGCGACCGCCCGCCGAACTGCTGGTAGAGTTGCAAACCCGGCCGCGTTGCTCGATCCGCCTGCGGCAGCACAGGTTCAGAGCTGAGACAATTGTTTGCGCAAATCGCAAGCTCCGATCGGAGGTGCAAGGTGCCCATTCGGAACCTCGCGCCTGAAATGGCGTTTTAGCTGTTGTGCAACTACGGAGGCGACGGCCATGGATTGGAACCGCGTTGAAGGAAACTGGAAGCAGGTAAAGGGTAAGGTCAAGGAACAGTGGGGCAAACTCACCGACGACGATCTCGATCGCATTGGAGGCAAGCGCGATCAGCTTGAAGGCAAGATCCAGGAGAGATATGGCATCGAGAAGGACCGGGTCCGGCGAGACGTCGACGAATGGTATTCGAGGCAAGGTTGGTAGACTCTCGCAGGGGCGCGCAGGCGCCCCTGATTTTCGTTAGCGAGCATCACCTCGCGCTACCAGCACGTGGCAGCGGGCTCGTTTTCGCCGCCCACAGCACTAGGTTCCTCTCAGGCAAAAGGGGTTCCCAATGCGAGTGGCACGCGAAGCTTGGTCTCTTGGCAAGGATAGCATCCTCGGGTTCATCAACGATAATGCACTTAGCCACGGCGCGGCGATGGCGTTCTATGCCGTTACATCCTTGGCCCCCATTTTGTTGATCGTTGTTGCGATTGCCGGACTTGTCTTCGGGCATGACGCAGCTCAAGTCGCCTTGTCAGCCGAAATTGCAGGCGTGATGGGTACGCAAACCGGAGATCTTCTGCGCACCACCATTGAAAGCGCTTCTCATAGAACATCGGGCACTCTTGCCACGCTGGTAGGCATCGTCACTCTCTTTGTCACAGCCTCAGGTGTTTTTGGCGAAATGCAGCTTTCGCTCAACAAGATCTGGAAGATTGATCCTCCCGCCATGTCCTTGTCGCGACTGGTCCGAGCGCGGGCCGCCAGCCTTGGCTTGGTTGCAGCGTTGGGGTTTTTACTGCTTGTCTCATTGGCGGCGAGCACTGCGATTTCCGCGCTTGGCGCTGTTATCAACGACCATCTGCCGTTCGGCACATTCATCCTCGCCTTGATAAACGGCATTGTTTCATTCGTCCTGATTTCCGCTCTGTTTGCCGCGATCTTCAAAATTCTGCCGGACCGGTCTCTCGAGTGGCGCGATGTCGGAATTGGTGCGGTGGTGACCGCTTTGCTCTTCACCGTCGGCAAGTCTCTTATCGGCTGGTACATCGGAACCAGTGCAACCGCATCCTCCTACGGGGCGGCCGGCGCGCTACTGGTCGTACTGCTCTGGGTTTACTATTCGTCGGAGATATTCTTGCTCGGCGCCGAATTCACGCGAGCCTATTCGGTGCGTCTCGGCAGTCGGTCCGACCTTCGACCGGTAGTTGCGCAGAAAGCTTTGCCGAAGCAGGGATCAGATGTCGGAACAATTACCCAACGCGAGATACAGGCCTGGATTGTGATCACTGGCTTGCTGACCATCGTCGCGACAAGGTTATTGCGATCGCGGCGATCTTAGCTGCATTCCCCACCAATTCTGTTTCCCTTGGAACGCAACTCGGGCATGGGCATTGCCTAGGAACAGGAGGTTCCTATGCCAAAATTTCGTTTTGAGACGACCGCGTCTGGCCAGACCACAGCTTTCGAGGAAGAACTCGCCAGCGCGGACATGGACCAGTCCGAGATCTATCGAAAAGGCACGCGGAGCAATCGTGGAGGACCCTGGCACCGAGCAATCGGGATCAATTACCAGGGTCTATGATGAAGCCGGATATCTGGTTGCCACGGTCAATTTTTCCGATGTCTTGCCCGTCAATCCGGACGCAGCTTCAGATGGGACTAGCGATGCGCCTATCGAGGAGCCGGGGGTAATGCGATCTGGCTGACCCCGGGGCACTAGCTTTGCAATTGGGTCTCACGCGATCGCAATCTCTTGGAAGTGCGTCGAGGCGCCCTTCTGTCCATGGCGAGAGAACATGAAACCGATCTATCGGTTGGGGTGGTCCGTAGCCAAAGCTTTGAAGAGCAGTAAACATGCCAGCAGCAAAACGACGCTGCCTAGAACGTCGTCTGCGGTTAGGCCAGAAAAATAGACGAAATCGAACGCCAGTACCGCCATCGCCCCACAGCCAATGATTCGACCACAGCCGAACTAACCCGTAGGGGGCGCTAATGTTCCGGCCTGGACCTCCTGTCGTAGTGCGCTGCTCCAAGACCTTAGTTTGCCTGATCCATTGTCAGCGCCCGCTCAGCGCGGACGCCTCAGATCGTCGCAAAGGTCGAGGAACATATTAGCCATCTTGAATGTTTGAATGCTTATGGACAGGCGAAACCTACTCTCAGCGGATCAATTACGAGCAGCACGATCCCTGCTGAACTGGTCGCGCGTGCGACTTGGTGCACGTGCGACTTGGTGCAAAGGCCAATCTTAGCGAAATGACGATCAGCGATTTTGAGAACGGCGTTAGGAAACCGCGTCCCCATACCATCGCTGCCATGCGCCAAGCCTTTGAGGACGCCGGAATTGTCTTCACCGTCGGAGGCACTCCATCGCTCGCCCGCCCTGAAGATGATAGTGGTCTCGCCACCGACAATAGAATGTGGCGCCGACGGCAGAGAAAAGCATAAGGCGATGGCTGCGTTGCTGAAGAAGAGCCCCGGCAGAAAGGGCTCTCGACAGCCAACAAATCGCGCCACGCCAAAACGCATACCGGCCTGGCCATAAACCCGGCTGGGTGCGAAGTCGAATGTCAGCGAAGGAACGGTCCGGGACAACGTCTCCCCGCTCTCGACAAGCTGTTCGCAAATCGGCGTTGGAGGTGGCAGGCGTCGCCTCGTTGGGTGATGGCGAGACTGCCGATGGCGTCCTGGGGACACTACTCACCCAGCGCCCTTGGCAAGATCACCTCCGGAACCAGGCGGTTCACAAGCATTGGTAATCGCTGCTTCAAGCGTCCAAGCTACGATTGACGACATTCAGGGCCGCGTCTTGTTTTCCTGTCTCGTCGTGGAGCGAGGTGGGTTCTGACCGTCCGACTGGTGGGTCTTGTCATCGACGTCGTTTACAGGACGCGTCAATCCCATCCCACCCTTCGGCTTCTGGTTGCCTGCCGCCTCCTGGGAGAACGCGTCGGAAGGATCCGGACCGGTCCGGGCCGGATATTTGGTCGCTCCGGTTTCTCGATGGTTGTCGTCGTCGGGCATATCGATCCCTTCTGGCTTGTTCATCGATAACCCCACCAGACGCCAAGGGGTTCCGCTGCTGATGGAACATTCCTTCTGGCAGGTGTCTGGCCAGCAAAGGGAGATGGCGAAAATGGAGCGTCAAGAATCTCAGCAAGGCAATCATCAAGGAGCCTGAAAGCCCGGCGCCGAGATCAAGCGCAAAAATTCGACCGACAAGATGCCGGGCAGCTCCCGTTGCACCCAGGACGCAGGAACCCTCAACGGGAAGGCAAGCTCTTCCACCGATCCGTTCTCAAACAGGCGCAGCGATGCACGACCGGCAAGCGGAAAGAGACCGCGCCCAGCCGACTGGCCAGGAGAATAGCAATGCCGCCCAGAGCCGTCTGACGACCCACCGCTAGACGCACCTACCTCGACGCCGGACGTGCGTGAACCTGATCCCGATTTTCTTTCCGAAGAGCTGCCCCGACCCCAGCCCAAGGATGGGAAGTTGGGTGGGTTCGGCTTTGCCCGGGCCCGGCGGCCGTCGCACTGGTTTTGTCTGGCACATCGCGGCGACGGAGAGAAATTCCTATGATTGTGTGCTTTACACCGATGAACAGCGAAAGGACTGGACCGCATGCCTATGAGGTGCCTTCGTTCGCCCGCTCATTTTTTAGCGAGTGCTACTATAAAAAGCTTTAGCTCTGGAGCTTTTGTCCAGCCGCCGCGTTAACGATCTGATTTCAGGGCGGTTTCGGGGCCATCAGTTGAGCGCGAAAACAGCGAATCACGTTGTCGGGCCATCAAAGCCAAGGCTAATTCAGGTGCTCGGGCCTGGTCTCATTACAGGCGCATCCGATGACGATCCCAGTGGCATTGCCACCTACTCCCAGGCGGGCGCCCAATTCGGCTTCGGCCTTTCCTGGACGATGCTATTCAGTTATCCCCTAATGTCTGTCGTGCAGGAAATCAGTGCCCGCATTGGCCGCACGACGGGACGAGGCATCGCCGGCAATATGCGACAGTATTACCCGAACTGGCTGCTCCAGTCGGTCGTAGCGCTACTCTTGATCGCTAACACCATCAACATCGGCGCTGATCTCGGCGCGATGGGCGATTCGCTGAAGCTTATCATTGGCGGTCCGACGCTGCTGTACGTCGTCTTGTTCGCGGCTATATCCGTCGGGCTCCAGGTTTTTGTGAAATACAAGCGCTATGTCGCGGTCCTTAAATGGCTGGCGCTTTCGCTATTTGCCTATTTCGGCACGGTCATGTTCGTCCATGTCCCTTGGGGGCAAGTCGCGAAAGGCCTGTTTATCCCCCAGCTGTCTCCGGACGCGTCATTCTGGACGTCGGTGGTCGCGATCTTCGGAACTACGATTAGTCCATACTTGTTCTTCTGGCAGGCGTCCCAGGAGGTGGAGGACCAGAAAGCCAAGCCCAAGCGCAAGCCGCTCAAGAGAGCGCCAGAGCAGGCGGAGAATGCAATAGAGCGCATTCGTCTCGACACCTATATCGGAATGGGATTTTCCAATCTGGTTGCCCTCGCGATCATGATTACTGCCGGCGTCACGCTTCATGCCAAGGGTGTCACCGATATTCAATCCACTAGCCAGGCGGCCGAGGCGCTTCGTCCGGTCGCCGGTAAATTTGCTTTCGCAATTTTCGCCCTCGGTGTTATCGGCACAGGGTTGCTTGCCATTCCGGTCTTGGCAGGATCGGCCGGCTATGCCCTGGGTGAGGCACGGAATTGGCCAGTGGGGCTCGAGCGTGCGCCGCTGGCCGCTAAGGCGTTCTACGCAACAATTGCAATCGCCACGTTGATCGGCGCGTCTCTCAACTTTACACCGATCAATCCTATCAAGGCACTTTACTGGAGCGCGGTGGTAAACGGCGTAGTCGCAGTACCGGTTATGGCGGTGATGATGCTCATGACAGGACGAAGCGACGTGATGGGCAAAATAACCGTGCCGCCGCTGATGCGTCTAATCGGTTGGATGGCGACAGTCATAATGGCGGCGGCGGCAGCAGTCATGATTTTCCAGGTGTTCGCCTAACCAGAGAGCAATGAAGGTCCAGGGCGGTGTCATGCCCTAAATGCCACTTGTAGATAAGGCTTAATCCTTTCGCTGTGCTCCTAGACCGCCTGGATGCCCGATATTGCAGTGAGCCGACACTTATCGGCCAGCCCCCTCCTTAGTCTTCGCCCGGCGGCGGGACCATCATCAGCGAAGAAGCCAGCGATGTCGAACTCATCCCAATCGCGCAGGTCAGAACCTCTTTCCTTGTCTCGGCTGCCGTCTGAATGGTCTGATCGACGGGCCCTTTTGAGGGCGCGCTTCATGGCCGCCTGACCTGCAGCTCGCCGCCTATTTTCGGCGGCTGTCGCAATGTCCTGCTCTCGCCACAGCGAAACCAGGTCACGGTCAAGCACATCCTCAATATGCCGTGGGTCGAACACGAGAAAGGTGATGTTCCTGGCGCGGCCGCGCAATTTCACCGTCCGTGTCCCGGCGCTTTCAAGGCGGCCATCCTTCAGCCAGCGGTGCCGTTCGCCAGCCTTGATGGTCAAGATGTCCTCGGCTTCGCGAGGGATCACCGGCAACTCCTCGATGTCTTTCATCGCGTTCGATATGATCGCGCATGCATCGGTGACGTCAGCCTCAACACCTTCCGGTACGCGCAACGTCAGCACCCGGGATTCGATATTCAGCAACTTTCTCGCTGCCATCGGAAGGCGTGACCGCACCTCCAGGAAAATACCCTTCGCCCGCACCGAGGACCCCAGCGTGGCGGTAGGCGTCAGAGGCCACTCGCCGACCAGCTTCGCAGTTTCGTCGATTTTTCGCCGTTGAGGCATGGCCGTTAGATAGGACCCTCATGCGAAAATGCCATGTAACTACACACCGTTGGAACTGGCCCGAAAAGCACACCATCCTTCGAAGCCATCCCGAATTGGGCAACTTTGCGTTTACGAGAAACCTTTCCCAAAAACCCGCGTTGTGAAGCACGGGTTGCCACAAAGGCCGACCCTTTTAGGAGGAATTTAACATGAACCTCAAGAAAGTGGTTTTCGCTACCTTGACCCTTGCAATGGTTTCCGGCTCCGCGGTCGCAGGAAGTTCGAGCGGCACGTCTGCACTCGACGACCCGGCGAAGATGTCTCCCTTCTTCACGGATGCCGGCATGAAGACAATGAAGTCTGAAGCCGAAGCGAAAGCAGCTTGGGCGGCAATGTCTCAGGAAGACCGTGATGCCATTATGAAGGACTGCGCCGACGCAACTATCGCCAAGGCGCACGAAAACTTTTGCAAAATGGCAATGATGATGGGGAAATAAGCCTTCAGAAGAAAGCTCGCTGACTCCGTCGGCGGGCTTTTCTTTCGCCGACAGTCCGGCTGGCACCAGGCGCGTCGGCCCGCGCTGCTTATCGAAGGGGAGCGCGGGTCCGATCAGGTTGCGGCCCGGGTCGGCAGCGGGGACTCACTGCAATCATTCAAACTTGGTTGCCTCGCGCGGGTTTGCGCGCCAGGCGAAAGCAAAGCCTGAGAAGCGAGCCTCCGTTCACTCTATAGGCAGATCTTGGCCTCTCTTGAAAATGCGCTGGCATCCAAGAGTTGGCGGGAATCGCGATAGGCCCGGTCAAGTCTGTCCCAGTAAATTAAACGCCGCTTCAATTTCGTCGGCTTTGGGCCCAGGATGCACGCCGCTACCATTTCCGGGTCGCATCGCTGTCACCAGATCGTCTGGCAATCCATTCATGTTCAGGCAAGCCCTCGCTTACCATCCGTCGAAAACAATCATTTATTACCGAAAATTCGAAGGCAGTAATTTCGCCTTCGCTTCGATGAGTCATCGTACGAGTTGGAACTCTCAGCGCCAGAGCCCTGGTCAATGTCTAGCGATGCTTGCAGTGTCAATTGAAAGGCGGCCCGCGCCACCCGGATAGGCGCGGGCCCGATCAAGCGTCGGCAGCGGAAACTCGAACGCTGCAATCACCCAACCTCGCGGTTTGGCCCAAGTTCCCGCACAAATGAAAAACCCGGTCGCCCGCCCTCCAAGCGCCGTTCGCCTCTCGGCGGCTCGCTGTGGCCCGCAGAAGCGTTCCGCATCTGTGCCCGGAAACGCTCGATCGCCTTTGCTGCACTCGCCTCTGGCGCCGCCCAGAGACTAGCTATGACGGTAGACCTGGTAGGCGATGCCCAGATTGGCGGTCGACACGGTAACCGTGAAGACGGCAATCCTCGTTGCCGCAAGGGCTGAAGCCGGCGGTGTATGACTTGGCCTTCGCGGCGCGTACCGGCCCGGAGTTCGCTTTCGGCGGCGGCAGCCTTGGCTCTCTTCGACGCTTGGTTAGTTCGGCTTGAGCCGCATAAACGCGCTCGACCTTTCGGTTGGCACTGGCGATCCTCCCCTCCTCGCTTCGAGATCTTGTCGCTGCCGTCGAGGTCCGGCTCGAGGGGCCGTACGGGTGGCGTCGGCTCCGATCAGGTGCTGGCCAATGTATCGAGCAAATCAGCTATCGCCGTCTGGCCGCGGCGACATTGGCCTCAAGCTGTGGGTCGGGCGTCATGCGGCCCTCGCCGCAATCGGAACCAAACGGGTGAATCAGTGTTCTCTAATGGAAGGGACAGCTACCAAGGATGCCAAGCGATGGCTGAAATCTTCAGCTTTGAATTGGCCAAGGCGCGCCAGCGCGTGCAGAGAGCCGAGCCGTCCCTTGTCCGCGCCAACGAATTGCTCGGCGAGCGCTCCAGCGTCGCGGTGAACCTCGACCGGATACGATCGGAGGAACAAAGCGTTGCCGATGCAAAACAGCGATTGACGAAGATTGACCATAACGTGGAATGCTGAGGAGACAGCACCATGACGATGATGTTTGCACCGCTGGAAATGGGCGCCGAGAAGCGCAGCGCTCTTTACCACGACGCCCGTTTGTCGATGCTGCACGACCGAGTGTTGAAGCGCTTCGACAAGGTCGATGACGCGGCCGACAAGGCGTTGGCAGCGGCCGAGTTGTTCGCTGCGATTCTTCGGCCTGCCGAAAGTCGCGTGACGCTTGGAATGTGAGCACTGACAGGTGAAAGTGGGTCATTCGCCCGTCGTCGGCCGCCGGCCGTGGTGCGTGCCACCGGCAGGCCGGGTGCCTTCCCTCTCTGCCCGGCATCGGGTTCTGATCTGGGGGGCAGGAGTGGTGTTTCCAGTGCTCAGAGACTTGGGCTCGCTCCCTTGCTGAGGCTTGGGAACTGGATCTCAACGCCGTCAGTCTACGCCGCTTGAGATTATGCACACCCTTGGAACGTAAAGCGATTGCTTCCGTCGATCGAGATGACGTTGGCAGATACCGACGGTCGATCAACCAGGCAACAGAAGGAGTTTCAGAATGATCCGGAAGATATTGGCTACAGCGGCGACAGCCGCTCTTATGTCGACCGCGTTCTACGCGCCCGGCGTACATGCAAATACTCCCGCTATCCAGAACGCGATTGTTGCTCCCGTAACGGACGGCAAACTCGTCTCGAAGATCATGGGAGCCGCGGTTTATGACAGCACCGCTGATGACGCGACGAAGGTCGGCGACGTTAAGGACATCGTCCTGGACAAGGACGGCAAGGCCAGACTCGTCGTCATTGGCGTAGGCGGTTTCCTCGGCGTGGGCGAAAAGAATGTTGCCTACGATTACGGTAAGCTCGAATGGATCAACAAAAAGGGCGACCGCTGGCTGGTGGCAAAGACTACCAAGGAAGAACTTCAAGCCCAGCCCAGTTTTGACACCAAGGCATACGACGCGGCGTCTGCCTCCACCACGGTCCAGCCCACGGCCGACGGCCAAACCGCTCCTGCAAAGACAGATAAAACCGCAACCGCTTCAATTGACAAGTCGTCGTTGACTGAGATGCCGTCAGACAAAATCAGCGCGGCAAATCTAATTGGTACCAATGTGTATGGTGCAGATGACGCGAAGGTAGGCGATATCGGCGACGTCATTCTGACCGGCGACAAGAAGGTCGACACCATCATCGTCGATGTAGGTGGCTTTCTAGGCATTGGCGAAAAAAAGGTGGCCATCGGTATGGAGAACCTCAAGTTCATGACCGACAAGAACGGTAACCGCTACCTCTATACGAACTTCACCAAGGAGCAGTTGACGGCTCAGCCTGCCTACGACAAGGCCACCTACGCTCAAAATCGCGACAAACAGCGCGTCATCATCAACAAATGACAATCGCGAAATGCGCCCTCGTCCCATCCCGTGAGCGGGGGCGCTTTGGCTACCAAGGCAGGAGCGAGTTTGAAATTAGCCGACGAAATACATCACAACTCTGAAGATATTAGTGACTTCGTTCTGTCCGCCGTCGTTGCTGCCCTTCATCGACGCAAGGGTCAGCCAGGAGTTCGATATCTACTACATTGCTGGATACAGCAAGGATGCCGCGACGAGTTAGATCGATCGGCATCTGCCGCACACATTCAGCCACACGAGTTGGTCCACACGCCTCAATT
Source organism: Mesorhizobium sp. P3_A2 (assembly GCF_056403115.1). NCBI lineage: Bacteria > Pseudomonadati > Pseudomonadota > Alphaproteobacteria > Hyphomicrobiales > Phyllobacteriaceae > Mesorhizobium > Mesorhizobium sp. P3_A2. Next base: position 32,770 of record NZ_JBFUGC010000022.1, read on the forward strand.
TAGAGGTTCAACGAGGCATCGAAGGCGCGACGGCAGGCCTTTGCCGCAGCAAAGGAGATGGAGTTTTTCGCGCGAAAATACGGCCTTTCGTCGAGAGCCGCCAAGGTCATCATTCATTCCAATGGGCCATCGCAAGTTGCGTGACGCCGCGGCGGCGCGGGCCTTCCTCGCGGCGATTCAGGTGCGTGGACGATATCAGACGTCTGAATCCGGAGAGCTGCTGGTGCGGGAACGGTGCTCTGCTTCGACCTCAAAGTTTAACGAGACCTGTAAGACAAGTGCGCCACCGTCATACCTTATTGAGATGCAGGCGAATGCGCTGGCCTTCAGCAAAGGCCAGTGCGTACCATTCTCGGTAAAATGAGCGGGTAAGTTCCTGGTCTTCCTGGACCACGCGGACGAACCATTCGCCGTAGGCCTCGACCACTTAAACGCAAGCTCGAACCTTGCCACTCCAGATCATGGTACGCGGCGCGGGAAGTCCCTCCGACAGTCGTTCGAAGTTCTGGTCCCACGATCGTTTAGTGCCTAGCTTGTCGGCGGACCAGCGTTTCTGATCAGGCGCTTTGCGATCAATATCCCTCTGGGCATTGTGCAATGTAGACCCGGCCGTGACGATCGCGATACCTGCATTGGCCAGCTTCGCTGGCATGACCAATTACGGCACCGGCTAAGGCCCCGGCTGCTCCGCCCACCACGGCGCCCTTGACCGGATCGCCAGCTACCGCGGCACCAACAGCAGCACCGCCCAAGCCGCCAACTGCCGCGCCTTGTTCCGTGCGCGAGCAGGCTGCCAGGGGAACCAGCATCATTAACATGATTAAAGCATTTTTCATTGTGCACTCCTCCGATTTCGGCTAGCGTTCGATAAATAGACCTTTCATCGTAGGCCGAAGAAACTAAGTATAGCGATCACGATTACAACCGCTCCGACCAACCATATAATGCTGTTCATGATCCACCTCTGGATAATGGCGAGTTTTACCTCAAGAACACAGGATTTCTTGTGGGAGTTTTGTAGGCGTTGCCAACCCTCAGCAAACGTGTCCAAGTCCGTTAAGTTCCCTTATGGGACCACGGTCTTATTAGCGTAAGACGAAAGGCTGAATGCTGCCCAAAAGACTACTGCCGATGCGGAGAGTGAGCGCGCTTGCCGGCGTGACAAAATCGTGGCTCCCCGCGAATGTGAAGGACCGTTGATGCGACAAGCCTTGGATCCGCATCTAGGGTGAGCCTTGCGGCAGAAACTTTCAGACCTCGGCGATTGCTCATATCCGGATTTGGCTACACTCTCGACATTGGCCGCGAGTTTTTTCGAAATCATCTGGAGCGGTGCTGCATCGCATCGAGGACGACGTCGAACGTGCTGCCGACTTCTTCGCTGATCCTTCCAGGCTGATGTCCTCTGTTTCCCCGCCTTAATAGCCTGATCGGCAAGGAGCCTGCTGATCAGGTGGAAGAGCAATTGCCCGCCGGCTTGCGCGAACGGGAGATAGCCGAGTTCATCAAGCACGACGAAGTCCGAGCCGGGTGAGGTAGTCGGCGATACGGCCCTGCTTGCCGCCGCGGTGCTCGGTCTCGAGCCGGTTGACGAGATCGACGACGTTGAAGAAGCGGCCACGTGAGCCGTTGCGGATCAAGGCCCGGGCAATGGCGATTGCCAGATGCGACTTGCCGGTTCCGGTGCCGCCGATGAGCACGGCGTTGCGCTGGTCGGCGACGAAGGTTCCGTTGGCGAGATCACGGATGAGTGGCTCGTTGACCGGCGTGCCGTCGAAGTCGAACTCCTCGATGTCCTTGGCGATCGGCAGCTTGGCGACGGTGAGCTGGTATTTGATGGAGCGGGCCTGCTTCTCGGCGATCTCGGCCGAGAGAAGATCGCCGACGATCCTCGGCGGCTCGTGCTGGCGCTTGATGCCTGTCGCCATGAC
>NZ_JBFUGC010000023.1:0-31282 GCF_056403115.1 Mesorhizobium sp. P3_A2
GTAGCCGACACGGGTCGCAATCCGTGCAATCCCTTCGTCGCTGGTTTCGAGCAGAAACGCGGCCTCCGACATCCGGCGTGCGATCAGATAGCGATACATGGACTCACCGACGAGCTTGGTGAAGCGAGCTGAAAACGCCGAGCGACCGAGCCCCACGCGCTGCCCCAGGTCGCTAAGGGTCCAGGGTTGATCCGGTCGTTCGTGGATCAACTGAAGCGCCGGTCCTATGTGCGGGTCCGCCATCGCCCCCAGCCACCCGCCTTCTCCGGAATCGAGAGACTTGATCCAGCTTCGAAGCACCTCGACGAAGAGCACTTCTGTCAGCCGTGAGAGGGCGACGTCCTGGCCGGGGCGCGCAAGCGCCGACTCGCTGACCATGCGTTGCAGGATCGCCTCGAGCCATCCGCCGTCTTCCGTCGGCCTGAGCAGAAGCAGGGGCGGAAGCAGTTCCAGCACGCTGCCGCGCGAGGGCCGCTCCACAGTGAAATTGCCACAGATCATCGTCGAGACCGGCTCTCCGTTGCCGCCATGACGAACGACGCCAAGACGTCCGGCCGGTCGATCGAGGTCCACAATCAATAGCGGCGTCGACCGGCGATCGGAATAAATCACGTGAGGCTCGCCGCGTGTGATGACGACAAAGTCGCCCTCGGCCATGTGGAGTTCCTGTCCCTGGTTGAGCGCCAGGGTAGCCGAGCCCCGGCTGAGATAATGGAACAGGGCGTAGGGGCGCGCCGGCAATGCCAGGCTCCATGGATGGCCGAGCTCGAAGTGGAACAGCAGGGTTCCACCGAGGCGAACGCGATCCAGCACTTGGGCGAGGATGTCCATCCTGCCGATGTTAGTACGGCGGACGGTCCGACACAATATTCGGACGATTGAGGCCTAACGTCCAAATGCTCCCCGTACTAACTGATCGCAAGTCGAGCCAACGGCTCGCGCGGCAAACCATCACGCAAACGGCGGATGGGAAAACCCAAGACTTTTGCCGACACGCCTGCCCTCCCCGGACCCCCCGTCGTCCGTCATCCCAACAGGAGCAATGAATGCGAAATCTTCTACTCTCAGTCGCCGCTGTCCTCATGGCCGGAGCAACAATTGCCGCCCCCGCCCAATCAGCTCAACTGCCCAAGGGGGCGGCGCACAATATCGTGCTCGTCCATGGCGCTTTCGTCGACCAGACGAGTTGGCAGCCGGTTGCCGATATCCTCACGAAGAAGGGCTACAACGTAACGCTGGTCGAAAACCCGCTCACCTCGCTCGCAGCGGACGTCGATGCCACCAAACAGGCGCTGGCGAAACAGAACGGCAAGACCGTTCTCGTTGGCCACTCCTGGGGCGGTGTGGTCATCACGCAGGCAGGTGACGATCCAAAGGTCTCGGCGCTCGTCTACGTCTCCGCATTCGCGCCCGACGTGGGAGAATCTCTGGCGAGCCTGGCCAAGAGCGGTCCGGCAACCGAAGGCGGCGCGGCAATCCATCCCGACGAAAAGGGTAACCTCTACATCGATCCCAAGGTGTTCCCTTCGGCTGTCGCGGCTGACCTTCCCTTGGAGATCGCCGAATCCCTGGCAAACCATCAGCTCCCGTTGAACCACACGGCGTTCGAGGCTCCGGTCGACACGGCAGCCTGGCACGACAAGCCGACGTTCTATGTGATCAGCACGAAGGACAAGGTCATCGCACCCGAGGTCCAGAAGATCTTCGCCGGCAGGATGAAGGCCCAGACGACGGAGGTCGCCGGCAGCCATGCCTCCCTCGTCGTCCACGCCAAGGAAGTCGCGGCGGTGATTGAAAAGGCCGCACTCGTGAAGTGACGATACCGCTCCCAGCACTTTTCGTGCCGGGAGCGCCACCCGCGCCCGGCGGACTGGGGAATGCATTGGACCGCGAGCGGCTCAGGCCTAGCCAAAGCCGCACGAGCTACTCCCACTCGATTATTTATGGCAAGCATCCGGAGGATGACATGACTGGGTTCGACACCGCGAGCCAGGATGGGGCCAGTATCGGCAGTCTCTTCCCAAGCGGCTAGTACGGGAAAGCTGGCCGGTCAAATTTACCCAGGTTGCACATTCAGAAAGCTGACATCCCCGCCCGAACAGTCCATGTGTACCATGTCGCGCTGAGGATGCAGCACCTCCGCCGTGCCCTTGACGGGATTGGTCTTGCCGATCACCACGGTGAGGACGCCTGCGTCATCGATCGCCAAGCTGAAGGTGATCGCCCTCCCCACAGCTGCTTGTGCGATCAGCTCTGACTTGCCGTTAAATATCATGAAGAATTTCACTGTGTCCGGCTCGTCCGGATAGATCGACGCACGAACACCGTTGCAAAAACAGTCGGCGTTCGTCGGGAGCTTGGAGTCGGTGAACGCAATGTGCGCCACTGGACTCCAGTGGTCACCGAACTGTCCGCTGTGAAACTGGATTTGCCCGGTCAGAGAATGCGCCCCAGGTGAAATCGATTGCCGATTTGTGGAATATCGGCCGTTTTCTACGTTGCATCGCCACGTCTCCTGGTCTTGCCCGAACGCAGGCCTGCAAACGGCCGCACCCGCAATAACGGCCAAAATGGCGGCGAGAAAAGCCCTAGTATTCATGCATGGAAGATCGCATGAATGCCTTTCCCATGCGTTGCACTGACTATGAGAATTGGAAGCAATCCCCGGCTCTCAGGTCACCACCGACAGGCTCGCCGGCTGCAACACGCCGGGGAACGGGCCGATCCTGGCCGGGCGGTGCCCGGACTGGAAGAGGTTGCTGTGCAGGTTGGCGACCCACTGCTTGCCTTCGGTCGTCAGCTCCAGATAGCGGATCGCGTCGCCAATATAGGGCTCGACCTTCAGCGTGAAGAAATCGCTGAAGATGGCGCCGAGATCGGCGGCGGTCTTGCAGCCGAGCTTTTCCACCATCCCGGTCTCGGAGAACTCGGCAAACAGCGCCGGCAGCTTGCGGTGGTAGAAGGGATCAGCGAGCTGGCCGATCAGATCCGCGGCCCTGACCAGCGCCGGCTCGGTGTCGGTAGCCTGGTAGGCCGGATCGTCCGGTACCGGAAAGCGCGTCATCTCGATGGCCGCGACAATGCGCTCCTCATCGACGAACTTCGAGGACCCAAAGCGTTGGCGCGCATAGATCTTGGCGCGCTCGATATGATAGGGCGCAAGCACCGCGTCGGAGGCGCCGCGTGGTGGCGTATGGCGCTCGCCGGCCTCGTTGATGACGAAGCTGTCGTCGCTGTCGCCCGGGCATATGCCGTGCACCATGCCAATGTCGTGGACAAGCAGCGCGCAGGTATAGTGCAGCCAGTCATCGGGGGTCAGGGACTCCGAAAGCAGCCGGCCGCGGATGATCTGCTGGCCGGCGAGCGTAACCATCAGCGTGTGCTCGATGTTGTGATAAAGCGCGTTCGAATTGCCGATACGCTCCAGGACAAGGCGGGCCGCCCCTCCTATGTAGGCCGCATACTCGGGATTGCGATGCGAGAAATACTGGAGATAGAGTTCCGACAGATGGTCGCCGAGCCGGTCGGCCATGATGGAAATCGGATTGAGCATGACAATCGTTCCTGGCCAATTTGAAGCACGCCAAGTCGCGTGCGCCACGCATCCTAGCACGGTTCCGGCGTGGATTTTATCACAGCGTTGGTGATGCACATCGCGGCGGCAGCAAGCACCTTTGCGCTTGCCTTGAAGCCATCCTATTCTGCAGGGTAGTGGGCGCTTGTGGGAATAGAATGTCGGTACTGCCTTTCCTGAGAATTTACGCGCCGCTGAACGCGGCACTGGCTGCGCCCGGGCTCCTGGCGGTGGCTGCGCTCACGTCACCAAATATTTCCGGACGAACCAGACTGGCTCTGGTTGCCCTGCTCGCAGTCATTTGGGGCGCCTATCTCCTGCAAATGGCCGCGACGCTGCTCAAGCGCCGGGCGGGAGACCTTCGGGACAGGACGCCGGCAATCGCCATCGATGTGCTCGCGGTCATGGTTCCACTCGCCGCATTTCTGCTCATCGGCACGCCCGACTGGAGCCTCTACTGTGCTGTCTGGCTGCTGAAGCCGCTGCGCGACTCGACCTTCTTCCCGGTGCTGGGCAGGGTGCTGGCCAACGAAGCGCGCAACCTGATCGGTGTCACCACGCTGTTCGGCGTCGTTCTGTTCGGTGTCGCGCTCGCGGGCTATGTCATCGAGCGCGACATCCAGCCGGAAAAGTTCGGCAGCATCCCCCAGTCCATGTGGTGGGCGGTGGTCACGCTGTCCACGACCGGCTATGGCGACGCCATTCCGCAAAGCTTCGCCGGCCGCGTCCTAGCCGGGGCGGTCATGATGAGCGGCATCGGCATCTTCGCGCTCTGGGCCGGCATTCTTGCCACGGGCTTCTATCAGGAAGTTCGTCGCGGGGAATTCGTCCGCAATTGGCAATTGGTTGCCGGCGTGCCGTTGTTTCAGAAGCTCGGTCCGGCCGTGCTGGTCGAGATCGTGGCCGCGTTAAGACCTCGCACGGTGCCGGCGGGCGCTGTGATCTGCCGCGTTGGCGAGCCCGGCGACCGGATGTTCTTCGTCGTGGAGGGGCGCGTCACCGTCGCGACGCCGAAGCCGGTGGAGCTTGGCCCTGGCGCCTTCTTCGGCGAGATGGCGCTGATCAGCGGCGAACCGCGTGTGGCGACCGTCAGCGCCGCAACGGCGGTCTCACTCCTGTCGCTGCACGCGGTGGATTTCCAGATGCTGTGCAGCAGCAGCCCGGAGATCGCGGAAATCATCCGCAAGACCGCGCTCGAGCGGCGCAGCACAGCGCCAACGGCTTGACCCGTACTGCAGTCCCGGTCGCGAAGGTGTACATGACCTGCTCTGCGCGCCGATCTGTTTGTCGTGCCATTCATCGCCTGCGCCCATGAGAGGCGAAGCCAGATGGCCAGCACAGACTTTGTCTTGGAAGGGCAGGAGTCGCCCGAAGTTGAGCCATCGGCCGAACAGATGAAGCCGGGTTCGTTCACACAGACTATAAGGCGAACGATGCGGGACGAATTGCTGGATGAATTAGGCCCGCCGCTGAGCTCAACCTGCAGGCATTCCTCGGCGTCCCCACCCGCGCGGACCAGAAAATAGGCACGTGCCATGCCAACAACGCTGCCACCAACGCTCACACGCATGAGCAAGCTGTGCGTATCGGCATTGCTCATCATATTGATTTACGGCCAATCCACCCTGTCCGCTGAAGAGCACGACAAGACCCTTCATTACACCTCTGGCGGCTCAGGACCTGCAATCGTGACCGCAGGCTTCAACCTCGCTGACGTACAATATGTCGAGCAGCTCAATGCCCTGCCTGCGGGAATGAAGGGACTGATATGGCTGGACGAATCCGGCGGAGTGACGCCGCGCTTTATCGCGAAGGTCAAGCCCTTTATAGGCAACCCGAGGCTGTTTGGTTTTCGCCTCTGTGATGAACCGGATATCACCGGCAAGTATCATCCTCCGGCAGTTAGCCCGGCGGCGCTCAAGGCCGAAGCCGAGTGGATAAAGGCCAATGTCCCAGGAGCGGTGACGTTTGTCACCCTTATGGACATGGGGTCTTTCGAAGCCCCCGGTTTTATGAACACGTTTAATCCGGCCAACACCGGGATCGATTTCTTCGGTCTTGATCCATATCCCGTACGCGGCAAAGCTTTCGATCTGGATTTCATCGACCGGACGGTCGAGGCGGCCGTTGCTGCCGGCATCCCGCTCGACAGAATTGTGCCTGTGTTCCAAGCCTTCGGCGGCGGCAAATGGAAGACTTATACCGGCGCGTCCATGGACGTTTATGAACTGCCGACACCAGACCAGGCGAACCAGATATTCGCGCGCTGGGCCGTTTACTCACCCAATCCCGTGTTTGATTTTGCCTATGCGTGGGGATCGCAGAACGGGGACACCAAGCTGGGCAGTACCAGCCCAGAGGCGCTAAGCCTTCGTGCGGCGTTCAAGGCACATAACACGGCGCAGTAGATCGGCCGTGCTCATTCGGCCTAAGGTACCGCAACGACGCGTGGTGTGCAGATTCTCTGCAACCGCGCTGCTGCATTGCTATCCGAACAGGCGATGCACTTGGCCGTTCAACTGGACGCCAAGCCCGCGACTGCGAAAGCTGTGAATGATCGACTTGATTTCCTTCCAGCGGCGCTTCTCGGCCTGGCGCCTATGGAACCAAAGGCCGCCGCCACCGATAAGACAGCATAAGCCGACACCGAGTATGAAGAGAGGGTCGCCTTCCTCTCCGCCACCAAAGAATAGCGCGGTGACGATAAACACGCCGCCTGCAAGCAGGGCGATCAGGGCGACCATGTTATAACCTGAAGACGCATCGTTCTGGCTGCAAAGAAGGCGATAGCGTTCAGCAAGCCGCGCTTCGTCTTCGCTCAGATTCACCGCGCAGCCCCCTAGCTTCCTGCAACACATTTATCGCCCCGGTTCTCACAATGTATGGGGTGCAGGCGACAAACGGTTCATTCAAGTGAGTGATGGATCGAAATTTTTCCACCCTCTGGAATCTGTTGGGACCTATGGCCTCTCAGTCGCGGTTCAGCGCGGAACCGGTGCCGTCGCAGCCAAGGCCGTTCAGCCTCTCGGCGAATGCAGTCCGAGGCCGAGCCGTTCCACGCCGAATGCTGCCTATCCCTAAGCCCCCAGCGTCGGCTCCGTATTCACCTCCAGCGCCTCTTCGGCCTCGTCCTCCTCACCCAGCACCTCGCCATGGACCCCCAGCGGGCGACCGATCCAGATCGGGTCGACCAGATGGTCGCGCTTGGGATTGGTGGTGTTGGGGTGGATGAGGATGCTTAAGCCGCCATGGTTCAGCATCAGCCATGGAACCAGGGTAGCGAAAATCTCGGTGGCGAAGGAGACCTGGTACATGGCCTGCTCGTGAGGGCCGACCGGCTCGTCGCGCCAATTGCCGAGGCGCACGCGGAAACGTTCGCCGATGCGCAGGCGCAGCCATTCTGCATGCTGCCGCTCGGCCTGCCCGTCATAGTAGATATGGGCGTGATAGCTGGCGATCTCGGCGAGAGACCTTGGCGGGCTGGCGACGTCTGCGTTCACCTCGATGGCTCCTCGATAGTTGCCCTGTGGGCAGCCTATACGCAAGGGAGCTACCCGGCCAAGGGGGGCGCAGCGCGTGCTTGTCGTCTGCAGCGAACCATGCTGCCTCCGGCTTAGCTCCATAGAGACCCGCTACCGTGATGCCTCCAATCAAACCCTGCCCATCAGCACCAGGATCAGCAGCACCACCAGGACGATGCCGGCGATGCCCGAGGGGCCATAACCCCAGGAGCGCGAGTGCGGCCATGCCGGCACGGCGCCGATCAGGATCAGGATCAAGATAATGATGAGGATGGTGCTGACGGTCATTAAGAATCCCTCGCCGCGAAATGCGGATATGAGGGGACAATGCAAAAGACCGCCCGGTTGTTCCGGACGGTCTTTTGTCTGACTGATCGAAGCTGGCCTATTCGGCGGCTTTCGGGAAGGCGATTGCCGGTTCGTCGAGCGGACCCGGTCTCGGCCCCTCGGGCGCGCCGGGCTTCTTGTCGCGGCCCGATATCCTGCGGAAGAACGCATAGAAACGGCTGTTCTTGCTGCGCGTGAAGATCATCAGCATGGACGGCGTCACCACCAGCGTCAGCAACGTGGCAAAGGACAGGCCGAAGACGATCGCCGAGGACAGCGAAATCCACCACTGCGTCGACGGCGCGTTGATCGTCGTCTCGTGATGGAAGATTTCGAGCCCAAGACCGAAGGCGATCGGCAGCACGCCGAGAATGGCCGACACCGCCGTCAGCACGACCGGGCGGGCGCGCTCGCGGCAGGTCTGCAGCACCGCCTCCATCTTGTCCCAGCCTTCCTCACGTAGCCGGTCATAGGTGTCGATCAAAACGATGTTGTTGTTCACCACCACGCCGGCCAGCGCGATGACGCCGATGCCCGACATGACGATGCCGAACGCCTCGCCTGTCAGAAGCAGGCCCAGGAACACGCCGATCGTCGCCATGACCACGCAGGACAGCACCAGAAGCACGCTGGTGAACTTGTTGAACTGCATCAAGAGCACCAGGAAGATCAGGAAGATCGCCGCGCCAAAGGCCTTGCCAAGGAAGGCGCTGGCTTCGGCGCTGTCCTCGTTCGAGCCGGCGAGCTTCCAGCGTATGCCACTGTCGAGCTTCATGTCGGTGACCGCCTTGGCCACCTCCGCCTGCACCGCTGCAACCTGCGTGCCGGCGGCGACGTTGGCCTGCACCACCACGGTGCGGGCGCCGTCGATGCGGTTGAGGATGCCGACCGTCGGCTCCGGCTTGCGAACGACGAAGTTCGAGATCGGCACCGAACCTTGCGAGGTCTGCACCCTGAGCTCGTCGAGCGTCGACAGCGTGCGCCGATCTTCGGGCAGGCGCAGCCTGATGTCGACGGCGTCGTCGGCGCCGGCCGGCCGGTATTCCGACAGCTTCAAGCCGTTGGTCACCAACTGCACCACGGTGCCGACCGAGGTCGGGCTGATGCCGTACTGCGCCGCCTTGGCACGGTCGACCTCGAGCGCCCAGTCGACGCCGGGCGGCGGCAGACCGTCGGAAATGTCGATGACGCCGGGCACCTTGGCGATGCGCGCCGCAACGGCGCGGGCCTGGTCGTCGAGCCCCTTGGGGTCGATGGCGGAAAGCCGCAGCTGGATCGCCTTGCCGGTGGGCGGACCAGCTTCCGGGACCCGCACCTCGACATCGACGCCGGGGATGCCGGCCATAACGGCGCGCAATTCGTCCAGGATCTGGTTCGCCGATTTGCGCTCGCGCCAGTCGATGAACTCATATTGGATGACGCCGACGACATCTTCGGGCACGTCCTGGCCGCCGCCCTGCGTCTTGCCGACGCGGGTGTAGACCGATTTCACGCCGGGCCAGCCGAGCAGCCGGTTTTCGGCGATCTTGGTTGCCGTATCCATTTCGGCCAGCGAGAGATTGCCGCGGGCATGCACATAGAGCAGGCCGTAATCAGGCTCGACGCTGGGGAAGAACTCCACGCCGGCGCCATATTTCGAATAGGCGAAACCGACGCCGGTCAGCAAGACCGCAGTGAGCACCAGAACGGTGATGGGGAAGCGCACCGCTTGCTTGACCAGCGCCATGTACCAGCCGTCGCGATTGTCGCCCTCGTGATGCTCCGGCGCCTTGGCGAAGATCGCGCCAAGCGTCGGCGCGAACACCAGCGCATAGAGCATCGAGGCCGACAGCGTCACGATCAGCGTGATCGGCATGTATTTCATGAAGTCGCCGATGATGCCGGGCCAGAACAGCAGCGGCGAAAACGCCGCGATGCGGGTCATCGTCGCGGCGATGACCGGACCGGCCATGCGCTTGGCGGCGAGCGCAAAGGCTTCCGCCTTCGGCATGCCTTCACCCATGCGCCGTTCGGCGAATTCGGTGACGATGATGGCGTCATCGACCAGCATGCCAACCGCCAGGATGAGGCTGAACAGCACGATCATGTTGATCGTGTAGCCCATCATCGCAAGCAGCAGGATGCCGATCAGGAAGGATGACGGAATGGCAAGGCCGATCAGCAGCGAGGCACGACCCGACAGCGCATAGAGGATGACGATGAACACCAGGATGACAGCGATCATCACATGGTTCTGCAGGTCGCCCAGCAACTGGTTGACGAAGACCGACTTGTCCTGCGTGTAGGTGATATTCATGCCTTCCGGCATGGTCTTGACGTAGGCGTCGGACACTTCCCGCACCTTGGCCAGCGTGTCGATCAGATTGGCGCCGATGCGCTTCTTGACTTCGATGGCGATGGCCGGCTTGCCGTTGAGGCGGGTGATCGTCTGGGCGTCGGCGAAGGTCGAACGCACCGTGGCGATGTCCTTGGCCTGCACGACGGCATTGGGTCCGGCGACCACCGGCAGGGACGCCACATCCTCGGGCGTCTCGATCAGCGACGGCACCTTGACCGCGTATTTGCCTTCCGAGCCTTCGATGTTGCCGGCGGCGACCAGGCTGTTGGAGGCGCCGACCGCGCCGATCAGCTGGTCGAGCTGCAGGCCGTAGGACGACAGCTTCATCGGATCGATGACTACTTCGACGAGGTCGTCGCGCGAACCTTGCAGAGAGCCTTCGAGAACGCCCGGCACTTCCTCGATGCGGTCGCGCAATTCGCGCGCGGCGGCCGTCAGTACGCGCTCGGGCAATTCGCCCGACAACGTCACCACCAGCACCGGGAATTCGGAAATGTTGACCTCGGTGACGACAGGCTCTTCGGCGGCCTGCGGCAGGTCGGCTTTGCCGTCTTGCACCTTGGAGCGCGTGTCCTGCAGCGCGGTCGCCAGATTGGTCTGCGGCTGGAACTCGACCAGCACATAGCCGCCGCCCTGGAAGGCCGCCGAGCGCATTTCCTTGAGGCCCTTCAGGCTCTTCAGCTTGCTTTCCATCGGCCGCAGCAGAAGGCGCTCGGAATCCTCCGGCGAAATGCCCTGATAGATCAGGCTGACATACATCATCGGAATCGGAACGTCGGGTTCCGCTTCCTTCGGCGTCGACTCATAGGCAACCCAGCCCGCCAGCAGCAGGAACACCAGGACCGAAATGGTCAGCCGGGCATTGTTGATCGCGAGTTTGACGATATCCATGGCTAACGCCTGTTCTCAAGATTTCAGGAGCCGCATTGCAGCCGGTTGTCCCCGCCCGGGCCAATTCCCGGCGCTACTGCGTTGTCGCTTCGCCCAACAGTTTCTGGATGGTCGCCTGGTCGGCCTCGACCGGCTTGACGACATCGCCTTCTTTGACCAACTCCTGGCCGGCGACGATGACGCGGGCATCGGCGGGAATGCCGCCAAGCACGAGGCCTCTCGGTGAATCATCGACCAGGTCGATCGGGAAGAACACCACCTTGTTGTCCTTGTCGACGGCGCGGATGCCGAGGTCGCCCTTGTCGCCGAGCGTCACTACCGAGCGCGGCAGCATGACGGCGTCGGTCGGCTGCGCGCTGAGCGAAATCTCGGCCGTCATGCCGGCCGGCACCGCGCCGTCGGCATTGGGAACGGCAATCTCGATGCGGAAGGTGCGCGTTGCCGACGAAGCGTCGCGGCTGATGTAGCGCACGGTGCCTTCAACGGTCTGGCCACTGACCAGCCGGACAGCGGCCTTGTCGCCGAGCTTGAGGTAGCCAAGGTCGCGTTCGCTGATTTCGCCGCGCGCAATCACCGGATCGAGCTTGAGGATGGTCGCCACCTCGCCGCCCTCCATTATGGAGCTGCCAAGTTCCACCGGCACCCGGTCGATAACGCCGTCGAAAGGCGCCCTCACCTCATTGCGCTCGAGTAGGGCCTGTGCCGTTTCCAGCAGCGACTGCGCGGAGGTCAGGTTCGAGCGCGCGGTGTCGAGCTGCAGCTTCGGCAAATTGCCTGACTTCATCAGTCTCAGAGCTGCGTCCAACTCGGCCTGGCGCTGCACAACCAATTGCTTGGCGTTGTCGACCATCGAGATCTTTTCTTCCGCCGCCAGCATCAGCACCAGATCGCCAGTCTTGACGTGCTGGCCCTGCTTGACTGGCAACTTGTCGATGACACCGGCAACGCGCGTCCCCAGCACCGCCCGCTTGTCAGCCTCGGTCAGCCCGGAAATGCGGATGGCGCGGGAATATGTCTTGCGCGGCGGCGTCACCACCGCAACTGTGCGCAGCGGCGCCTTGGCCTCCGCCTCGGCGGCTCCAGGCTTGGCTGCATCCGGCGCCATGGCCTGCTCGCCTGGCTTCGCCTGATCGCCCGCCTTGGCCGGGCCTTCGACAGCGGCGCTGCCGACCGACGAGAACGCGCCTGTTCCCATCCAGGCGGCGAAACCGATGAGCACGACTATAGCGGCAAGCTTGTGAAACCTGATTTTCGGCATCATTGTTTTTCCACTGCGGGGTTCGGCCAAAGTCGTTTTCTAACAGGGGGCCGTCGTCTCGAGAGCTTCCGTGTCTTCCAACTCGGGGCGCGTCGCCGATATGGGTGCGCGCGGGGCCGTGTTCAATTTGCCGTGATCGGCGACCCGGGCTTCTACATCAAAGTTGCAGCGCAATATAGTCACAAAAGTTGCGCGATCATTGCGTCAGCGGACACGGCGCGCCTGCCGCCATCCAGTTCTCGATTGCTTGATAGGTCGCTTCGGCCGAGCCGGGCGCCGGCTCACGACCGGCACCTGGCGCCCAGCCCCAGGCGACGAGTTTGTCGTCGCGCACATGCAGCGCAACATCCTCCAGGCTGCGGTCGCCATTGCGGTTGCGATCCTTGATCTGGGCGCAGATTTCCGCCGAGGATTTGCCAAACCAGACCATCTCGGCGGGCGCCAGATGCCAGTTCTCGGCACCGGGCGGTCCGTGCAATGCACTGGAATTGCTGGCGAAATGACATGTGGTGCAGCGCAGGCCCGGATTGCCGAAGCCGGAGCCGTCGGCGCCACGCTGGACGTTGAAGGCATGAACGCGCGTGCCGCCATAATGAGCGCCGGACCAGCGCGGCCGATCGTCGGCGACATGACAGTCGGCACAGCGCGGATGCGAGAACACGGCGTAGATCTTGTCCCATTCGGGCAAGCCTTTCGTGGTGTCGACCGCCATCGGCGCCGGTGTCTGGCTTTCTTGTGCGGTTGCGAAGAGCGCCGCTGACACCAGGGTGGCAACAGACGTCAGGATGATGAGGAGCTTTTTCATGCGAAGGCCACTGCCTTCGACAGCGGCAGCGTCCGTATGCGTTTGCCGGTGAGGGCGAAAATGGCGTTGGCCAGTGCCGGCGCCGCCGGCGGTGTGCCGATTTCGCCGACACCGCCCATCTTGTGGAAATTCTCCAATATCGCGACTTCGAAGGCCGGGCACTGAAAAATGCGCATGGCATCGAAGTCGTGAAAATTCGACTGTTCGACCATGCCGTCGGCGAAGGTGATTTCCTGGCCCATGGCCGCCGACAGCCCATAAATGGCGGCCGAGATAAGCTGCGCCTCGATGATGCCTGGGTCGAGCGCGGTACCGACATCGGCGGCGATCCACATCTTCTCGACGCGAATGCCGGCGGGCGTGTCGGCCACCTGGACGATCTCGCCGACCCAACTGCCGAAGGACAGCGAGAACGCCATGCCTTTGGCCTTGCCGGGCGGCAGCGCCTCATCCCACTTCGCCATCGCGGCGACCTTCTCCACCACCGCAACCGCCGCCGGATAGGCGGCCATCAGTGTCTTGCGCAACGCGACCGGGTCGGTCTTTCCGGCCACCGCGATTTCGTCCAGAAATCCTTCGTGGAAGAAGCCGTTGATCGAACTGCCAACAGAGCGCCATGAGCCGACAGGGATGGTGACCGGGGCGGCAATGGCGCTCACCCGGTAATTCGGGATGGTGTAGGGCTGGTCGTAGGCGCCGTCGACGATGGTCTTGTCGGGTCCGATTGGCGATATCGAAGGGAACAGCCGGCGCAAGGTGCCGGCGATCACCGATGGCGAGGCGATCGTCATGTCGACGGCGACCGGCAGGCCGTCATCGCCGAGCCGTGCCCGGAATTTGCCGACGGCCGCCGGCCGATAGGCGTCGTGGCGCATGTCCTCTTCGCGCGTCCACGTCACCTTGACCGGGCTCCCCTCGGCCGCTTTCGCCATCAGCGCAGCGCACAGCGCATAGTCCATCTCGACTCGGCGGCCGAAGCCGCCACCCATGAAGGTGGTGTGGACCGTTACCTTGTCCTGCTCGATGCCGAGGATATTGGCGCAGAGCTGGCGCACCAGGGTCGGCGCCTGGTTGCCGCACCAGATGTCGAGCACGCCGTCTTTCAGCCGCGCCGTGGCATTCATCGGCTCCATCGTCGCATGCGCCAGATAGGGCACGGCATAGTCGGCCTCGATGATTTTTTCGGGCGGTGCGCCGGCAAAGGCCTTGGCGACATCACCATTGTCGCGCATCGCCGAGCCCTCGGCGCCAAGCGCCTGCTTCAGCACCCCGGCAATCGCTGCGCTGTCCGGCGGATATTCGGCATCGGCCCATTGGGCGTCGATTGCTTCCGCCGCCTTGAACGCCGCCCAGGTGTTTTCAGCAATGATGCCGAAGCCGTGGCCATAGTTCGTTTCGAGCGGCACGATCTTGATCACGCCGGGCATCTTTTCCGCCTTGGCGAGGTCAGCGCTGACCGACTTCGACCAAAAGCGCGGGCTCATCTTCACCGTGCCATAGACCATGTCCGGCAGGCTGACGTCGATGCCGAAGATCGGCGCGCCGGTAACCTTGGCAAGCATGTCGATCCGCCTTTGCGGCTTGCCCAGAAGCTTCCAGTCGGCTTTGTCCTTGGGCCGGACTTCGGCCGGAGGCGCCATCGCGGCAGCGTTTACCGCCACTTCGCCATAGGTCAACGACTTGCCTGTGGCCTTGTGCAGGATCGAGCCATTGGCCGTTTCGAGATCGGCAGCGGCGACGCCAAGCTTCTGCGCCGCCGCCGCGATCAGCATCTGCCGCGCGGCAGCGCCCGCCTGCCGCATCTTGTTGAAACCATCGCGCGTCGAGGCCGAGCCGCCGGTGCCTTGCAAAGCGAGGAATTTGCCGACCACGCCGAGACCAGAACGCACCGCCTGGGCGGTCATGCTCTCGTCGAAGAAGGCGAACGGGCCGCCCTCTTCCAGGATCGCCGCATTGTAATAGGCGTAGGAGGCCGGGCCGTGTTCGACCTTGACCTGGTCGAGACCGACATCGAGCTCTTCGGCGACCATGACGGCAAGCGTCGTCGAGATGCCCTGTCCCATCTCGGCGCGCGGCGCGACGATGGTAATGGTGTTGTCGGCGCCGATTTTCACATAGGGGTTGAAGGTCGCCTCACCAGCGGCGAGATCGCCCTGCAGCGGGTTCGGATAGGGCTTCCGGTAGTAGTAATAGCCGACGGCGACACCACCGGCGATGGCGGCCGCGCCGATGAGAAAGCTGCGCCGCGCGATCTTTCCGACACTGGCCATGATCAGAGCCCCGCCGTCTTGAGGACGGCCGCCTTCTTGATGGCGGCGCGGATCTTCGGATAGGTGCCACACCGGCACAGATTGCCGCCCATGGCGTTGTCGATGTCGGCGTCCGTCGGATCGGCGACTTCGTCGAGCAACGCCACCGCGCTCATGATCTGGCCGGCCTGGCAATAGCCGCATTGCGCGACCTGCTCTTCCAGCCAGGCCTGCTGTACCGGATGCAGCTTGCCGGGCGCACCGATGCCTTCGATCGTGGTGATGGCGCCTGTCGCCTGGCCCACCGGCAGTGAGCAGGAGCGGACCGCCTGGCCATCGACATGCACCGTGCAGGCGCCGCAGGCGGCGATGCCGCAGCCGAATTTCGGCCCGGTCTTGCCGATGAGATCGCGCAGCGCCCACAGCAGCGGCATTTCGGGATCGGCATCGATGTCGAACGACTGGCCGTCGACCGTTAGGCGCATGGGGATACCCTTCATTGTCGTCCATAGCCCGGGCGAAATGGTCGACTGCCATCTCGCCCTTACAAGTTGACAAATTTCGTAATTTTGTCAATAGAGGTTCCGTAGATAGTGTCGCAGCCGTGAATCAGATCGAAGACATCACCACCGCAGACCCCAGGCGCACCCGCATTCTGGACGGCGCCTTGAAGGTGTTCCTGGCCTATGGTTTTTCGCGCACCACCATGGACGACATTGCGCGCGCCGCCGACATGTCGCGGCCGGCGCTCTATCTGCTGTTCAAGAACAAGACCGACATTTTTCGCGCCATAGCGATGATGATTTTGTCGCGCTCGGTCGAGGCGGCAAAAGTGGCGCTGGCCGGCGATCGCGCCTTCGCCGAGCGGATGACGCAAGCCATCGACGAAGCGCTGATCTCGATGATGCGCACTGTCATTGCCTCACCGCACGGCGCCGAGCTGCTCGACATGAAGTCGAGCCTTGCCGATCTCGTCGGCTGCTGGCGCGACGGCCTTGGCGCCCATATCGCCACGGCGATCGAGAACGAGGCCAGGCGCAACGGCACCGACCTGGCGGCCGAGGGCCTGTCGGCGCGGCTGCTCGCCGACATGCTGCTTGACGGGCTGGAAGGCATGAAGGCGCGCATCAGCGACCCGGACGAACAGCGCACGGCCGTGGCCGCGCTGGTCAAGGTGATCGACCTCGCCCTTCAGGCCTGACGTCGCTCTGCCTCAGGCTTCTTGCGCGCCGCGAGGAATTCCTTGACCCGCCGTCCGGGAGCAGGCCCGCGCACCGGCTTGAAGCCGTCGTCCAACTCGCCGGAGAGATCGAGCGTCGGCCGCTTGCCGACGGCGTCGTAATTCTCCTCCAGCCAGTCGCTCGCCGCTATGCGGCCGAGATCGCGCAGATAGGTCAGGAAAGCCCATTCGGCATTGACCTTCGACGACGCCGACAGATCCTTGAACGCCTCGTCGGCATCGATGCGATGCATGCGTATGTCACGGTATTCGCCGCGCGGCAGCCGGCCGGCGGCGATCAGTTCCTTGACGAAGGCGATCGAGCGGAATTCACGCAAAAGCCCGGCGTTGAAGGTAATCTCGTCGATGCGATTCTGGATTTCGTTGGCGCTCTTCGGCGTCCCTTCGCGCACCACCGGATTGATCTGCACCAGAAGCACGTCGTCTGTCGCCGCCGTCTTGAAGAACGGGTACAGCGCCGGATTGCCGCCATAGCCGCCATCCCAATAGGGCACGCCCTTGATCTCGACGGCACGGAACAATTGCGGCAGACAGGCCGAGGCCATCACCGTGTCGAGGTCGATCTCGCCGTCGGAAAAGACGCGCAGCTGTCCGGTCTCGACATTGGTCGCCGAGATGAACAGTTCCATCGACTCGCAGGCGCGGACGTTATTGAAATCGATCTCTTGCTCGACCACGTCGCGCAGCGGGTTGAGCGCGAGCGGATTGGCGACATAGGGCGAAAACACCCGCGACATGGTGTCGAAGAAGAAATAGCCGGGCGTGTTTTCTATCGACCAGTTGCCCCAGGCGACGTCCCACGGCATGCGCTGCACCGGGCTGAACCGGCCTTTCGCCGCCACCGCACGCCAGAAATCGTCGAGCTTTTGCCGCGCGCCGTCGACGCCGCCGCGCACGAAGCCGTCGGCCAGCGCCACCACATTCATGGCGCCGGCGCTGGTGCCGGACACCGCTGCAATGTCGAGCCTGCCATCCTCCAGCAGCCGGTCGAGCACGCCCCAGGAGAAAGCCCCGTGAGAGCCGCCGCCCTGCAGCGCGATGTTGATCTTCTTGGTTTCCTCCGCCTTGCCGTTCTTCGTCATGGCGTTCCTGTATCGGTTTGGTCGCTGCTGCCTTATCCCGCCCGGGAATCGGGCGGGTTCGACTGCAGCGGACTTATGTTGCAGTGCAGCATATAAGGGATGACCGAGGCAAGAACACGAACACGGTCGCGTGATCACATGAAATTTTGGTCATAAAGAAAAAGTCTCTCCGCCGTGAGGCGGAGAGGCCATGCTCTTCCGAAATAGGCCTGGAGCCTCAGGCAACAAGCTTCGGCACTGGCCCGACATAGCGCGATTGCGGCCGGATCAGCCGGCCCGTGGTCTGCTGTTCGCGCGCATGCGCGATCCAGCCGGCGACGCGCCCGGCGGCAAAGACATTGCTGAACGCCGCTGGCGGAAAGCCCGCCGCCTCCAGCACCAGCGCGGTGTAGAACTCGACATTGGTCTGCAGCGAGCGCTGCGGCTTGGCGATGCGAAGCACCTCGAGCGCGGTCTGCTCGACCTTTTCGGCAAAGGCCAGCCGGCGGCCGGTATCGCCTTCACCGCCAAGTTGCCGCACCACCGCTTTCAGCACATCGGCGCGCGGATCGCGCACGCGGTAGATGCGATGGCCGAAGCCCATAATGCGCTCGCCATGCTGGACTTCGTCGCGCAGCCAAGCGGCGGCATCGCCATGCGCCTGGATCGCATCGAGCATCTCGATCACCGGGCCGGGCGCGCCGCCATGCAGCGGCCCTTTGAGCGCGCCTAGCCCGGCCAAAACAGAAGATGTCAGCCCGGCCTGCGTCGAAGCGACGACGCGGGTAGCAAAAGTCGAGGCATTGAGGCCGTGGTCGCAGACGGTCACCAGATAAGTGTCGACCGCTTTTGCCAAAGCCGGCGACGGGACCGCCCCTTTGAGCATTCGCAACATGTCGGCTGCATGATCGACCTTGGCGTCCGGTGCGATCGGCTGCTCGCCGCGCTTGAAGCGCAGCAGGGCCGGCGTCAGCACCGCCGGCGCTGCGATCAGCCGCAACGCGTCCGCCAGCGTCTCGCCGTCCGGCAGTTGCGCCATGCCGGCGCGCATGGCGCTGTAGACGTCAAGCGGCGCCAGAAGCGGCAGCGAAGGCTTGAGCCGCTCGAACACCTCGACGCGAGCTTCGCCCAGTCTTGCCGCCAGTTCCGCATCGCTGGGCAGATCGTCGAAGAAGCCATCCAGCAGCAGGCGCACCACCTGCGCGTAGCGCCAGCGGCCGGCGAGTTCCGGTAGCGAATGACCGCGGATCGTCAGATGGCCGCCGAGGCCATCGACATCGGAGAGCACCGTCTCCGCCGCCACCACATCATCGAGCCCGTTTGCCATGTCTCATCTCCTTGCAGCTTTTCCCTACAGAAGGTAAGGGTTGGCTACACATTCATCAATCTTGATCAATATAATCAATATCCGGGGTCAAAATGCCCGAATGGCTGTCGCGCGAAGAGGCGCTGGAAAGGCTCAAGGTCCGGCCGCAGACGCTCTACGCCTATGTCAGCCGTGGCCGCATAGGCATGCGGCCGGATGAGACCGACCCGCGCCGCAGCCAGTATCGCCTTGACGACATCGCCGCACTTGCCACCCGGCGGGCGCGCGGCCGCAGTTCCTCGGCCATCGCCGAGAGCGCGATCGCCTGGGGCGAGCCGTCGATCGCAACGGCGATTTCGACCGTTGTGCACGGTCGCCTCATCTACCGGGGGCAGGATGCCGTCGCGCTGTCCAAATCCGCCACGCTGGAGGAAACCGCCGCTCTGCTCTGGGCTCTACCCGAACCGGTGGCTTTCAAAACACCGTCGTCTGAGGCGCCTCATCCTGCCGGCCGCGCTTCGGCTTTTGCGCAGCTTGCGACGCTTGCCAGCCAGGGGCGGCCTTCGCTTGGACGCAGCGCCGCCTCGCTGTGCACCGAGGCTGCGCACACAATAGGAGCGCTGGCGCAGTCGCTGGGAGCCATAGCCGGCACGGCGCCTGTTCACCAACGTCTGGCGCGGGGCTGGTCGGCGGACGATACCGGCGCGGAGGCGATCCGCTGCGCCCTTGTCCTGCTTGCCGATCATGAACTCAACGCGTCGACCTTCACTGCCCGCGTCGCGGCCTCGACCGGGGCTTCGCCAGCCGCATGCCTGCTGGCGGGCCTGGCGACGCTAACCGGCCCGCGCCACGGCGGCGCCGGCGAAGCGGTGATGCAACTGGCCGAGGATGCAGCGGCGCACGGCGCCGAGGCAGCGATCCGGCGCTGGCTTGGCCATGACCGGCCCTTGCCGGCATTCGGCCATCCGCTCTATCCCGACGGCGATCCCCGTGCTGCAGCACTCTTGGCAGTCGTCCCTGTCGACGAGACGCTGCAACAGTTGGAAAAGGCCGCTATCGCAGCGACCAGCACGCGCCCGAACATCGATTTCGCCTTGGCCGCGCTGACGCGTAGTTTCGGCCTGCCGCGCGATGCGCCATTCCAGCTGTTTGCGCTTGGCCGCAGCGTCGGCTGGGCCGCGCATATGGTTGAACAGGTGACGAGCGGCAGCATCATCAGGCCGCGCGGCCGCTATGAAGGGTCTTTGACCTGAGCAATTCCAGGAAAAGTGTGAAGCGGTTTCCGTCCGGAATTGCGTAAAATAGAACCCCCTCAACCCGACCTGGAAGTGCTCCCAAACCGCGCACGGTACGCGACGGGCGTCGTGGCGAACTGCTGACGAAAATGATGCCGCAACGTGCCTGCCGCGCCGAAGCCGGCGGTCTCGGCGATCAACTCGATCGGCATGGCGGTGTCTTCCAGCAGCGTGCGCGCCCGCGAAAGCCGTTCCGACAGCAGCCAGCGCGCCGGCGTGACGCCGGTCGCGGCCGCGAACCGGCGCAGAAATGTCCGCTCGCTCATCCCGGCTAGTTCGGCCAGGACGGCGACGGGATAGTCGGCCGAAATATTGGCGCGCATTCTGTCGATCAAAGGCCCGAGCCGGCTGCGCTCGTGCGGCTCGGGAACGGAACTCTCGACATACTGCGCCTGACCGCCGTCACGGTGCGGCGGCACCACCAGACGACGCGCCACCATGTTTGCCGCTTTGGTGCCGAAATCGCGCCGCACCAGATGCAGGCAAAGGTCGATGCCCGCGGCACTGCCTGCCGATGTCAGGACATTTCCCTCATCGATGTACAAGACATCGGGAACCACGGTGATGTCGGGGTAAAGCTCCGTCAGCTTCTCGCTGTAGCGCCAATGCGTTGTCGCCCTTTTGCCGGCAAGCAGGCCCGCGGCGGCAAGCACGAACACGCCCGAACAGATCGACAGAATTCGAGCGCCGCGCTCATTCGCCTTGCGAAGCGCCTCGATCAGCCCCGGCGGCACCGGCGCCTCCGATCCGCGCCATCCAGGCACGATCACCGTGCCGGCCTGGCCGATCAGATCGACCCCGCCATCGGCAACGATGCGCACACCGCCCAGCGCGCGCATTTCACCGGCGTCGATCCCGGCAACGGAAAAACGGTACCAGTCCTTGCCCATTTCCGGCCTGGGCAAGGCGAAGACTTCAACCGCCACGCCAAACTCGAACGTGCACAGCCCATCATAGGCAATGGCAACGACGAGCGGGTTGGCAGGGCGCAGATGGACGGAAGGCATATTTGGCATGATCTTGACGATATATGGCAAAGCTGCCAGCTGCAATCGCTCTGCTTCCTGCTTTATCTCCAGCGCATCAGCAATGGAGATACGCGAATGAGCTACGTGACAGACATTCCGGCGGCATCGCCGGAAATCGCCCTCGACCATTTCCTGCGCCGGCTTTCCGTCGAGACCGACTGTTCCGACGTCGCCGCGGCGCTACGCGCCGGAGAGCAGGACTTTGTCCTTCTGCATGTGGTCGGTTCGCCGGAAGCCTATGAGCGCCGCCATGTGCCGGGCGCGCTGCGTCTGCCGCACCGCGAAATATCGGCCGAACGGATGGCAGAGTGGCCGGTAGAGACGCTGTTCGTCGTCTATTGCGCGGGACCGCATTGCAATGGCGCGGATCGGGCCGCCTTCAAGCTGGCCGGCCTCGGTCGTCCCGTGAAGATCATGATCGGCGGCATTACCGGCTGGCAGGACGAGGAACTCCCCTTCACTTCCGGCAAGGAGCCAGGCGTCTTGCACGCATGAGCCTTGGTTCAGCACTAGAGAGGTTCATCGTTCACGGAAACGCCGAACCAATCTATCTCTTTGTTTGAGCATGATCTTTTCCGAAAACCGGATTCCACTTTTCGGGATCATGCTCTAGGCTAGCGCGAGAGCGCGTAGGCGATATGGTCGACCTTGCAGACAAGCGAAAGAATGCAGATGGCGGCAATTATGGTCCGTCCGTTCGGACGGCAGGATGTTGGCGCGGTGCTCGCGCTTATGCGGGCGCTGGCCATCTTCGAGGGCTATGACGACAAGTTCCGCCTCACCGAAGCGGACCTTGTCGAACACGGGCTGGGGCCATCGCCCCGGTTCGGCGTGCTCGTGGCAGAGCGAGAGAACGTGATCGTCGGCATCGCCGTCCACTACATCATCCCCTGGACCTACGACCTGAAGCCGATTGTCTGGCTCAAGGAACTCTACGTCGCCGAGGCAGCGCGCGGCATTGCGGTCGGCCATGCGCTTGTTGAACAGCTTCGCCAATACGCCATCGGCATCGGCGCCTCCGCCATCAAATGGACGGTGCTGAAATCCAATCTGCCGGCGAAGGCCTTCTACCACTCACTCGATGGGCAGCCCGACGAGATCTGGGAACCGTGGCAGCTGAAAATCGACCCGTGACGGCAAGACCGCCTCAACCAATCGAGGCGGTCGACCCTGCGGGGATCGCTTACGACATTGTGTCGAGCTTGCGCTGCATGGCGGCGATCTGTTCCTTCAACTCCTGAAGGTCGTCGCCGCTCTTTTCCGGCGCTTCCTTGCGGGCCGGCTCGGGCGCAGACGCGGCAGTGCCATTCGAGCCGGCTGGCGGGAACGGCGTGAACAGGCGCATGGCGTTCTGGAACATTTCCATGTTGCGCCGCGTCTGCTCTTCCAGCGCCTTGATCGGCGTGGCGATCTTCATCACATCCAGCGGCGACTTGCCGATCGCGCCCTTCATCTGCTCGCGGAAGCGCTCCTGCTCCTTGGAGAAGGCGATCATCGACTGTTCGAGGAAGCTCGGCACGATCATCTGCATCTGGTCGCCGTAGAAGGCGATCAGCTGGCGCAGGAACGGGATCGGCAGCATGTTCTGCCCATCCTTGTTCTCCAGCTCGAAGATGATCTGGGTCAGCACCGGATGAGTGATGTCGTCGCCGGTCTTGGCATCCTGGACCGTGAATTCCTCGCCCTTCTTGACCATCTCGGCCAGATCCTCGAGCGTCACATACGTGCTGGTGCCAGTGTTGTAGAGACGGCGATTGGCATATTTCTTGATAATGATTGGATCGTCTTTCGCGGCCATCAGCATCCTCCCGGGGACACCGGCGTGCCTGAGTAAGCCACCGGTAACGATTGCGCCATTTTTAAGGATATGCGCAAAAGCTCCATAATTCCAAGCGGTTTGTGCAGTGCGGCATCATTTAATGCTGCATGGCAGGCTAAATATGCTGCGCAGCAAAGGCCCGGCGACCGCGCCGGCCGCTCGTGCCCTGCTTGCGGCGCATGGCCGGCATGCCCATTTCCGGTTTGACTTGGGGTGTGGAACGGGCAAGAAAAGTCCCAACAACACTAGAGAATACGACCTCGAAGTCTGGAGAGAAAAATGTCCGCTGCCAATTCAATCGTTGTCGCCAGCGCGGCACGCACCGCTGTCGGCTCCTTCAACGGCGCCTTCGCCGCTACCCCGGCGCATGAGCTTGGCGCCGTCGTCATCAAGGAGCTTTTGTCGCGCGCCGGCGTCGAGCCCGGCGAAGTCGACGAGGTCATTCTCGGCCAGGTGCTGACGGCAGCCCAGGGCCAGAACCCCGCCCGCCAGGCGTCGATCAATGCCGGCCTGCCCAAGGAAACCACCGCCTGGGGCCTCAACCAGGTTTGCGGCTCGGGTCTGCGCGCCATCGCGCTCGGCATGCAGCAGATCGCCACCCGCGACGCCAAGGTGATCATTGCCGGCGGCCAGGAATCGATGTCGCTGTCGCCGCACGCCGAGCACCTGCGCGCCGGCGTCAAGATGGGCGACTACAAGATGATCGACACCATGATCAAGGACGGCCTGTGGGACGCTTTCAATGGCTATCACATGGGCAACACCGCCGAGAACGTCGCCCGCCAGTTCCAGATCACCCGCGACGACCAGGATCAGTTCGCGCTGGCGTCGCAGAACAAGGCTGAAGCGGCACAGAAGGCCGGCAAGTTCAAGGACGAGATCATCGCCGTCACCATCAAGGGCAGGAAGGGCGACACCATTGTCGACCAGGACGAGTACATCCGCCACGGCGCCACGCTCGACGCCATGACCAAGCTGAAGCCGGCCTTCGACAAGGACGGCACGGTGACCGCTGCCAACGCTTCCGGCATCAATGACGGCGCTGCCGGCGCGCTGCTGATGACCGAGGCCGAAGCCACAAGGCGCGGCATCACCCCGCTGGTGCGCATCGCGTCATGGGCGACCGCCGGCGTCGATCCGGCGATCATGGGCACCGGACCTATTCCCGCTTCGAAGCGGGCGCTGGAGAAGGCCGGCTGGTCGGTCAAGGACCTCGACCTCGTCGAGGCCAATGAAGCCTTCGCCGCGCAGGCCTGCGCCGTCAACAAGGGCATGGGCTGGGATACATCGATCGTCAACGTCAATGGCGGGGCGATTGCCATCGGCCATCCGATCGGCGCCTCCGGCGCGCGCGTCTTCAACACGCTGGTTTTCGAGATGCGCCGCCGCGGCGCCAAGAAGGGCCTCGCCACGCTCTGCATCGGCGGCGGCATGGGCGTCGCCTTGTGCGTGGAAGCGCTGTAAGAACGAGACAAGGTATCGACGGACAACAGAGTGGGGAAAGAGGAATACCCACTCGAACATGCGATCAACTTTAATGCCTGGGAGGACACATGACCAAAGTAGCGCTCGTCACCGGCGGATCGCGCGGCATAGGCGCCGCCATTTCGATCGGCCTGAAGAATGCGGGTTACACGGTTGCCGCCAACTATGCCGGCAATGACGAGGCTGCGGGGAAGTTCAGCGGGGAAACCGGCATCAAGACCTACAAATGGTCGGTCGCCGACTACGATGCCTGCGCCGCCGGGATCAGACAGGTCGAGGCCGATCTCGGCCCGGTCTCGGTGCTGGTCAACAATGCCGGCATCACCCGCGACGCCATGTTCCACAAACTGACGCGCGAGCAGTGGAAAGAAGTCATCGACACCAACCTCTCCGGTGTCTTCAACATGACGCATCCGCTGTGGGGCGGCATGCGCGACCGCAAGTTCGGCCGCGTCATCACCATCTCCTCGATCAACGGCCAGAAGGGCCAAGCCGGCCAGGTCAACTATTCCGCCGCCAAGGCCGGCGACATCGGCTTCTCCAAGGCGCTTGCCCAGGAGGGGGCCCGCGCGGGCATCACCGTCAACGTCATCTGCCCCGGCTACATCGCCACCGAGATGGTCAGGGCAATCGACGAGAAGGTGCTCAACGAACGCATCATCCCGCAGATCCCGGTCGGCCGCCTCGGCGAGCCGGAAGAGATCGCGCGCTGCGTCGTCTTCCTCGCCTCCGAGGATGCCGGCTTCATCACCGGCTCGACCATCACCGCCAATGGCGGCCAGTACTTCGCCTGAGCGACAGCATTTCGCCTGAGAGAAAAAACGGGCCGGCTCGCGCCCGTTTTTTTTGTCGTCGACAGGCAACGCTCTCAGGCTCCCATGTCCGCACTGCTCCGTTCCGGCACGCAAAGATTAACGGCGCCGGCTTAGGCTGTGCGAAACCCGCTTCACAAGCTGTGAATTCTCGGTGGGCAAGCTGTGGATAACACCACATATTGGGGTGAACAAATCGGGAAAATCCTGGCATCGCTGATTCGTCGCCGATTTGTTCCGGCTTTGACCGAAACGTTAATGGCGAAGACCGAAAAGCTCTGCCAAATGGCTAAGGCCGGTTAAGAAAAATCAATAATTTCATAATCTTGGCCAACGGCCGTTGGACGGTGATCATGTTTCATCGGCAAAGGTTAATGGCAAAGCTCGCCCTGCATGAATTGGGCCAGTTTCAGCGATTCAGCATGTGGTGAGACTCCCGGTCGCACAATCCATATGTAGCCGTGAACAAAAGCTGAATCTGCTGGAGTCACTGATTCGTCGCCGATTCGTTCCAGACTCGTTCCAACTGTTAATCGGGAGCGAATCCGGACCTCGAACGAGACTCCCGAACTGACGGCCGGAACATTCCGCTTTCGCTTCGCGCCCGAAATCCCTATGTGTCGCGTGTCATACGCGCCATGCGAGGCGCGCTCCCGACAA
Source organism: Mesorhizobium sp. P3_A2 (assembly GCF_056403115.1). NCBI lineage: Bacteria > Pseudomonadati > Pseudomonadota > Alphaproteobacteria > Hyphomicrobiales > Phyllobacteriaceae > Mesorhizobium > Mesorhizobium sp. P3_A2. Next base: position 25,670 of record NZ_JBFUGC010000023.1, read on the forward strand.
CACGATGCAGAAAGCCTCATTTCAGGGCCGATGAACATCCAGCCGAAACACACCGAGCCGCTGATCCTGTCGGGCCGCGACGTGACTGCTGTGCTGGGGCCAACCAACACCGGCAAGACCCATCTCGCCATCGAGCGCATGGTGGCACATGAGAGCGGTATCATCGGCCTGCCGCTCCGCCTTCTGGCCCGCGAAGTCTACGCCCGCGTCTGCGAAAAGGTCGGCGCCCACAAGGTGGCGCTGATCACCGGCGAGGAAAAAATCCAGCCGCCCGGCGCGAAATATTCGGTCTGTACCGTCGAGGCGATGCCGCGCGAGACCGACGCCGCCTTCGTCGCCATCGACGAGGTGCAGCTTGCCGGCGACCTCGAACGCGGCCACATCTTCACCGATCGCATCCTGCATCTGCGCGGTCGCCAGGAAACGCTGCTGCTCGGTGCCGCCACCATGCATGGCATCCTGCAGCGCCTGCTGAAGGGCGTTTCGGTGGTGACGCGGCCGCGGCTGTCGCATCTCGCCTATGCCGGCTCGAAGAAATTGACCCGCCTGCCGCGTCGCACCGCCATCGTCGCTTTCTCCGCCGACGAGGTCTATGCCATCGGCGAACTGATCCGCCGCCAGCAGGGCGGCGCCGCCGTCGTGCTCGGCGCCCTCAGCCCACGCACCCGCAACGCCCAGGTGGCAATGTTCCAGGCGGGCGACGTCGACTATCTCGTTGCCACCGACGCCATCGGCATGGGTCTCAACCTCGATCTCGATCATGTCGCCTTTGCCCAGAACCGCAAATTCGATGGCTACCAGTACCGCAATCTGACAGCGGCCGAGCTCGGCCAGATCGCCGGCCGCGCCGGCCGGCATTTGCGTGACGGCACATTCGGCGTCACCGGCCAGGTCGATCCGCTGGACGAGGAGCTGGTCAAGCGCATCGAGGGTCATGAGTTCGACCCGGTGAAGGTGCTGCAGTGGCGCACCGCAGATTTCGATTTCGCCAGCCTGGACGCACTGAAGCGTTCGATCGAGACCAACGCCCCGGTCGAAGGGCTGACGCGGGCGCTGCCGGCGGTCGATGCGCAGGCGCTCGAACATCTCTCCCGCGACGAGGACATCCGCGCGCTCGCCACCAACGCCAAGCGCGTGGCGCTGCTGTGGGAAGCCTGCGCGCTCCCCGACTACCGCAAAATCGCGCCGGCCCAGCACTCCGACCTCATCGCCTCGATCTACACGGACCTCGCCAAACACGGCCATGTCGACGAGAACTACATGGCCGAGCAGGTGCGCCGGGCTGACACAACCGAAGGCGATATCGATACGCTGTCGCACCGGATCGCCCAGATCCGCACCTGGACATTCGTGTCCAACCGGCCCGGCTGGCTGGCCGATCAGGCACACTGGCAGGAAAAGACGCGCGAAATCGAAGACAGATTGTCGGATGCGCTGCATGAGCGGTTGACGAAACGGTTTGTAGACCGCAGGACTTCCGTCCTCATGCGGCGCCTTAGAGAAAATACAATGCCTGAAGCCGAAATCAGTCCTACCGGAACCGTCCTTGTCGAAGGCCATCATGTCGGCGAGTTGCAAGGGTTCCGCTTCACCGCCGACCAGAGCGCCGGCGGCGAAGACGCCAAGGCCGTGCGCACGGCAGCGCAAAAGGCGCTGGCCGCCGAGTTCGAGGCGCGCGCAGAGCGCTTCGGCGCCTGCGCCAATGGCGACCTGGCGCTGGGCTCCGACGGCACGCTGCGCTGGATCGGCGCACCGATCGGCACGCTGGTTGCCGGCGAGGACGCGCTGAAGCCGCGCCTGGTGCTGCTGGCCGACGAGCAGCTGACCGGCCCCGCCCGCGACAAGGTCGCCGCGCGCGCCGAGCGTTTCGTCAATTTCCAGATCGAGTCGCTGCTGAAGCCGCTGGTCGACCTCAAGAACGCCGAGCAGATCACCGGCATCGGCCGTGGCATCGCCTTTCAGCTCGTCGAGCATTTCGGCCTGATCAACCGCCGCGACATCGCCGAAGAAATGAAGTCGCTCGACCAGGAAGGACGCGCCGCCTTGCGTCGGCTGGGCGTCCGCTTCGGCGCCTACCACGTCTTCGTGCCGGCGCTGATCAAGCCCGCACCCGCCGGCCTGATTACGCTTTTGTGGGCGCTGAAGAATGACGGCAAGGACAAGCCCGGCTTCGGCGACGTGGTGCACGCGCTGGCCTCCGGCCGCACCTCGGTGGTCATCGACCCGGCTTTCGACAAGACCTTCTACAAGCTCGCCGGCTACCGCAATCTCGGCCGCCGCGCCGTGCGCATCGACATTCTGGAACGGCTGGCCGACCTGATCCGCCCGGCGACCAACTGGAAGCCCGGCCTCGGCCAGCGCCCCGATGGCGCCTATGACGGCCAGTCCTTCATGGTGACGCCGCCGATGATGTCGATCCTCGGCGCCACCGCCGACGACATGGAAGAGATCCTTAAGGGTCTCGGCTACCGCGCCGAGCCGAAGCCGCCTGCAGAGGTGAAGGCGCGGCTGGAAGCGCAAGACAATGCGGCGCGGGAAGCCGCGGCGGCAAAGCTGGCGGAAGCGGCTGCAAAGGCCGAACAGGCTCAGGCGGCGGAGGCCGCCGCAGCGGACGCTGAGGCGCCGGCCGAGGGTTCGGAGCCGGATGCGGCTGTTGAAGCTACCGCCGCAGACGTTACGTCAGAGGAGACCGCAGAGTCCGTCGCCCAACCGGCAGCGGTGGCTGTTTCTGAAGATCAGATCGAAGCTCCCGCAGAAACCTCGGAAGAAGTCCCGCCCGTTACAGAAGCTGTCGCCGACGTCACTGTCACCGAAAGCGCCGACGCCCTTACCTCCCCCTCGATGGGGGAGGTCGCGGCGCGAAGCGACGCGGGTGGGGGTGACGGCGCTGACGAAGCAGGCCGTGCTGACGCCGCCGACGCTGAAGATACAACCGGCGACGCCGGCGCTGTCCCCACTCCGGCGCTGCGCGCCGACCCTCCCCACGAGGGGGAGGGTGAAGCAAGCCAAGCCGCGCCAGAGGCTGAAGAACCAAAACCAATCCTGTTGTGGCGGCAGGGCCGTTTCGAGCAGCGCCCGCGTCATCGTCACGAAAACCGCCGGGACAATCGCCCACGCAACGGCCAGGCTGCTCGCACCGATGCGCCTGCCGACGCTGCCGGCGGACAGCCGGCACCGGGCGAACGGCCGGCCTATCAGGGCCGGCGCGACCAGCGCGACGGTGCCGCCAAGCCGCGCTTCGACCGCTCGAAGTTCAAGCCCAAGCCGCAGGCCGAAGGCGAACAGCGCCGCGATGGCAAGCCGCAAGGCGAGCGTCGCGAAGGTCGGCCCGACTGGAAGGGCGGCAGGCCGGAAGGCAAAGGCGGTCCGCAGGGCGGCAAGCCGGCCTTCCAGGCCAAGCCGCGCGAGGAACGGCCGGTGCGCTTCGATCCGGACTCGCCCTTCGCCAAGCTCGCCGCCTTGCGCGACCAGCTGAAGAAGTAGGCACGGCACGGTTCGATGGTTGCTGAGGGTCGCCAGCGCATCGACAAATGGCTGTTTTTCGCGCGCGCGGTGAAATCGCGCTCGCTGGCGGCCAAGCTGGTGGTTGCCGGACGCGTCCGCATCAACAGCGACAAAGCAGCGCAGGCCTCGGATCTGGTCAAGGCCGGCGATGTTTTGACCATCACGCACGAGCGCCGGATCTTCGTCTGGAAGGTGCTGGCTACAGGTGTGCGACGCGGCCCGGCCGAGGAAGCGCGCACGCTCTATGAGGATCTGTCACCGCCGCCGGCGCCGAAAGGCGAGGCTGTTGCCGATGCCATTCCCGCGCTGCGCGAGGCCGGCAGCGGCCGTCCGACCAAGAAAGAACGCAGGCAAACCGACCGGCTGTTCGGCGAAGACTGAAGCCTTGGCGCTCTTCGCCATGCCGGCGATCTGGAATTCCATTTCGGAAGCGCCGGTGCCGCCAGGCACGGCCGCCCTTGCAAGCGGCAGGCAAAGGGGTTACCTCACCAAAAAAGCCTATTAAAAACGGGACGTCCCGGAGCCGACCAATGACCTATGTCGTGACCGACAACTGCATTAAATGCAAGTACATGGACTGCATCGAGGTCTGTCCGGTCGACTGTTTCTATGAAGGCGAGAACATGCTCGTCATACATCCCGACGAGTGCATCGACTGCGGTGTCTGCGAACCGGAATGCCCGGCCGATGCGATCAAGCCCGACACCGAGCCCGGTCTCGACAAATGGCTGCAGGTCAACACCGAATACGCCGAGAAATGGCCCAACATCACCGCCAAGAAGGAGCCTCCGGCAGACGCCAAGACCTTCGATGGTGAGACCGGCAAGTTCGAGAAATACTTCTCTGCCGAACCGGGCGAAGGCGACTGACTGAGAGGCCCAGTGAGCCGTCATAACGCTGCGTAACGCGCGTCATGGATCAACCGCCTTGACAGGCGGCGATGTCGCTTGACCTGTGCGTTTGCAGCAAAACCTTGATTCTTCCTACTTTTTGTGCTACATCAGCTGAAACATGCCGGTGACACAACGTCGATTTATGGCGCAAGCGCCCCAAATCACTGAAAGGTGAAATCCCCAATCGGACCAGAGCAATTTGGGCCAGGCAGTCGCTATGTACGCGGTTTGCCGGTCCCGGCTTTTTCCGATGGGTTCATCTGTTGTGCGGCTAACGATCGGTGTCCCCGGTCGCACGCGTTCGGACCGGCAGGCCGCCGGTACCACAACAAGGAGTTCAGGGCGTAATGGCAACGATCACCCCGCAGAAGAAGTCCACCGCGGCACGTCACGGTTTCAAGACCGGCGAGTACATCGTCTATCCGGCGCACGGCGTCGGCCAGATCGTCTCGATCGACGAGCAGGAAGTTGCGGGCCACAAGCTGGAATTGTTTGTCATCGACTTCCAGAAGGACAAGATGCGGCTGAAAGTGCCGGTCGCCAAGGCGACCTCCATCGGCATGCGCAAGCTGTCGGAAGAGGATTATGTCGAGCGCGCGCTGAAGGTCGTGCAGGGTCGCGCCCGGGTCAAGCGCACCATGTGGTCGCGCCGCGCCCAGGAATATGATGCCAAGATCAATTCGGGCGACCTGATCTCGATCTCGGAAGTCGTGCGCGATCTCTACCGCGCCGACAACCAGCCGGAGCAGTCCTATTCCGAGCGTCAGCTCTATGAGGCGGCACTCGACCGCATGGCCCGCGAGATCGCCGCGGTCAACCGCATGTCGGAAACCGAAGCCGTGCGCCTGATCGAGCTCAACCTCAACAAGGGCCCTAAGCGCGGCGCCAAGGCCGACAATGAGGAATCCGAGCAGGAAGAAGCTGCCTGATCGCTTTCGAATTTGAATTCATGAAAAACCCGGCCTCGTGAACTGACCCCCGAAAGTTGGACACAACCTTCGGGGGTTTTGCATGTCCAGACACAGCGCGCGTTTCAAGCGAACGGTTGTCGATAGCTATTTGCGTGGGGATGAAAGCTACGCGAGTGCGGCGTCGAACCATGGTGTTGACGCAGCGACAGTTCGCAAGTGGGTTGCTTTGTACCAGGCGCATGGCGATGCCGGGCTGTCGGGTAAGTACGGTCGTTACGACGCGGCGTTCAAGCTGTCAGTGCTTG
>NZ_JBFUGC010000024.1:0-29086 GCF_056403115.1 Mesorhizobium sp. P3_A2
GGCCGACGACATCAGGAACCACGGCGTCAGCCAGCGGGACGGCAGAGGGGCTTCGACCCTGGTGATGACACCAGAGCAGTCGCGGGCGGCACGGGCGCTATTGAAGTGGTCTCAGGTTAGGCTCGCTGCCAAGTGCGGTTTGAGCGAAGGGACAATACGCGACTTTGAAAACGGGCGTAGGATCCTGCGTCCCACGAAGCTCGCCGCCCTGCTTCATGCGTTTGAGGTGGCTGGTGTAGTATTCACCGCCGCAGGACCGTCACGAACGGACCTCTCTGAAGGCGAGTCGGGTGTGATCGGCTCCAATGAGATGTAGCGCTACGAGCTAAGCTGGATCCAGGAAAATCAGGGCGGGTTAAAGCCGCCTCGTCAGCGTGCGCCATGTCCTTTCATGGGTTGGCCTGATCTGAGTCAATCCAGTCGCGCCAATGGGTAGGCTGAACATGAACACGCACTCCGGTAATGGCGTGCTTCCACCCCTCGACCGTCCTTTCGCACGGGAATACGAGCGAGTGCATACCTTCCTCGTCCAGAACGGCGAGTTCCAGACTGCGGAAGAAGGGCGCGCTGAGGATCGACTGCCACATCGAGCCACAATCCGCCCAACGTCATGCGCCGGAATTGATTTTCGTCAATTTTTGTCCACCAAAGGGGGCGGGCTAAGCCGCTCGCTTCTCGCCTTCGCTCCCTTTGGCCAGCGCCATGCACTGCCAGGCCATGGACCGCGACAGGCCTTTTTGCTTCTCCACCCATAGCCCGAAATGACCATGCGGCAGGGATGCCTTGTGGTGCAGCAGGCAGCGGCCGATCGCCATCTTCTGGTCGATCGACAGGTGGCCGCGGGGAATTGCTCGAGTGTCGGCCGGCAACGGATTCGCCAAAGGAGCGACATTGCTCGGCGACATCAGCGCCAGATAGGCCTTGTGCACTTCAGCCTGAAGCCCAGGGTCGTATTGAGATGTCCGGCGTGTTGTTGCGTGAATAAAGCCGGCCTATTAGACAGGTTTGCTCAACAGGGACCATTACATGACCGACGAACACGACCACGGCGCCGAACTAGTCGAACTGACGGCCGACATCATCGCGGCATTCGTCAGCAATAATCCAGTGCCGGTTGCCGGGCTTCCTGATCTAATTGCTTCGGTCCATTCATCGCTTTCCAGCCTGGCCAGCGGCAAGATTGCGCCGCCGGCTGAGACAAAAACTCCCGCGGTGAATCCGAAAAAATCAGTGTTTCCTGATTACATTGTAAGCTTGGAAGACGGTCGCAAATTCAAGTCGATGAGGCGCCACCTCGGCCTACTTGGCATGACTCCGGACGATTACCGCACCAAATGGAACCTGCCTCGCGATTACCCCATGGTCGCGCCGAACTATGCGGCCACGCGGTCGGCGCTGGCAAAAGCGTCCGGCTTAGGCCGCAAGGCTGCACCCTCTAATGCGGTACCTGCGAAGCGAAAGGCAAAATAGACAACGCCGGTAAAAGGGCTCGCCGTCCCATTCGCGAGACGGCGAGCCTCCCCATGCCCTGACCCCAACCACTGCTACGCAATTTCTATGCCATTGAATGTGCGCCATCGGGGGACAACATGACGCCACGTCAAGAATCAGCTATGGCTTGAGTTGCGGCGGACCTCTATCCCGCCTTAGCCGGCGCCATTTAGGCTTCTCCCAGCCTTTGGTGCCGGCCACTTCTGTTACACTCAGATCGTTGAAACCCATTGCAAGCCCGGCCGCTCGCCTTCGGTCCGTCGCATCCGCGGCACGGAAGCGCTCCAATGGAGCGGAAGACCTATTAACGGCGACGAACTGCGCGAGCGCGATCCTGCCTAACGAAACTCGGAAACCACTTATTCATATCTTCTAATATACGTTGACGCCGTCGCAGGCCTGTCTTGAGTAGTGCGACACTCTCTCCCACAACGGAAAGCCCGGAGCTCACCCCGCCGCCGGGCTTTTCTTGTTTGGCCTCTAGCAGGCCCCGCCAGCGCGCGTTTTCCGCTGGCCGCCGCCCCACACACCGCCGGAGGGTCTCGGGCGTCTTGGCGCCCGCCTGTGGCCAGCCCATTGCGCGGCCAAAGACCGCAACCTTAAGCGTCAAACCATGGCCCGAAATGCCGTGCGGTAGTGACACCTTATTGCGTAGGAGCCAGCGTCCAATGGCGAGCATCTGATCGATCGACAAATGCCCGCGCGAGATGGCTCGGGTATCGGCCGGGGCCGGATCTGCCACGGGACGACCATTGCTTGAAGACATCATTGGCAAGATAGGCGCAGTGCACCTCATGGTGATTGTCGTCAGGGAGCTTTTTGAACTGGCGCACCGTCATCCCGCATGCGACGCCGAGGGAGCGGTGTGCCGCTCATCACCGCGAAAGGCGCCGCAGCCGTTGCGCTTGCCATTGGTTCGGAAGAGCGGGTACGTGCAGACGCCATCGACCGTCGGTAAAAGTGTTCGGGCTTACCTGCCGCGCCTCGCCTGGAAGAACGCCGCGAATATCGCATAAGTTGAGACTTATGGGCTACCCGCGGCCAAGTGTTCCGCGCTGGTAGACAACTCGCCGGGCGAAGACCCCCACGACCTCAAGCCCGGCGAGCCTACAGCCTGACCAGAGTACGCGATCAACCGGCAGAAGTTTCCAGTGCAATATCGATGCCGGCAATTTCTGTCTCAGAATGGGGCGTTCGCCAGGTCGCTCAACAAGCTCGCTGTCGCGCGTGATGTGCTCGGGATTCGACAATCTGCCTATAGATACGCATTATCGCAGCCCTTGTGGGGATAAGGGGGTTACAAAAATGTCATTTCCAGAGGGACATGACCGACTTTGCGCGATCGAATGGCTGGTCAAGAGATTGGCTGTCGAGCACTGCTTGCGTACGCCCGAACCGGTCGTTGCGGCAGAGCGCCTCAAGGCGGCCGGCGAGGACTATGGCACACTGGTTTTCACCAAAGCCATCAAGGCCGGCACCGCGGACGGGATGACGGGACTGGATATCAGTACCGCCCTTTCGCTTCTGGTCCAGAATATTCCAGACGATGTTCGTGGCGCGCTCGGCACCTAGATCGGCCTCGCCCTGCACCCTTGGCAGCGATGTCAGGAGCGGGATCTGTCGATCGCCTTCAGCCTGCCTTCATTCCGTCCGCGTATCCCGGCTGCTGGCCGTAGCACAGCCCCGGGCTGCAGATCTTTAACGGAAAGGAGATCTACGGAAAGTTCGCCGCCGGCAATGTGGTTCATGATCAAAAGCCGCTTCTCATTTCCCATCAATTCGAGAAACTTAGCAGGGACTCTGACATTGGCAGCAAGTTTTCTTGGTTGAATTAACGGCTACGACACGTGCTATCCAAGAGTTATTCGATGTCGGACCACCAATAATATGCTCTTTGAGATAACAAGCCGAGTCGTCTGGCTAGATTAACTTCGAGGCGCTGCAGTCAACGCAAGGATTTCCAATCGATCTTCCCTGTCGATGTACGGGGCAGCGACTGTTTAAACTCGAAAATTCGTGGAATCTTGTACGACGATAAGTTGTCCTGGCACCATGCGGTCAATTTTGCAGAAGCATCCTCCTCAGGTCTGCCCGGTTTCAGCACGACGAGTGCCTTGACCGACTGTCCGCGCCGTTCGTCCTCGACGCCAGTCACGCCCGCGTCGGCCACATCGGCATGCGACATCAGCACCTTCTCGATCTCGGCAGGCCAGACTTTGAATCCGGAGACGTTGATCATCCGTTTGCGGCGATCGGTGATGTAGAAGAAGCCGTCGGCATCCACATGGCCTATGTCGCCTGTCATAAAGAGCTTCTTCCCATTGCGATGCATATAGGTGGCCTCCGTTTCCGCCGGTCGGCCGAAATATCCGCTGAACAGTTGCGGTGAGGCGATGACGAGCTCTCCATCGACGCCAGTCTCGCAAGGCTCTCCTGTGTCAAGTGAGACGATACTCGCTTCAACACCCTCGAGCGGGAGGCCGATCGATCCCGGCTTCGGCGCAGCGCGCGGATTCATGTGCGTCGCCGCCATGGTTTCAGTCATGCCGAACCCCTCGACGTAGTGCAGGCCGGTGACAGCATGGACCCGCTCGTGCAGGGAAACTGGCATGGCAGCGCCACCGCCACCCAGGAACTTCAGACTCGATAGGTCGTACCTCGCGATGCCTGTCGCTTCGACAAAATCTTTCATCATGGTTGCGACATTGCGCCAGCACGTGACCTTGTGACGCTCGATCAACTTTGCGGCCATCTCAGCATTCCACTGCCCTGCAAGTACAAGCGTCGCGCCCGCTGCGATCGGCACGTTCATGGAGCTTTGCATGCCGGTGACGTGGTAAAGTGGAAGGCTTACCAGAGCGACGTCATCCGAAGTGATAGCGCTGGCTTTGCGCGTGCTTGCGATAGCGCGCTGGACCCCGCCATGGAGGTGTGCGCATCCTTTCGGCTCGCCTGTCGTGCCCGAGGTATAGACGATCAGCGCAAGGTCATGACTTTGCACCCCTCGCTTTGCAGGCATCTCTCCGCATTCTGTGGCCTGCTCGAAGGATGCCCACCGCTGTCCAGCGGGGCCGACATTCAATCGTTTGGTCTCTGGGGCCCCAACAATCAATCCACCGCGCAGGCATTCAATCGGCCCCGCCAGCAAGAGTGACGCCTGAGCGCCGTATGTGACCGCGAGTCCTGGCCTCGCATCAGCCAGGATCTGCTGCACTTCGCGCGCCGTCTTTCTCGGATTTATGGGAACGACGACGCCGCCGGCTCGCAGCACAGCATAATAGGAAACGATGAATTCCAGCTCGTTCTCGAGGATAAGCATCACTGCCTCGCCGCGCGCCAGCGACAGTTTGGATTGCAGGAACGCAGCCACCGCATTTGCCAATTGATCGAGTTCTTTATAGGTAACTACACGATCGTCGATGAAGACGGCGGGCTTTGTAGGATACCGTTCGGCTGAAGCGCTGAGGTTGGTGTCAAGGGGGTGGACTGCAAAACTCATGAGGTTCGACCCGTGCTCGTGGCGGGGGATTCAGGAGATCAGTTCGCCTCCGTCTGCTACGATGACCTGCCCAGTCACATAGGCGCTCGCATCTGACGCCAGAAACAGAGCCACCCCGGCAATATCCTCCGGCGTCCCTATTCGACGAAGCGGCGTGCGATTTTCGATCTTCTCCAGCCGTTCCGGATCTTCCCACAATTCCCGCGCGAACTCCGTCTTGATGAGGCCGGGCGCTATGGAATTAACGCGAATACCGCTCGGACCCCACTCAACCGCCAAATTGCGGGTCAGTTGGATCAGGGCAGCCTTGGAAACCCCATAGGCACCGATGCCCTCAGTACCGCGCAGGGCGGCAATGCTCGAAATCATTATCACCGATCCGCCTCCAGCGTTTGCGATATGAGGAAGCGCCGCCTTGCACAGCCAGAGATTGCCCTGCAGGTTGGTGGCAAAGATCTTTTCAAAAGCAGAGTCTTCAATGTCGGTGAGAGATCCGAAGAAGGGGTTGGAAGCCGCGCAGCCGACGACAATGTCCAGACGGCCGTACTGACTAATGGCTTTATTGACCAGTTGTTCGACCTGATCTCTTTTGCTCATGTTACAAGGTTGAGAAATCGCTTCAATCCCTTGTGACTTGAGATGCCTAAGACCGTCCTCACAGTTCTCTTTCTTGCGGCTCGAGACGACAATTTTGGCTCCTGCCTGCCCAAAAGCTTGTGCTATCGCCAAACCGATGCCCCTTGTCGATCCGGTGACGATCGCAACCTTATCTGGAATCTCGAACATCTGCCTTCCCGGTAAGCCGTCGAGCAAGATGCACGCGTGGAGGCATTCACGTCAAACCCAAGCGGTCAATGTGATCGGCGAGATAGGCCGCGTCCTGGCCGACGAAGGGAAGAATGGCTGACCGCCACGTGTGCATCCAGTGCAGTCCGAGGAAATAGACCCCGGGGCAGGCGGTTATGCCGCGCTGTTGGATTGGAACGCCATTGGCATCGGTGACCGGCAGCTTCAACCAGTCGAAGCTATAGCCATACCCAGTTGCCCAAATGACGCTACCGATGTTTTCTTGGCGCAGGTTCAGACTGCGGATGCCATCGACACGGGCAGGCGCCAGTGGCGCCGATGTCTCCTTTTGATGGAGTTCGGAACTCATTGTAGCCGCCAGCGCATCCGCCACCACGATGAAACCAGCATGGCTCTTGTCGGCTGCGGCCAGCAACTCGCCGGCGTCGCCGGCAAGCATTAGCGTGCCATCGCTTATACCCAGGACGCGTCCTACAAGGGTCGCACCCGCAAGGCCGAGGCTACGTGGGTCGAGGTCGTATCCCCCATCCACACCTGTTATGACAATGGGCGGCGGATATCTCCTGCCTGGAAAGGTGTCGATGTCCACGTCGAAGCGGCCCAAGTTTTCGTACCACCAGATGACATCCTTGCCGCGATAACGCCGGGGCGCGCGGGCATGGCGGCTGATCGCCAGAAATACCCGCCTGCCGCTGCGCAGAAGTTCGTCGGCAATCTGACAGCCGGAGTTGCCGCTGCCCACTACCAGTACGGAACCCGGCGGAAGACTTTCCGGACTGCGATAGCGGATGGCGTCGATCTGATAAATTGATTTCGGCACAGCGCAGCTAAAGTCTGGGATTAGGGGACGCTGGAACGGACCGGTGGCGATGACAACCCGCCGTGCCCGGACCTCCCCACATGAAGTTTCAAGGACATACTCGCCAGTGTTTTCATCAGGACTGAGTTTGGTAACGTCAACGCCAGTGCGGACCGGGGCCGCGATTTCTGCCGCATAGTCGGCGACGAAGCGCAAGACTTCCGAATGATGAACAAACCCATCCGGGTCGGATCCCGCATAAGGCTTTCCTGGCAATCTTAGATATGAGTTCGGCAGTAGGAAGCGCAGCGAATCCCAGCGTTCGGTCCTCCATCGCTCGGCGATTCGCCGCCGCTCCAGCACGATGTGCTCGCGGCCACGTTGGCGTAAATGGTAGCTCATGGCTAACCCGGCCTGTCCGCCGCCGACGACGACGGTATCGTGTTTCTCCAGCATAGAGTTCGCTCACAGAATCGCAGCTTCTACTTTGGGCGCCGACCCCCCTTGGATTTGCCAGATGATCTCAGATTTCATGACGGAAGGTAATAGTTTTCCGCGCCGCTCTCAGTCACCGCCGATGTCTGCTTCGGTAAGCGCCGACATTGATCACACGAAGCCGTCACTCGAAGGTGGACACGTTCGGGAAGCAGCACTGCCAGGGGCCGGGCGAGCGCACCTGTTCCGGCTAGGCGCGTGGTAGCAGTTTCCGCATGATGAACGATGCATGGCCTTCTGCGCCGTGCGAGGCTGCCCTGCGATCGACTACTTCAAAACCATGCTTGCGGTAAAAGGCCATCGCGCGGTCGTTTCCCTCGAGTACTTCGAGGGCAATGCTGCGGATTCCCGATTGGGCGGCAATGACAGCGTGCAAGATATCAGAAGCTAGCCCAGTGCCATACTCGCTTTGATCGATGTGGAGCCGGCCAAGGACGACGTCGCCCGGTTCATCCGTCTCCGTCATCGCATAGCCAGCGATCGAGCCGTCTGGCCGTTCTGCCACGAACGACATTTTGTTGGCGTCCGTCAGTTCAGAAGCGATCCGCTGTGGCGAGTGATATTCGTCCGAAATCCGGGCCGTAGCTTCCGCGCCGATGATTGGCGAGTAAGTCCTGCGCCAAGACTCGCCCATGAGCCGCGATACCAACGGCACGTCCTGTACAGTCATGGCTCTGATTTGCGGCATAGGTAACCTCCCGGCCGGACCACCTATAGCGTAGCGTCAGCTACTGGCTGTGAGTGCGAGCCCACCGATCATTCACAATGCCTTCCTCATCCGCAACAGCGGCACGCCCGCTCCGCCTCTGTTGTCTACGACTTCTTCAACCGCCTCAAAGCCGCAGGCCCGATAGAGCGGTTCGCCGGCCATCGTTGCCATAAGCTCGACATTTGTGAAGCCCTCCGCGCGAGCGGCGTCCTCGCACAGCGTGAGAATTAAACGACCCACGCCTCGGCGGATGAAGCTGGGATGCGTATACATGGCACGCACACGCGCAGCGTCTTTCCTTGGGTCAAGCAGCGCTGCATCGCGCCCGGGTGAACGGTCGCCGCCGTAGAGGGTTGCGCGCCGACTCCATCCGCCGCACCGGCCAAGACGCCATTTTGCTCCACAATGAAATATGTCCCATAATCAACGAGTTGCGTATCGAGGCCCATGATTTCTCGGCCCGAAGCGATCTGCTCCGCTGTGAGGAGCGGCTTCTGATGCTCGCCGATGGCTGCATTCATCAGTATACCCAGCGCCGGCATATCGGCACGTGTCGCCAACTGATGGTCTAGGCTGATCCTCGGCATTCTTCGGCAAGTCCCAGTGCAAACCGCTTTTGAAGTTAGCACAAGATCGTCAAATGCTGGGAAAAACCTACGGCATGGCCAGGGTCGATGCTTCGCCCTTCGCCGCAGCCTGATGCCCACTATGAGCTTTTGGCGGGATGCGGCAGGCTACGCGGGCGCCGCGCCGGAGGAACTTGTGGTTCGGTATGATTGTGCCGAACTATTTCGATAATATCTGGGGACTTTCATCCCTGTGATTGTTTGCGCGCTGTCGAAATTTAGTGACCGAACCGGTAGACGCGTGCGAGTCTGTTCGGCACTATCATCAATTGATCCGCAGTTCGGAAACCGGCATCGCGCCCCATGCCAATCCAGTTTGCGGCCGTTTCGGCATAATCCGATGCGCGGCAGTGGCTCTCGAAGGCGGCGAACTCCTCGTCCGAGACCATCTCCCAATCTGGCCTTACCTGATGAAATCGCGCCAGCCAACCTTCGCGATCCTCGCCTTCAAGAAGCGTCGGCTCCCAGATCATGAAAAGACCGCCTGGTGACAGCAGGTCGCGGATTTTGCGCATAAGGGTGCCCTTATCCCGCGCAAGAAGATGGTGCAGTGACTGACCAATCCATACAACGTCAACCGGCCCTTCCCAGCGATCGATGGCCGCCACAAAATCTTCGCACCGCAGTTCGACCGGACAGGCGAGAGGAGCAAGCGCTTCCTTCGCAACATCAAGCGACTGCTGGGATATGTCGACGCCGATGTAGCTGGTGACCTTGCTGCCGGTCAGTGCGGCTGCTGAACCAGTGGCCGTGCCGCAGGCCAGATCGGCAAAGACGAAGCCGTCGAGGTTCTCCTCAAGCAGCACACGGCGCAAAGTCCCATAGACTTCCCTGTGGGCCATATAGTTCGCTGAGACAACTTTTTGGTATGTGGCAAGGCCATCCGCGAATAATTTCTGATCGGACTTCATGGTCCCTCCTCACGACGATCATTGGGAATTGGCTCCCACGTGATGATATTAGCGACAGCTTAGGGCTGTCCGCCATTTTGCCCTGCGCCGTCATTCCCTGTCGAGCGACAATATCCCTTCGATCGCATGGATAGGGTCGAACTTGGTCGTAGCTTGACAACAGCCAGGTGAGAGAATGGCTGTCGCATGTCGACAGTGACGGCGGCATGAGGCGCATTGCGGTCCGGCAGCATAGGGGCCGGAAGCGGTTGGTCCGCTTTTTCGTGCAGGAACAACGGTAGCGGACGTGTACTTCCAATGTCCGATGTCGTAAGTGACCCAATCGAGGCAACAAAACCGGCGTCACGGCACTCATCCCCTCGAAATCCCTTATGGAGAAGTTGCTGCATCAGGCTCTCCCCGCGCGAGAAAGCGGCGTCGAATGTTTACCGCGCCGGCCATCTTCTTGGAAGCAGGTAATAGCCGCATGCCAAGCATCGCCAGGGCACCGATCGTCGGTCCAGGCACTAGAAGTAGGAATGGCCAACGCCAGCGAGGCCGTCATCTCATTGCAGTCATTCCTCGCCGTCTTCCATATGTCGGAAACGGGTGGAAAAGTTGCTGTGGGCTTTTCACCAGCTCGCCGAGATCGGCGGCGGGACTGGCACTATGTGGCCTGAACTAGTCAAGGCCCGCACGACGTAGGCCATCGATATATCTAGAGCGGTCCTCAGGACGGACCATTGGATAGTTTTTCTCGACCCAGGCGATGCTGACGTTTGGCTGCAGACGTTTGCATTCAGCGAGACCCTGTCGGGCGAGCTCTAAGTCGCCCGCGAGGCCCGCTGCTGAGGCGAGCGTGCGCCAGGCAGTGCCGAAGTCGGGCCGGAGCTGGACAGCGCGCCGCTCGGCAACAACTGCTTCGTCATAGCGGTGTGCGACCAGATGACATAATCCCTCGGTGGAAAGATTCGCGGCCTGAAGGTAGTCGCGCGGGCTCAATCGCGTGGCGATCTCCAACTGGCGATAGCCCTCTTCCGCAAGCCCGGCGTACCCGTACGCGAGGGCCAAAAAGACCCGCGCAATGGCGAAGCTCGGGTTGCGCTGCAGCGCTTCGTTCAGCTCTTCAACCGCCGGTCCGGTGCGTCGCGCAAACGTGAAAACATAACCTGCGGCCAGGTGGGCCCATGGGTCTTCCGGATCGAGGTCGATCGCGTGTTGGGCCAAAGTCAGACCATCGGAAATGCCGCGCTCGTAGTCCATGGTGCCGAGCTGCACCCGCGAAGCAAAGATCCAGGCCAGCAGGCAGTGAGCCCGCGCGTAGCCGGGGTCGAGCTCAATGGCCCGTTTCAAGAGGTTGATGCCGGTGTCGTCGTTTTGGGAAACCCAGGTCCAGATATGGGGCATGGCCCTAATGACACAGCCCCAGGCATCGAGGCTTTCCGGTGGTTTGCTCTGCAAACGAAGATTGTCGGCAGCGTAGAGCTGCGGTTCGATTGCCGCGACAACGCTGAGAGTGATCTCGTCCTGCACCGCGAAAATATCGGAGGTGGATCGGTCGTAGCGCTCAGCCCAAATGTGGTTACCGCTAGCCGCGTCGATGAGCTGCCCGCTTACCCGTAACCGCTCACCGGCCTTGCGGACGCTGCCTTCAAGTATATAGCGAACACCCAGATCGCGCGCGACCTCGCGGATGTTTGGAGCCTTGCCCTTATACGCGAAAGTCGAATTGCGCGCGATGACGAACAAGCCGCGGAGCTTTGACAACGCGGTGATGATATCCTCCGCGATACCGTCGCCAAAATACTCCTGTTCGGGGTCGCCGCTCATGTTCTGGAACGCCAACACGGCAATCGAAGGCTTGTCTGGCAGCGCTAGTTTTCCACCTGACAGCGCAGGAACAATCGGCTCTCTCGCCGTGTACCGGCTCAAGGTCACTCGATAGGCGCGCACTGGCCGTGCAATGTTTTTGAGTTCCTGATCACCGAGATCCTCGAATTCTTCCTTCAGCTTGTCGCGCACCTGCTCATATGCTGCACCTGACAGGTAAATCCCATTTGGTTCGGCAATCCCTTCCAGGCGGGCAGCAATGTTGACACCGTCGCCCATCAGGTCGCCATCGCTCTCCTCGACTATGTCGCCGATATGGATACCGATGCGGAACTCAAT
Organism: Mesorhizobium sp. P3_A2; assembly: GCF_056403115.1. Classification (NCBI taxonomy): domain Bacteria; kingdom Pseudomonadati; phylum Pseudomonadota; class Alphaproteobacteria; order Hyphomicrobiales; family Phyllobacteriaceae; genus Mesorhizobium; species Mesorhizobium sp. P3_A2. The sequence continues at coordinate 11,486 of NZ_JBFUGC010000024.1, forward strand.
ACGTCGATCAGGCGGCACCCCGGCATTGCGCTCAAGCATGGCGTTCTGCACTTCGATCGCGCAGCGAACTGCTTCTACCACGCTGCTGAACTCGACGAGGCTCCCGTCGCCTGTGCGCTTGACGACGCGACCACGATGAACAGCTATGGTGGGATCGATGAGATCGCTGCGCAGCGCCCGCAGCCGTGCCAAGATGCGATCCTCATCCGCGCCGGCTAGCCGGCTGTAGCCGACCACATCCGAGACCAGGATCGCTGCTATTTTGCGGGTCTCACTCATGTCGTGCTCCCTCCATCCAGTCTGGCACTACTGCCGAGCCAAAGGAAGATAGTCACGAGTATTCCGGAAGCCCTAGTCCATTAGTCGCTCGTTATCGCTCGACCAGGGCCTGCTGACACACGGAGAAGGTTGGTTTCGGGTCCTCGGAAACCAACCATTCTCTGTCGGCAATCGCCGGTCCCTGAAGCCCAGCGCTAGGGCAGGTTTCAGCCGAAAGCTGGGGATCGATACTCGTCGACAGAGTGCGAACTGGTCTCCGAATTGGCCCAAATTCTCCATAGCTAGGGAGTACGCCGTTTCAATCCCCAGGTCCCAATGTCAGCATTTTCAATGACATCGTGGCTTGGGGATTCTCGGCAGTTTTGTGTGTCGTCCGGTAGTCAAGCTTAGAGAGCGAAACGGGTCCGCATTTCGGAACGGCCGTGCTGGGGCCAAGGACCGACGACAGGCCGATGGGCTCACGCAATTGCACCGCGAGCTCGAAGTCGGCTACTGCCGGCTGGTAACGATCACGACAGACAACATCCTGGAGACAAATGAATATCGCACCGGCGTCGGCGCCCATTTGCCTTTCCTGTCGGACTCGCGAGGCGGACTCGCGCCGGAGACCGTTGGCGTTGGTTCGCCTGTTGTGTTAGGCAACCGACCGTTTGGCGAACGGCGATCACGGCTCGGAGCTTCATCTCGTTTGCGCCACTAACCTCCCCTGCCCTCGACCTTCCAACGTCTCATTTGAGCCGAAGAACGAACCCGCTGCGCGGGAGGGGTGCCTGCGGTTGAGGTAGAGATCAAGAACCGGTCGTCGCGCTCGCGTTGAGCGTCGTTCGGCTGGAGCAGAGCATGGCGGGCTTCTTCAACAAGGAGCCTGACCATGCACCATCCCGTTCTCGATGCACCCGTCAGCCCGCTGCGCCAGCGGCTGATCGACGACATGAACATGCGGCGCTTCTCACGCGAGACGCAGCGCAACTATCTCCGCGACATCGGACGCCTGGCGACATTCCTCGGGCGTTCACCAGACACCGCTACCGCCGACGACCTGCGCCGGTTCCAAATCGAGCAGCAGGAGGACGGCGTTCCCGTGCCAACGATGAACAGCATCGTGTCGGCGCTGCGCTTCTTCTTCACCCAAACGCTCGACCGCCCGGACCTGGCGCGCAGGCTTGTCCGGCTGCCGCATCCGCGCAACCTGCCCGTGGTGCTCAGTCGCGACGAGGTAGCCCGGCTGCTCAACGCCACCACCTGCCTCAAGCACCAAGCCGCACTGTCGGTTGCCTATGGCGCAGGCCTGCGTGTCGCCGAGGTGTCGATGCTGAAGGTCACCGATGTCGACAGCGAGCGCATGCTGCTGCGCGTCGAACGCGGCAAGGGCGGGCGCTATCGCAACGCCATGCTCTCGGAGGACCTGCTCACTCTGCTGCGGCAATGGTGGAAGGTCGGACGTCAGCAAGGCGTGATGCACCGCGACGGCTGGTTGTTTCCCGGGCAGCACGCGATGAAGCCGATCAGCACGAGGCAACTCTATCGCATCGTCGTCGAGGCGGCCCAGGCCGCCGACATCGCCAAGCGGGTCGGGCCGCACACGCTGCGCCACAGCTTCGCCACCCACCTGCTGGAGGACGGCACCGACATCCGGATCATCCAGGTCCTGCTCGGGCATGCCAAGCTCAACAACACCGCACTCTACGCGAAGGTGGCGACCCGAACGGTGCGCACGGTTACGAGCCCGCTCGACAAGCTTGGCCTATTCAAGCCGGGAGAGATCTCGCCCGACATCTGAGCCGTGCGCGCCTCGATCGAGGTCGCCGACATCTTCCGTGCTGCCGGACCCGCTTACCGGGCCGCCCATGCAGGTCACCTGAGCCTCGCCCAACTCAAGGTCATGTCGGCGATCGAGCACTGCCGCACCGCGGCCCTTGGCGGTCACGTCGAGGCTTGCGAGGACTGCGGCCAATGGCGGATCGCCTACAACTCCTGCCGCGCGCCGCCCACAGCGTCGCAACGAGCCTCGTGCGGGATCGGCTAAACCGCGCGGAGGCACAACGAAGCGGCCTCCCCGCATCCATCCCCACCCTTCCCAGCAGCGGTCGCGCCGTCGCCGACACCAGCCGCAAATCGAAATCCCCATAGCCATCGCCTGTGGCCCACGGGTTCCTTCCTCGGGGACTTTCGTACGCCTGCCGGCGCCCGAAACTCTTCACGTTAGCGGACTGACAGCTTTCAGGCGGCGGATCTTCGATAGCGGACATTCCGGCGAGCGCGGACACCGCCGCGGTTCAAGGGAAGAAATTGTTCTCATGGCGCGCGCACGCACGTCGCTCCAGCCGCCGACACCTGAAGGTCGCGAAAAGGGTACGAACCCGAACTTTACACAAAACGCGCATCGTCTCAGCACTTAAAGGTTTGGCGATCTCCTCGAGACGCTCGCAGGGCGCGTTTCCCGATGCGGCCGACTTCGCAATGCGCTACACTCCCAGACCGCCTCGGCCGCGACGGCACTGGCTGCCGGGGGTGATGATACGGACGATTGGTCGCTCCCTGAAGGAGTTTCGCCCATGAAGCGCAGAATGGCTGCCCTGATGGTCAGCGATATCGTCGGCTATTCCGGGTTGATGGAGCGCGCCGAGGAGCAAACGGCGGATCGTTTGGCGAGTTGCCAGGCCCTCATTACGGAAAAGGTCGATCTGCTCGACGGCCGGGTTTTCAAGACGACGGGTGACGGGGCCCTCGCCGAATTTCCGAGCGCCGTGAACGCCGTGCGAAGTGCATTCGAGATCCGCAGTGCGCTTGCTGGCGCGCAAGAGCCCGACACCGAACCTTTCAGGATGCGGTTCGGTCTCCATGTCGCGGATGTCGTGGTGCAGGGCGATGATCTGGTCGGAGACGGCGTCAACCTCGCGGCGCGCATACAGGCGGCAGCCGAACCGGACTCGATCTATGTGAGCGGTGCGCTCTTCGATCATGTCCGGCGCAATTCTGCGTTCATATTCGACGATATGGGCGAGCGGGCGTTCAAGAACATTACGGAATCGGTGCACCTCTATCGGGTCCGCGGCGAGATCGGAGCGCATCGGCTGCAGTCGGCGCCGACGCAACTGGTCATCACGACGGAACGGCGGCCTGCATCGGTCGCGGTGCTCCCTTTCCGGGTTTCGGGCGACGACGAGAACCAACGCTATCTCGCCGAAGGACTCACCGAAGAGCTGATTGTCGAACTGGGGCGGTTTCGGCGTCTTTCGGTCAGCTCGCGGAGTGCGAGCTTCTCGATCGCGGACTCCCACCCCGATCCGGTGAGTGTCGGTGAGGTTCTTGGCGTTCGCTATGTGCTCGAAGGGCAGGTGCGGAAGATCGGCGAGCGGGTCTCGGTCAGCCTCACGCTGTCGGAAACCGACCAGGGGACGGTAGTTTGGAGCGCCAAAATCCAGCGATCGTTTGAGGAAATCCTTGCCCTGGTTGACGAGACCGCCGCGAGGATCGCTGCAACCGTGTCCGGACGGATGGAGGAAGCGGCCATGGTGGCGGCACGGCGAAAGCTGCCCGAAAACATGACCGCCTTCGACTGCCTTCTGCGCGGGCTTGATCATCATCGCCTCGCCGGCGTCACCGACGACAATGCACGCCAGTCCGTCGGCTGGCTTACAAAGGCAATCGACGCCGACCCAAACTACTCAGCCGCCTATGCCTGGAGGGTCTGCGCAGCGTCATGGTTGCCGGACTTCGACTACGAGCAAGGTCGAAGGGACATTCACCGCGCGCTCGAGCTTGATCCCTGCGATGCAGAGGCAAACCGGATTATGGGCGTGCTCGAACTCATGAATGGCAACTTCAACGAGGCCTTGGCACACGGCCGCAAGGCGATGGAGCTGAATCCGACGGATGCCTACATCAAGGCAAGATGCGCGGCTGTGTATAATTTCGTGGGCGAAGGAGAGCATTCATTGTCTCTGCTCGATGAAGCCGAAATACTCGACCCATTCCTTCCTGTGTGGTGCGTCGAGGAACGCGGCGTGGCCCTCTATGCGCTGGGCCGTTATGCCGAGGCTATTGAATCCCTTGGTAGGCTCACGTTCCAGACCACTCGATCGCGCCTCTATCGGGCGGCTGCGCTGGTGGCCCTCAATCGAGCCGACGAAGCCAGTCGAATGGTCAGGGAAGCTGTCGGCGGCAAGCCAGATCTAACGGCCTCCGCCTTCACCAGTCGCGAGTATTACCGCGATCCCGAGAAGTCTACGGAGCTTGGCCGCTTGCTAAGGGAAGCAGGTTTGCCGCCATAAGGTCGCTTGCGACCGTCTACCGCTAACGACAACCCGTTCGACACACACTGTCGAAGTCTGCAACGACTCGACTCCGGTCGTTTGCGATCGAAACAGCGAATGGCGCGTTCAATGGCGCAACCTCGATCTACAGCTTCGCCATCGGCGATGTCTGCATTTAGGCAGTGGCAAAGGCGCCCTCATCGGCCGACATGAGGCGCGAACCCGCCATTTCTCAATGCAAGAAAAAAGCCCACCGCAATTTCAACCGCCAGAGCGGCGATGTCGAACAGTCAGAGAGCCCGATAACGCGATGTCTTCCTGCTGAAGGGGCCGGCTCGCCTTTTCGGCCAGTCGCTTACGCCTCTGGTCGCGAAAGGCTGTCATGCCACAGCGCGTGATGCCATAGAACAACAGGCCAAAAATCAGTCCCAGTGGCACCGCGCCGAGCAGCATGGGCTTTAACACCGGTTCCCACAGTTGCGAAATTGAATGGGTTTGCAACATCTCACTCGGATGGGCTAGCGGGCCGAGACTCCGCGAGTGGTTGTTCAACATTATCCTGCCCGTCTCCCAGGACGCTCCAGCTACAAGTGGGAAAGTGAGCGGATTGCCAAAGACAAATGTTCCTAAACCTCCCGCAACCATGTTTCCCGCGATCAGCCAACACACAAAGGCCGCAAGGGCGAAATGGGATCCTACCGGAAAGAATGACGCGAAAACGCCAGCCGCTACTCCAGCCGCTACTGCGTGTGGGGTGGCATTCAGCCGCAAAATGCGCTTTGAAAAATATTGAAGCGAACGTGAGAATGACCGGCGCGGCCACATATAGGTGCGCAAGCGCTCGAAGAGATCATCAGGATTTCGGCGTCTAAAGAGCACTCTCTTGCCACTTACCACGCAGTCTGGAGTTCAACGGATTGCTGTCGTCTCTATCCAAAAAAACGCAGCCTGTGCTGCTTTGTTCCGAGTTTGCCGATCAGCCGGAAGTCGGCGTGGCAACCCTGCCCCGTCGGTCGCTCTGGCGCGCGCGCCTTTTTCGGCTCCTAGCGCGAGGCGCCACAGTGACGGGTGACACGGGCCGACGTCAGCCGGTGCCATTAACAACATCCGAACCATCGTACTTTCAGGAACCGTGAAGGTTCGCTCTCGTCCCATCGAGTGCTGCAAGCAATGTTGCGCTGCGAGCGCGCCGGGAGTGTGCTCTCCCGTCGGAGCCTTTTCTGCCTACCCCTATGTTTGTGGCCCGCGCCGGCGAGAGCGCGGGCCATCTGGCAAAGCTATTGACTGATAACGATCCGCTGTTTGTCACGATTCTGGGCATAGGTGCCCTTGTCGTAAGCGGTCTGCGCCTCAAGCTGGTCTTTGGTGAAATTGGTGTAGAGATAGCGATTGCCGTCCTTGTCGGCCATGAACTTCAGCTTCTCGAGGCCCACGGCCACCTGTTTTTCGCCCATGCCGAGGAAGCCGCCGACGTCGACGATCACGGCATCAACCTTCTTGTCTGTGCTTAGAACCACGTCACCAATCTCGCCGACCTTCGTATCATCAGCGCCATAGACGGTGGTGCCGACAAAGTCATTGGTGCTGATCTTGTCAACCGGCAGCTCGGTCAGCGACGCCTTGTCGATAGCAGCTGTTGCTGTGTTGTCGGTCGTTGTAGCTGCAGGTTCGTTGTTGGCCGACACGGCGGCATTCGAAGCCGTCGTGTCGTAAGCCTTCAGGTCGAAGTCGGGCTGCGCGGTGAGGTCTTCCTTGCTGGTCTTGGCGACCAGCCACCGTTCACCCTTCTTCTCGACCCATTCGGCCTTGCTGAAATCGTAAGCGACGTTCTTTTCACCAATGCCCAGGAACCCACCGACGCCGATGACAATATATTTGGCTTTGCCGTCATTGGAGATGACGATGTCTTTCACATCGCCGATCTTCGCGGCATCGTCAGCGGCACTGTCGTAGACGTCTGCGCCGATGATTTTGGAGACCAGGGTTCCTTCCGCCGTTGTCGCAGGCGCCGCAGTTGTTGTCGTCGTTGCAGCGGGCTTTGTAGCATCTTCGGCTGTGGCCCCCGTGGCCCACACACCGGCTGTGAGGAGCGTGGCAATTGCTGTGGTAGCCAAGAGTTTGCGGAGCATGTTATGTTTCCTTCGTGCGTTAAGTGTTGATGCACGCCGCGTTCGACTTTAACTGATTGCAACCGTTGGCCGAACGCGGCACCTTGCCATTTCACAACGGGCTTGGTGAGACACAGTTCCCTTCGCCGGCCGAATGCATTCCCATTTCGTCGGCAGACGCAAACTCACTCATCTTGAGAAGCCAGGGGACCGCGAGGCCCAGTCACAAAAATCAGATATACCGTTGGGAAAGGTGTTCGATTGCGCATCCAATTCCACGCGCTGCGCCCGGCGTCGGGCGGATTGTCGACGTGGAGATTGGCGCCCGCCTGGAAGATGACACCAATGTCTGGGCCAGGCTCGTGGATACATTTGCGCGCTTTACGCTCCCACCCCTAGCACATCCGGCACCGCTGAAGTCTGTCCAGAAAACGCTGTTGCTGCCCGATGCCGTCATCACGGCTTCGGTGGGAGAAATCGATCGTCGATTTCTGAAGTTCTCAACGCGGGGATGGCTGGGGGAACCTCGTTCTCGCGATCCCGTTATACCTCAACCATGAGGTCCGGCGCTTGAGCGAACCAGTCCCAGATATCGAGCCCCCCGTGAGTCCCCTCCTTTCGCCGCCCTCCTGGCGGAGCGGTGCTTCCGCGCAAAGCACCAATCGGATTACTGCGGGGGTCGTCGTAGCATGCCTCTTTCTCGGCTTCGGGGTGCTGGCAGAGGAAGTCCTGGAAGGCGACACGACCAAGTTCGACCTGGCCATCATGTCGGCTCTTCGCGCAGCCGATCCGGCCTACCCGATCGGTCCGCCATGGCTTCAGGAAGCGGCCAGGGATGTGACCTCAGTCGGCAGCGTGGTGTTTCTTGGCTTCGTGTTGCTGGCAGGAGTCGTCTATCTTCTTCTGATCCACAAGCGGGCTCTCGCCATCTGGATGTCGGTGGCAGTCGTTGGCGGCGAACTGCTCGGCACAATCCTCAAGCTGAGCTTCAACCGGCCCAGGCCGGAGACCCGTCATGTCACGCGAGTATTCACGGCAAGCTTCCCGAGTGGACATGCAATGCTTTCAGCCATCGCGTTCCTGACCGTGGGCGCACTCCTTTCACACGCAAATCAGGAGCTGCGTCTCAAAGCGTATTTCATGTCGATCGCCGTGTTTCTGACGGTGGCCGTTGGGATAAGCCGGGTCTATCTCGCAGTCCACTATCCCACAGATGTCTTGGCCGGATGGTGCATTGGTTCTGGCTGGGCGATCCTGTGTTGGACAGTCGCGTTATGGTTCCAGGAAAGGCCGAAACGGGGGCTGGAAACTTGAAGGTTCTGGCCCTCATCAACAAAAATGCCGGCGCTGCGGCGCGCAAGGGCGACATAGAGAGGGCCGTGCGGGATGGGTTCGCCGAACGTGGCATTGAGGCGGATGTGCGATTGGTGGACGGGCGAAAGGTTGGAGAGCTCGCTCGACGCTTCGTTGGCGAAAACAAGTCGAGGTCCGGCCGTGGATCAATATTGGTCGTGGGCGGTGGCGACGGCACCCTCAGCAGCGCGGCCTCGGCGCTGGTGGGGACTGATCTGTTGCTCGGTGTCCTTCCGCTCGGCACATTAAACCACTTTGCCAAGGATTTGGGTGTGCCGCTCGACCTCACACCGGCGATCGATACAATCGCGACAGGTAAGCCTCTGGCAGTCGATGTCGCCGAGGTCAACGGCCGCGTCTTTCTTAACAACTCGTCGATTGGAATCTATCCCTTCTTTGTTGCAAAGCGTTCAGCCGAGCAGCGGCACCGCGGGTTCGGCAAGCTTGCCGCCATCGGACCGGCTCTCATGAGAACGTTGAGATCCGCCTCGTGGCAGGCTGTCCACGTCGCTGCTCAGGGTACCCGCGAAAGACTGCGAACGCCCTGTGTGTTTGTTGGCAACAATTTCTACGACATCGCCGATCTTGGCCGCCGCCGCAGCCTGTCGTCAAAAGAGCTGTGCGTCTACGTCGTCAAGCAGCAGTCCTGGTTTGGACTGGCACTGCTTCCGTTCAAAATCGCGTTCGGCATGATCGACTCCACCCGAGATCTTGAAATCTATCGGGCTAGTTCACTCCAAATCACATCGCATCGCCACGCCATGCTGGTTTCTCTGGACGGCGAAGCCGTCAGCATGGACATGCCCCTGAACTTTCATATTCGACCGGCGGCCTTGCAGGTCCTTGCCCCTGTCAAAATGATCACAGCCGCTGGCCGTTGCTGAAAGCGGAGAACTTCGGTGAAAACCCTCGTCCACCTTTCGGATTTGCACTTTGGAAAAACAGAGAGCCAGCTTGTGGAAGCGATCGCGGCCGAGGTTCGCGCCGTCGACTCTGATTTGCTCGTCGTATCGGGGGATCTGACGCAACGCGCCCGTAAGAGCGAATTCCTTCAGGCGCGGGCCTTCCTTGATTCCCTTCCTGGCCCTCGCATCGTAGTGCCCGGCAATCACGATGTGCCGCTCTGGAATGTCCTCGCGCGCGCATGGACACCTCTGTCGCGTTACAGGCGCTACATCGAGGCGGACACCGAGCCGTTCTATGCCGACACCGAAGTCGCTGTCGTCGGGATCAACACGGCACGATCCCTGACAATCAAGGATGGCAGGATCAATGTGCGCCAGCTCAAGACAGCGACAGAGAAATTCTCACATATGTCCGATGACATTACCCGGGTAGTGGTCACTCATCATCCCTTTGAAGGGCTGGATCTCGAAAGTGATGAAGGCATTGTTGGCCGGGCGGATCTGGCAATGGATGCCTTCTCGCGCAGCGGCGTAGACATCGTATTGTCTGGCCACCAGCATCTTCACCGCACCGGTTCGAGCGCGCGGCGATACGTTATCGACGGCTATGCGGCGCTGCTCGTTCAAGCGGGAACGGCTGTTTCATCGCGGCTTCGCCACGCGGCAAATTCGTTTAACATCATTCGTATCGAGCACCCAAGAATCTTCGTCGAATGTCGAGCCTGGCAGCCTTCGCGACCCGGCTTCGAAACCTCAGCCAGTTATTCCTTTCGGCAGGGTCCAAGCGGGTGGGAACCCATTTGAGCGGGTATCAGCCTGCCTTGGGGCAACTCGGCCTTTCAGTCGAGCTGCCTTCTTCTGGGGCGCTCGAAAGCCCGCTGCCAGCCGGGGAGGCAAAGTGTGGCGATCCATGGGGGTGCGATAGCGCGCCATGGTGTATTGGCGACAGCGAGCTTGGTCACGACGCAGGTTGCGGAGCAAAGCGATGGGGCCAGATATCTGTAAAAGATACCGTCAGCTTGCGCACAATTCCACATGAGAAGGTTAGTTTCGAGTTCGTGTCCCTCTACCACCTTCAAAGTCCAAACAATTCTCTGATCCGCTGGTAGGCGCTCTGAAGCCAGCGTTTGCAGGGGGTGTGCCCAAAAGCTGGGGAGTCTCGCAGCGCCCTGAGTGTGCAAATTGGTCTCTGAATGCTGACCATTCTCCGAAACTGGGGAGTAGCTCCAAAAATCCCTAGGTTTTGACAACAGCAATATCAATGCCTTAGCGCCAGCCTTGCTGGGGGCGCTTTCACGGTTCGCTCGCCTGCCAAACAAGAGCACAACTAAGCCATCGTTCGCTAGGTTCGGCTTGCTCCGTAAGGCGATCATTCCGCCGCCAAATATCGAATGACCGCAGGGGGCCGACAGCGGACTGGCAGGTTCAGGCTGCGGATCTTCAAAGAGCGGACATTGGGGTGGGGCGCGGACATCGTTGTGACCTAACCCAACTCGGACGTAGCGGCGTTAATCTCCTCGAACCCGAGCGGCTGGCTGCGGCCTGGCTAGCGCTCCTTGAGCCCAGCAAGCGGCCGGCCGTCGAGAATGGCGGCGATCCGGCTCGGATTTGCGGGCTGCCCGGCTCGGATGCTCGCGATAGTGACGCCGAGCGCGAGCCGCTCAAGCTCATCGAGAAAACGGTGTGCCTCTCCCATGCGCCCCAAATGCGCATTTGCCGCGGTAAGCATCCAGAGGGTGGTGGGGTCGAAGGTCGGACGGAGCGCCAGCGACCGGGTGGCCCAGACGGGCGCCTCCGGGTAGTCGCAGACGACCGTTTGCGCGTGCGCGATCCTGGTTGAGCAGAACATGGGCGTGCGGATCGCGCGGGCTCAAGCGTACCGCCCGGTGGAAGCAGGCAAGGGCATCGTCTACGGCGCCGCAGTGAAGGTGCGCGATGCCTGCCGCAGTGGCGACCACGAGGCTGTTGGGGTTGGCCTCGGCTGCGGATTGGATCACTGCCATTCCCCAATCGTGGTCTTTGCCTGTCTGGAGCAGCGCCATGCCGCAGTGCACCATCACGGTCGGATATCCTGCGGCATCTTAGAGACCTCGACGTGCCAACTCGACGGATTTCTGAACAAAATCCATCGTTCGACCTTTGGACACCGTAAGGATAGGTTGGCGATCCATATAAGAGGTGTTTGATGGAGCATCCTGCGGTCACTCGTCGCCTTGCCGCTATCCTCGCTGCCGACGTGGTGGGGTATAGCCGGCTAGTTGCGGCTGACGAGGAAGGGACCTTGCGAACGTTGGCGCGGTATCGCGCAACGATCGCCGATCTGGTTGCCGAGCATGCAGGCCGGATCTTCGGGACCGCGGGCGATAGCGTTGTGGTTGATTTCGCAAGTGCGGTGCAAGCAGTTCGCTGTGCTGTTGCCATCCAGCGGGCGCTCAAGCGTCACAATGAGGACCTTCCACCAGAGCGTCGTCTGGAATTCCGCATCGGGATCAACCTCGGGGACGTGGTTGCAGACGGTAATGATCTGCTTGGCGATGGGGTGAACGTGGCGGCACGCGTTCAGGAGGTCGCTCCCCCAGGTGGCATCTGCCTGACCGGTGCGGTTAGGGAGCAGATCGAAGGCAAACACGATTTCAGCATCGCGGCAATCGGCGAACGCACCCTCAAGAACATCCCACGTCCAGTCTCCATCCATCGTGTCAACTGGGATGCCGCACCCCCACCAGTGGCCGGCATGTTTTCCGGCGCGCCATCGGTGCCGGACAAGCCGTCCATCGCTGTACTGCCATTCGTGAACATGAGCGGTGACCCGGAACAAGAGTATTTCGCCGATGGAATCAGTGAGGACATCATCACGGCATTGTCCCATTATCGCTGGTTCTTCGTAATCGCGCGAAATTCGACGTTTGCTTACAAAGGCCGCTCTCTGGACGTTAAGCAGGTAGCTCGCGAGCTCGGGGTTCGCTATGTGCTTGAGGGTAGCGTTCGTAAGGCGGGAGCCCGTATCCGGGCTACAGCGCAGCTGATTGAGGCCGATTCCGGCAATCACATTTGGGCAGAGCGTTTCGATCGAGATGTCACCGACATCTTCGCTCTCCAGGATGAAATCACTCAGAGCGTCGTTGCCGCTATCGAACCTGAGCTTCAGACCGTTGAGGCAAAGAGGGCAGCGCGCAAGAACTCGTCGGCCGAGCTAGATAGCTTCGATTGTTGTATGCGAGGCATCTGGCACTTCAACCAGTTCACGCCGCAAGACATGGGCCAAGCAGATACTTGGTTGCGAAGATCGATTCAGACCGATCCTGCATTTGCGCAAGCGCACATGATGCTGGCTCGACTGCTCAGCACCCGCATCTGGTGGGGGTGGAGTCAAAACATCGACCAAGATTTGACTGATGGGTACCTCGCAGCTGCTCATGCAGCGACCCTTGATGAGCGCGATCCGTATTGCCAGTACGCCTTGTTCCTGTTCAGCATCTTAACCCGCCGCCACCATCAGGCATTGGCTCAGGCGCAGCGCTCAATCGATCTCAGCTCCAACTTCTCGCTCGGTTACTTTGCGCTAGGTTGGATACGCATTTACATCGGGCATTTTCCTGAGGCGATAGATCCGATCTTGAGGTGCCAGCGTCTGAATCCAAATGATCCTCAGTCTGGAGCTCACCTTGCCATTGTAGGACTTGCCTACTATCACCAGGGCGATTACGAGGCGGCCCTGCGCTATGCCGAACGCGGCCCCAGAAGTCGTCGCCATCCTCTTGTATTGCGAACATTGCTTGCCAGCCTTGGACAATTGGGCCGGCTCGAAGAGGCAGGGAGAGTTCTCCAGGAATTCGAGCAATCAGAAACCACAGCTCACTCTCGGTACTGGGAAATTACAAATCCATATCTGGACAATTCGCACTTGGTCCATCTGCAGGATGGCCTCCTAAAAGCGGGTCTCCGTGTTTAGCGGCGAAGCTCGATAAACGGTTCGTCTCGCACACTCTCGGCTGAAGCTGCTGGCGCCTGATCTGGTCGAGGCAATCCTCGAAGGGAGGCAGATGCGGATGATGGAACTTCAGCTCCTGATTCGCCAAGGAGGCGCCCGGAGTCCCTCTGGCCGAAAAGCAGCTTTGGGTCTGAACGACGATGTCGGCTTTGTCAGGAAGGTTTTGAAATGGCGCAACCACGACCTCCAGCCTGACGGCCGGCAAGGTCTGCTTTCAGGAAGCTGCGAAGCCGACCTCTACGGCCGACATGAGGCGCAAAGCTGCTCTTCGCAACGCGGGGCCGCCTTGATTCGCCACAAACGCGTTTCGAGGTTGGCCTTCATGTCGAAATTGATGCTTGGACCCGGCTCAAGAACGATGGACATTGAAAAACACCGCACGATGCGGCTACTTCTGCTCCGAGGACCAGGGGAAATTTATATATCGGTTGCGGCTGTCATAGCAGATGTTTCCATACATCTTGAGGTACGCATCCCGGCGCGCCGCGTCGGCATACACCGAGGCTGGGTCCAGCAGATCGACCTCGTACTGCGCGAGGTTGGCACTTGTCAGGGCGATAGGGAGGATGTCCATCGCCTGCGGAATGCTTTTTCCCTCGAGCCAGTCTGCCGCAAACTGCCCCATGGCATATCCGAAGACAGGCGAGGACAACGAGATGCTCGCCTTGTAAGGGCTGTTCCCCTTCCGGATTTCAGCAACAGCTTCCGGCTCGCCATCAATTCCGCCGAGGAATTGATCAGGTCGATCCTTGCCTGCCGCGCGTAACGCTTCCAGCGCGCCCAGCACCACAGCATCTGCGCCTAGAATGACGTCGACATCCGGATTGGCCAGCAAGATGGTTTTCATGGTGGCGGCGCCGCCTTCCTTGGTAACCGGCTTGGGCGCGATATCGGCAACGATCGTCACGCCAGGCATCGCATTCAGCCCATCGCGCATTGCCGCGAACCGGGGCGCAAGAAACTCCATTGTATCCTGGGTCAGCAGAACGACCTTGGCCTTCCCGCCCAGCCTGGTATTGATATGGTCGATCGCAGCGTCGGTCAGCACCTTGCCGGTTCGATATTGCGGAGCATTGAGCAGCAGCGTTGCCGGTGGAGGTACAATAGTGCCAACAAACGCTCCCGACCAGATCGCTTGCTGAAGAGCCGGACTGAAAGCCACTGGATCCGAAGAGGTGGCAACCATGGCCCCAACCTTCGCGGCGACGAAAGACTGCACCTGGGCTATCGCCTTACCCACATCATTTTCGGCCAAAACTCTTCGATACTCCAGGCCGCGATTCTTTGCTGCCATCGACAGACCATGGTCGACCCCTTGCAGGAAGTCGCGGTCGTTCTCCTGCACGTAGGCAAGCACCCTCGTCAGACCAGCCGGGGCGTTGCAGGAGGGCACGTTCGGATTGAAGCTGGGAAATACCGTCCGCTGCGTGATTCCAGGAGTGCCTTGCTGGGCTCTCGCGAAAGTACCCCCCCCTATTGTAGCGATCGAGAGCAAGGCTATCGCTGACCAGGTCGGCCATCGACCGGCAATATTCTTCAGATCAAACACGTTTCCTCCCCTCGACATCCACCGCTGGCGGTGACGATTGTCATGTCAACGCTCGTGGTCCTGTCGCAGTCAATGTTCCACCTTGTGATAGCTCGGTCTACTAGGCGGCGATGACGCGCCGTGGCTTTGTCGAAAACACAAGATGAGCGGCGGTGCCAGGCTGGAGATTTCGATAGTCGATCTTGGCGCCCAGACTGATGCACATTGCATTGATGATCCTGCTCCCGACGCCGGTCCCTTTGGCAGGCGCGCCATCCGCCTTTCCAACACCGTCGTCTTCGACCACCAACTCCGCCTGCTCGCCTGGCAGCTTGCTCAGCCGGACGCGGATTTCTCCAACACCATCCGGATAGGCATACTTGAAAGCGTTGGTGACCAGTTCAGTGACCACAACGCCGAGGTTGATGCTGGTGTCCGTTTCGAGGTCGATTGGCTCGATGTCGTAGGACAGGCCCACACCGTGAACTTGGCTGCGCATCGACGTACGCAGGTGGTCGAGCAGCCCTGTCAGATATGCGTCCAGCTCAACCGAGCGAACGTCGGACGAGCCATACAACCGCTTGTGCACCAGCGAGATCGCAAAGATGCGATCCTGGGTTTCGGCGAGCGCATCTTTGGAGGCGCGATCGCCGACAGCCTTCGACTGCAGATTCACCAGAGACGAGACGAGAGCCAAGCTGTTGGCGACCCTGTGATTGACCTCTGACAAGAGCACTTCGGCCCGATCGCGCGCCTTCTCCAGATCTTCGGTCCTGGTGGCGACCCTTTGTTCCAGCTCGCTGTTGAGCGCATTGACCTCGTCGCGCGTATCGCGAAGTTCTCTGGTGTAGCGCGCGGCACCATAGGCTGCTCCACCTACCACGGCGACGATGACAAACCCGCCGATTGCCGAAACGAGCCGCAGCCATCCGCTATTGGCGCGTTGTTCGGCCACACCGGAGGTCAGTCGGTCATCCGCTCGTCCAATGATTCCCGAAAAGAACACATTGGCTTCGTCAGTCAAAGCCTTGCCCCTGTTCGTGCGGAATATCGCCAGTATCTCGGCGTCGCGCTGATCTCGTTTGAGAGCGATCGTCTGGTCCATCTCATCGAACTTAGTGGCGATGATTGCGGACAGCCGTTCAAGTGTCGTTTCGGAATTGGCATAGGATATCAGCAATGTCTGCAACGCTTGGAGATGGCGCTGTGCCTGTGCCTTTGCAGTTTGATAAGGACCAAGATATATCTCGTTCCCGGTGATGACGAAGCCGCGCTCACTCGCCTCGGCCGTCTGCATTGCATTTCTCAACTCGACGGCCGCGATACGCGTATCGCGCGCCTCGATCGCATGATCGAAATAGGATTGAGCGCGCTGCCCCAGCCAGAAATTGGTAGCGACAATGGCCATAAGCGCCGCAAACCCGATCAGCAGGGAGGCGAACGTGAGTCGGACAATTTCGCGGTTGGAAAATTGCATCCGGGCATTCCTGCCCGATTTCCATCGCGCGCGCCATCATGTAGCGATAGCTAATTTGACTTCATTTCACCAGACGTCGCCGTGCGCATGATCGTAAGCGCAAATTGCAGCCGCGAACGTTTCACAGGCATGAACCGAGCGTTAAGCCCTGAAGGGGCTAAACGATGTCAAGACCGCCCGCGCGTAGATCCAATAGCCGCCACTGGCCGCTAGTTCCACTTCCCTTTCTTGCGGCTAAAAAGGTGCCTCGCCTGCTTGCTCGAATAGGTGTCCGCTTTTGGATGCGCTTGGGGTCCGCTCAACGACCGAGATCAGGCGCGAAGCGGCCAATAGAAGGTGGCCACGTTCGGCAAGCGCCGCTGCCGTTCCCATTCGACAGGAACCCCCCGAACCAACGGCTGCAACTGCATTGCCGAGGGCTGGCGCCCATCGATGACGGCTTCGACCAAATCCGGGGCCAGTAGTGTTAGTCGGAGGATATGGGATACGAACGACCTATCGAGCTTCTTGGCCTCGGCCAGTTCGGAGATTGTGGCGAACTGCCCTGTCTCCAGTTGGTGCTTCCACGCAAAGGCCTGAACGACGGCACGGAGCAGCGTGTTATCGATGCGCGGGCGCGTCGGCGCCCACAAATCGGTCAAGTTCGGCGACACCACCAGCTTGCGGCCACCACGCTTGCGGATAGCCAGCGGGATTTGAACGGTGAGTATCTTGCCGTCATCGCTCAATTCGGTGCCGACCATCACGCGGCCTGCCCAAGGCTCGTCCGCGCCCGCATCTCTGCGACAACGCTCGTCATGCCCTCGGTTCGCAGGCGGATGGATATGCCATCGACATCCACGTCGATGCGTTCGACCAGTAGCTGGACGATACGAGCCTGCTCCGCCGGAAAGAGTTCGTTCCACAGTGCGTCAAACTCGACAAGACGGTCGCGGACCTCAGCCTCGGTGACCCCCTCGTTCTCCATCCGCGCAGTCGCCCAGGTCTTCACAATCATTTCAGGCTGGCGAAGCATCGCCCGAACCTGATCGATGACTGCGGTCTCGATCTCGGCAGCCGGTAGCCTTTTCACCGAACAAGTCTCCGGGCCGAGCTTCTGCACGCTGGTTGGTGACGTAGTAGCGGTAGAGGCGCCCTTTCTTTCGGGTGTGGGCAGGCGTCATGGCGTAGCCGTTCGGAGCAAAGATCAGTCCGCGGAGCAATGCCGGTGTCTGCCGGCGACAATGCCCTGCCCGCTTGCGCGGATCCTCGGCAATGATCGAGCGCACCTTGTCCCACAGATCGCGGCTGATGATTGCCTGGTGTTCGCCGGGATAGCTCGTGCCCTTGTGAACTGCCTCGCCGATATAAACTCGGTTGCTCAGCAGCTTGTAGAGATAGCCCTTGTCGATGGGTCTGCCACCACGGCTGGTGACACCCTCAGAATGAGGGTTCGTGCAAGCATGGTGGCCGAGCCTGTGAATCGGCGTGCAAAATTGACCCCATAAGCCGGGGAATCGGCGTCCAATTTTGACCCCCCTGATGCTTTGATTTGCGACCATCAGCTCGTCGTGGCGAGCGCATGGTGTGGGGATGAAGTCGGTGGATACGATTGCCCGGGTTCTGCGCGCCTTCCATGTGCAAGGATGGTCGCTCAAGCGGATTTGCCGCGAACTGCATGTGTCGCGGAACACGGTCCGCAAGATTCTCAGATCCGATGAGACA
>NZ_JBFUGC010000025.1:0-25798 GCF_056403115.1 Mesorhizobium sp. P3_A2
CTCGCTCGGCCAGATATGCGCGTCCAGCCAATCCTTAGAAACATCAACTCCACAAATGATCCTGTTCACGGTAACCTGCCTTGTGCGTACGGTTGGAACCAAGCGACTGTTCGGTCGTGCGTGACGAAGGCGAAGATCCCAAGCTCTCCCGCGGCTGTAACCTCAGGTGGTACGGGCGACTTCGCCAAGCCAAGGTCCGGGCGGCCGCCCGGACCTTGGCTCAATCGCTTCAATCCCACGAAATCTCTCTCGTCTAGATACAAGGTGGCGCCGCGCAGCGGCGACGGAGTGGGGGAACCACTTGGCAACCAGGCGCAATCATCATCTTGTCCAGCGCAAAGATCGACCCCACTCCGTCGAGCTGCGGTCCTCTCCCCTGGGGGGCGGGTCTTACCCCGCAATCATGTCGCTCTTCGCCGGCCGCCCCGCAACATAAACCTCGCGCACCGCGCGGTCGTCGCCCAGCGTCTGCAGCAGGAACAGTTCTTCGGCCAGCGTCTCCACCGTCTCCATCCGCAGCCGCATCGCCGGCGTGGCGCGGGCGTCGAGCACGGTGATGTCGGCATCGGTACCTTCATCCAGCGTGCCGACCTTGCCTGCCACCGACAACGCTTCGGCATTGCCGCGCGTGATCTGCCAGAAGGACTGGAACGGGTTCAGCTTCTCGCCATTCAGCGCGATCACCTTGTAGCCTTCGTCCATGGTGCGCAGCATCGAGTAATTGGTGCCGCCGCCGACATCGGTGGCTGCCGCTATGCGCAGCGGCTTGTCGCGGCGGCGAAAGCGCTGGTAGTCGAACAGGCCGGAGCCGAGGAACAGGTTCGAGGTCGGGCAGAATACCGCCACCGAACCACTGTCCGACAGCGCATCGGCCTCACGTTCGCTGAGATGGATGCAGTGGCCGAACAGGCTCTTTGGCCCCAGCAGCCCGTACATCTCGTAGACATCGGTATAGTCGCGCGCCTGCGGATAGAGCTTTTGCGTGAAGGCGATCTCGGCGTGGTTTTCCGACAGATGCGTCTGCATATGCAAATCGGGATGTTCACGGCAGAGCGTGCCGGCCATTTCAAGCTGCTCGGGCGACGAGGTGATGGCGAAACGCGGCGTGATCGCATAGAGTTGGCGCCCCTTGCCGTGCCATTCCGCTATCAGCGCCTTCGTATCGTCATAGCCGGATTGCGGCGTATCAAGCACGCCTGCCGGCGCGTTGCGGTCCATCATCACCTTGCCGGCGATGTTGAGCATGCCGCGGTCATGCGACTCGGCAAAGAAAGCCTCCGCGGAGGCCTTGTGCACGGAACAATAGGCGGCGACCGTCGTCGTGCCATGGCGCACCATCTCGTCGAGGAACAACCGCGCGATGCGGCGGCCGTGCTGGGCGTTGGAAAATTTGGTCTCTTCGGGAAAAGTGTAGGTGTTCAGCCAGTCGAGCAATTCGGCGCCGTAGGAGGCGATGACCTGCATCTGCGGAAAATGCACATGCGCGTCGATGAAGCCCGGCAGCAGCAGATGCGGCCGATGGTCGATTTTCTTTACGCCTTCGCCCACCTGTTTCTCGACCTGCGCATAGGCGCCGGCAGCAACGATCCGGCCGTCGCTAATCAGCAGGCCGCCATCCTCCTCGTAGCGCCAGGCAGCATGATCGTCGATGGCTTCGGGCCAGCGCAAAAAGCTCAGCGTGCGGCCGCGCAGAAGTGTGGAGGTCATGCTTATTTCCCTGCGCCTTCGAACCAGGCGACCAGCAGCGCGCGCTCCTTGTCGCTGATCTGGGTGATGTTGGCCGGCGGCATGGCGTGGCTGCGCCCGGCCTGCAGGTAGATCTCGCGCGCATGCTCGGCAATGCCGGCGTCGGTGTCGAGCATCACGCCCTTGGGCGCGTGGTAGATGCCTTCATAGACCGGCTCTGCGGCATGGCACATGGAGCAGCGGCCAAGCACGGTGCCGCGCACCGCCGGGAAATGCGAAGACGCGATGTAGACCTCGGCCGCGGCGGACGCCTTGGGCTCGCCGGTCAGCACCTTCGGCGCCGTCGACAGCCAGATGATGATGACGAACAGCACGGCGGCCGCCATCCAGGTCCAGTGCGGGTTGCCGGCACGCTTGTGCACGGTGTTGAAATAGTGCCGGATCAGCACGCCGATGATGAACACCAGCGAGGCGATGACCCAGTTGAACTCAGTCGCGAACGCCAGCGGATAGTGGTTCGACAGCATCAGGAACAGCACGGGCAGCGTCAGGTAGTTGTTGTGCAGCGAGCGCTGCTTGGCGATCTTGCCGTATTTCGGATCGGGCTTGCGGCCGGCAATGAGGTCGGCGACGACGATCTTCTGGTTGGGGATGATGACCATGAAAACGTTGGCCGACATGATCGTCGCGGTGATGGCGCCCAGATGCAGGAAGGCGGCGCGGCCGGTGAACAGATGCGTCAGCCCCCAGGCGATGAACACCAGCACGCCATAGAGCACCAGCATCAGGCCGGTGTCGCTTTTGCCGAGTGGCGAGCGGCAGAGTAGATCATAGACCACCCAGCCGACGCCGATCGTCGCCATCGACAGCAGGATACCGACCGGCACCGACATCGGCAGCACGTTGGGGTCGATCAGGAACAGGTCGGCGCCAGCATAGTAGACCACGCACAGCATGGCGAAGCCGGACAGCCAGGTGGCGTAGGATTCCCATTTGAACCAGGTCAGGTGCTCGGGCATTTCGGCCGGCGCCACCAGATATTTCTGGATGTGGTAGAAGCCGCCGCCATGCACCTGCCATTCCTCGCCGAAGGCGCCGACCGGCATGCCGGGACGCTGGCGCAGGCCAAGATCGAGCGCGACGAAATAGAAGGACGAGCCGATCCACGCGATGCCGGTGATGACGTGCAGCCAGCGCACGGCAAAACTCAGCCAGTCCCAGAAAATCGCGAAATCCATCATGTGAAATCGTCCCTGCCGTTCGGTTGACTTTACGGCGTGGTACGCAAACGAAAAGAGGCGAGGTGTACGATGACTTTCAAAAAAAAATGGAAAATACTAGGCTGACCACACACGCAGCCACATAAAGAGCCACGAACCAGCATGGCCTATCTCGACAACATCGCTGTCTTCGTCCGCGTCGTCGAGCTCGGCAATCTGTCGGCTGCAGGCCGCGACATGCGCATTTCGCCGGCGGTCGCCTCCAACCGCATCAAGGAGCTGGAAAAACACCTTGGCGTGCGGCTGTTCAACCGCACGACACGGCAATTGATGCCGACAGAGCACGGCACGGTGTTTTACTCCGGCGCCAAGCAGGTGCTGGAAGCGATCACCGAGGCGGAAGCCGCTGTCTCGGCGCTCTCCGGCCAGCCGCGTGGAACCATCCGGGTCACTGCGCCGCTCGGCCTCGGCCGGCGGCTGGTGGCCTCGGGCATTCCGGATTTCCACGACAAATACCCTGATATCGAGGTGCGGCTGAGGCTCTCCGACCACAATATCGACATCATGAAAGAAGGCATCGACGTCGCCTTCAAGCTCGGCATCATCGAGGATTCCAGCCTGCGCATGCGCGGCATCATGGAA
Source organism: Mesorhizobium sp. P3_A2 (assembly GCF_056403115.1). Classification (NCBI taxonomy): domain Bacteria; kingdom Pseudomonadati; phylum Pseudomonadota; class Alphaproteobacteria; order Hyphomicrobiales; family Phyllobacteriaceae; genus Mesorhizobium; species Mesorhizobium sp. P3_A2. Next base: position 3,549 of record NZ_JBFUGC010000025.1, read on the forward strand.
TGCGAGCGCGTGCTGGTGGCGGCGCCGAAATATCTGGAGGCGCGCGGCGAACCGGTGGAGCCGCAGGAACTGATCGGCAAGAAGCATGATTGCCTGATGCTGCGCTATTCCGGGGCGCGCGAATATGTCTGGACGCTGCAGACGCCGAACGGGCCGCAGAAATTCGAAGTGCACGGCCCCTACGACACCGACGATGGCGACGTGCTGACCGGCTGGGCGCTGTCGGGACGCGGCATCATCAACAAGCCGCGCTTCGAGGTCGAACCCTTCATCCGTGACCAGCGGCTGAAGGTGATCCTGGCCAGCACGCCGCCGACCCCGGTGCAGTTCGCTGCCGTCTATCCGCACAAGAAGCTGCAGGATCCCAAGGTGCGGTTGCTGCTGGACTTCATGGCCGAGCGCTGCCAGCGGCTGATCAAGGATTTGCTGGCAGGCAAGTGAGGGGCGGCAACGGGCACGACCGACCCACCCGTAGGCGGCCGGGCAAGCGCCGGTGGTGCCATTGCGGCGTTGGAGAATTTGGCTGAAGCCTCTCAACTTCGTCATCCCTGGGCGGAGCAGGAGCGCAGCTCCGTCGCGGAGACCCTGGGATCCATTCCGTGACCTTGATCGTAGGGTGCTACGGAGCCGAATTCTGAACCGTGGCAACGCTCTGAGGTCGCGGCATGGATCCTCGGGTCTGCGCTGCGTCGCTTCGCTCCTTGCTTCGCCCGTGGATGACGAAGAGATAGGCGTCTCGGCTAATCATCGAGGTGTTTGATCCCACCAACGCAGACAGATACAGCCTGCCTTCCACGTGTGCTCAAAAAGCAATTGCTGGCCGGTAAGTGAGCGACAATTGGACCAGCACCAGCGGTTGCCATCCCGAGATGCCGCGAACATAGTTCCGGCATGCCTTCCCGCAGGAACCATCCATGGTCAACGGCACAATGATGCATCTTGCCGTTTCGCCGATTCTCGATGCTTCGCCGGATTTCAGCAGTCTCGCCAGCTTCGCGCAGAAGGCCGAAGCCGCCGGTCTGGACATGATGCTGCTCGCCGACACCGCGTCGGCCACCAGTAACGACACGCCCAACCAGCAGATGCCGTTCGAAGCGACGACCTTACTCGCCGCGCTGGCGACGGTGACAGACCGGATAGGCCTCGTCGCCGCCGCCTCGACGGTCACCCACCAGCCCTACAATTTGGCGCGCCGCTTTGCTTCGCTCGACATCATCAGCCATGGCCGGGCCGGCTGGCACGCGACCATGACGCAGGCGCCACGCGAGGCCGCCAATTTCAGCCGTCCCGAGAGGTTTTCCGCCGCCGATTTCCGTCGCCGCACCGAAGAATATATCGGCGTCGTCCAGGGCCTGTGGCAGGGCTGGGATGCGGATGCGCTGCTGTTCGACAAGGTCGGCGGCCACTTCCACGATCCCAGCAAGATGCATCTGCTCGACCACAAGGGCGAGTTCTTCTCGGTGCGTGGACCGCTGAACGTCGCGCGCTCGCCGCAGGATACGCCAGTGCTGGTGCTGTCGGATGTGTCGGAGGGCGATCTTGATCTTGCCTCCCGCACCGCCGATGTCGTCTTGCTGGACGAGGCTCAGGACGGCAAGGCGCACTACGACGACCTCAAGCGCCGCGTCGCCGCATGCGGGCGCGGTCCTGATGCAGTGAAGGCGCTTGTGAACGTCAGCGCCAATGGACCGGATATCAGTCCCGATAGGTTGGAAGAGCTGTTCCGCTCGAAGAGCTGCGACGGGTTTAACATCGCGACGCCGCCTCCCGCGTTCGACGGTTTCGTCGGCCGCGTGCTGCCCGAATTGCAGCGGCGCGGCCTTGTCCGGCGGGATTATCCCGGCACGACATTGCGTTCGCACCTCGGACTTGCCGGAGGCGACCAATGACCCGCCAGATGAAACTTGGCGCGTTCCTGTGGGCGACCGGCCACCACATCGCCGCCTGGCGCCACCCCAAGGCGCATGTCACCGCCGGCATCGACATCGACCACTACATCCAGCTGGCGCGCATGGCGGAAGCCGCGAAGTTCGACATGATCTTCTGCGAGGACGCAGCCGGCCTGCGCGAAGCCAATGTCGGCATCGCCAGCCAGACCTCGCGCTCGATCGGCTTCGAGCCGATCAGCCTGCTGTCGGCGCTTGCCGTCCAGACCAGCCGCATCGGTCTCGTCTCCACGGCCTCGACCAGCTACAACGAGCCCTACGGCCTGGCGCGCACCTTCCTGTCGCTCGATCACTTGAGCGGCGGCCGCGCCGGCTGGAACCTGGTCACGTCGGCGAACCCCATCGAAGCCGCCAATTTCGGCGCGACCGGCCTCAAACCCCACGCCGACCGCTATGAGCGCGCGCGTGAATTCGCCGAGGTGGTGTCAGGACTTTGGCAAGGCGGCAGCTTTCAAGGCCATGACGGCCAGAGTTTCTCGGTACGCGACCCGCTCGACCTGCCGCACTCGCCGCAGGGCGCACCCGTGATGGTACAGGCGGGTGCCTCGGATATCGGCCGCGATCTCGCCGCCCGTACCGCCGATGTGGTGTTCACCGCCGCGCAGACCTTTGAGGAAGCCAAGGCTTTTTATGACGATCTCAAGGGACGCATGGCGGCCTATGGGCGCGAGCCCGACGACATCAAGATCATGCCCGGTGTGGCGCCCGTGGTGGCGGAAACCGAGGTCGAGGCGCGGGAGAAGCACGAGGAGTTGCAAGCGCTCATCCCCGACGATGTCGGTCTTGCCTTGCTGTCCAGCTATCTCAGCATCTCCGATCTTTGGCGCTATCCGATCGATGGACCCATGCCCGAACTGCCGGAGACCGAGGGCATGAAAAGCCGCCAGGCGCTGGTGGTCGAACAATCGCGCCGCGACGGCCTTTCCATCCGCCAGCTTGCCCGCCATTTCGCCGGCGCGCGCGGCCATTGGCGCATTGTCGGCACGCCGACGCAGGTCGCCGACGAATTGCAGGCGCGGTTCGAAGGCGGGGCCGCCGACGGTTACAACGTCATGCCGTCCTATTTTCCCGGCGAACTCGATGCCTTTGCCACGCTAGTGGTGCCAGAGTTGCAGCGGCGCGGACTATTCCGCCTGGAGTATGAGGGCAACACGCTGCGCGACCATCTGGGGCTGAAGCGGCCGGCTTGAGGTAAGAGCTGTCTCCGCCATCGTCCGCGAAGTGCCCCGACGCGGATGGTTGCACAGAGGTCAAAAATTCTTGGCGAAGTTCGGAAATTTGCGCTGGGCAAGTCCGTTTAGCTCGTCATGCCCGCCATGGTATGACGTATAGCTTATTTTGGTTGTCTTGGACCGAAACTGAAAATCTCCCGACCATTTTTGACCGGCCCATTCGACGTCCTCCCACCGAACAAATCGCGTCGTTCTGAATGGCTGTCGAATTCCTATGCCTTCCGCAGTCCAGAAGACAACCCGTGCGTAGAAGAGCCAGGTCCACCAAATTAGCACGAGACCAACGCCGATCAGTAATCCGTAAAGCCAGGGGAGCTGTTCGCTCCGCGTCTCATTTCGCCCGGCAATCACAAAAATCGTAAGAAGCCCCAGAAACAGGATGGTCCCGGCATGGGTAAACCACGTAGCGCGCAGCGTCCGTTCACCAGCCTGCCGTCCGGCTCTTGTTCGCGATCCCACGGTGACGGCCGCAGAAACTGCCAAGGCACTTAGAAGGCCTATGATCAGCTGCTTCAACCCACCGCCGCTTCATGGCCGGAGATGTTTTGGCGGTCTGCCGACGATGATTCATTGACCAGCGCCGTCATGATCTCGGCCGCCGCCAGCGCTGCGATCACCGGCGGGCGCTTGTCCTTGACCGCATCGCCGCCGATTGGCGAAACGAGGCGGGCGAACTCAGCCTCCGTGCCCTCCGCTGATTTCAGGAACCAGTTCTTGAACGTCGCTTTCTTGGTCTTCGAGCCGATCATGCCGACATAGGCCGCGTCGTCGCGCTTCAGCGCCTCGGCGACGATGAGGAAATCCAGTGCATGATCATGGGTGAGGATGGCGAAGGCGGTGCCGGCAGGCGCTTTGCGTATCTCCGCCTCCGGCATCGGCGTCAGCCGCGTCTCGACGGTTTCCGGCATGCCTTCCAGCGCCTCAGTGCGTGTCTCGATGACGACGCCGTGCACGGGAAGAAGCGCAATGGTCGAGGCCAGCGCCTGGCCGACATGGCCGCCGCCGAAGATATAGACATGCGGCAGATGGGCTTCTTCGGCCTCCGCTGCTGCAACCAGTTCTTGCCCCAGCGTCGCATCGACCAGCCTGATCAACACCTCGACGCGGCCGCCGCAGCACTGGCCGATTTCGGGGCCTAGCGGCACGTCGAGCGTGGCGCAGACTTCATCGACCTCGATACGGGTTCCCCTCCCCCTCGAGGGGAGGGTGGCGGCGAAGCCGCCGGGTGGGGTCGTTGCGGCAGTGCGCGGCGCCCTTGCGGTGCCTCCTGAGAGGACCCCCTCTGGCCGCTTCGCGGATTGCCCTTCGCTATGGCTCCGGGCGTTCGTCGCTGAAAAAGCCAAATCGTTGGCTTTTTCCCGGCCTTTGGCCGATCGCTTCTCACCCCCCTCAAGGGGGGAGAAAAGCATCTGCCTGGCCTTGTCGATCGCCATATATTCGAGCTGGCCGCCGCCGATCGTGCCGTAAATCGCCGATGTCGAGACGAGCATGAAGGCGCCCTTCTCGCGCGGCGTCGAGCCTTTGGTGCCGGCGACTTCGACCAGAGCGAGCCGGCCGGCGCTGCCGAGAAAGGCTTTCAAGCTTTGCACTTTCGAGTTCATCGTCTGCATTCCCACCTGGGAAATATAGCGTTTCTGGGTCGAATTTGCACGTTGGGGCCGATCAAGCCTGTTTTGCCGCTCTCAGCCGCTCGATCGCCATCAGCACGCGTTCGGGCGTCGCCGGGGCGTCGAGACGCGGACAAATCTTGTGGTCGGCGACACTTGCCACCGCATCCGACAGTGCATGCAGCACCGACATGCCGAGCGGGAAGGGCGGTTCGCCGACCGCCTTGGAGCGGTGCACCGTCGGCTCGTTGGCTTCCGGCCAGTCGGCCAGCGTCACGTTGAAGATCTTCGGCCGGTCGGACGCCAGCGGGATCTTGTAGGTCGACGGCGCGTGCGTGCGCAGCCGGCCCTTGTCGTCCCACCACAGTTCCTCCGTCGTCAGCCAGCCCATGCCCTGGATGAAGCCGCCCTCGATCTGGCCGATATCGATGGCGCGGTTCAGCGAACGGCCGGTGTCGTGCAATATGTCGGTGCGCTCGACGACATATTCGCCGGTCAGCGTGTCGACCGAGACTTCCGAGCACGAGGCGCCATAGGTGAAATAATAGAAGGGACGGCCCTCGCCCTTGTCGCGATTCCAATGGATTTTCGGCGTCTTGTAAAAACCCGCCGCCGACAGCTGGATGCGGGCCATATAGGCCTGCTTGACGAGGTCGGCGAAGGCGATCTCCTGATTGCCGATGCGCACGCGGTTGGGCAGGAACAGCACCTGGTCGCGCGGCACCTGGTATTTTTCGGCGGCGAAATCGGTCAGCCGGTCCTTGATCTGGCGGGCGCCGTTCTGTGCCGCCATGCCGTTGAGATCGGTGCCGGACGACGCTGCGGTGGCCGAGGTGTTGGGCACCTTGCCGGTCGTCGTCGCGGTGATCTTGACCTGGTCGAGGTCGATCTGGAACTCCTCCGCCACCACCTGCGCCACCTTGACGTAGAGGCCTTGCCCCATCTCGGTGCCGCCATGGTTCAGATGCACCGAACCGTCGGTATAGACATGCACCAGCGCGCCGGCCTGGTTGTAATGCGTCGCGGTGAACGAGATGCCGAATTTCACCGGCGTCAGCGCCAGGCCGCGTTTGATGAAGCGGCTGTTGGCGTTGAAGGCCTGGATGATGCGGCGGCGGCTTGCATAGTCCGCGCTCGCCTCCAGTTCGGCGACGATGCGATGGATGATGTTGTCCTCGACCGCCTGGTGATAGGGCGTGATGTTGCGGCCCCCCTCTTTATCACCACTGGTGCCGTAGAAATTCTGCTTGCGGATTTCGAGCGGGTCCTTGCCGACGGCAAAGGCGACCTCGTCGATGACGCGTTCGGCGCCGACCATGCCTTGCGGGCCGCCGAAGCCGCGAAAGGCGGTGTTCGACACGGTGTTGGTGTAGAGCGGCGCCGACTGCGCGTGCACCGCCGGCCAGAAATAGGTGTTGTCGCAGTGGAACAGCGCACGGTCGGTGACCGGGCCGGAGAGATCCGACGAAAAACCACAGCGCGCCGCGAACATGAAGTCGACGCCCAGAATGTTGCCGGCGTCGTCGAAGCCGACTTCGTAGTCCACGAGGAAATCGTGGCGCTTGCCGGTGGCGATCATGTCGTCGTCGCGGTCGGGCCGGATTTTCACCGCGCGATGATGTTTCTTCGCGGCAATCGCGGCGAGGGCTGCGAACTGGTTGCCTTGCGTCTCCTTGCCGCCGAAGCCGCCGCCCATGCGGCGGATTTCCACCGTGATGGCGTTGCTCGGCACGCCCAGCGCATGGCTCACCATATGCTGCACTTCGCTCGGATGCTGGGTCGAGGAATAGATGGTGACGTCCTGATCCTCGCCCGGAATGGCCACCGCGATATGGCCTTCGAGGTAAAAATGCTCCTGGCCGCCAATGCGCATCTTGCCCTTCAGCCGGCGCGGCGCCGCCTTGATCGCGGCAGCGGCATCGCCGCGCTTCAAGGTGAGCGGCGGCGTGACCAGTTTGTCCTTGCGCGGATCGAGGTCGCCAATGTCGGTGACGAAGGGCAATGGGCTGTATTCGACCTTGGCCAGCCGCGTGGCGCGCCGCGCCTGCTCGCGTGTCTCCGCAATAACGCAAAAGATCGGCTGGCCGTAAAACTGCACCTTGTCTTCGGCCAGCACCGGCTCGTCGTGACGGCCGGTCGGCGAAATGTCGTTCTCGCCCGGAACGTCCTTGGCGGTCAGCACGTCAACGACGCCCGGCGCTGTGCGAACCGCCGACAGGTCCATTTTGGTGATGGTCGCATGCGTCGCTGAGGACAGGCCGAGGCAGCCATGAAGCATGCCTGCCGGCTCCGGCATGTCGTCGATGTAGACGGCGCTGCCGCTGACATGCTTATGCGCGGAATCATGGCGCTGATCGGTGGCGACACCGCCGGAAATGTTTTGCGCCTTGAGGTTGGGAGAAGCGTGCTTGTTCATCAGGCCGCCTCGTTGCGTGACACTTGGGTCGGCTCGCGAGTGCCGCTGGTCTCGGCAAAGAAACGCAGCAGCAGGTTCTTCGCCGCCAGCGCCCGGTACTCGGCTGACGCCCGCATGTCGGTGAGCGGGGTGAAATCGCCGGCATATTCGGCCATGGCCGTTTCCACCGTAGCCTCCGTCCACGGTTTGCCGAGCAGCGCCTTTTCGACGCCGAAGGCGCGCTTCGGCGTCGCCGCCATGCCGCCATAGGCGATGCAGATGTCGGTCACCGTGCCGTCCTTGGCGAGGTCGAGGAAAAAGGCGCCGAGGGCTGCGGTGATGTCCTCGTCGCGGCGCTTGGTGATCTTGTAGACGGCAAACTTCGTGCCCTTGGCCGGCACAGGAACATGCACGGCCTCGACGAATTCACCCGGCTGCCGGTCTTGCTTGCCATAGGTGATGAAGAAATCCTCAAGCGCGATGGTGCGCCGTTTCTTGCCCCGGCGCAGTGTCAGTTGCGCGCCGAGCGCGATCAAAGGCGGCGGCGTGTCGCCGATCGGCGAGCCATTGGCGATGTTGCCGCCGATCGTGCCCATGTTGCGCACCTGCTCGCCGCCGATGCGGTCGAACAATGGCCCCAACGCCGGGATGCGCTTCGCCAGTGTCGCGAAGGCGTCGGTGTAGGTGACGCCGGCGCCGATGGTGATGACGTCATTGTCTTCGGAGATTGCGCACAGCCCCTCGAGATTGCCGATAAAGATTACCGGCGAAATATCGCGCATGTGCTTGGTGACCCACAGGCCGACATCGGTCGAGCCGGCGACAACCGTGGCGCCGGGCTCCTTGTCCAGCACGGCGGCAAAATCGTCGACGTTGGCCGGCACGATCAGCCGCTGCTTGCCGGCGCCGATCTCTACGCGGGCGCCATCACGCATCGCTTCGAGCCTTGCCGTGATCGCCTTGCGCTCCGCTGCCAGCGGATCCTTTGCAGCCTTGCCGTAGCTGGAGATGGCGCGCGCGGCGCGCATGATCGCCTCGTAGCCGGTGCAGCGGCAGAGATTGCCTTGCAGCGCCTTTTCGATGGCCGCGTTCGACGGGTCCGGCGACCTCATCCACAAGCCGTAGAGCGACATGACGAAGCCCGGAGTGCAGAAGCCGCATTGCGAGCCGTGGAAATCGACCATCGCCTGCTGCACCGGGTGCAGCTGACCGGGCGCGCCGCGCAAATGCTCGACCGTCACCACATGGGTGCCGTCGAGCGAGCCGAGGAAGCGGATGCAGGCATTGACGCTTTCATAAACCAGCTTGCCGGCGGACAATTTCCCGACCAGCACCGTGCAAGCGCCGCAATCGCCTTCGGCGCAGCCTTCCTTGGTGCCGCGCAGCGAGCGCTCGAGCCGCAGCCAATCGAGCAAGGTCTCGTCCGGCGCGACGGAAGTCAGCGCGACATCGCTGCCATTGAGGATGAAGCGGATTTCGTTGCGGATGGAAATCTTGGCCATGCGTCAGCTCCCCCTGTAGGTCGAATAGCCATAGGGAGAGATAAGCAATGGCACATGATAATGCACTGTTGCAGCCATGCCGAAGCGGATCGGCACGCTGTCGAGGAAGGCCGGTTCTGGCAGTTTCGTGCCCTGGCCGCGCAGATAATCGCCGGCCGCGAAGACCAGTTCGTATTCGCCAAGGCGGAACTCCGGTCCCGCCAGCAGCGGCGCATCGCAGCGGCCATCGGCATTGGTGACAACGGTCTTCAGATGTGTCCGCGCGTCGCCCTCAAGGTGATAAAGCGCGATCGACAGGCCCGCCGCCGGCTTGCCGGTCGCGGTATCGAGCACATGCGTCGTCAGACGTCCGCCATCGGCTTTCGACGTTTCTGCCACTGGCGCCTCCCATTTCCAGAACGAACTGGCCCGGTACAATCGAGCAAAGCAATGAATTGTGCGCCAATTAAAGGCGATGCATAAGTCCCGGTCGAGCGGAGCGGCACAAAAACACTTTCAAAAATTTCGAGGGAATGCGTAGGCACCCCTTTCGACTATCCTGATCACAACTTCCGGCGGTGTCCGGCAGGGAGGGGCAATGCGTTACTCTAGAGACATGCGCGGCTATGGAGCCAATCCGCCGGATCCGAAATGGCCTGATGGCGCGCATGTGGCGGTGCAGTTCGTCGTCAATTACGAGGAAGGCGGCGAGAACTGCGTGCTGCACGGCGACAAGGCCTCGGAAGCTTTCCTGTCGGAGATCGTCGGCGCCGCCCCCTGGGTCGGCCAGCGCCACTGGAACATGGAGTCGATCTACGAATATGGCGCGCGCGCCGGCTTCTGGCGGTTGCTGCGCCTGTTCAGCGAGGCGCAAGTGCCGGTGACCTGCTACGGCGTCGCCACAGCCCTTGCCCGCTCGCCTGACCAGGTGGCGGCGATGCAGGAGGCCGGCTGGGAAATGGCCTCGCACGGGCTGAAATGGATCGACTACCGCGACCATAGCGCCGAGGACGAGCGCCGCGACCTCGAAGCGGCGATCAAACTGCATTACGAGGTGACGGGACAGCGGCCGACCGGCTGGTACACCGGCCGCACCTCGGTCAACACGGTGCGGCTGGTCGCCGAAGAGGGCGGCTTCGATTATGTGTCGGACACCTATGACGACGAACTGCCCTACTGGTTCGAGCACAGCGGCGGCACGCAGCTTGTCATCCCCTATACGCTCGACGCCAACGACATGCGCTTCGCCACGCCGCAGGGCTTCAATTCCGGCGACCAGTTCTTTGCCTATTTGAAAGACAGTTTCGACACGCTCTATGCCGAGGGCAAGGCCGGCCGGCCGCGCATGATGAATATCGGCCTGCATTGCCGTCTCGTTGGGCGTCCCGGCCGGGTGGCGGCGCTGAAGCGCTTCGTCGACTATGTGAAGTCGCACGACAAGGTCTGGCTGGCGCGGCGCATCGATATCGCCAGGCACTGGCAGGAACACCATCCCTACCAGCCGGCGGCGCTCAAGCCGTCGAAAATGGAGTTCGAGACCTTCGTTCACACATTCGGCGGCGTGTTCGAACATTCGCCGTGGATTGCCGAGCGCGCTTATGAGCTGGAGCTTGGGCCTGCGCATGACAGCGCCGGCGGCCTGCACAATGCGCTCTGCCGCGTCTTCCGCGCCGCCAGCGAGACCGAACGGCTCGGCGTGCTCAACGCCCACCCGGATCTTGCGGGCAAACTGGCCAAGGCGAAGCGCCTGACGGCGGAATCGACCAGGGAACAGGCGTCCGCCGGCCTCGACGCGCTGACCGACAAGGAGCGCGAGCTGTTTTCAAAACTCAACGCCGCTTACGTCACCACCTTCGGCTTTCCCTTCATCATTGCGGTGCGGGGCAAGACCAAGGACGAAATCCTCACCGAGTTTGAGGCGCGCATCGGCAACAGCCGTGGCGTCGAACTCGATACCGCCTGCAAACAGGTCGAGCGCATCGCGCTGCTCCGCCTGAAAGACATGCTTCCGCTCTAATACTCAAGGGGTCAGGACCCAATGGATATGATCAAGATTGACCAGAAAACCTACTATGCGCCGCATGGCGGCCATCCTGGCCAAAATGAGCTTCTGACCGGCCGCGCTGTCTTCACCGAGGCCTATGCCGTCATCCCCAGAGGGGTGATGCAGGACATTGTCACCAGCCCGCTGCCGTTCTGGGACAAGACCAGGGCCTGGATCATCGCGAGGCCGCTGTCGGGCTTTGCCGAGACATTTTCGCAATACATCGTCGAGGTGCTGCCCGGCGGCGGCAGCGATCGGCCGGAGCCGGACGTCGACGCCGAGGGCGTGCTGTTCGTGGTCGAAGGCGAATTGACCGTTTCGCTCGCCGGCAAGAAGCACGTGCTCCAAGCCGGCGGCTTTGCCTTCCTGCCGCCGGCCAGCGGCTGGACGGTGCGCAACGAAGGCCACGACGCCGTGCGCTTCCACTGGATCAGGAAGGCCTATGAGGCCGTCGACGGCATCGATACGCCGGAGGCCTTGTTCTCAAGCGACCAGCAGGTGGCGCCGACGCCGATGCCCGGCACCGAGGGCCGCTGGGCGACGACCCGTTTCGTCGATCCGGTCGACATGCGCCACGATATGCATGTCACCATCGTTACGCTCGAGCCCGGCGCCGTCATTCCGTTCGCCGAGACCCATGTCATGGAGCACGGGCTCTATGTGCTGGAAGGCAAGGCCGTCTACCGCCTCAACCAGGACTGGGTCGAGGTCGAGGCCGGCGACTTCATGTGGCTGCGCGCCTTCTGTCCGCAGGCCTGCTACGCCGGCGGCCCCGGCAAATTCCGCTATCTGCTCTACAAGGACGTCAACCGGCACGCCAAGCTCGGCGGGGCGGGCATTGGCGGTCGCGCGCGGTGACCCGCATCACAGCGCGGCCGCTGACCCGCGAAAGCTTTGCCGGCTTCGGCGACGTGATCGACATGGGCGGCGACAACCACTACCCGATCAACGGCGGCAAGGCAGAGCGCTACCACGATCTCGCCACGGCTGAGGCGGCGGGCCCGAATGCCCGCGTGCTGGTTTCGATGGTGCGGGGCACGCCTTACGAGCTGCCGCTGAAGCTCACCATGGTCGAGCGCCACCCGTTCGGCAGCCAGGCCTTCATCCCGCTGTCGCCGCGTCCCTTTCTGGTCGTCGTCTGTCATGACGGCAAGGACGGCCCCGGCGAGCCGCACGCCTTCATCACAGCGCCCGGCCAAGGCATCAACTATCCGCGCAATCTCTGGCACGGCGTGCTGACGCCGCTTGGCGAAGCCCAGGATTTCGTCATTGTCGATCGTGGCGGCGACGGGTCCAACCTCGAAGAATTCCACTTCTCGCACCCCTACGAGATCCATCTCCCCGACGAGACCTGAGTAAAATGACCGACATATCGCTGATCGACCGCCTGCTCGACGTCATCGAGCACGACATCGTGCCGAAGACGGCGGAGGGCGTCGCTCATGGCAACAAGCTGTTCGGCGCCGCGATCCTGCGCAAGGACGACCACTCGCTGGTGCTGGCCGAAACCAACAACGAGATTGAAAACCCGCTCTGGCACGGCGAGGTGCACTGCCTGAAGCGGTTTTACGAAATGCCGAAGGCCGAGCGGGTCGACACCAAGGACGCCATCTTCATCGCCACGCACGAGCCGTGCTCGCTCTGCCTGTCGGCGATCACCTGGACCGGCTTCGACAATTTCTACTATCTGTTCAGTCACGAGGATTCGCGCGACTCATTCGCCATTCCGCACGACCTGAAGATCCTAAAAGAGGTCTTCACCCTCGACCCCGGCGGCTACAATGCCGAGAACGCCTACTGGAAGAGCTTTTCCATCCGCAGGCTGGTGCGCGCGCTGCCCGAGGCCGAGCGTCAACGGCTGGAGGCGCGGATCGGCAAGATTTCGGGGCGCTACGACGAGCTTTCCAGCGCTTATCAGGAGAGCAAGGCCGACAACGACATTCCGCTGAACTAGCTCTTTCGCCATCACCTTGAATTGCCACCTTTATGGTGGCATATTCAGGCATGGAGAAACGCAGGCCCACCTACGATCTTGAAGCGATCAAGACGACGTTCGGGTCTGTCGATACGCTGGCGATCACAACATCCGCGCTGCGCGACGCTCTCGGCCTCGGCTTCGATCGCGCCGGCATTGTCGAGGTGATCGGCGGCATGACACGCAAGATGTTCGTAAAGTCGATGACGACTTTCGCGGATCATCGGGTCTGGCAGGACGTCTACTACGTGCCGGCACGCGACGTCGTTCTCTATGTGAAATTCCAGGCGGATGTCGTGACCGAGTTCACGGTGATGGCGTTCAAGGAGAAATGACATGGCGGCAAGACAAACCAGTGAAACCATGATCTCGCCCGAAACGGGAGAAACCCTGACGCGCGGAGTTCGTCCGTTCACTGTGACCTACAAGGGCGAGAGCATGACGGTCGACCTGCCGGGCTACTATCCGGCTTCGCAGGGGGAAGGCGTGCATGTGGGAGACGACATGGTTGCCACCGATGCGGCTCTCCGAATTCTGAAGGAGAAAGTCGACGGTGTGCCGGCGCCGGAAACCATCCGGCGCATGCGCACGAAGCTCAAGCTTTCGCAGCGCGAGGCCGGATCGTTGTTCAAGGTCGGCGAGAATGCCTTTGACAAATACGAAAGAGGCCTGATCGAGCCGAGCGGTCCGACCATCCAATTGATGACGCTGCTGGAAAAGCATCCCGAACTGCTGGACGAATTGCGTTAGCGGCCAGGTCGCAATTTTCGCTGCTCCAGTCGCGAATGGCGATTGAAAGTCGTCGCACCGCAGGGCGTTATGAGCCCGCATGAAAACCGTCACCGAATTTCCCCGCAAGGTCGTCGAATTCCCCGATATGGGCATCGTCATGCCGGATGGTTGCCGGTTGTCGGCGCGGGTGTGGATGCCGCAGGATGCGGGCGACGATCCGGTCCCGGCGATCCTCGAGCATCTGCCTTACCGCAAGCGCGACGGCACCATCTTTCGCGACCAGCTGACGCATCCCTATTTCGCCGGCCACGGCTACGCCTCGATCCGCGTCGACATGCGCGGCAATGGCGATTCCGAGGGGCTGATGGACGACGAGTATTCCGAGCAGGAATTGCAGGACGCCTGCGACGTCATCGCCTGGGCTGCAGCGCAGCCCTGGTGCAACGGCAGCGTCGGCATGATGGGTATTTCCTGGGGCGGCTTCAACTGCCTGCAGGTGGCGGCCAAGCAGCCACCTGCGCTGAAGGCCGTCATCAGCCTGTGCTCGACCGTCGACCGTTATGCCGACGACATCCACTACAAGGGCGGCTGCCTGCTGACGGAAAATTTCGGCTGGGCCTCGACCATGCTGTCCTACTCGTCGCGGCCGCCGGATCCGTTGATTGCCGGAGACAACCGCTGGCGCGATCTGTGGCTTACGCGGCTGGAGAACCAGCAGTTCGTTCTGCCGCTCTGGCTCAGCCATCAGCACCGCGACGCCTATTGGAAACGCGGTTCGATCTGCGAGGATTTCTCCGCCGTGAAGGCTGCGGTGCTGTCGATCGGCGGCTGGCATGACGGCTACCGCAATACGATCTCGCACCTTGTCACCAACATCCAGGCGCCGGTGAAGGGCATTGTCGGGCCGTGGATCCACAAATACCCGCACTATGCCGGACCAAAACCCGCCATCGGCTTCCTGCAGGAGGCGCTGCGCTGGTGGGACCGCTGGCTGAAGGGCGCCGAAACCGGCGTCGAGGCCGATCCGGACTACCGCGCCTATGTGATGGACAGCGTGCGCCCCGCGCGCTGGCACCCGGAGCGGCCGGGCCGCTGGATCGCGGAGCAGGAGTGGCCGTCGCCGAACATCAAGGTCGAGGCGATCGAACTCATCGCTGCCGGCGCCAAGCCGTCGATCGTTGCGACACCGCAAAGCTGCGGGCTTGCCGGCGGCGAATATTTTCCCTTCACCTTTGGCCCGGAACTTCCGGGAGACCAGCGCCCGGACGATGCGCTGTCGGTCTGCTTTGATCAGCCTGTGCTGGCCGAGGCCATCGACATTGTCGGCGCGCCCGAGCTTGGGGTCCGGCTTTCTTCTGATCGACCGCAAGCGAACATCGCGGTGCGGCTGTGCGACGTGCACCCGGACGGCGCTTCGGAGCTGATCTCCTACGGCGTGCTTAACCTCACCCACCGCAACTCGCACGAATTCCCGCAAGCGCTGGTGCCCGGAGAGATCGTTTCGGCGCGTGTCGTGCTCGACCAGTGCGCCTACCGCGTGCCGGCCGGACACCGCCTGCGTATTGCCGTCTCCAACGCCTACTGGCCGATGATCTGGCCGTCGCCTGAGCCCGTGCGGCTCGACCTTTCGGCGGCGACGCTGAGACTGCCGTTGCGCCCGCTGGCGAAAGGCGACGAGATCTCGTTTCAGTCTCCCGAAGGCGCAACGCCCTGGGCAACCGAGACTGTCCGGGCGGCGAATTCGGAGCGTCATGTCGACCGCAACGAAAAAACCGGTATCGTCACGCTGTCGATAACCGACGATTTCGGCGCGGTGCGCGATCTTGCGCACGGGCTGGCCAATGGCAGCATCGCCCGCGAGAGCTGGACGATCCATCCCGACGACCCGTTGTCCGCCTCGGGCAAAACCCACTGGACGCAGACCCTGTCGCGAAATGAATGGTCGGTGCGCACCGAGACATCGGCCGAAATGCGCTGCGACGCGCAAAACTTCATCGTCAGCGCCAGAATCGAAGCCTATGAGGGCGAAACGCTGGTTTTCGAGCGCGATTTCGAAGAGACGATCCCGCGCGCCCTGCTCTGAGCGCCAACCCGACTGGTCCAGCTGCGACGTGCGATTTACGCCACGGCATGTCGCATTCGGTCTTGCTTATGGCTTTGCCCTTCGGCCAATATCCCTTTGGTAATAACAAACAAAAAACGACCACAAGGTCGAACCAACAGAGTGAGGAACTCAAATGTCTAATGAACTCGAATATCTGAGCCGGCGCGTTGCGTCCGGCAAGCTGAGCCGTCGTGATTTCCTCGGCCGCGCCGCAGCACTCGGCGTCACCGCACCCTTCGCCAACATGCTGCTTTCGAGTGCGGCGCGCGCGGAGGGCCCGGTCAAGGGCGGCACGATCAAGGCCGGCCTGGTCGGCGGCGAATCCACCAACAGCCTCGATCCGGCTCTGTTCATGACCCAGGTGCCGACGATCTTCGGCAAGTGCTGGGGCGAAATGATCGTCGAACTCTCCCCCGACGGCAAGCTCGAGAACCGCATCGCCGAGGAGATAGGCTCGTCGGACGACGCCAAGGTCTGGACGCTGAAGATCCGTGACGGTGTCGAGTTCCATAACGGCAAGACGGTGACCGCCGAGGACGTCGCCGCCACTCTCGAGCGTCATTCCGACGAAAAGTCGAAGTCCGGCGCGCTCGGCTACATGAAGGGCATCGAGAGCATCAAGGCCAGTGGCAAGGAAGTGGTGCTGACGCTGAAGGAGGCCAACGCCGACCTGCCCTATCTGCTCAGCGATTATCACCTGATCGTCCAGCCTAATGGCGGCAAGGACAAGGCAGATGCGGGCATCGGTGCCGGCCCCTACAAAATCACCACCAACGAGCCCGGCGTGCGCCATGGCGGCGAGCGTTTCGCCAATTACTGGCAGGGCGACAAGATGGGCCATGCCGACCAGGTCGAGATCATCGTCATCAACGACGCCACGGCGCGCACGGCGGCCCTGCAGGGCGGCCAGGTCAACATGATCAACCGCGTCGAGCCGAAGATCGTCGACCTGATCAAGCGCGTGCCCGGCGTCACCATCCGCAACCATGCCGGCCCCGGCCACTATGTCTTCATCATGCATTGCGACACGGCGCCGTTCGACAACAACGATCTGCGCATGGCGCTGAAACTTGCGATCGACCGCGAGGAGATGCTGAACAAGGTGCTGCGCGGCTACGGCTCGCTCGGCAACGACTTCCCGATCAATTCGTCCTATCCGCTGTTCACCGAGATCGAACAGCGCAAGTACGATCCCGACAAGGCCAAGTTCCACTACAAGAAGTCGGGTCATGACGGCACCGTGCTGCTTCGCACCTCCGACGTCGCCTTCCCAGGCGCGGTCGACGCCTCGCAGCTCTTCCAGCAGAGCGCGGCCAAGGCCGGCATCAAGATCGAGCTCAAGCGCGAGCCCGGCGATGGCTACTGGAACGAAGTCTGGAACAAGCAGCCCTTCTGCGCCTCCTACTGGGGCGGCCGCTCGACCCAGGACCAGATGTACTCGACCGCCTACATTTCGACTGCCGACTGGAACGACACGCGTTTCAAGCGCCCCGATTTCGACAAGATGGTGCTGGCGGCACGCGCCGAGCTCGACGAGGCCAAGCGCAAGCAGATGTACCACGACATGGCTGTCCTGGTGCGCGACGAAGGCGGCTTGATCCTGCCGATGTTCAACCAGTTCATCGATGCCACTGGTGCTAAGGTCGGCGGCTGGGTCGACGATCCGCATCAGGAGCTGATGAACGGCTACGCGCTCGCGAAGTGCTGGCTCGAAGCCTGAGCCCGGCTTTGCGGATATGTCCTCACCCATCTTGAAACTGATTGCCCAGCGCATTGCGCTGGGCATCGTCCTCCTGCTGGCCGTTTCGGTCCTGATCTTCGCCGGTACGCAAATCCTGCCCGGCGACGTCGCGCAAGCCATTCTCGGACAGTCGGCGACGCCGGAGTCGCTCGCCAATCTGCGCGAGCAGCTCGGCCTCAACCAGCCGGCTTACATCAGGTACTTCCATTGGCTCGGCGGTGCGCTCACGGGCGATCTCGGCACGGCGATGTCGAGCGGCCAGGACATCGCGACCTCGATCAAGGGGCGGCTGTGGAACACGCTGTTCCTCGCCTTCTGGGCGGCGGTCGTGGCCGTGCCGCTGGCCATCATTCTCGGCCTGATCGCGGTGCGTTACCGCAATGGCTGGGTCGACAAGTTGATATCCGGACTGGCGCTCGCCTCGACGTCCTTCCCGGAGTTCTTCATCGGCTACGTGCTGGTCTTCTTCTTTGCCGTCAAATATCAATGGTTTCCGGCAATTTCCACGGTCTATGACGGCATGCCGTTCGGCGAGCGCATGCAGGCGATCGCCCTGCCGGCCGCCGCGCTGACGCTGGTTGTGCTGGCCCACATGATGCGAATGACCCGCGCGGCCATCCTCAACGTCATGCAGTCGGCCTATGTCGAGACGGCGGAACTGAAAGGCCTGTCGGCCTTCAATGTTATCCGCAAGCACGCTTTCCCCAATGCCATCGCACCGATTATCAACGTCGTCATGCTCAACCTCGCCTACCTCATCGTCGGCGTCGTCGTGGTCGAAGTGATTTTCGTCTATCCGGGCATGGGGCAGTATCTGGTCGATCACGTCACCAAGCGCGACGTGCCGGTGGTGCAGGCGGTCGGCCTGATCTTCGCCGCCGTCTACATCACCTTGAACATCATCGCGGACATTGGAGCGATCGTCGCCAATCCGCGCCTCAGACATCCGAAATAAGGGGGCGGGCATGCTCGATATCAGACGCATCCCCATCCCCGCACTGATCGGCATCGTGCTGACGACGATGTTCGTCGTGGCAGCCGTATTTGCGCCATGGATCGCGCCGCACGGCAATGCCGAGATAGTCAGCGACGTTCCTTGGGAACCGATGTCTTCGGCGCATTGGCTGGGCACCGACAATCTCGGCCGTGATCTGTTGTCGCGCATGATCTATGGCGCCCGCATCACACTGTTCATCGCCGTGCTCGCCACCGCGCTGTCGTTCTCGCTCGGCGCCATTCTCGGCTTTTCGGCGGCGGTGTTCGGCGGCTGGTTCGACACGCTGTTGTCGCGCCTCGTCGATCTCCTGATGTCGATCCCGACGCTGATCATGGCGCTCGTCGTGCTCTCGGTGCTGCCGACCAATCTGGTGACGCTGATCCTGGTGATGGGCGTCCTCGACTCGACCCGCGTCTATCGACTGTCACGCGCTGTCGCCGTTGACATCAACGTCATGGACTATGTCGAGGCCGCCAAATTGCGGGGCGAAGGCAGCGGCTGGATCATCTTTCGCGAGATCCTTCCCAACGCGCTGTCGCCGCTGGTTTCCGAACTCGGCCTGCGCTTCATCTATGCCGTGCTGTTCCTGTCGACGCTGTCTTTCCTCGGCCTTGGCGTACAACCGCCGGATGCCGACTGGGGCGGCATGGTCAAGGAAAACAAGGACGGCATCGTCTTCGGCATCGGCGCCGCGCTCATTCCGGCGGCGGCAATCGCCGCACTGGCTATCTCGGTCAACCTTGTCGCCGACTGGATCCTCAATCGCACGACAAGCCTGAAGGGAGGACGCGGGTGATGGCTGACACCAAAGCAAAGCCCGGCCTGCTGCTCGATATCCGCAACCTGCGCATCGAAGCGACAGTGTTCCCGCCCGGCGAGGCGCCGAAGAACATCGTGCTGGTGCACGACGTCTCGCTGACGCTGGAAAAGGGCAAGGTGCTCGGCCTGATCGGCGAGTCCGGCGCCGGCAAGTCGACCATCGGCCTGTCGTCGATGGGCTATGGCCGCGGCGGCGTGCGCATAACCGGCGGCGAGGTGTTCCTCAACGGCCGCGATATCCTCAAGGGCGGCAAGGAAGGCTTCCGCAAGCTGCGCGGCCGCGAGGTCTGCTACGTCGCGCAATCGGCCGCCGCCGCCTTCAACCCGGCGCACAAGCTGATGGACCAGGTGGTGGAAGCCACGCTGCTGCACGGCACGGCGACACGGGCCGAGGCCGAGAAACGCGCCGTGGCGTTGTTCAAGAAGCTCAGCCTGCCGAACCCCGAAACCATCGGCGAACGCTTTCCGCACCAGGTCTCCGGCGGCCAGCTGCAGCGGGTGATGACGGCGATGGCGCTGTGCTCGGAGCCCGATTTGATCGTCTTCGACGAGCCGACCACCGCGCTCGACGTCACGACGCAGATCGACGTGCTGGCGGCGATCAAGGACGCCATTCGCGACACCCATGTCGCGGCGCTCTACATCACCCACGACCTTGCCGTCGTCGCCCAGGTCTCTGACGAGATCATGGTGCTGCGCCATGGCCGGCTGGTCGAATGGGGCGGCACCCGCCAGATCATCAAGGAGCCGCGCCAGGAATACACCAACGCACTGGTCTCGGTACATGAGATCGAGCACGCCGAGCAGAAGCCCGGCGCAACGCCGTTCCTGTCGGTCAAGAACGTCACCGCCGCCTATGGCGGCAGCCACATCAAAGTGCTGAAGAACGTCTCGGTAGACATCTATCCGGGTCAGACGCTGGCCGTCGTCGGTGAATCCGGCTCCGGCAAGTCGACGCTGGCGCGCGCCATCACCGGGCTTTTGCCGCCTGAGGAAGGCACCGTCACCTTCGACGGCAGGCCGCTTGCCAACCGGCTTGCCGACCGGCCGAAGGAGGATCTGCGGCAATTGCAGATGATCTACCAGATGGCCGACGTGGCGATGAACCCGCGCCAGACCGTCGGCACGATCATCGGCCGGCCGCTTGAGTTCTATTTCGGCATACGCGGCCGCGAACGCGACAAGCGCGTCGCCGAACTGCTCGACGAGATCGAGATGGGCAAGGGCTTCCTCGACCGCTATCCGGCCGAACTGTCCGGCGGTCAGAAACAGCGCGTCTGCATCGCTCGCTCGCTTGCCGCCAAGCCGAAGCTGATCATCTGCGACGAGGTGACATCGGCGCTCGACCCACTGGTCGCCAACGGCATCCTCAAGCTGCTGCTCAACCTGCAGCAGCACGAGAAGGTCGCCTACCTCTTCATCACCCACGATCTGGCGACGGTGAAGTCGATCGCCGATTCGATCGCGGTGATGTATCGCGGCGAGGTGGTGCGCTACGGCGCCAAGAGCAAGGTGCTGACGCCGCCCTTCGACGCCTATACCGACCTGCTTCTGTCCTCCGTCCCCGAGATGGAGATCGGCTGGCTGGAGAAGGCGATCAAGGGACGCCGCATGGCGAGCGCGGGCAACTAGGCGGCCGGCTTCCGCCTCTCTCAAGACATCTGGGGCTTGGCCTGGCCGGCCGCCCCGGATGCTGACCTCTCCCGCAAGACCGCATGGAGCCGCCGATGGCGCTCAAGACCAAGCTTCTCCTCATCGTCCTCGATGGCGTGCCCTACCGGAACTGGCGCCGGCTGATGGGCAACCTCGAGGGCTGGGTGCAATCGGGCGAGGCGAAGGTTTGGAAGATGCGCTCGGTGCTGCCGTCGACCTCGGCCTGCTGCTATGCCTCGATCCACACCGGGGTTTCGCCGCAGGAACACGGCATCCTGTCCAACGAGAACCGCTTTCTCGTCAACAAGCCGGACATTTTCTCCGAGGTCAGCAAGGCCGGCGGCAAGACGGGTGCGGTGACGCACTCCTACTGGTCCGAATTCTTCCGCTCCTATCCGTTCGATCTGGTCGAGGACATGGAATATGACGAACCGGACGGTCCGATCACGCATGGCCGCTTCCACACCATGACCGGCTACAATTTGCGCAACCAGATGACGCCGAGCGATGTCGACCTGTTTGCGACGCTGACCATGCTGACCCGGCGCCACGATATCGACTACGGCATCCTGCACACCTGCACGCTGGATTCGATGGGCCACCGCTTCGGCCATGACTGCCACGAAATGGACCATGCCTGCTATGCGATGGACGGCATGCTGGCCGCCTTCCTGCCGGGCTGGCGGCAAGCCGGCTACGAGGTGATCGTCACCGCCGACCACGGCCAGACCGATCGCGGCCATCATGGCGGCCATGACGACGAAATGCAGGATTTCGCGCTGTATTATTTTGGGCAAGGCAAGGGACCGGATGCGGACACTTTGCTCGATCAGTTGCAGCTAGCGCCAACGGTACTGAAGCGGCTGGGTGTGGCGGTGCCGGAGACGATGAAGGCGAAGCCGTTTCTGGGGTGAGCTGGGCGCGACGCCTTCCCCTTCCCCCCTTGTGGGCCTGTTGCGTTATTAGGCTTTGGACGCCTGGAGGGACTGCAGGGGCGCAGCGAGGTGCTTTACGGCGCGGGTTTGCGGCCGGATAGGGTAGGAGTTGGCGTATTCGGTGGGTTCGGGGCGCAGTGCGACCCAGGATCAGGTGGCCAGCGTCACCCAGCGGCGCATGTTGAAGGCCATGGCCGCGATGAGGACCTGTCCTGCCGCCTTGGCCAGGCCGCGATAGCGGATGGCGCAAAGTCGCATGCGGTTCTTCTAGGTGGCGAAGGTCGTCTCGACGGCAAAGCGTTGCCGGGCGATCAGCTGGTTGAACTGCTTCAGGCGAGCCGGCAGGCGCGGATGTTGCGTGTTGGCTCGCCGCATCAGCCGCGGCTTGATCCCGCGCTGCCTCAGCGACAGCTCGCGCGCCTTGGTGTGATAGGCCGCATCCGCCAGCACCGCGCCTTCGTCGCCACAGATCAGATGATCCGCTTCGACCGTGTCGTTGACGTTGGCCGCTGTCGTCCTCACCCGGCGGATCAGACCAGAACCCTGGTCGACACCGACATGGGCCTTGTAGCCGTAGGAGGAGCCAGGC
>NZ_JBFUGC010000026.1:0-22252 GCF_056403115.1 Mesorhizobium sp. P3_A2
CCAAGGACGAAGGTGGCCGTCACACGCCGTTCTTCACCAACTACCGTCCGCAGTTCTACTTCCGCACGACCGACGTGACCGGCATCGTGTCGCTGCCGGAAGGCACCGAAATGGTTATGCCCGGCGACAACATCACGGTCGATGTCGAGCTGATCGTGCCTATCGCCATGGAAGAGAAGCTGCGCTTCGCCATCCGTGAAGGCGGCCGCACCGTCGGTGCCGGCATCGTCGTCACCATCAAAGAATAATCGAGCCCGGCATCCGCCGCATCGACAAGGAAAAGGCGGCCTCAAGGCCGCCTTTTTTCGTTGACTGATGCCCAGATGTGCCTGTTTTGGTGTCCCAATCTCTGTTGCAAGTCTCTGGGCCTATACTAGTATAGGTTGCTATTGAGGGGCTTGGTCGGATGGTTCCACGGCACCGTTTTCAGGGTTGGGCGTGCCGGGCACTGGGGCTGATCTGCCTGGTGTCGCTACTTGCCATGGGCAATGCCGCCTTCGCGGGCCAGACAAAAAATTCCGAGCCGGACCCGGATGCGCCGATGCGGTTCGTCGTCGTGCGCAGCAACGCGCCGGGCTGCGAACCGACCTGTCCGGAGTGGATATCGGCCGAGGGGGCAATAACGGCCAAGTCGCCGGCGCTGCTCAAGGCAGCCCTGAAAACGTTCGGCCGTCGCAAATTGCCGATCGTCGTCAACTCACCCGGCGGCGATGTCGATGCGGCCATCGCCATGGGTCGCATGATCCGCAAGAACAAGCTCGACATCGCGGTCGGCCGGACCTGGTTTGTCGGATGCGAACCGGGGGCGAAGAACTGCAAGGAGAACGACGCCAGAGGCTCGCACTATCTCGGCAACCCCTATGTGCTCGGCAGCTATTGCGCGTCCGCTTGCCCGATGATGCTGGCCGGCGGCACCAGGCGCCTGGTCGGGCCGCTGGCCTATCTCGGCGTCCACCAGATCACGACCACGGTCGTGCAAATGAACGTGCAATATGAAGTCCGCTATCGCGTCGTGAAAGGTAAGAAGCGGGTCATTAGCAAGAAGGTCGTCAGCCGCAAGAATGCCGGCAGCTACAAGACCTACGAAATGAGCAAGAGGGTCGAGAGCAAGCTGGCCACCTATTTCAAGGAGATGGGTGTCGACCTCAGCGTGGTCGAAACGATGAAGAGCACGCCGGCCAGCGACATCCAACAGATCGACCTTAGCGACATGCTGACGATGAAGCTGGTCACCAGCGTGGACGCAGTGGATTTGCTGACCAGCGCAAGCCTGTGCACGCTGCACCTTCCGGCCCCGAATTGCCGCGAAATACCGGCGAACAAGCCGGCCGGCGGCCTGCCGGCCGTGGCCACGGCAGCGCCGCTGCCGGTGAAGCCGGAAACGGCGCAGCACGATGACGGCATGCGCTTTGTCGTGGTTCGCGGCAGCAACCCGCTCTGCAACCCCGACTGCCCGGAGTGGATTGCGGCGCAAGGCGCGATTACGCCTCAGACACCGCAGAAGCTCAGCCAATTGCTCGCCACACTTGGCAACCGACGGCTGCCGGTGGTGATCAGCTCGCGCGGCGGTGACCTCTTCGGCGCCCTGGCGGCGGGACGGATCATCCATGAAAACAAGCTCGACGTTGCCGTTGCCCGCACCGATTTCGTCGGCTGCGACCCGGCGCAGTGGAATTGCCTGGCCAAGGACGGCGCCTATGCCGGACTGAGCGTCGACGGGGACGGCGACTGCGATTCGGCCTGCGCGCTCATGCTGGCGGGTGGCGCCAGACGGCTTGTCGGCTCCCAGGCGCGGCTCAGCCTTTATCTGATGGGGCAGAAACAGACGGTCAAAGCCTATCTCGACGAGATGGCCATAAGCCCGGCTCTGTTCACGGCGCTGCAGGGCAGTTCGGTCGAGCGTCAGCTCGAACCTGATATGATGCTGAAGGTTGGGCTTACGACCGGGCGTCAGTCGGTGGATGCGCTGACGGGTTCCAGCATCTGCAAGTCGGCGCCGAAACCTGAGAATTGCCGCGTGGTGGCGTCGTCCAACGCGCAGGCCGAAGCGCCCGCCAAATTGTAGAGGGTGGCGGCTTCACGAACTCGCCATCGAGGCAGGTTGAGTGAGGCGCGATTTTTCCGCTATCGTCGCTGCCGGCGCCGGGGCTGGCGAGGATCGAAAATGAGCCAGGATATCCCGACACTCTACGAATGGGCCGGCGGCATCGAGGCGCTCAACCGGCTGACCCAGACTTTCTATGACAGCGTGGCGCGCGACCCGGTCGTCGGCCCGGTGTTCAAGCACATGTCACCTGACCATCCGGCTCATGTCGCGGCTTTCATCGGCGAGGTCTTCGGCGGACCCAAAACCTATAGCGAAAAGCATGGCGGCCATCGCGAGATGGTCATGCATCATCTGGGCAAGCATCTCACGGAAGAACAGCGCCGCCGCTGGATCAGCCTGCTTGCCGATGCAGCCGATGCGGTCGGACTGCCCGACGATCCCGAATTCCGTTCCGCCTTCATGGGTTATGTCGAATGGGGATCGCGGCTGGCCAAGATGAACTCCACCCTCGGCGAGACCTGCGACCCGGAGACCGAACCGATGCCGGCTTGGGGCTGGGGTGTGCCGGGCGGGCCGTACAAGCCGCCGGCCGGAGGGTGAGCGCCGGCAAGCGGCCTCAGACGAAAAAATCGCGATCGACAGGGAAGACCTGGCGACTACCTGGCCGGATTTCCGGCGAAGGACATGAAAGCGCGTCAGACCACTCTTTACAGCGCGCCCGGAAGCTTTTAGGAAGCGCCTGCGCCGACAAGCGCATCGTACGGGCATAGCTCAGTTGGTAGAGCGGCGGTCTCCAAAACCGCAGGTCGTAGGTTCGAGCCCTGCTGCCCGTGCCATTTTCTCAAATGGCGATTCACGAACGAACTCGGTCCCGTCCCCCGCATTGAAAAATGGCAGGTGGCTTGCCATATTAGGGAAACTGAGGCATAAGGCCCCGATAGCCGGGACGGAACGACTGGATGGTTCCGAGGCGGCGTTTGGTCATAAAGCGGACACTTGCCACTTGCGTGGATCAAGAATCGGTTTTATGTAGACACAACAGACACGCGACGCGTGGAGCTGGGAAGCCGGCTTTACGCGTCCGATTTGCATGGGCGAAATGGTTGCGCTGATTCGGCGCCGACTTGAAACCCAGGCGGCACGTCCCGGCCAGCGGGATCATCCAGGAGACCCGGCCAACGGGTCTTGAAGACAGAGCGGCATATGGCTTCGAAAACCACAAATCCTTTCGTCTTTCTCCAGCAGGTCCGCGCGGAGACCGCCAAGGTGACTTGGCCCTCGCGCCGGGAGACGATGATCTCGACGGTGATGGTGCTCGTGTTTGCGGTCATCGCGATGATCTTTTTCTTCACCGCCGACGTGGCCATGGGCTACGCGATCGAGCGGTTATTGAGCCTCGGCCATTAAGTCCGGCGATTACGGAGAAGTCTTGAAATGACCGCGCGGTGGTACATCGTCCACGCCTATTCGAACTTTGAAAAAAAGGTCGCCGAGGACATTGAGAACAAGGCCAAGCAGAAGGGCCTGTCCGCCGATATCGAGCAGATCGTGGTGCCGACCGAGAAGGTCGTCGAGATCCGCCGCGGCCGCAAGGTCGATGCCGAGCGCAAGTTCTTTCCGGGCTATGTGCTGCTGAAGGCCAATCTGACCGACGCGGTGTTTTCGCTGGTCAAGAATACGCCGAAGGTTACCGGCTTCCTCGGTGACTCCAAGCCGGTGCCGATCACGGAAGCCGAGGCGCAGCGGATTCTGAACCAGGTCCAGGAAGGCGTCGAGCGGCCCAAGCCCTCGGTCACCTTCGAGATCGGCGAGGCGATCCGCGTTTCGGACGGTCCGTTCGCGTCGTTCAACGGTTTCGTTCAGGAAGTGGACGAGGAGCGGGCGCGGCTCAAGGTGGAAGTTTCGATCTTCGGGCGCGCCGTGCCCGTCGATCTGGAATTCGGACAGGTCGAAAAGGGCTGATCCGAAAAACCCCATGCCGGTTCGCCGGCAAGGGGAGGCGGCGCGAAAATGCGCGGCCATGAACGGGTGGGAGGCGAATGTGGCTTTAGCCGGCCGCGCGAACCGCACCACCAGACTGCAACCGCCGGCATTCCCCGATAGTGGGATCGGCATGAGACAAAGGCAGGAAAGAGATGGCTAAGAAAATTGCAGGCCAGCTCAAGCTCCAGGTTGCCGCGGGCTCGGCTACGCCGTCGCCCCCGATCGGCCCGGCGCTTGGTCAGCGCGGCATCAACATCATGGAATTCTGCAAGGCGTTCAACGCGCAGACCCAGGAAATGGAAAAGGGATCGCCGATTCCGGTCGTCATCACCTACTACCAGGACAAGTCGTTCACCTTCGTCATGAAGACGCCGCCGGTGAGCTACTTCCTGAAGAAGGCTGCGAACCTGAAGTCGGGCTCCAAGGAGCCGGGCAAGGTCAAGGTCGGCACGATCGGCCGCGACAAGGTGCGCGCCATCGCCGAGCAGAAGATGAAGGATCTGAACGCAAACGACGTCGAAGCGGCCATGCGCATGGTCGAGGGCTCCGCCCGTTCGATGGGTCTGGAAGTGGTGGGCTGAGATCATGGCAAAACTTGCAAAGCGTGTATCGAAGACCCGCGAAGGCATCGACCCCAACAAGGCTTATGCCCTGGGTGAAGCGCTGAAGCTGCTCAAGGACCGTTCGACGGTGAAGTTCGACGAGACCATCGAAGTCGCGATGAACCTCGGCGTCGACCCGCGTCACGCCGACCAGATGGTCCGCGGCGTGGTCAACCTGCCGAACGGCACCGGTCGCTCGGTCCGTGTCGCCGTGTTCGCACGTGGCGACAAGGCTGAGGAAGCCAAGGCCGCCGGCGCCGACATCGTCGGTGCCGAGGATCTGGTCGAGATCGTCCAGAAGGGCACGATCGACTTCGATCGCTGCATCGCCACACCGGACATGATGCCGCTGGTCGGCCGTCTAGGCAAGGTGCTCGGCCCGCGCGGCATGATGCCGAACCCGAAGGTCGGCACCGTCACCACCGACGTCGCAGCCGCCGTCAAGGCATCGAAGGGCGGCGCTGTCGAGTTCCGTGTCGAGAAGGCCGGTATCGTGCAGGCTGGCGTCGGCAAGGTCTCGTTCGACGTCAAGGCGCTGGAAGAAAACATCCGCGCTTTCGCCGATGCCGTGACCAAGGCGAAGCCGGCTGGCGCCAAGGGCAACTACGTCAAGAAGGTGTCGGTCACCTCGACGATGGGCCCGGGCCTCAAGCTCGACGTCTCGACGCTCGCAGCGTCCTGATACGAACATTTGGATCGGCCGCTAAAGCGCTGATCCGCAAGTGAATTCCGGGCCTCCGACTTGTCGGCGGCCCGGTACCGGAAGCCGAGAGGCTTCCGGACATCCTGTCCGAGATTGCAGGCGGCCCAGAAGCCTTAATTGAATTGGGCCTGCATGAGACGGGTGAAAACCTGACAACGGAGCGACTGCTCCAATGAAGGGTTCGAACCGTGTTTGCCTTTTGTCTGCGCATCGCCGGCTTGCCGTCGATGTGGCGAAAGGGGGCAGGATCCTCGAGCGTCGTTCGGGAGATCCGTTACTGGATGGCCCGGCCGGCAAAAAGGCAACCCGACGCCTGTCCTCTAAATGGGAATGTTCCCATTGATGGGGCAGGGGTCAACTGGAGATAGGCAGTGGACAGAGCGGAAAAACGCGAACTCGTCACGGGCCTGAATGGTGCTTTTGCAGGCGCTGGTTCAGTCGTCGTGGCCCACTACGCCGGTATCACCGTCGCGCAAATGAACGACCTTCGGTCGAAAATGCGCGCTGCCGGTGGCACCGTCAAAGTCGCGAAGAACCGTCTCGCCAAAATCGCTCTTCAGGGCACGGACTCCGCATCGATCATCGACCTGTTCAAGGGACAGACGCTGATCGCTTATTCGGAGGATCCGATTGCGGCGCCGAAGGTCGCGTCCGATTTCGCCAAGGGAAATGACAAGTTGGTCATTCTCGGCGGCGCAATGGGCACCACCTCGCTCAACGCCGACGGTGTGAAGGCACTCGCCACACTTCCGTCGCTCGATGAGCTGCGCGCCAAGCTGGTTGGCATGATCGCCACGCCGGCAACCCGGATCGCCCAGATCGTCAATGCGCCAGCGGCTTCGGTCGCGCGCGTCATCGGCGCTTACGCCCGGAAGGACGAGGCGGCATGAGGCCGTTCCTCGCTATCACAAACACACGTTCGAACCTGATGAAGGAATACAACAATGGCTGATCTGGCAAAGATCGTAGACGACCTTTCGAAGCTGACCGTCCTCGAGGCGGCCGAGCTGTCGAAGCTTCTTGAAGAAAAGTGGGGCGTTTCGGCTGCTGCTCCGGTGGCGGTTGCCGCTGCCGGCGGTGGTGCCGCTGCTGCTGCTCCGGCCGAGGAAAAGACGGAATTCGACGTCGTCCTCACCGAGGCAGGCGCTCAGAAGATCAACGTCATCAAGGAAGTCCGCGCCATCACCGGCCTGGGCCTCAAGGAAGCCAAGGATCTGGTCGAAGCAGCTCCGAAGCCGGTCAAGGAAGGCGTTTCCAAGGCTGACGCCGAGAAGTTCAAGGCCCAGCTGGAAGCAGCCGGCGCCAAGGTTGACCTGAAGTAAGCGTAAAGCGGCGGGCGGCCTCGCGCCGTCCGCCACTCCCTTCGTGTCAAGGGAGAACGCGTAGCGCGAGATGTACGGGAACCTCTTTCCTGAGGGCCGAAACCGGCCTTCAGGAAACGGGTTTTCTCCCGTTTTAGCCGGCAGCCTGCCGGAGAAACAGACAGAGGGCCGCTGCCCAGGCGGCTCAGTATGCAAGGCGAGCCGCGGCGAGGCTCGTCCCGAGTTTAGAGCTAAGGAGCGACGATGGCCCAGACCCAGACTTTCAATGGCCGCAGACGCGTACGCAAGTTCTTCGGAAAGATCCCGGAAGTTGCGGAGATGCCGAACCTGATCGAGGTTCAAAAGGCATCCTATGACCAGTTCCTGATGGTGGACGAGCCCAAGGGCGGCCGTCCGGACGAAGGGCTGCAGGCTGTTTTCAAGTCGGTCTTCCCGATTTCCGATTTTTCCGGCTCCTCGATGCTGGAGTTCGTGAAGTACGAGTTCGAAGGACCGAAATTCGACGTTGACGAATGCCGTCAGCGCGACCTGACCTATGCCGCGCCGCTGAAGGTGACGCTGCGCCTCATCGTGTTCGATATCGACGAGGATACCGGCGCCAAGTCGATCAAGGACATCAAGGAGCAGGACGTCTACATGGGCGACATGCCGCTCATGACCTTGAACGGCACCTTCATCGTCAACGGCACCGAGCGCGTCATCGTCTCGCAGATGCACCGTTCCCCGGGCGTCTTCTTCGACCACGACAAGGGCAAGTCGCACTCGTCGGGCAAGCTTTTGTTTGCCGCGCGCGTCATCCCCTATCGCGGTTCGTGGCTCGACATCGAGTTCGATTCCAAGGACGTCGTGCACGCCCGCATCGACCGCCGCCGCAAGATTCCGGTGACGTCGCTGTTGATGGCGCTTGGCATGGACGGCGAAGAGATCCTGTCGACCTTCTACAACAAGATCACGTACAAGCGCGCCGGCGACCACTGGCGCATTCCGTTCAACGTCGAGCGTTTCCGCGGCCTCAAGGCTGTCGGCGACCTGGTCGACGCCGACACTGGCGAGATCGTCGTTGAGCAGGGCAAGAAGATCACCGCCCGCCAGGCAAGGGCGCTTGGCGAAAAGGGTCTGAAGGCGATCAAGGCGACCGACGAGGATCTGCTCGGCAACTACCTGGCCGAAGACATCGTCAATTACGGCACCGGCGAGATCTTCCTCGAAGCCGGCGACGAGATCGACGAGAAGACGCTGAAGGTGCTGCTCGGCACTGGCGAGCAGGAAATCAAGGTTCTCGACATCGACCACGTCAATGTCGGCGCCTATATCCGCAATACGCTCAACGTCGACAAGAACGAGAGCCGCCAGGACGCGCTGTTCGACATCTATCGTGTCATGCGCCCGGGCGAGCCGCCGACGCTTGAAACCGCCGAAGCTATGTTCAACTCGCTGTTCTTCGACAGCGAGCGCTACGATTTGTCGGCCGTCGGCCGCGTCAAGATGAACATGCGCCTTGAGCTCAAGGCCGAGGACACCGTGCGCGTGCTGCGCAAGGACGACATCCTGGCCGTGGTCAAGACGCTGGTCGAATTGCGCGACGGCAAGGGCGAGATCGACGACATCGACAATCTCGGCAACCGCCGCGTGCGTTCTGTCGGCGAGCTGATGGAGAACCAGTACCGCGTCGGCCTGCTGCGCATGGAGCGCGCGATCAAGGAGCGTATGTCCTCGATCGAGATCGATACGGTGATGCCGCAGGACCTGATTAACGCCAAGCCGGCGGCTGCCGCCGTGCGCGAGTTCTTCGGTTCCTCGCAGCTGTCGCAGTTCATGGACCAGACCAACCCGCTGTCGGAGATCACCCACAAGCGCCGCCTGTCGGCGCTTGGACCGGGCGGTCTGACCCGCGAGCGCGCCGGCTTCGAGGTGCGCGACGTGCACCCGACGCATTACGGCCGCATCTGCCCGATCGAGACGCCGGAAGGCCCGAATATCGGTCTGATCAACTCGCTGGCGACCTTCGCGCGCGTCAACAAGTACGGCTTCATCGAAAGCCCGTACCGCAAGATCGTCAACGGCAAGCTGACCAATGAGGTCGTCTATCTCTCCGCTATGGAAGAGTCCAAGCACCACGTTGCGCAGGCCAATGCCGAACTCGACAAGAACGGTGGTTTCGTCGACGAATTCGTCATTTGCCGCAGCGCCGGCGAAGTGATGATGGCGCCGCGCGAAAACGTCGATCTGATGGACGTGTCGCCGAAGCAGATGGTGTCTGTGGCCGCGGCCCTGATCCCGTTCCTCGAGAACGACGACGCCAACCGCGCGCTGATGGGCTCCAACATGCAGCGTCAGGCCGTGCCTCTGGTGCGCGCCGAAGCGCCGTTTGTCGGCACCGGCATGGAGCCGATCGTTGCCCGTGACTCGGGCGCCGCCATCGGCGCCCGCCGCGGCGGCATCGTCGACCAGGTGGACGCGACGCGTATCGTCATCCGCGCCACGGAAGATCTCGATCCCGGCAAGTCGGGCGTCGACATCTACCGGCTGATGAAGTTCCAGCGTTCGAACCAGAACACCTGCATCAACCAGCGTCCGCTGGTGCGCATGGGCGACCGCGTCAACAAGGGCGACATCATCGCCGACGGTCCGTCGACGGAGCTCGGCGATCTGGCGCTCGGCCGCAACGTGCTGGTCGCGTTCATGCCGTGGAACGGCTACAACTACGAGGACTCGATCCTGCTCTCCGAGCGCATCGTGGCCGACGACGTCTTCACCTCGATCCACATCGAGGAGTTCGAGGTCATGGCCCGCGACACCAAGCTCGGGCCGGAGGAAATCACGCGCGACATTCCGAACGTTTCGGAAGAAGCGCTGAAGAACCTCGACGAAGCCGGCATCGTCTACATCGGCGCGGAAGTGCAGCCGGGCGACATCCTGGTCGGCAAGATCACGCCGAAGGGCGAAAGCCCGATGACGCCGGAAGAGAAGCTTCTGCGCGCAATCTTCGGTGAAAAGGCGTCCGACGTTCGCGATACCTCGATGCGCATGCCTCCGGGCACCTTCGGCACCGTCGTCGAAGTGCGCGTGTTCAACCGCCACGGCGTCGAGAAGGACGAGCGCGCCATGGCGATCGAACGCGAGGAGATCGAACGCCTCGCCAAGGACCGTGACGACGAACAGGCGATCCTCGACCGCAACGTCTATTCGCGCCTTTCCGACGTCCTCGTCGGCAAGGAAGCGATTGCCGGCCCGAAGGGCTTCAAGAAGGGTTCGAAGCTGTCGAAGGACACGCTGGATGAGTATCCGCGTTCGCAGTGGTGGCAGTTTGCGGTGGAGAACGAAAAGCTCCAGAGCGAACTCGAAGCCCTGCGTGGCCAGTACGACGACTCCAAGAAGGCGCTCGAGCAGCGCTTCATGGACAAGGTCGAGAAGGTCCAGCGCGGCGACGAAATGCCTCCGGGTGTCATGAAGATGGTCAAGGTCTTCGTGGCGGTGAAGCGCAAGATGCAGCCGGGCGACAAGATGGCCGGCCGTCACGGCAACAAGGGTGTCGTGTCGCGCATCGTTCCGGTCGAGGACATGCCTTTCCTCGAGGACGGCACGCATGCCGATATCGTGCTCAACCCGCTGGGTGTGCCGAGCCGCATGAATGTCGGCCAGATCCTGGAAACGCATCTGGGCTGGGCCTGCGCAGGCATGGGCAAGAAGATCGGCGAGCTGATCGACGCGTACAAGACGGCTGGAGACATCAAGCCGCTGCGCAAGACGCTCGAGAGTTTCATCCCGGCCAACGACCGCAACGAGCCGGTCCGCGAGTATGACGACGAGAGCATCGTTCGCCTCAGCGAGCAGATGCGCCGCGGCGTCTCCATCGCGACACCGGTGTTCGACGGCGCGCATGAGGTCGACATCAACATAATGCTGGAGCAGGCGGGCCTGCACACCAGCGGTCAGTCGCAGCTCTATGACGGACGCACCGGCGAGCCGTTCGATCGCAAGGTGACGATGGGCTATATCTACATGCTCAAGCTTCACCACCTGGTGGACGACAAGATCCACGCGCGTTCGATCGGTCCGTACTCGCTCGTTACCCAGCAGCCGCTGGGCGGCAAGGCGCAGTTCGGCGGCCAGCGCTTCGGCGAAATGGAGGTCTGGGCACTGGAAGCCTACGGCGCCGCCTACACGCTGCAGGAAATGCTGACGGTGAAGTCGGACGACGTCGCCGGCCGCACCAAGGTCTACGAGGCGATAGTGCGCGGCGACGACACGTTCGAAGCCGGCATTCCGGAGAGCTTCAACGTGCTCGTCAAGGAAATGCGGTCTCTCGGCCTCAATGTCGAGCTGGAGAACACCAAGCTTGACGACAACCCTGTCCGGCTGCCCGACGCGGCCGAGTAAGAACAAGACATCCGGTCGCGGGAGTCCGCGGCCGGATGCACCATATTCTACGGCCGGTGGGCCGACCACTCAGCGGGCATTTGGCCCGCGTTAGATGCAAGGGGTTTTCGAGGACCCCGAAAAGGAGAACGGCATGAACCAAGAGGTCATGAATCTCTTCAATCCGCAGGCGCCGGCGCAGGTGTTCGATTCCATCCGGATATCGCTCGCCAGCCCTGAGAAGATTCTGTCCTGGTCGTTCGGCGAGATCAAGAAGCCGGAGACCATTAACTACCGCACCTTCAAGCCGGAGCGTGACGGTCTGTTCTGCGCGCGCATTTTTGGCCCGATCAAGGACTATGAATGCCTGTGCGGCAAGTACAAGCGCATGAAGTACAAGGGCGTCATCTGCGAGAAGTGCGGCGTCGAAGTCACGCTGTCGCGCGTTCGCCGCGAGCGCATGGGCCATATCGAGCTGGCAGCACCGGTCGCTCACATCTGGTTCCTGAAGTCGCTGCCGTCGCGCATCGGCACGCTGCTCGACATGACGCTCAAGGACATCGAGCGCGTCCTCTACTTCGAGAACTACATCGTCACCGAGCCTGGCCTCACCGCGCTGAAGGAGCACCAGCTGCTCAGCGAGGAAGAGTACATGATCGCCGTCGACGAGTATGGCGAGGACTCGTTCACCGCCATGATCGGCGCCGAGGCCATTCATGACCTCCTGGCCGGCATGGACCTGGAGAAGATCGCCGGCGACCTGCGTTCGGAACTGGCTTCGACCACGTCCGAGCTGAAGCAGAAGAAGTATCTGAAGCGGCTCAAGGTCGTCGAGAACTTCATGGAATCCGGCAACCGTCCGGAATGGATGATCATGAAGGTGGTTCCGGTGATCCCGCCGGACCTGCGCCCGCTTGTCCCGCTGGACGGCGGCCGTTTCGCTACGTCCGACCTGAACGATCTCTATCGCCGCGTCATCAACCGCAACAACCGCCTGAAGCGGCTGATCGAACTGCGCGCGCCCGGCATCATCGTGCGCAATGAAAAGCGCATGCTGCAGGAAGCTGTCGACGCACTGTTCGACAACGGCCGTCGCGGCCGCGTCATCACCGGCGCCAACAAGCGTCCGTTGAAGTCGCTGTCCGATATGTTGAAGGGCAAGCAGGGCCGATTCCGCCAGAACCTGCTCGGCAAGCGCGTCGACTATTCGGGCCGTTCGGTCATCGTCACCGGTCCGGAGCTCAAGCTGCACCAGTGCGGCCTGCCCAAGAAGATGGCGCTCGAACTGTTCAAGCCCTTCATCTACGCCCGCCTCGACGCCAAGGGTTTCTCCTCGACCGTCAAGCAGGCCAAGAAGCTGGTCGAGAAAGAGCGTCCGGAAGTCTGGGATATCCTCGACGAGGTCATCCGCGAGCATCCGGTTCTGTTGAACCGCGCGCCGACGCTGCACCGCCTGGGCATCCAGGCGTTCGAGCCGATCCTGATCGAAGGCAAGGCGATCCAGCTGCATCCGCTGGTCTGCACGGCCTTCAACGCCGACTTCGACGGCGATCAGATGGCTGTTCACGTGCCGCTGTCGCTCGAGGCTCAGCTTGAAGCCCGCGTGCTGATGATGTCGACCAACAACATCCTGCACCCGGCTTCCGGCGCGCCGATCATCGTGCCGTCGCAGGACATGGTCCTGGGTCTCTACTATCTCTCGATCGTGAACCAGAACGAGCCGGGCGAAGGCATGGTGTTTGCCGACATGGGCGAACTCCAGCATGCGCTCGAGACCAAGGCTGTCACCCTGCACGCCAAGATCAAGGGTCGTTTCCGGTCGGTCGACGCCGAAGGCAAGGTCGTGTCGAAGATCTACGACACCACGCCTGGCCGCATGATCATCGGCGAACTTCTGCCGAAGAACGTCAACGTGCCTTACGAGACCGCCAACCAGGAGATGACCAAGAAGAACATCTCCAAGATGATCGACACCGTCTACCGCCATTGCGGTCAGAAGGAGACGGTCATTTTCTGCGACCGCATCATGGCTCTCGGCTTCGGCCATGCCTGCCGCGCCGGCATTTCGTTCGGCAAGGACGACATGCTGATCCCGGACGCCAAGATCAAGCTGGTCTCCGACACCGAGGCTTTGGCCAAGGAATACGAGCAGCAGTACAATGACGGTCTGATCACGCAGGGCGAGAAGTACAACAAGGTCGTCGACGCCTGGGCCAAGTGCTCGGAAAAGGTCGCCGACGAAATGATGGCCCGCATCAAGGCGGTCGAGTTCGAGGACAATGGCCGTCAGAAGCCGATGAACTCGATCTACATGATGTCGCATTCGGGTGCGCGTGGTTCGCCCACCCAGATGCGCCAGCTCGCCGGCATGCGCGGCCTGATGGCCAAGCCGTCGGGTGAAATCATCGAGACGCCGATCATCTCGAACTTCAAGGAAGGCCTGACCGTGCTCGAGTACTTCAACTCGACCCACGGCGCCCGCAAGGGTCTGGCCGACACCGCCTTGAAGACGGCGAACTCGGGTTACCTCACCCGTCGTCTGGTCGACGTGGCGCAGGACTGCATCGTCAACTCCGTGGATTGCGGCACCGACAAGGGCCTCACCATGCAGCCGATCGTCGATGCCGGTCAGGTCGTCGCTTCGGTCGGCCAGCGCGTGCTGGGCCGTACCGCGCTCGACGACATCAACCATCCGGTGACCGGCGAGGTTCTGGTCAAGGCCGGAACGCTGATGGACGAGCGTGACGTGGAGCAGATCGAAAAGGCCGGCGTGCAGTCGGTCCGCATCCGTTCGGCACTGACCTGCGAAGTCAGGGTCGGCGTCTGCGCGGTCTGCTACGGACGCGATCTGGCCCGCGGCACCCCGGTCAACCAGGGCGAAGCGGTCGGCGTCATCGCGGCGCAGTCGATCGGCGAGCCGGGCACCCAGCTCACCATGCGTACCTTCCACATGGGCGGCACGGCGCAGGTGGTGGACAGCTCGTTCCTTGAAGCCTCGTATGAGGGCAAGGTCGAGATCCGCAACCGCAACGTGGTGCGCAACTCGGACGGCCAGCAGATGGTCATGGGCCGCAACATGGCGGTGCTGATCCTCGACGAGGCCGGCAAGGAACGCGCCACGCACCGCGTCACCTATGGTTCGCGTATCTTCGTGGACGATGGCGACAAGGTGAAGCGCGGCCAGCGTATCGCCGAGTGGGATCCCTATACCCGCCCGGTCCTCACCGAAATCGAGGGCAAGGTGGCGTATGAGGATCTGGTCGACGGCATTTCCGTTCAGGAAACGGCCGACGAGTCGACGGGCATCACCAAGCGTGAGGTCATCGACTGGCGTTCGACGCCGCGCGGCAACGACCTCAAGCCGGCAATTGCCATCCTGGATGGCAAGGGCAAGGTCGGCAAGCTGTCGAAGGGCGGCGACGCCCGCTTCCTGCTCTCGGTCGAGGCCATTCTCTCGGTCGAGCCGGGTTCGCAGGTTCGTCCCGGCGACGTGCTGGCGCGTATCCCGATGGAAAGCGCCAAGACCAAGGACATCACCGGCGGTCTGCCGCGTGTTGCCGAACTGTTCGAGGCACGCCGTCCGAAGGATCACGCCATCATCGCCGAGATCGATGGCACGATCCGCTTCGGCCGCGACTACAAGAACAAGCGCCGCATCATCATCGAGCC
The DNA here is from genome assembly GCF_056403115.1 of Mesorhizobium sp. P3_A2. Taxonomy (NCBI): domain Bacteria; kingdom Pseudomonadati; phylum Pseudomonadota; class Alphaproteobacteria; order Hyphomicrobiales; family Phyllobacteriaceae; genus Mesorhizobium; species Mesorhizobium sp. P3_A2. The sequence goes on from NZ_JBFUGC010000026.1 coordinate 14,686, forward strand.
GCATGATTCGACGCTTGAGCCGGTCGAATACCTGATCCCGAAGGGCAAACCGTTCCATCTCCAGGACGGCGACGTCATCGAGAAGGGCGACTACATCCTCGACGGCAATCCGGCGCCGCACGACATCCTGGCGATCAAGGGCGTGGAGGCACTTGCTTCCTACCTCGTGAACGAAATCCAGGAAGTCTACCGTCTGCAGGGCGTGTCGATCAACGACAAGCACATCGAGGTGATCGTTCGCCAGATGCTGCAGAAGGTCGAGATCACCACGCAGGGCGACTCGACCTACATTCCGGGCGACCACGTGGACGTGATCGAACTGGAAGAGGTCAACGAGCGCCTGATCGAGGACGGCAAGAAGCCGGCCGAAGGCCAGCCGGTGCTGCTCGGCATCACCAAGGCCTCGCTGCAGACGCCGTCCTTCATCTCGGCCGCCTCCTTCCAGGAGACGACCAGGGTGCTGACGGAAGCTGCGGTTGCAGGCAAGACCGACATGCTGCAGGGCCTGAAGGAAAACGTCATCGTCGGCCGACTGATCCCGGCCGGTACCGGCGGCACGATGAGCCAGATCCGGCGCATCGCCACCTCGCGCGACGAGTTGATCATCGACGAGCGCCGCAAGGCCTCCGGTGTCGAAGTCGCCGATCCGATGCTGACTGACATGGTCAACGCCGCGCAGTAAGCGCGGTCGGACGAGAAGAAGGAAAGGGGCCCAAGCGGCCCCTTTTCGCGTTTTGGCCTTACGAAAGAGGAAGCACCATGAGCAACAAGACCTGGACGGCTGTCGACGACTACATCGTCTCCTCGCTGTTCGAAGCGGATCCCGTGCTTGACGCGGTGATCGCAACCAATCGCAAACAGGGCCTGCCGGCGATCGACGTCTCGGCCGCGCAGGGCAAGCTGCTGTCGCTTCTGGTGCACATCAGCAGTGCCAGGAAGGTGCTGGAGATCGGCACGCTTGGCGGCTACTCGACCATCTGGATGGCAAGGGGGCTGCCGGCCGACGGCAAGGTCGTGACGCTTGAACTCGATCCACACCACGCAAAGGTCGCGCGTTCGAATTTCGAGCGGGCAGGGGTGTCGGACAAGGTCGACCTGCGAACCGGTCCGGCGCTGCAGTCGCTTGAGACGTTGGCTGCTGAAAATGCCGGTCCGTTCGACCTGATCTTCATCGACGCCGACAAGCCGAACAATCCCAACTATCTGTCATGGGCGATGCGGCTGTCGCGGCCAGGCACAGTTATCATCTGCGACAACGTCGTCCGAGACGGTACGGTGCTCAACGACGATGGCCGTGACGCCTATGTCGAAGGCGCGCGCGCCGCGTTCTCCTTCATCGGCGGTGAGAAGCGCCTGGACGGCACCGCCATCCAGACCGTCGGCGCCAAGGGCTATGATGGCTTTGCCATTGCGATCGTCGAGTAAGGCTATCGGCAGCGGGGTCTGTCGCTCAGCTCAGTCGAAGAACGCTTCCACCACATTGCGCTTGCCGAGCATAAAGGCGTCGGCGACGTGCTGGAGGGGTGCCAGGTCGACATCGGAAATGCCGGCGCGCACGGTCTCGGCGAAGCGGCGGTAGAGTTCAGGATATTCGGCCTCCGGCTCGTCGTGAACCACCTTGCCGTCGACGGCCAGCCTGGTGCCGCCGCCGGACAGCACCATCTTGCCTTTATCGGTGTCTGCCAGGATGTCCCAGCTCTGCGGGCCGGTCTGCAGCCAGTCGAGTTCCATCGTCACCGGCAACCCATCGGAGGTGCGGAAATTGACATGGGCGGCAACCGGAGAGGCGCGGTTTTCGGGAAAGTCGAGCACCGCCGAGGTGATGAACATTGCCGGCAGGATGTGTGTCACGATCGACAGCGCGTTGATGCCGGGATCGAAAACACCGAAACCGCCCGGGGCCCAGATCCAGTCCTGGTTGGGGTGCCAGCGGCGGACATCTTCCTTCCAGACGATTGCCGCCGAACTGATTTTGGCTGAGCTCAGAAAAGTCCGCGCGGCCTCTACCGCCGGCGCGTAGCGCGAATGCCAGCTGGCGAACAGCGTAACCCCATTGGCTTGCGCCAGCCGCTTCAGATCCTCGACCTCGCTGACGGTGGCGCCCGGCGGCTTTTCGAGGAAGACATGCTTTTTCGCGATCAGTGCCGTGCGCGCAGCGTCGTAGCGATACTGCGGTGGCATGCACAGCGACACGGCCTCGAGTTCGGGCACCGCGTCGAGCATCGCCTCTATGGTCGGGAAGTTCGGGATATCATCAACCTTGCCGTGCCGGCTGGCGGCGGCGATCAGGCGGTAATCCCCATCTTTGGCCACCGCCGGCAGATGCTGGTCGCGCACGATCTTGCCGACGCCGACGATGCCGAGCTTGATGGGACCATTGTTGGAGGACATGGGGACTCCGCAGATTGGAATTTGGGCTGTTCTTAAGTTGCCTGGTTCTTAGCAGAGAACCGGTGCCGGGCAAGCCGGCGCGGTGACAAGTGCGAGCCGAACCCGATTCTCAGGCTTACAGCGGGACCTCGAACGTCACGATCGATACTTCGCCTTCGAGTGCGCCCTGGAAGGCCGACAGATGCGGCTCATCGTCGGGCTCGCCCTCCATGTCGCCGATCTGGTCGAGCTCGGCCTCGGCATAGCCTTCGGCGGCGAGCGATTCGAGGGCACGGCGCACGGCCGAATCGTCGTCGGGGGCAACCAGCATCACATGGACGCCTTCCGGCTTGCCGCCCTTCTTTTTCCAGACGCGGCCGGTGATGATGGTGACCGGGCGCTCCTCATTGTCGTTCACGGGCTGATTCCTCTTGAGATTCGGGCGGGCAAGGGGTTTGGGGCTGTCCATGGCGCCTTTTGCCACGAAGCGGCGGTGCAGGACAGCCGCAAGCCGGTCACTTTCTTCCTTCCCCTTGCAAACTTAAGAAAGAAAATTACATGCGTTTTTCGCATGGCTGCCAAGCCTTGGTCAGCGCGCAATATTTGGCGTGCCGGGGTTGACGGTTCACGGTCTTGCGAGTAGAAGCCGCCCAGTCAGAACCGATGTGAGGCTCTCCCTTCCGAAGCGACACGCTTTGGAGTTTGCCTCAAACAGGGTTCGTTTTACGAGCGAAAAGACATTTCCGGCGCGCATGAGGCGGTTTCCGCTTCCTCTGCATTTTGTTCGGGCAGGACCGCGAGGCGCGGTTTATGGCCCGAATTTGCGTATGGAATTGACGCTTTGAGCGGCCCTGACCGGGCGAGACACGGAATTGAGAGACAAGAGGGTTTAATGCCTACCGTCAACCAGCTGATCCGCAAGCCGCGCATTGCGCCGGTGAAGCGCAACAAGGTCCCGGCCATGCAGCAGAACCCGCAGAAGCGGGGCGTCTGCACGCGCGTCTATACAACGACGCCGAAGAAGCCGAACTCGGCACTGCGCAAGGTGGCCAAGATCCGCCTGACCAACGGCTTTGAAGTGATCGGCTACATCCCCGGCGAAGGTCACAACCTTCAGGAACACTCCGTGGTCATGATCCGCGGCGGTCGCGTCAAGGATCTTCCGGGCGTGCGCTACCACATCATCCGCGGCGTGCTCGACACGCAGGGCGTGAAGAACCGCAAGCAGCGCCGTTCGAAATACGGTGCGAAGCGTCCGAAGTAAGGTTTTCCGGCTTCGGCGCTTTTTTTGACAGCGCCGGGCTATGAAAGATTGAGAGACAAAAGCCATGTCCCGTCGTCACAGTGCAGAAAAGCGTGAGATCAACCCGGATCCGAAGTTCGGCGATCTGATCGTTACCAAGTTCATGAACGCCGTCATGTATGACGGCAAGAAGTCGGTCGCCGAGACCATCGTCTACGGCGCGCTCGACCAGGTTCAGTCGAAGACCAAGCAGGAGCCGGTCACCGTTTTCCATCAGGCGCTCGACAATGTCGCGCCGCATGTGGAAGTCCGGTCGCGTCGCGTCGGCGGCGCCACCTACCAGGTTCCGGTCGATGTGCGCCCCGAGCGCCGTCAGGCACTGGCGATCCGCTGGCTGATTGCAGCCGCGCGCAACCGCAACGAGACCACGATGGTCGACCGCCTCTCCGGCGAGCTGATGGACGCGGCCAACAACCGCGGCACGGCCGTGAAGAAGCGTGAAGACACCCACAAGATGGCAGAAGCCAACCGCGCTTTCGCGCACTACCGCTGGTAAAGCGCGAACGAGACTGAGAAGGCATCCACGATGGCCCGCGAATATAAAATCGAAGACTACCGCAATTTCGGTATTATGGCGCATATTGACGCCGGCAAGACGACGACCACCGAGCGCGTCCTCTATTACACGGGCAAGTCGCACAAGATCGGCGAAGTGCACGACGGCGCTGCCACCATGGACTGGATGGAGCAGGAGCAGGAACGCGGCATCACCATCACGTCGGCCGCCACCACGACCTTCTGGAAGGGCCGTGACGGCAAGATGTACCGCTTCAACATCATCGACACTCCCGGACACGTCGACTTCACCATCGAAGTCGAGCGTTCGCTGCGCGTGCTCGACGGCGCCATCGCGCTGCTCGACGCCAATGCCGGTGTAGAGCCGCAGACCGAGACTGTCTGGCGCCAGGCCGACAAGTATCGCGTTCCGCGCATGATCTTCTGCAACAAGATGGACAAGATCGGTGCCGACTTCTACCGCTCGGTCGAGATGATCGGTTCGCGCCTCGGTGCGCATGCCGTCGTCATGCAGCTGCCGATCGGCGCCGAGACCGAATTCAAGGGTGTCGTCGACCTCGTCGAGATGAACGCGCTGGTCTGGCGCGACGAGACGCTGGGCGCTGCCTGGGACGTCGTCGAGATCCCGGCCGACCTCAAGGCGCGAGCCGAGGAATTCCGCGAGAAGATGATCGAAGCCGCCGTCGAAATGGACGAGACGGCGCTTGAAAATTACCTCGAAGGCAAGATGCCGTCGAATGACGAGATCCGCGCGCTGATCCGCAAGGGTACCATCGCGGTCAAGTTCTTCCCGATGTTCTGCGGCTCGGCCTTCAAGAACAAGGGCGTGCAGCCGCTGCTCGACGCCGTTGTCGAATATCTGCCGTCGCCGGCCGACGTTCCTGCCATCAAGGGCGTCGACGCCAAGACCGACGCCGAGATCGAGCGTCATGCGGACGACAACGAGCCGCTGTCGATGCTGGCCTTCAAGATCATGAACGACCCGTTCGTCGGCTCGCTGACCTTTGCTCGCATCTATTCGGGCAAGCTGACCAAGGGCGTCTCGCTCGACAACACCGTCAAGGGCAAGAAAGAGCGCATCGGCCGCATGCTGCAGATGCATGCGAATTCGCGCGCCGACGTCGAAGAGGCTTTTGCCGGCGACATCGTTGCTCTGGCTGGCCTGAAGGACACGACCACCGGCGATACGCTTAGCGATCCGCTGCACCCGGTCATCCTCGAGCGCATGGAATTCCCCGATCCGGTCATCCAGATCGCCATCGAGCCGAAGACCAAGAACGACCAGGAAAAGATGGGCCTCGCCCTTCACCGTCTGGCCGCCGAAGATCCGTCCTTCCGCGTCAAGACCGACGAGGAAAGCGGCCAGACCATCATCTCGGGCATGGGTGAGCTTCACCTCGACATCATCGTCGACCGCATGCGTCGCGAGTTCAAGGTCGAGGCCAATGTCGGCGCGCCGCAGGTGGCCTATCGCGAGACGATCACCCGCAAGCACGAGCAGGACTACACGCACAAGAAGCAGACCGGCGGTACCGGTCAGTTCGCCCGCGTCAAGCTGCTGTTCGAGCCGAATCCGGAGAGCTCGGAGTTCGAGTTCGAATCGAAGATCGTCGGCGGTGCGGTTCCGAAGGAATACATCCCGGGTGTCGAAAAGGGCATCAACAGCGTCATGACGTCGGGCCCGTTCGCCGGCTTCCCGATGATTGGCGTCAAGGCGACGCTCATCGACGGCGCTTACCACGATGTCGACTCCAGTGTCCTGGCGTTCGAAATCGCCGGCCGCGCCTGCTTCCGTGAAGCCGCGCCCAAGCTTGGCGTGCAGTTGCTCGAGCCGATCATGAAGGTCGAAGTCGTGACGCCGGAAGACTATGTCGGCAGCGTCATCGGCGACCTCAACGGCCGTCGTGGCCAGATCCAGGGCCAGGAAGCGCGTGGCGTGGCTGTCGTGATCAACGCGATGGTGCCGCTGGCCAACATGTTCAAGTACGTCGACAACCTGCGCTCGATGAGCCAGGGCCGTGCGGCCTACACGATGCAGTTCGATCACTATGAGCCGGTCCCTACGGCGGTGGCCCAGGAAGTCCAGAAAAAGTACGCGTAAGAATGCCTGTGCCACCGGAACCGCAATTCTTGCGCGTTTCCGGGACGGATAGAGCGAATATCAATTTCCCCAAGCGGGACGAGTAAGACGGAGAACCACAGTGGCAAAAGGTAAATTCGAGCGCACTAAGCCTCATGTGAACATCGGCACGATTGGTCACGTTGACCATGGCAAGACGTCGCTGACGGCGGCGATCACGAAGTATTTTGGCGAATACAAGCGCTACGACCAGATCGATGCGGCGCCGGAAGAGAAGGCCCGCGGCATCACCATTTCGACGGCTCACGTCGAATACGAGACGGCCAACCGCCACTACGCCCACGTCGACTGCCCCGGCCATGCCGACTATGTGAAGAACATGATCACCGGTGCCGCGCAGATGGACGGCGCGATCCTGGTCGTGTCGGCTGCCGACGGCCCGATGCCGCAGACCCGCGAGCACATCCTGCTGGCCCGTCAGGTCGGCGTGCCGTCGATCGTGGTGTTCCTGAACAAGGTCGACCAGGTCGACGACGCCGAGCTGCTCGAACTGGTCGAGCTCGAGGTGCGCGAGCTGCTGACCAAGAACGAATTCCCCGGCGACGACATTCCGATCGTCAAGGGTTCGGCGCTTGCGGCTCTTGAAGATTCGAACAAGACGATCGGCGAAGACGCGATCCGCGAGCTGATGGCTCAGGTCGATGCCTACATCCCGACGCCGGTTCGTCCGCTGGACAAGCCGTTCCTGATGCCGATCGAAGACGTGTTCTCGATCTCGGGCCGTGGCACGGTCGTGACCGGCCGCGTCGAGCGTGGCGTGGTCAAGGTCGGCGAGGAACTGGAAATCATCGGCATCCGTCCGACGACCAAGACGACCTGCACCGGCGTCGAGATGTTCCGCAAGCTGCTCGATCAGGGCCAGGCCGGCGACAACATCGGCGCGCTGCTGCGCGGCGTTGACCGTGAAGGTGTCGAGCGCGGCCAGGTTCTGGCCAAGCCGGGCACGGTGAAGCCGCACAAGAAGTTCGTGGCCGAAGCCTACATCCTGACCAAGGACGAAGGTGGCCGTCACACGCCGTTCTTCACCAACTACCGTCCGCAGTTCTACTTCCGCACGACCGACGTGACCGGCATCGTGTCGCTGCCGGAAGGCACCGAAATGGTTATGCCCGGCGACAACATCACGGTCGATGTCGAGCTGATCGTGCCTATCGCCATGGAAGAGAAGCTGCGCTTCGCCATCCGTGAAGGCGGCCGCACCGTCGGTGCCGGCATCGTCGTCACCATCAAAGAATAAT
>NZ_JBFUGC010000027.1:0-16052 GCF_056403115.1 Mesorhizobium sp. P3_A2
GACGACGATGCCGGCCAGCTCATGGCCCGGCACATGCGGCAGCGTGATGCCCTCATCATGGCCCATCCAGCCATGCCAGTCGCTGCGGCAAAGGCCCGTCGCCTCGACCTTGATGACGACACCTTCGGGCGTCGGCTTCGGATCGGCGACGGTCTGGATCGTCGGCGCCTGGCCGAACTGTTCGAAGACGACAGCTTTCATATCAAGGTCCTTCTGGGGCTTTCCGGGGGGCGCGGGGCGGGCAGGGGCTATACGTCTTGGAAGTCAGTCCACCAGTGCCGCGTCGTCGGGCAAACGCCTGGCGTATTCGTCGGACACGATTTGGCGAATGGCGGTCTTGAGCAGCTTGCCCGTTGCGGTATGAGGCAGTTGGTCGACGACGATGACGTCGTCGGGAATACTCCATTTGGAGATTTTGCCGGCATAGCCATCCAGCATGTCGTTGCGGGTGAACGTCTGGCCGGGCTTGACGACGACGACCAGGACCGGGCGCTCGCCCCAGCGGGCATCGGGCGTCGCGACTACGGCCGCTTCCCTGATCGCGGGATGGGCCTGAGCGATGTTTTCCAATTCGATCGAGCTGATCCATTCGCCGCCGGATTTCACAACGTCCTTGGTGCGGTCGACAATCTGAACAAAACCGTCCTCGTCCATGGTCACGATGTCGCCGGTGTCGAACCAGCCCTCCACCGTATGAGCTGGGCTCTGTTCCATGTCGTAGTAGCCGGCCGCGACCCAGGGGCCGCGCACAAGCATGGCGCCGAAGCCTTTTCCGTCACGCGCCACCGGCTTGCCGTCGCTGCCCTCGATGCGGAACTCCACCCCGAACAGCGGCCGTCCCTGCTTGGACTCCAGTGTGAGTTTCTGCTTTTCCGACAGGCGTTGATGCTTGGGCAGCAGCGTAGCGGCAAGGCCGACGGGGCTTGTTTCCGTCATGCCCCAAGCATGGCGCACCATGACGCCCATGCCTTGGAAGCGGCTGATCATGATCGGGGGCGAAGCGGAGCCGCCGATGGCGACGCGCTTCAACGTTGAGAACTTCTGGCCATTGACGTCCATCCAGTCGAGCAGGCCGAGCCAAACGGTGGGCACACCGGCGGTGAACGTCACGCTCTCGCTTTCGAACAGCCCATGCAGGCTGGCGGCATCGAGGTTTGGTCCCGCCATCACGAGCTTGGCGCCGACCATCGGGGCCGCGAAGGGCAGGCCCCAGGCATTGACGTGGAACATCGGCACAACCGGCACCACGGCATCCATGGCTGAAAGGCCCAGCACGTCCGGCAAGCTGATCGCCATGGCATGCAGCACGGTGGAGCGGTGGCTGTAGAGCACGCCCTTGGGGTCGCCGGTGGTCCCGGACGTGTAGCAAAGGCCACAAGCCGTGTTCTCGTCGAAAACCGGCCAGGCAAACTCGTCCGGCTCGTCCGCGATGAGGGTTTCGTAGCAAACCAGGTTCGGCAGCGCCGCCGATTTCGGCATATGTGCCGCGTCGGTCAAGACGACAATCGCCTTCATGCCGACCAGCCGGTCGGCCAGCGCTTCGAGGATCGTAAGGAAATTGAGGTCACAGAAGAGCAGGCAGTCACCGGCATGTTCGATTATGTAGCCGATCTGCTCGTGGAAGAGCCGCGGGTTGATCGTGTGACACACGAGCCCCGATCCGGAAACGCCGTAATACAGCTCAAGATGCCGGTAGCCGTTACAGGCCAGCGTTCCGACCCGATCTCCGCGCGACAGTCCGAGCTTTGCCAGCGCGTTGGCAAGCTTCTGACTACGCTTCGAAAGATCGGCATAGGTGTAGCGATGGATCGGGCCCTCGACCGTTTTCGAAACGATTTCCGTGTCGCAGTGATAGGTCGCCGCATGATGCAGGATGGAGGACACGAGCAGGGGTGTATTCATCATCAGGCCAAGCATGGTCTTTTCCTCCCGGACAATGGTTCAATCAGAACAGGTCGGCGTCGAGCGCCATGATGTCTGAAGCACCGGCGCGGATCGCCGCCTCGAGTGCGACGGTCTGCGGCAGCAGGCGAGCCGCAAAGAAGCGGGCCAGGGCAAGCTTGCGCTGTTTGTGCGGCGTCGTCGCGCAAGCCGCGGCTGTCTGTGCCATGCGCACCCACAGCCAGCCGAACGCCACCAGCGCGAAGAAGCGAAGGTAGTCGGTAGCGCACGCCCCGGTTTCCACCGGATCGGCGCCCTTGGCCAACAGGTCTTCCGTCAGTTTCTCCAGCCGGGCAAGGCTATCGACCACGGTGGACTTCACGGTGTCGAGCCAGGCGGGTCCGTTGATTTGCGACAGTTCCTCGCGCACAAGCGCAAAGAAGCGCAGAGGCAGTTCACCGTTTTCCATCGGCAGCTTGCGGCCGACCAGATCCATGGCCTGCACGCCATTGGTGCCCTCATAAAGCTGAGTGATGCGAACGTCTCGCACGTACTGTTCCATACCCCATTCACGGATATAGCCGTGCCCGCCGAACACCTGCTGCGACAGGACCGCGATCTCGAAGCCGAAATCGGTGAAAGCCGCCTTCACCACTGGTGTCAGCAGGGCCACGAGGCCTTCCGCCTTGCGGCGCGTCTCGGCGTCCGGATGGCTGGCGGCGATGTCCATCTGCAGCGCGATCCAGACGGCGAGCGCGCGCCCGGCCTCGGTGATGGAGCGGCCCTCCAGGAGCATCTTGCGCACGTCGGCATGCTCGATGATCGCAACAGGGCCGCGCTCACCGTCGGCGGAACGACCCTGCAGGCGCTCGCGAGCATAGGCAACGGCCTTCTGGTTGCCGGCCTCGCCGACGCCAAGGCCCTGCATGCCGACGAACAGCCGCTCGGCGTTCATCATCGTGAACATGGCGTTGAGGCCGCGGCCGCGCTCGCCGACCAGCCAGCCGATCGCGCCGTCATAATTCATCACGCAGGTCGGCTGCGCGTGGATCCCCATCTTATGCTCTAGCGATCCGACCGACATGCGGTTGCGTTCGCCCAGCCTGCCGTCCGCATCGACGAGGAACTTGGGCGATAGGAACAGGCTGATGCCTTTCACGCCTTTTGGCATGTCGGGCAGGCGGGCGAGCACCAGATGGATGATGTTGCCATCAAAATCCTGATCCCCCGATGAAATGAAGATCTTCGAACCGCTGATGGAATAGGAGCCGTCCCCTACCGGCTCGGCGCGGGTGGTGAGCAGGCCGAGATCGGTGCCCGCGCGGGATTCGGTGAGCGCCATGGCGCCCGTCCATTCGCCGGTGACCATCTTGGGCAGATATTTCTGCTTGAGCTCGTCGCTCGCATGATGGGAAATCGCCTCCACCGCGCCACGCGTAAGCCCCGGGAACAGGCCGAAGGAGAGATTTGCCGACGATACCATCTCGTCCAGCAGTATCTGCAGCACGCGCGGCAGACCCTGTCCGCCAAATTCCGGGCTGCCGGAAAGGCCGCCCCAGCCGGCCTCGACAAAGGCCTTGTAGGCGTCGGCGACGCCCTTAGGCGTCGTCACCATTCCATTCGACAGCTTGCATCCCTCTTCGTCACCGCCTCGGTTGAGCGGCTCCAGGATCTCGGCGCAGAACTTGCCGCCTTCTTCCAGGATGCGGGTCGCCAGTTCCGTGTTGACGTCGTCGCAGCCGGGAAGGGCGGTCATTTGTGCGTCGAAGTCGAAGACTTCGCCGAGCAAGAACGACATGTCCTCAACGGGAGGGATATAGCCGGCCATGGGTGCCTTCCTGTTCGGTTGCCTACCGGCTTGCCCGTCGTCAACCGCAACTGAAGCGGTGAACGTTGTGCTTGCCGGCAAGTCGATGAAGGTCTCGCCTTCCAGCGCGACCACCTCGTCCGGCGTAAGCGAGTTCATCCCGATAAGGGCACAGTGGACTTGTCAGAAGCGGGAAGCGCAGCTCCCACGATGCAAGTCGGCGGCGGGGCGCCCGCCAGCGCCCCGCCTTCGGTGACTTGCGAAGCCGAGGCGCCAACCCTCACAGGGCCTAGGCCCACTCGCAAGCGCCGACGCCTCGCCTTACGCGATCAGGGAGGATCGCGCACGCAAGAAGCGGTCCGCTGGCGGCCTGGATGGCCGACAACGCCTAAATGAATGCCGTCGGAACGCCCAACTGGGGACCGGCCGTCGGCGATGAGCTCGGTGCAGCAGCGGCGGCTCGCCGTCGGGCCGGACCAGATGTCAGCCAGGGCGGTCATGAAAGCCTACGCGGTTGCGCCGCTGAGGTGCTCCTGTGCAGTTCCCCGATCGCATCGAGCAATGTTGCGCGCGCGCGCGCCGCGCTCGGAACCTGTTCTGCCAGCTCCAGCCATCCATGTATCAGGCTGGGGAACGGAAGATACACGGTCGATATACCGGCGGCGATGAGCCTTTGGGCGTATTCAACGCCGTCAGGCCGAAGCGGGTCACAACCTGCCGTAGTCACCAATGTGGGGGGCGCGTCTATGGGATCCGGCGCAAGCAGCGGGGCAAGCAGGGCATCGGGCGTGTGGTCGCCGCGATACGCGGACCAGAAATAGTCTATGTCGCTGCGATCCAGGCCGAGCCCGTCCAGACTTGTATCGCCGTTGGGGACCTTGAGCCCTGGATAGATAAGGACCTGGGCGTCGACGGGATTGCCGCCGGCCGCCCGGTGGGCGCTGATCGCGGCGGCAAGGTTGCCGCCGGCGCTGTCCCCGCCCACGGCCAACCACGTCGCGTCTTGTGCTGCGTGCGCGACGACCCGTTCACAATCGTCGAAAGCGGCCGGGAACGGGTGCTCTGGTGCGAGCCGGTAATTGACCGAAATAACATGCAGGCGCAGGCGGTCGGCGATCGCGCGCGTAAGCCGATCGTGGGTGTCAGCGCTGCCCAGCACCCAGCCGCCGCCGTGAAAGTAAACCAGGACGTGCCCTGGGTGGGCTTCGTGATCCGGCCGGTAGCGCCGGACCGGCACCGAATGCTTGTCCGGCCCCGTCTCGATCACTTCGTCGGTGACCCTGCCTGGGAAGGCCGGTTCTTCGCCGCGGAACATTTCGACAAACCCTGCGTATTCGGCACGCTGCTGGCCAGGCGAAATAGCGGTCCGGTCTGTTGGATCGAGTTCAGCCAGCAGCAAAGCAAGATCTGCCGCGGGCGCGGGGCGATCGGCGCCGCTCATCGTGCCACCCGCTTCACGGCCGGCGCGGCGGACGTGCCGCGCTTCCCGGCGAGCGAGGACAACCAGCCGAGCGCTGCTTCCAGCCCGTCTACCACGCCGTGATAGTGCGAGGGGAATAGCCGCGCAACGACGTCGGGTATCTTCGCACTCGCGCCGATCAGCACACGCGGGCGCCGGCGGGCAATGCCATCGATGATCGCTCCGGCGGCCACTTCCGGGGTAATGGTGAGAACTTTGTCGAATTCCACATTGTCCCTCTCGGCTTTGGCCCGCTGTTCCGGCGTCATCTCGGAGCCGATGCGCGCGGCCAGCGAGATGTTGGTCTTGATGCCGCCCGGATGAACGCAGGTGACGCCGATTTTGGAGGGTGCGAGTTCGGCCCGCAGGGCCTCGGTGAACCCGCGGATGCCGAATTTGCTTGTCGCATAGGCGACGTTGCCAGCGGGAGCGACAAGCCCGAAGACACTCGATACGTTTACTATGTGCGAGCCCTTGTTGCGGCGCAGTACCGGCAACAAAGCCCGGACCAGGTCAATCGGCGCCAGAAGGTTGACAGCGAGAAGCCAGTCGAAATCCTCTTTGGAGTACTGCTCGAACACCCCGCTCAGCGCCACGCCGGCGTTGTTCACGAGAAGGCGGGTGTCGGGATGGTTCTGGCTGAGAGTTAGGCCGAGCGTGTGCACCTGCTCGCTGCTGGTCAGATCGGCGACGTATGAGCTGCACTGAGCTCGCGGATACTTGGAACGGAGCTCAGCAAGGGCAGAGTTCAGGCCCTTCTCGTCACGGTCGACAAGAACCACGTCGCAACCTCGATCGGCAAGCTGAGTGACAAGGGCACGGCCAATGCCGCCGGCGGCGCCGGTGACAATGGCGGTTCCGGAAAAATCGAAGTCATGCATAGGAGGCTCCTTTGCGGTCGGACAGAGAACTGGTCACGGGAAGGCTCGGAGATCCGGTCGCCACCGGGCTACGGCGAAACTCAAGGGCGGGGTCGCCCTCAAAATCGCGGCGAAAGAGCTTCAGGTCAAAAAGGTAGTTCTGGTGCAGCCGCCATGGTTTGCGGTTACCCTGCTTCGGGAAGCCAGCGATCCCGCGCTGGACATAGCTGGAATGCAGGTCAACGAATGGGACACCGCCGACGCCTTCCGGTGCACGCGGCATGACGAAATCATAGCCATGTTTGTCAAGATGAGCGATCAAACGAGCAATGCTCTCGCTGACCAGATCGGCCTTCAGCGTCCATGAGTTGTTCGTGTAGCCGATCACCAGATTGAAATTGGGGACCTGCGACAGCATCATGCCCTTGTAGACGACGCTATCGGGCAGTGACACTGGCTGGCCGTCGACGGACAGGGTCATTCCCCCGAGCGGAATCATCTGTAGTCCTGTTGCCGCCACGACAATCTCGGACTCGATGAAGTGCCCGCTGCTGGTTTCGATCCCGTTGGGAACAAAGCGAGCGATCGTGTCGGTTACGACCTCGGCTGTGCCGTTGCGGATTGCTTCGAACAAGTCACCGTCAGGAACCACGCACACCCGTTGATCCCAGGGGTTGTATGGCGGGTTGAAGTGCTTCTCCACCTCGACGTGCTTGCCTAGCTCGCGGTCGATCTCCTTGCGGATGAGCCGCCGGGACAGGCGGGGAAAACGTCGAGCCATCTCATACGACAATATGTTGGATAGGACGTTCTTCCAAAACATGATCCGGCTGATCCACGCATCTGGAGCCGAGATCCGCTCAAGCCGCCGGACCAGTGAGTCCTCGGTGGGCAATGAAACGATATATGTGGGTGTGCGTTGCAGCATGGTGACGTGCTTGGCTTTTTGCGCGAGCGTCGGAACCAGGGTTACCGCCGTTGCCCCACTGCCGATCACCGTGACACGCTTGTCAGTCCAGTCGAGGTCCTCCGGCCAGGATTGTGGTGATATGATCTCGCCGCGAAAAGTTTCCTCACCCTCGAAGTGCGGACGGTGTCCTTGATCGTAGCGATAGTATCCCGAGCAGACCGACAACCATCGGCAGCTGATCCGCACAGTCGTGGTGGCGCTGCCATCCGGCAACGCTTTCTCCACTGTGACGATCCAGCAGGCCCGGGTGCCGTCCCATGCGGCACCGACGACTCGGTGGCCGTAGCGGATGCGCTGATCAACGCCGTACTCGACCGCGGTGTCCCTTAGGTAGTTTAGAATCGACGGACCGTCGGCAATGACGCGGCGGTCACGCCAGGGACGAAACGAGTAGCCGAGCGTAAACATATCGGAGTCGGATCGAACCCCGGGATAACGGAAGAGATCCCAGGTGCCGCCCAGATCGGCGCGCGACTCGAGCAGCGTAAAGGTGCTGTTAGGCCGCTGACGCATGAGATGGCAGGCGGCGCCGATTCCGGACAATCCGGCACCCACGATCACGACGTCGAGCACGTCATCGATCGGCTGCGCAGTGGCGTAGCTTGACGAGGCAGAAATGTCCAACACAGCGGGTCCTTTCACGGGAAATTGGTCGGCTCTCACCAGACGTCGCACACAAACCGTCCTTCGGAACGCAGCTTGCCCAGCCACTGCGTCGCTGGATCGCTGGGGCCGTTTTCAGTTTCGCCAGAGCACTGACGGTGGATGTCGAGAAGTGCCGCCTCCACCCCCGCGCCGAGCCGCGCGGCGTCACCGCACACCCGGATATGTGCGCCCTGATTGATCAGGGACCAGATTTCGGTGCGCTCCGAGATCATGCGATCCTGGACGAACTTGTGGTCGTCGACAGGGGCGAAAGCGTACGCCGGCCGTAGCGTGACGACCCCCTCGCGTTCAGCCTTCTCCAGCTCTTGACGGTGAAGAAAATCGACGTCGGGGTGATCGCAGCCGAAATAGAGAACCAGAGGCGCTGTGTGGCCATGGGCGGCGCGATCCCCGATCATCCCGCGCAGGGGCGCCAGACCCGTGCCGGCGCCGATGAGGATCGCCGTGCGATCGACCGGCAGGCGGAAGCTGTCGCTGCATGGGACGATCCGGGCCAGGACGGTTTCACCGGCGATCAGGAGAGCGAGGTGATTTGATGCGATGCCGCGGTACCGCCGTCCCTGTCCGTTTCCGGCGTTGCGGTAGGGGGCATCGACCACCGAAACCATGAGGTCCACCGCCGAGGGTGTGGCTACGCTCGACGATGAGATCGAGTATCGCCTGGGCCTGATCGCAGACAACCGTGCCAGGAAATGCTCGAAAGGAAGATCGATCGAACGGTAGCGCTCCAGCAGGTCGAGAACGCTAGTGCTGACCGCCGTGATCGTCCGTTCGAACTCGGCGGCTTCCAGGCCAGCTAAGTCCTCCAGTGGCTTGCGCTCTGGCGGGCATGGGCAGCGTTCGGCAAGGAAGCGGAGATCCTCAGGGGTCGCGGGTTCCTGCAATTCGACGTAGTCGCGCAATATCTCACGAATGGTAATGGGGCGCTCCTGAGGCAAGAAGAGCCGCAGTCTCCGGGAGGCGCGAACACGCACCGGACGATCCAGATCGAGAGCGAACCGGGCGCCGACGCGCTCGATGAGTTCATTGTGGTTCCTCGGCAGCACCGCAAGGTGATCACCGGTGCGATAGCTGACACCGTCGGGCAGACGCAGCCGCAGAAAGCGCTTGGATCGCCCGAGGGGGTTGGCGAGGTCGACCAGCTCGCCCGAATCAACCACGGTCATGGCGGCCATGCCATGCTGTCTGGCCCGTTCCGCCTCGCTGCTCTCTACCGGTTCGAGGGCGATCTGGAGAGCGGCTTGACCGGCAGTTGCCGCGTCATCCGCCGCGCGGTCGCCGTCCCCGGTTTTGATAGAGTCCCACAGGTTTTGCGACCAGGAGTCCACGCTGGAGCTGAAGTCTCCCCCGACATCCGCCTCGCCCCGGTCCCCGATGCGTGTCGCCCCGGCGGCGCAGAGCCGCTCATCGATCAGCGACGGAATGCGCTGGTAAGTCGCGGAGTACGAGCGGTCGCCAATACCGAGGATCGCAAAGGACAGGCCTTCGAGCGAGCCGGGTTGCAAGGCCTCGGCCCAGTTGACGAACCTGTCGGCATCATCGGTGGGACGGCCGTTGTAGGAAGAAACCACGATCACCAGCAGGGTGCCGGTGGCCAGGTCGTTGAGCTTGCCGACCGCATCGTTGAGTGGCGCGACAGAAGCACTGTGTCCGTGATCCGAGGCGGCGGCCGCGAGTTCTCGCGCTACACCGGCCGATGTGCCAAGGTTCGAGCCATGGAACACGGCGAGCCTTGGGAATGTGTGGCTAGCCGCCACGGTGGTTGGCCGAGGCGCAAGGACCGGACTGGCCACGCGTTCGACTCGGCGCTCGCTCGGCTTCCTTGGCTCCGGATATAGCATGAAACCGTCAGGCTTGATCGTTAGCGTCATGCCTATGTTCAACTTGTAATTGGTACGGTCGTTGAGGTGGAATCTGTGCACCAGCATGCCCAGCACCAGAATTGCCTCATGGAGCGCGAATTGCCGTCCGATGCAGGCGCGTTCACCGTTCCCGAATGGTTTGTAGATGTGTCCGGGGCGGGCCGCCGTGGCCTCGGGACTAAACCTGTCAGGGTCGAAGCTATGGACGTTGCCACCCCATTCCGGCTGTCGGTGCAGTGACGGGATGAAGATCTGGATCGAGTCGCCAGGGCGGAAGGCGTAGCGTCCCGCCACGACGGTTTCCTCGACAGGGGTGACCGCGTATCCAGGAGCAGTAGGCCAGAGCCTCAGCGCTTCGTCGAGGATTTGTCTAATATAGGTGAGCTTGCCGACATCCTCGTAGCTAGGGCTGGTATCGTCATCGGCACCCCACAGCGTATCGACCTCCCGCTGCGCCCGCGCAAGCACAGCCGGATGCTTTGCAAGGTAATAGAGTGCGAAGGAAAGCGCGGCGCCGGTTGTCTCGTGACCGGCAATGAGGAACGTTATGACCTGATTGTGGATGTTTGCATCGTCAAGCGGTTGCCCGGTGCCTGGGTCGGAAATGTTGAGCATGCGGCCGAGCAAATCATCCGTGCGGGTCGCGCCTTCCGCGCGCCGTCGCTCGATAAGCGAGGCGATGAGCCCCCGCATCGACGCAATATCGCGCTTGTAGGCGCGATTCCGCTTGAACCGCAGCCGGCTCACAAAATCCGGCAGCTCGCTCGCTTCCTGGGCGTGGGTGAGGGCGCGGACCATTGAAGCGACGAAAGGGTGGAGATCGTCCCTGCCAAAAGAATCGAATTCGTAGCCGAACCCGCACATCCCGATGGTGTCGAACGTAAGACGGGTCATGTCCCGCGGCACATCGACTGGATGCTTGTTGCGAGCCCGTTGATCCCAGTAACCGACCAGGCTACGTGCCGCGGACACCATCATCGCGTGATAGCCGCGCATCGCCTCGCGGGTAAACGCAGGCATAAGGATGTTGTGCGCCTTACGCCAGTTTGGTTCTTCGTTGTAGGCAGTGAACAGGCCGTCGCCGCCAATATCGCGGAGCCGCACAAGATCTGTATGAACGCTTTTGACGAAGCGGTCGGTGTCGGACAATTCGGCAACCAGGTCCGACCCGGAGGCCAGGATCATCTCGTTGCCGAAAATGCGCAATCGGAATATCGCGCCCTGTTCCTCGGCTTCGGCCAGAAGGAAGTCCATCAGGCGTCCGCCGCCGGGAATGCTCAAGGCGTGGCCCACAAAAGGAAGGCTCTTTCGCTCGGGGATCTGCGGCGCTGGGGTGCCTGGCTTGCTCCTGCCCACAACGATCTCCTGTGCCGTGCCATTCAGAATCGGGACCGATGTCACGCTTGAACCCTTTCCGCTAACGACGCGGTATGCGTTGCAGATGTCGGAATTGTTCCCGGCCGACCACTCATTCGGCGATCTTTGCGGTAAGCGTTCCCGGTAAGCAGCGGTGCAAATGCCCAAAGACCAGCGTCGCAAACACGGCCGCAATGGCAAGCGGCAGCAGGAAAGACCAGGCGAAGATCGAAGGTCCCGCCGTCACGAAGATCGGGCCGGCGACCGCGGTGCCGATCGTCGCTCCCACGATGGCGATCACCAGGATACGCGACATCAAGGAGCCATCCGGATCGTTCTCAGTCAGAATACCGGTCACGAACGGGGTGACGATGTAGAAGCCGACATTCACGAACACCTGTGCGATCACAAAGACCGATGGGGTGAAGACGTTGAAAAGAAAATAGATCGATACGGCCATGACCAGAAAGCCAACAAGTACGAAGGTGAGTCGCTTCGCCTTGTCGTGGGTGGTCATCGGGACGATGGCGCCTAAAAATCCTGCCAATGACGCCACCGCGAGATACAGGCCGACTTGCGGACCGCTCAGGCCCACCCGCTCGCCGACATAGCCGCAAACCACCCATTGCCCGGCCTGCACGGCGTAGACGAGAAAGACGATCAGCATGGTCAGCCGCATCTTGCCGCTATCGAGTCTGGATTGATGCGTGGCCGCCGTCTTCACCGCCGAACGTTTCGATATCAACAGCAGGAATGGCGCCATCATCGCGGTAAACGCAGCAAGGACGAGAAAGACTGGCGCCCCTGTTTCCTGGTGCGGGATCATGGATACGATAAAGAGCAGGATGCCCAACGCCACCCCGCTGATCAGGTTGAGGGCTCCCCAGAGCCGCTCGGCATCGGCAAGCGAAGCAAGGCTCATGGCGACGAGGCTGAAGATGGCGCCTTCGCCGAGGCCTGCGACAAAGCGAGCCCCCGCAAGCGTCAGCGGCGATTGCAACCAGAAACTTGCCGCCTCTCCGACAAGCACCGCAAGCACTCCGGTCACTGCGACGCAACGCCATGATCGAACCGCCAGCTTTGGAAGAAACAGTCCGTAAAAGCCAATGCCCGCCAGTTCGGCACTAGCGACCACCGTGGCCAACCCTTCATCATAGCCAGCCAGCTTGCTCATCGAAAGGACAACGACGGGCATCACCATCGTGCCGTTCAGGGCAAGGGCATAAGCGGCGCTAAGTCCCAGGATCCACCACACTATCGCCTCCCAACGCAGCTCCGGCGCATTGGCGCCGGTCTGTTCTTCTCGTTCCTCGCAGCTTCTTCGGCTGCTGACCCCGCGAAGGATAGAAGTGAAGGAGTAGCCAGCAAGGGATGTTTGGGGCCGGTTTGGGGTCTTTTCCGGCCAAATCGTCGGCATGTTCACGCGACGGCTTGACGGCACGACACGTCTCAAATCTGCTGTCGGTCAAATGAGGTGCCACCAAGCCAAGCTGGGCTCGGGCACTCCAACGTCCCTGCGGATTGTAAATTCCTCAGTTGAAGATGGAGACAATACGCGGCCATTCGGCAGCTGCCTGGAGGGGCAAAGGGGACGGCGGCAGAGGGGCGTTCTTGGCGGCAATCGCCAACAGGTGCCGTAGGGGGAGGAGGTTTAGATGAAATCCGTCGATACGCGATATGTTACGGCAAACATTCCTGCGTTTCTGATCCGGAGCCTGGTCGCGACTTTGTCTGAATTCAGACTGGATCCCTCCCGGATGCTCGTTGGATTGGGAATAGCGGTCAAGGACCTGGAGGACCCGGGCTGTCGGGTGTCCTACCGGCAAGGACGGGAAGCCATCCTGCGTGCAACTCAAATGGCCAAAGGCCAGGCGCTCGGGTTGGAAACGGGAAGTCGCGAGAAGATCACATCCGCTGGCTTGATCGGCTATGCCATGCTGACTTCGGCCACGGTGGGCGAGGCCGTCGAACTCGCACTTCAGCTGCAAAGAGATAGCGGCAGCATGCTCGACTTTGACACGCGAACCACAAAGGAAGGTATCGTCGTCACCGCATCAACTCGTTTCCACGACCCCGAAATCTACACGTTCTTAGTCGAGGAAGCCTTTGCGAGCTTCCTGGGCATCGCGGTCGGCCTGGTCGGCGAGGGTTTCAAACCCCTTAGGGTCGATGTTACTTATCCACCTCCCGCACATGCGGACGTGTACCGGCGGCTCTTCGGATGCGAAATTCGTTTCGGCCAGATGGAGAACGCCTTTCTTTACGATCCCATGTGGTACAAGCAGCCCCTGCTCACGGCGGACCCGTTCACGCATCGTCAGCTCCTCGAATTCATAGCTTACAACCGCGCCCGTTTGCGCGAGGCGGCGGAGATCACCGAATCGGTGGAGCGCGCGCTGAGGCAAAATCTGAACGAGCGCAGCAACATCACTAAGATTGCCTGCGAACTCGGCGTCGGCCAGAGAACGCTGCGTCGGCGCCTGGCAGAAAGCGGCGTCTCCTTCCAAGCACTGCTCGATGCCGTTCGCAAGAACCGGGCGTTGGAGCTGCTCGCCAATCCGCAAATGTCAGTCGAGCAGATAGCGTTCATCGTGGGCTTCTCGGATCCTCATAATTTTCGCCGGGCCTTTCGCCGCTGGACGGGCACAACACCAGGTTTGTTGCGGGCGGATATGTCGGAAACCTGGCCGCGATAGAGTCCCTGGCGGCAAGAAGACCTGCGTCGAGGGAGCGCGGACGACTATCTCGGCTCCAACCATTGTTGCCCTCCGATCTTGCGAGGCCGGGCAGGGTGAGGTGAGGGTCGCACTTGGATACCTCGTTTTCGGACACCTGCGATGCGCGGCTTCTCAAAAGTCGAGGGCGATGACGGGAACTTGCATCGCCCAGCCGGCGGAGCGTGCCGGCTGGGCAGAAGCCAAGCCGGGCACAAAAACGGCTTAATCGCGACGGCTGTGGGTGTCCTCAAACCAGCTATTTGGCCGACAATGACACTCCTTTGGCCAAATCCCCCATTGTTCGGTCGAGACAGCCACATATCGTGGTGGAGTGTTGGGTTGGTGGATCACGGGGACTGATCGCCGTCTAACGAGAATAGGGGTGGCCTCCGCCTCGCGGAGTTCGCGCGGAAAATGGTCGGGGAGGGCGCCGACTCACACGCGCCAGTCGTCACACCGAGATGCTCTTCACTGGCTAGTTTCTCACGCCAGCTTGCCAACGCGCGCCAGGGGTCGTCAACGCAATCGTGTATTCGGGCTCGCGGCGCTTCCTTGGCGATCCGGTAAGGCGCCAGCAGGTCTGCAAATTGCATGAACACAATGCAACATAAAGGGGAACGGAGAAGAGATGTACGCAATGTTCGTCCGGAGGGTACCTCGATCAATATTTCTGGCCGGTGCTTTCCTGCTGCCAGCGATAATGCCAGCTTCCGCGGGTGGATTTTCCCGCGGCCAAGCCAACACGGACGTCCTCTTCAGCGACGAACGTTTCACCGTGGATTCGCAACTGATATACGTCAATCCGGGCCGTAGCTTTGCATCGCTGATGGGCCAACCCGTGCGGGAAGGCGCCTATTCCGACCCCTTTGTCGTCCCTCAGGCTTCCGTCGGCTTCAGGTTCTGGTCGCCCCTTTCCTGTGCGCTCACCTACACGCAGCCATTCGGCGCTTCCGCGACCTACAGCGATCAAGCGCAGGTCGCCGAATATCTCACGGCGGCCGGCAACGGAGATCCGTTCCCAAATCCCACGTCCAAAATGAAGTTCTCCGCGGACGAATACGGTGCAACTTGCGGAGTTCGCTTTGCGGCCGGCCCGGGGAATTTCTATTTGCTAGGCGGCGCGTTCATCGAGACATTCGATTACAAGGAAAACACGTGGATCGGCTCGGTCCATTTGAAAGATGGTGGAGCGCTCGGCTACAGAGTAGGCGTCGCTTACGATATCCCGGAATACGCGATGCGGCTCCAGATTATGTATCGCTCGGAAATCAAACATGAAGGGGATGGCACGTACACGCCCTCTCAGTTGGCGATCGACAATGGGATAACGAGCAATCTACCCGCGAACGGTGCAGGCACGCTGCCGCAGTCGCTCAAGATCAACGCACAGACAGGGGTTGCCCCCGGCTGGCTGATCTACGGGTCCGTAGAATGGACAGACTGGAGTGTTCTGCAGCACTTCAGCTATGACGTGATTGGGCTGGGTACAGCTAACAAGATCTTCAATTACTCGGATGGCTATACCGTCCAGATTGGAGTGGGGCACGACTTCACCGACAAGCTTGCTGGCACTGTCAACGTGACCTGGGATAAGGGCGTAGGCTCGGGTGCGGACATCACCACCGATAGTTGGACCCTTGGTGTCGGAGCGCAATACAAGACCCAGATCGGCACCTTTGGTCTTGGAACAGCCCTGTCTTATCTGGAAGCAGGAGCGCAGTCAGTCGACAACGGTGCCACCTACGACGCGACCGCGGGCGCCGATTTGGCCGTGGGTGTCGGATTGTCGTATTCGTTGCAATTCTAGCGCCTGTCTCTACCCGACTGGGTCGCGATAAGCTGGCGCGGCAGGCGATGCTGGACAAGGATGGATGACACGCTGGAATGAGAGCCAAGGCTTGCTATTTGAACAAGCGTGTCAACCTCGACCAGGAAACGCAGCGTGGCCTATCGTATGGCCGTCGCCTGCAGGACAGCTGGCCTCACCCGGGCTAAGCCGGTATGTGCCAGCTAAATTAGTTATCGAGGCCGAGCGAACAGGCGACCCACCGTCCTATATTCATTGGGATGATCGCGAACCAACCTTCCCCGTTGCTGGAGTCAGAGACACCCCCGAGGCGACAGGACGCTGCTGCCCCCGACAGGATCAACTGCTGATGATCGTCGTTTACCCTCGCAGTGGCGCGCTTGCGTCGTTGGTGCGAAGTGTCTTGCGATGCAGGAAACCGCCAGGCTCGGGGGCTTGAGGGCGGCTACTGGAACTTGGTCACCACGCCGATGCCGATGCCTTCGAAGCCGCCCATGGCCATCAGGGCGGCCGGAGCCTCTTCGAGGCTGAGCCTCTTGCTGACCAGAAGTTCGGGCTTCAGCTTGCCGCTGCCAATCATCGCCATAATCGCCGGATAGCGGTAGGCCTGCATGCCCAGGCTGCCGAGGATTTCGAGCTCGAAGGCGATCACCTGATCCATCGGCAC
>NZ_JBFUGC010000028.1:0-14573 GCF_056403115.1 Mesorhizobium sp. P3_A2
CGGCCGCTCTCTCCACCCATGATGGTTGCGACTTTCTGAAAGGTCTTGATGTCTGCCTCTGTGATGCGCGCATCGCGCATCCTAGCCCTGAGCGAGGCCAATCGGGTATCGAGGGCTGGCGAAATTTCGACGTCACTCATCATCTTCGTTCCTCCTGGGCGCCATGGGAGACTACTGCAAAAATGCTCCGCCGCCCTCGTGGTGATCGGAAGGCGGCGGACCAAAGACCGGCGATGAAGGGACTTTAATCGGCGGTCGCCATTCAATTCAGCTGTTGGACAAGCGTTCCCTATCGACCCACTTCTCGGACTTTTTTGTCTGGGTTTAGGACCTAGGTCTGAGCCCGGTTTTGCTGAGGTCGGATCGCGGAACATTTGTGGAGGCGTTACGTTCGGCAGTGTCATTCGCGTCGTTTTATTGGGGAGATGGCTTAATGCCAATTTCGAATGAGTTGAAGGACGAGTACCTGGAATTTGAGTGCCCCAACTGTTCCCATGTAATGGTGAAAAAGGGCTCGTGGTTCAAGGTTATATCGAGCTTCAACTGCGACCAATGCGACGCGAAGATCAGGCTTGGCTATCCGGACAAGCTCACACTTTTTGAACAAAAGAAGCGAAGCATGAACCTGTCTGCACGGTGAGAGTTCAAGCGGCCCGACAGTGCGTTGGGGTGGTGGGTTGACCGTCGGGCCTAGGCGGCTTGGGCGAGCCAGCAGGTCGGGCTTTCTCTTGCCGCTTATGTCAATCGCTCGATGAGCTTCCTGCGTTCCCCTCCGCGAGCCGGAATGCGTAGTTGTTACGGATATGATTGTTGAAATGGCGGCCCTTAGCAAACGCGGATTGAAACGCGGCAAAGGCCTCAACCGGTACGTCCAAGAACTCGTAGTGCTTCCCGCTGGCTACAAACCAGACCGAGAGAACCCGGGTGTTTGGGTCAAAGTCGAACTTGCTGATCGAGGTCGACGGCATGGTTGAGGGTCTTCGGCAACCGCCCCGCTCGTAGTTGTCCAGTTCCAGCGGATCGTGGTCCGACTGCTCGTGCCACTTCACTTGGCGGAAATCACGCCGGTGGTCCACCTGTTGACCGCAGATTTCCCAGGCTTGGGGCACCGAGAATGGGCGAATCCGGCATCGAGTATTCGCGTCATGTAGCTCTTCTCTTGCCCTTGGCGACTAGCCGGTCGACCTCTGACTCTGCGACGGAAAACAAGCTATCCAACGCGTCCAATTGCGATGACAATCCGTCTTCGGCAAACCCTCGCCTCAAAGCTGACACCTCCGCCTTTGCTCGTAATAGCGCAGCAGCCAAACGGTCGCCTCCGGGCTGCTGAAGCCCGTCGACGGTTTCAACAATCCAGGAAGATGCCAACGTCACGGTGGCGCGAAAGACGTACGCGCCTTGCCCGTTGCGAACTCTCACCGACATCGCCCGGCGTGAACCGTCAGGCAGAACCTCTTTGATCAGGTCAGGTAACACATCAACCGCTTGAACACTCAGGTCGTCCAGCGTCTCGCAAACGATGCCGTCTTCATCCTTGCCATCTTCGAAGTCGAAAAAATAACGAGCCATTGACCACTCCAAATAAGGACGGGAGTCGCGTGCTCTCTGGTGCCGGTGTGCCTAATTCATATCCGACGCTGGATGAAAACCTTCGTCATCCCAAAATGTTCCCCGGATTTGGTACGATTCCGTACACTCTTAGTTGGCTCGGTCGCGCATGCCACGTTCTCTGCCGTCATTCCTCTGCTTATCAGGGGTGGGGTGGTGTCGAAGCAGAGCTTCTAGCCGAGCCACCTTGGGTCGGCGAATTGACTCGCTAACCCATGGTTAGAAGCGTACAAAGACAAGTCGCTGGCCACTGAACGGGCGCTGGCGCTTGAGAGTGTACATCGTACTCCCGCCCTGTGGGAGCCATACGATGGTTGACGAAGCCGAACTGTCGGTCGACGCACTCGATTTTCATACTATCAGGACTGCGTTCAAGAGCTTGGTCGCCGAGGGCTCGCTGCCTGAAAGCCGCTGGGTCGATCTTGCGGAGCAAATGGTTAGAGACCTGACCGGGTCGGAAAGCGTTGATCCAAACCTTATCCTCTGGATCATCAGCAAATGACTATCAGCAAAGCCTGTGGCGCCTCCCGAAGGCCAGTTCAGGCAATTGTCGGATTGGTACGGACTGTTGGTATGTCTGGTTCCGACCTTAACGTTGATGTCGATCATTTTGTATCACTCGACAGTGGGGTGGGGATGAAATGACCGGGTCCAGAAATACCCCGTTCCGAAACGAGCTTCTGCGCCGCATGCCAGTCGCTGATTTTGATCGTCTCGAACCGGATATCGAGCGTTGCACATTGGCATTGAGAGCGCCGCTTGAAATTCCGAGACAGCCTATCGAGGCCGTCTATTTCATGGAGGCAGGCATAGCGTCTGTTGTCGCAAAGACGTCGAACGGGCGCGATGCCGAGGTAGGATTTATTGGCTTTGAAGGGATGACAGGCTCGGCGCTCGTGATGGGCGACGACCGAAGCATTCACGAATGCTATGTCCAGTCGGCCGGAGAAGCTGCCAGGATTTTGGCCGGCGCCTTCACCTCCGCTCTGAAAGAAAGTCCAACGCTCAGGCTGTATCTGCTACGCTACGTGCAGTCTCTGCATATTCAGACGGGTTTCACGGCGTTGGCCAACGCCCGATCCAAGCTGGAGGACCGGCTGGCGCGGTGGCTGCTCATGTGTGATGACAGGGTTGACGGCAGCCAGCTGACAGTTACACACGACCTCGTGTCTCTGATGCTCGGCGTTCGCCGCCCGGGGGTCACGGTAGCGCTTCAACTGCTGGAGGGGCGCGGGCTCATCCGATCCCACCGTGGCGAAATTTTAATCCGCGACCGACAGGGTCTGATCGACTTGGCAAATGGGAGCTATGGACCGCCCGAGGCCGAGTACAGCCGCCTAGTCGGCGACATCGGCGGAAGTTGAAGCTTTCGTTTGGCGTCTATGGCCTGCCGCCCATTGACGACAGTGGCTTTGGATCGTCCCATCCTGTTCGACGTATGAGCACTACAGCAGGCCTTGGTAAAAAACGTACAGTCGAATCCCGTTGAAATCGCGCACTGCGGGAATATGAATCGCAAAGTCGCTGGCTGGTAGTTGTGGGCGTCAGCGATTGAGAGTTCGCTACTCCCGCCCGCCCCTCAGGAGCTGCCGTCATGGATGGCTCGAACTGTGGTAGCCCAACCTTCGTTGAAGTGATCGAGGCCTGCGGCGAATGGTTCGTCCGCGTGGTAGAGGACGGGAATGAAGACTGTCGTTCATTCGAGATCGAGGTCTACGCCCTAGCCTTCGCAGAAGGGCAGCGGATACGCTTGCATCTCGATAAGGTTGTGAGACTCTAGGACGCCTTCGTTCACCTTGGGTACTTCCCTAGCGGAATGTCTGTGAGCGGAACCTAATATACGCCGGCGCTTTATGAACTCCATGAGCACACGCGGCACGAACTTCCTTCACAAATGGCTTTCCAGCAACGTACCCGAGACGGTGAGCGCGGACATTCTCTCAGTTGCCGAGCTGACTCAAAATCTGTTTGCAGACGCCAAAGCGATCGGCATTAGCAGCGTTGAAATCGAGGAAGACACGGAGAGCGTCTACGAGGTAATTCTGGACACGATCGTGCACCAAGATCCCGGCTTAGCAGAGTGAAGGCAATCCATGCCCAGCGTCTGGGTCGCGTTTTGTTTCGTCGTCATCGTGGTGGCCCTGGTGGTGCTATGGTCGATGAACTTGTAGCGGCTCAGATGGCTAGCGACGGCAGGCCGCGCCCCCAAACCAAACCTGCGCAACCTACCGTCACCCCAACGTACGCGGAATCCACGCGCGGGTTGGGGTCCGCCATACGACCCTGGCAGATTGGCCTTATGGTGCAACACTCGTTGAGAGATCGATCGCTTACCTATGCAACTCCAGGACGCGTGCTTGGTTGCAGTTCTAATTTTCATAAAATTGCAAGCGGCTAACGAGCGGTGCTCGGCTGATTAGCTCCGCCACACAGGCGGGCGTCAGGACGCACGGGGCGCTTCGCCGGCGTAGGATGGGCCCCGCGGAAACGCTCGCTTGCGGGGCTAGTAGCGGCCCAGCGGCCAAGGCGGGGGGCTTGGGGTTCTTGACCACCGGGCCTAACCGGCGACGGAGAGGGTGCCGGCTGGCAAGGGATCATACGCCGATATAATGTGTTGTAGAACAGGCTCTTTCCGTTCCCGAGACGTCTTACGTTAAGAAATTCTAATAAAAGAGACCCGCCGTCGTCTGGCGATACTCCGGGTGCCGCGCCCTTTGCATGTATCAGGCAGGGTTCCGGAGGGAGTTATGTCACCCAGGAGATTTATCGAGCGGCGAAGCACAAGCCCGGCTTGGACGCGTTGCCGTGGGAGGCCACTATAGGGCGGCTAATCAGAAGGCCTATGTATGTTAGCCCCCCATGGTCATCCAGCCGTCACGTTGATGTCGGATGCTTCAAAAGCTGTCCAGTCCCGTCATTTTGTCGGTCGGCTCCCACTTCAAAATGAATAGGCTAACGGACACAACGCGGCCTCTGATGTGGTCGGGGGAAGACTTGGCACCGTTCGTGCAAGTCTGGAATTGCCGGCTAATCCCGGCCCTGATTTGTGTAACAAATCGGGATGGGCTCGTCGGGAGTCGGGGTTGGGGCCAACATCCGGCGAGTTCCGGTCCGCAATGGAACAGTAGCTGACGCGAGGTCTGCCCGAATAGGATCATATCCCGGTCAGCCAAGCGAGCATGGGTTCTCGGCGACTTTGGTGGCAGAGCATAATCGAGATCGGATGGTGAAATGCCAAAGTATATTGTCGAGAGAATGTTGGGAGAGACCGTGCAGACCAGCGAGGAGATCGTCGCGCCGTCGCCTTTTAGGGCGGCGTCCAACGCGACAGGTCGGTCAATGTCGATTTGGGATGGTGAAAATGCATACGTGCGAATTTCCCAAGCCGGAGTGCACCGCTCGTTCGCTTATGTCTGTCGCCATTAGGCAGGACGCAGGTGCCAGCGCGTAAGCAAGTCGGGCTTGGGGCTTTACCTGCCTAAGCGCCGGCCCGGCGGATTTGACCCACCGCTGTAAGGACCTAGCCGACTTTTCGACGTACCTTCGTCATGCCTTTAAGCAGGAGAGATCAAAACTGGGCCGCCAACGGACGGCGGCAAGCGATTCCGCCAAGCAATCAGGTCTGCCGTGTGCCCGTCGCCAAAATTACAGGTTGGCCCGAGAGGCAGAGAAGCAGCGCGAGACTCGATCTATTCCGCCAACGTGTCGAAAAGCGATGCCTGCAGGCCACAGCGAGGCGCCAGGAGACCACCGCATACGGTGCTTAACAGCGGTCGAGCGTAAGCGGCGCGCGTCGTTCGGGACGCCCTCATCTGTTCGGCCGATGTGCCAGACAAAGTAAGGCGCCAAGTTGCACATGTGAGCAGCGCGAGGGGTAGCGGCAATGCCGAGCGGGGTTTTAATTCCGGTTACCGTGACAATCGACGGGATCAAGAAGACATTCCCGTCGCTCGCAGTCTTGGCACTCCATCTAGGTTCAAATTCGACTGCGCCGGTTGCTTGGCGTAGTCGCAACCCCGACCGACCAATTCAGGACTGGGTGGATAAGCAGCTTATGCGTAAAGTCAGCAGGGCTAACAATGTTGAGTAATCCCTCGCATGGGCGCGCCCGCTGTTCACCTAAAAGGCCCTGCCTGTTCTTACTGCCGGAACCTAACGCCATCCGCGAGCTTATGGCGGCATGAGCACACGCGGAATCAACTTCCTTCACAAATGGCTGTCGGAAAATATCCCCGAGACCGCGGGCGCCGATGTCATCTCGGTTAATGATCTAATCCGCAAGCTGATTGCCGACGCCAGGTTTGTCGGAGTCAGACGGGAAGAGATCTACGAGGAGGTACACAGCGTCTATCACGTCATCCTCGATGCCATCGTGCACTATGAGCCAGGCTTGGCGGCCGGCACTGTCAAGTTAAGCGAGAGCTAATAAGTGGCGTCGCCGATTCCGCAAACCAAGGTTGTTTCGAAATGAAACGCTTGCGCGGTGCGTACCTTGCTTGGCCATACAGATCATCGGGGGGCAGGCAAGGGTAAGGATCGCCAAACGCTACCCTGGAATTGACTCGATAATCGCCCAATAGCGCGTATTCTATCTTCGTCGGCGCTCGTGAGGGGCATCGCCGCTTGGGAGACTAGACTGCACTCTCGCCCATTTTGAGGGAGGCAGAGTTGCTACGTATCCCACAAAGTCGGTTCCTAAGCCCGGACGATTTGGCGACCTGTCAGCGCGTATTTAACCGGATATGCGCCCATGCTAAGTTAGAACGCAGATCGGTAGACGGTGAGGCCTTGGCGTCCGCTGTGCTGGCAAATTTTCAACAAGGCATCGTTGACGAAAAGGAATTGCTAGCTGCAGTCCACGCGAGCCGTGACGACTTCACGCATCTACCCAACTGACCCAGCCGTAGGCGGCTAACCGGCCCTGTCATGTTCGGCTGGATGAACGGCGCCCTCTTGCCGGTGATGGTCTCGATCAACTTCAACAGCGGTCCGTGGACCTCACGAAGCGCTTGGTAGTGCTCACTGTGGTACGCCGAGAGCGGCCCGACGATACTCTTGTGCAGCGCTCTGCTGCAACGAGGAAGCGCTCGATTTCGTCCTGTGAAAGCTGTTTGGAAGGTTTGGTTCTTGCCATATAGCGAACCCCGTTTTGAAGGGATCGCCGCAACGAGGACAATAATCCTATATACCGGAGTGGGTGACAAGAGGCCCGTAAAAGCCACCCGCAGTTGAATTGGCACTGGTTCGACATCACCTGTTCTCGTCTTTTGTGGCTCGATCATAGTGCATCTTGCGGGATACGCCCGACGCCACGCCCTTGGCACTGCTCAAGCGACATATTCCAAGCAGGCATACCTGAACCGCCCCGGGTTTTCCGGAGGCCGTTTCGTTTGAGTCACGCGGCCATGGCTGGTTCTTCCAGCATGGCATAGTAGCGTTCCTCGGCTTCGGCCGGCGGGATGTTGCCGATGGGCTCCAGCAGCCGGCGATTGTTGAACCAGTCGACCCATTCCAACGTCGCGAACTCGACGGCCTCGAACGAGCGCCATGGTCCGCGTCGATGAATCATCTCGGCCTTGTAGAGGCCGTTGATCGTTTCGGCGAGAGCATTGTCGTAGCTATCGCCGACACTGCCCACCGAAGGCTCGACGCCGGCCCTACGTCGCGACCTGGACGGGCTTCGTCTATGTCGCCTTTGTCATCGACACCTATGCTCGCCGGATCGTCGGCTGGCGGGTGAGCCGGACGGCGCATGCCTCTGGAACACGCTCTCCATGATCGGCGGCCCGTGCAGGGAGGCGGGCTCATCCATCACAGCGATAGAGGCACCAGTACGTCAGCATTCGATACACTGAGCGCTTGGCGGAGGTGAAGTCGGAGACCCACAGCATGTTCGGCGCCGAGGCATGGAACTGGCGATTGACGTGATCGAGAGGGCATGGTGCCGCCTTGTCGCTCACCGTGGTGCGGATCGGCTTGCCACGGATGATGGCCCGCTGCACGGTTGCCCGCCTGATGAAGGCCATGGGCCTCGAAGGCATTGCTCCTTGGCCTCGTGAGGTAACGGAATGTGCCTATCACTCGACGGGCCGCTCACTTTGTATCGTTAAGTCCTACATCGCCGCCATCACCGCTTCCATGCTCGCCAGCGCGGTCTGGCGCTACCCGGCAGCGCGACATGATCGGCACGGGCGCCTACTTGCTGTTTCGATAGCGCAGTGGGTCCGACCTGGCCTGTATCATTTTAATACAATCCCCAATTGGTAGACTCGCGCGCTGCACCGGCAGTTAGTGCCTCCGCCGGGCCTTTAAGGGGGAAGGCCGCGACGGGAGGAACAACGATGCCCGTGCAGAAAGATGACTATCGAACGAACAGAGCCGACTATGCGATTGCTGCGAAGCATGGCGCGGACGACGATCGAGCGGAGCTACTGGCAATGAAGAAGAAGACTCTTTGGCTGAAAGACCGGCGATCCGCCAAATTGTCTGAACACCCGGCCGAAAGTTCGCCAGAACCGAAAGGCAGACCGCGCGGTTAGCTCGGCGCCATGCGGACAGTACCCACGGCATTTGCACCTGGCGGGAATATAAACAGCCTGATCGTTTTGAGATGTGCTAGTCTCTCGCTGGGCGCTAACCCCCAGTTTCTGGGGGAGCCGGCGACGGGGTTGGCGGCTGGGCGGCCGTCAGCCTGCCCTCACCCGAACCGAGCGGCCTCCCAGAAAGGAGCGCGCTATGCCAATCAGCGAAGCTGATTTCATCAACCAAGAGAATATCAAGCACTTCGAAAAGAAGCTTGAAACGGAAACAGACCCGATCAATCGAGTCCTGCTTTTGAAGCTCCTCGCCCAAGAGACGGCTTGGTCGCTCCCTCACGTTGCCGCTGTTTCTAAGATCTAAATCAGTGTAGGCCTGTGGCTGATTATGACTTTGCGTTTGTCAACGACATAATCACCAACGGATTACTGGTACACCGGGCATGCGCTTAAATGGTTCCGGCGAGAAACCCACCTCAAGGTAAGCCCCACCGGAATCAGCTGGTGGGGCTCATGGAGCAGCCCATTTGCTGAAGGGGCTGTTCGGCCGTGTGACCAGGGAAGATCACACTGTGCAGTTTGGCGCCTTCCTTTGCCTCGCACATCGGCCAAACAGATGAGGACGCTTCCCGCGCCTGGCGAGTCCTTGTGCCGGCGCTACGATGGTGATCTGCTGCAGTCCGCAAAGCGAGGGACCACCATGGAAGAGACCGTTATGAAGGCTCCGGTGCTGAATGTCGTCCTAGCATCTGGGGTCGACGCACCAGCCGGCACCGTCTCAGTCACGTTTGGCTTCATCGACAAAAAGAAATTCCAGCTTGATTTCTCCGCCCAATGCGTGCCGATGACCATCGCCGCACTCGCCGCCGAGATGGGAAAGCTTGTCGCTGCACTCCCTGCAGATAAGGCTCCGGCCTTGCAGGGCATTGCTGTAACCAGCACGCAATTGGCGATGAAAGACGACGGCACTGTTTCCATCTTTCTGCGATTAGAGAGCGGTGCAGAACTTCCCCTTGATTTTCGTCTGGATGACCTCACCCGACTGCGGCAACAAATCGACGAAGCGATCAAAGTCGGCGATCGGAAAACCCGTCACTGACGAGTGCCTGCAACTGGGCGACATCGAAGCCCTCGCGCTGCAACTGCCGCCAGACCTTGCGAACGCCGTAGACGCGGAAGTTCGCCTCGAACACGCGTCGGACCTCATCCTTCAAAGCCTCATCCCGCTTCGCCCGAGCCGACAGCCGGGAGGGATCGATGCGCTTGGCGACATGGTCGTGGTAGGTCGATCGGCAGCACCTTGCAGATCGGCTCGACCCCATGCGCCTCGCGGTGATCGTCAATGAATGCGATCATGGCTTGAACCGGCGGTCGAGCTCCGCCTGGGCAAAATACGCGGAAGCCTTGCGAAGGATTTCGTTGGCCTGGCGAAGCTCGCGGTTCTCGCGTTCCAAAGCCTTGAGTTTCGTCGCCACATCCGTAGGCACACCGGCTCGCACGCCACTGTCGCGCTCGGCCTTCTTCACCCACTCATGCAGCGTCTGCGCCGTGCAGCCGATCTTGGCGGCGATCGACGACACCGCCGCCCACCGCGAGGCATGCTCGCCTTCGTGATCCAGAACCAGCCGCACCGCACGGGCTCGGACCTCGGGAGAGAACTTGTTGGTCGTCTTGCTTGTCCCACCTTCTCAGGAGTTGGAGCCTCCGATCAACCCGGCGCGGTTCAGGGCGGCTCGAGCTCTGCCAACACGGGAGCGTGGCCTGATGGTCTGCATTGTGTGCGAACATTCCGGTTGCAGGATGGATATCAGGTGGGCGCTAAGGACGGATGAAGCGACGGTAGTGCTGCCGCTTCGAACTTGAGTCTCCCATCTACAACGCTATAAATGCTACGGCCCGGGAGGTTGCCTACGCCGCAAATTAGAATCATGACTGAACGGGACGTGCCATTGGTATCAGAGCTCATGGGCGAGTCTTGGCGCAGGCGGCTCCTGGCCAGCAGGTTACCAGCGCCACGTCCGCAGCCCCGGGGCAGATGAAAACCACGACCGAAGGCTGTTAGCCGGAGAGCTGGCGGGCACTCGAAAACCCCGCTGACTTTGGTCGGCGGGGTTC
Organism: Mesorhizobium sp. P3_A2; assembly: GCF_056403115.1. Classification (NCBI taxonomy): domain Bacteria; kingdom Pseudomonadati; phylum Pseudomonadota; class Alphaproteobacteria; order Hyphomicrobiales; family Phyllobacteriaceae; genus Mesorhizobium; species Mesorhizobium sp. P3_A2. Next base: position 10,260 of record NZ_JBFUGC010000028.1, read on the forward strand.
ATCTGAATGCTTGGCGCCGGCGGTCCTTTCACTTCTTGCAATCTGGGATCTTTTTCAATGCATCGTTCGCTTCCGCCTCAGTCTTATATATGGTTTTCGAAAGCTCTATGACGAGGGTTCCGTCTGGCTCCTTCGTAACCACCTCGCACTGCTTCGAAACGGCATCCTTAGCGACCCAATATTGGGCGGTGTCTGCAAATGCCGAACCTGAAAAATGAATGAGCAGCGCTATGGTGATTGCGATTTGGCGTGCCATTTTAATTACTCCTTTATCGCATTAGAACGTGCGGCTTTGGGCTTCTGTTCCCCTGGAGGGATTTACCCTGCTTTAACGCACCACAGGAACGCGCCAAACCGCTCCGGCGGCGGGGGTGAATGACCGTGCCGAAGTCCAAAAGGTTTTGGATCGCTGCAGGGATTCTGGCAACATCGTTGCTCTGGTGATGTCGATGTCCCTCGCCGCGCTCGCACGTCACTGACGGCCCTGCGGTCCTGCCTGAGACTGCAGCGGCCCTGTCATGTTCGGCAGGATGAACGGCGCCCGATTGCCGGTGATGTCTCGATCGATTTCTGCAGCGGTCCGTGGACCTCACGAAGCGCACGGTAGTGCTCGCTGTGTACGCTAGTCGCGGCCCGACGATGCTCTTGTGCAACGCCTCTGCTCCACGAGGAAGCGCTCTATTTCGTCCGGCGAAAGCTGTTTTGAAGGCTTGGTTCTGCCCACGCTTGATTTAGTGAACGCACCGTATCGCATGCGAGCGTTTCGAAAAGAGACTTTAATGTGGCATACAGCTTGCTTCCCGCGAACCGGCAGGAGGTACGAATATGATACTTCACGAGATCGGGACGATGACGATATGCTCGTCCAATGCCCTAGTTGCAAGCGAATGATGATCCGCGAAGGTCGCTTGATCAAAAGCTCCACGTCTCTGACGTGTGTGGCAATCTTTGAAAACCGCAGGCCACCATCATAGTTGTCCGGCCGCGGGGCGCTTCGGCGGCGTAGGACAGGGCGACGAGAAACGCGCGCTGGTCTTAACGAAAGGCGGCTAGCCATCGAATCCGCCGCGTCAGGTCATAGTCAGCAGCCTGACTTTGAGAGCCTTCGCCGAGCCTGCCAGCCGCCTCGGCAAGGTGATTGCCATACGCTTCGGCGACGAACGCCAAGGTCATCAGGTCGATCAAGAAATCGTCGACTGCGCCCGCGACCACGTTTGACCGCCACTCAATTTCAAGCACCAGGGTGCGTGCCTCTGCTAACGCTGCCTCTGGTTCGCCCGCATCTAGTAGCGCTTCAAGTCTATCGAAAACCACCCTAAACCCCGCGAGTCCCACCCACGCGCACTGTCGATGCATGGTGAATTTATGGGCGATCGGCCTTGTCGTCGAGGACGAAAGAAGCTGCAATTAGGTCATCGCCGTCAATGCGGCCGCTCTCTCCACCGATGATGGTTGCGACTTTCTGAAAGGTCTTGATGTCTGCCTCTGTGATGCGCGCATCGCGCATCCTAGCCCTGAGCGAGGCCAATCGGGTATCGAGGGCTGGCGAAATTTCGACGTCACTCATCATCTTCGTTCCTCCTGGGCGCCATGGGAGACTACTGCAAAAATGCTCCGCCGCCCTCGTGGTGATCGGAAGGCGGCGGACCAAAGACCGGCGATGAAGGGACGTTGATCGGCGGTCGCCATTCAATTCAGCTGTTGGACAAGCGTTCCCTACCGTCCCACTTCTCGGACTTTTTTGTCTGAGTCTAGGACCTAGGTCTGACCCGGTGTGCTCATGTCGGATCGCTGCTGATTTTGGGCTTAGGCGGCGCCATTTCATTGATCCAATACCAGCGGCTCGTGATCCGGCTGCTCATGCCACATCACCTGGCGGAAGTCGCGCCGGTCGACCTGCTGCCCGCAAACAGCGCAAACGTAGAAACGATCGTCACCGTCCGACTTCGGCCCCTGGTGGTCCGGAGGGCCCACGTCAATGATTTTGGTCAATAGCTTCTCCTGATAATTGAGCGAAAGTTCCAGCATCTCCTCGCCGTTCTCATTGCGGACGATGAGCTTCAGCTCGTGAGATCCGCCAGCCGGCAAAATCTCCAATGCAAGCTCTGCAAGGTCGACCACAGCTTCATCTTTTGCCGCTTCGAAATCCGGCACGTCGGAGCCCTCATCGTCAGCGATCAGGTTTCCGTTTTCCCAGAAATCGAAAAAATAGCGCGGCATGGGCAACGAACTTGGGCGCGCACGAAAGGTTCCGGGCATTAGTTCGGGCTAATCTTTGGGGCGCCGGAATTCGATGACCTTCGCCACGCCATCCGGCTCAAGCGGCTTATGCCCAGGCCCTTCGTGGTAAAACACCTGCCGAGCGTCGCGCTGGTCGACCAACTGTCCACAGTTCGGGCAGTTGTAGAAATGGTCTCGCTCGTCGGCCGGATCGGCGCGGTGTCGCTTACCGGGGATTGGTGGGCCGAGATCGGACAGCGTGGTCATTTTCGGCCTACGCCTTATCGACAAGCGGCGTCTTCCGCTTGGGAGGCACATAGCTGTCAACCAGGCTCACGTGTTCGGCGTCGACCGTCACACGTGGCCGAAGGCTAATGGTGACCTTGTCGCCATCGACGCGTGTGACCTTGCCGGTGAGTTCCATGTGCTGCCCGACCACGGCCTTCGAAGTCGAATCGACAACCGAATGCGGGAAACTGTAGGAGGGGATAGTCACGCTGATGCGATCAGGTGTCACCCGGCCGCGCACAATCGCAGTGACGGCGACCTCATCACCTACTTTGATATTACCCCGAGCCATACCTAAGATTCTGGCGCGTCCGGCGCCGGCGTCAAGATGAGCGCGGGCTAATACACGCCGCGCGCCTTCACGAAAAGGGGGAGAAAGTTGCTCATTGCACGACCTCGCAATCGTTGAGAGCGCCAGAACGCACCACGGAAATTTTAGTTTCCAAATTTGGAACTATTTTAGCTTAGTCTAATTGAATCGCGGGGCGTGGGTCAGTGCATGCATTTGAAGTTTGTCGAGCCGTTGATGCCGACTCTCGTGGAGAAGCCTCCAGAGGGCGACGGTTGGATTCACGAAGTGAAGTTCGACGGCTACCGCTCCCAGATCATCATTGATCACGACGTCCGTATTTTTACGCGCAACGGCCATGACTGGACGGCGAAATATCGAAACCTGGCCGGCGCTGCAAAAAGGCTGGGCGTCGACAACGCCATCATCGACGGCGAAATAGTCGTGCTCAACGAAGCTGGCCTGTCGGACTACCAGGCGTTGCGCAAGGCAATCACCCGACGCCAGCACGACTTGTATTTCGTGGCCTTCGATCTGCTGCACCTCAACGGCCATGACCTGCGAGACATGCCGCTTGGGGACCGCCGGGAAATCCTGGCCGAAATGATCGGCGGTCGCATCCAGTTCAGCGAAGCGCTGCCTGGCTGGCTCTGCGGTGTTGCACCTGGTCGAGCAGGCCGGGTTGGAAGGCGTGGTTTCAAAGCGTATTGACAGCAGATATCGCAGTGGCCCGTCGACCAACTGGCTTAAGGCCAAATGCAACTCGATTGACGAATACGAACTGCTCGGCGTCGAGCGAGAGGCAGGTAAACCGGCCTTTGCCCTAATGGGAGAGCGACTGTCTGGGGTGTCAAGTTGCATTTGCGAACTCGCTTCTCGCGTCGCGTGCTTTTGCATTGAGGATGACGAGAAGTTTTCTCGCGAGCGCGATGTGTATGAGCATTTTGGGCTTTCCCGCCTGCTGCAACCGTTGAGCGAACGCTTTGAGGTGGGGATCGAACTTGGCCACGATGGCTGCGACGATGAAGAGGATGCCACGCGGCCCGGCGCGCCCGCCGCGCACATGCCTGTTGCCGGCGCGCCTGCCACTGTCGTTGGCGATGGGGGCGAGGCCTGCCAGCTTGGCGATGGCCTTGTTGGAGATGAGGCCGATCTCTGGCAGTTCGGCCATCAGGCGTGCGACGGTGCGGCCGGCCACGCCCTTGAGCGAGCAGAAGGTCGATCCCAGCCTGGCCCACAGCGGATCGTCGTCGATCATGGAGGCGATCTCGCCTTCCAGGCGCCGCTCCTCGCGCTTGAGGAAAGCCAGCATGGCCTCGATGCTGGCGCATGCCTCGGCATCGCGTGCGGCACTTTTGCGCTGCTTGTTGATGGTGGCATCGCCGACAACCTGGCAAAGCCGCCCAACCAGCGCAGCAAGGCGCTGCTGGGCAGTGCTGGGTGGTGGCGTCGGGACCGTCTTCTTGACTGCGCCGTAATGGGCGATGACGGCAGCGTCGATCCGGTCGGTCTTCTCC
>NZ_JBFUGC010000029.1:0-10661 GCF_056403115.1 Mesorhizobium sp. P3_A2
GCAAAGGCAATTGCCTCGACAACGCACCAATGGAGAGCTTCTTCGCCACACTCAAGTCCGAACTCTTCCATCCAGAACGCTTCGACACCGTCCAAAGCCTCGACACGGCCATCAAGCACTACATCGACTATTACAACCACCGCCGCATCAAACTGAAACTGAAAGGGCTGGCTCCTGTGCAATACAGGAACCAGCCCTTAAATCTACCAGCCCAATGAACCGTCCAACTTTATGGGGTCAGTTCATCGCGCCGGGTTTTTTGTTTTTGAGCCTTAGGTGCGTCACGGCCCCCACCCGGACCTTCGGTCCGACCTCCCCACAGGGGAGGTAAAGGGCTCAGCCGCCGGCTTCCTTCGCCGCTTCCTGCTTCAGCGTCGCGATAAAGCGCTTCGTCCGTTCGCGCTCCGGATTGCTGAACACCACGGCGGACGGCCCCTTCTCGACGACGACGCCGGCGTCGAGGAACACCACCTCCTGCGCGATCTTGGAGGCGAGGCGCAGGTCATGCGTCGCCATCACCATTGTCGTGCCTTCGCTGGCGAGCTTTCCAAGCACGTCGACCACTTCCTGCGCCAGTTCAGGATCGAGCGCCGAGGTCGGCTCGTCGCAGAGCAGCACCTTGGGCGACGGCGCCAGCGCGCGGGCAATCGCCACGCGCTGCTGTTGGCCGCCCGACAGAGTCGCCGGCCATGCATCGGCCTTGTGCACCATGCCGACCTTCTCGAGCAGCGCCAGCGCCCGCTCACGCGCCTTTGCCGTTGGCCATTTCAGCACCGTCACCAACCCCTCCATGACGTTCTCGATGGCGGTGCGGTGCGGGAACAGCTGGAAATTCTGGAACACCATGCCGGTCTGCAGCCGCAGGCGCTGGATGTCCCGACTGGGGATCTTGATGCTGGGACGGAATTCCAGCGTCTCGTCGCCGATGCGCACCGTGCCCGAGGTCGGGATCTCCAGGAGGTTGATGCAGCGCAGCAGCGTGCTCTTTCCCCCGCCGGACGGACCGACCAACGCGGTGACGCTGCCTTCGGCAATGGTGACCGTTACGCCCTTCAGCACAAGATTGTCGCCGAAGCGCTTTTCGATGTCGGTGAGGCCGATCATGAGCGCGCCTCCAGGAAGCCGCCGTAACGGTTGAGCCGTTCCTCCAGCCGCGTCTGCAGGGCAGACAGCACCGAGCTCATTGCCAGATAAAGGATCGCCGCCTCGACATAGAGGATCAGCGGCTCATAGGTGGTGGCGACGATGCGCTGCGCTGCCTGGAACATTTCCGGCACGGTGATGGCGGCAGCCAGCGACGTATCCTTCACCAGCGAGATGAAGGTGTTGGACAGCGGTGGCACCGCGACCCGGCCGGCTTGCGGCAGGATGGTGCGTCGCATCGCCTGGCTCCAGGTCATCCCGATCGAATAGGCCGCCTCCCACTGCCCCTTCGGCACCGACCCGATCACGGCGCGGATGATTTCGGAACTGTAGGCGCCGATGTTGAGGGTGAAGCCGATCAGCGCCGCCGGAAAGGCGTCGAGCAATATGCCGACCGAGGGCAGGCCGTAAAAGATCAGGAACAGCTGCACCAGAAGCGGCGTGCCGCGAAAAATCCAGACATAGAAGCGGACCACGGCGACCAGCGGCTTCGGCCCGAACAGCCGCACCAGAGCGACAACCAGGCCGACGAACAGGCCGAGCGCAAACGACAGCAGAGTCAGCGGCACGGTGAAGATCAGCGCCGCCCACAACAGCGTCGGCAACGAGTCCAGCATCAGTTGCAGCCAGTGCGGCACGAGCGGCTCCTCTCCTTGCAAATGCCGTCTAGACCGGTCCGGCAGTGCGATTGTGCGGTTGTCATATCATGCGAAAAACGGCGAGCCGTCAAAGACGGCCCGCCGCTATTGTGTCGTTGCCGGCAAACCGCCGGGAGACTTTCGTTACTGCGAAACGTCCTGGCCGAAATAGGTGTCGGCGATCTTCTTGTAGGTGCCGTCGGCCTTGATGTCGGCCAGCGCCTTGTTGATCGCGGCCACCAGTTCGGGATCGCCCTTGCGCACGATGACGCCGGAATAGTCGGCGTTCTCTTCCTGTGCGGCGATCTTCACATTGGCGTCGGGCTTGTGCTTCTTGAAGTCGAGGAAGGACAGGCTGTCATTGATGGTGGCGTCGGCGCGGCCGGTGAGCAGCAGCTGGATCGATTGGTCGAAGCCGTCGGTGCCGACGAGTTCGGCGCCGTTGGTCTCGGCGAGCTTGCCGAAATTCGAGGTCAGCGACTGCGCCGCCTTCTTGCCCTTGAGATCGGCGAAGGTCTTGATGGCGGTATCGTCACCGCGCACGATCAGCACCGCCTTGGAGGCGATGTAGGGATCGGAGAAGTCGTACTTGGCCTTGCGCGTGTCGGTGATGCCGACCTCGTTGATGACGGCGTCATAGCGATTGGCGTCGAGACCGGCGATCAGCCCGTCCCATTTGCCTTCGAGGAACTCGACTTTCACGCCGAGCTTGTCGCCGATCGCCTTGGCGATCTCGACGTCGAAGCCGACCAGCGCGCCGGCATCATTGTGATAGGTGAAGGGCGCATAGGTGCCTTCGGTGCCGACCTTGATGGTGCCGGCCTGCTTGATCTGGTCGAGGTTGGCGCCGGCATGGCCGGATGTGACAGCCAGAACCTGCAGCGTTCCGGCGACGATGAGCGAATTGAGCCATTTCATTTTTCTGTGATCCCGTCCTTGGCCGGTGTCCGGCGCTTGTGAGAGCCGGAAACTGACAGATAGAGGGCCGCAAAATAAGGAACCAGATTTCAAAAAAATGGCGATCCAGAAATCAGATTCTCAAAGTAACTCAGATTGGTGCCAATCGCCCCGTTTTGTGCTGTCGGCGCGCCCTGTCGGATAGCACAAAACAACCGCCATCGGCGGCGGAACCAATCCCCGGTGTGGCACGTTCATGCCCTGTTGTAGGGCGCAGCGTTTCCATTTCAAGAACCTTAGCTGCGCCAGACCAAAAGCAATTCCAGGAAAGTGGGAAACCGGTTTTCCGTTCGGGATTGCGCCAAGATAGAGCCAGCGGCCGCCAGGCCGTCCGAAAATGTCCGGGAGCAGGAGCGCGGCATGATCGAAGACACGGCAGGACGGACCATGGTCCGCGCGGCGATGAAGGCGCCCTATCTTGAGCGCGACGAGGAACATGTTCTCGCCTTGCGCTGGAAGGAAGACCAGGACCAGCAGGCGCTGCACCAGATCACCGTCGCGCATATGCGGCTGGTCATCTCGATGGCTTCGAAATTCCGCCACTACGGTCTGCCGCTCGGCGATCTGGTCCAGGAGGGCCATGTCGGGCTGCTGGAAGCGGCGGCGCGCTTCGAGCCGGAGCGCGAGGTGCGCTTCTCGACCTACGCGACCTGGTGGATCCGTGCCTCGATGCAGGACTACATCCTGCGCAACTGGTCGATCGTGCGCGGCGGCACCTCTTCGGCACAAAAGGCGCTGTTCTTCAATCTGCGGCGCTTGCGCGCCCGGCTGGCCAATGGCGCCGAGCCGATCTCCAACGCCACGCTCTATCGCGAAGTCTCGGTAGCGCTGGGCGTCTCCGAAGCCGATGTGGCGATGATGGATTCCAGGCTTTCCGCGCCCGACTCCTCGCTCAACGCGCCGCTCGCCGACGATACCGGCACCACCGAGCGCATGGACTTCCTGGTCTCGGACGATCCGCTGCCGGACGAAGTCGCCAGCGACACCATCGATTTCGAACGCCGCCTGCTCTGGTTGAAAGCAGCGCTTGGCGCACTCAATGCCCGCGAACTCAGGATCATCGAGGAACGCCGGCTGACCGACGAGGGCGCTACGCTGGAAGCGCTCGGCGAGACACTCGGCATTTCCAAGGAGCGTGTCCGCCAGATCGAGGCCCGCGCCATGGAAAAGCTGAAGGTCGCGCTGGTCAAGCAGAACCCGGAATTTCAGACGCAGGCAGCCTGAAATTCCTGGTTGGCAGCAGTATTAAGATATTTTCCAGTCAGCATATAAGATCAGCACGCCAGATTTCGTCGCTCCTCATTCGCAGATTGTGAATTCTTTAACAGACCTGCTGAGCTGCAGGGTGTCTGTTTGGGTTCACCAGATCATAGCGGATGAGGATTCTGCCATGTCGCGACTCTGCGTGTTTCTTGCAGCTTTGATCCTTGTGACCCTGACGACTTTCGAGGCTAGTGCCGATCGAAGGGTTGCTTTTGTGATCGGCAATTCCGAATACCGGGAACTTCCGGCGCTCAGGAACCCGGACAGGGACGCCGGAGACATCGCAAGCACGTTCCGGATGGCCGGCTTCGACGTTTTCGTCGCCAAGGATTTGGCCAGGCTTCAGTTCGAGGAGCGTTTCCGCACCTATCTCGCGGCTGCCGACGGTGCTGATCTCGCGGTGGTCTATTATTCGGGCCACGGCTTCCAGATCGGCGGCGAGAACTTTCTCATCCCGGTCGACGCCACGCTTAAGGATGCGGCCGACGTGGAAGTCCAGGCAATCAAGCTCGATGACATGTTGCAGCAGTTGCGCTCGAAATCGAAAATCCAGGTGATCATCCTCGACGCCTGCCGCAACAATCCTTTTCCGCGTAAGAACTATTGGCTTCGCGACCAGCTGATCGTCGCCAGCGGTAGCGGATTGGCGCAGGTGAAGGGGTCTGAGAACGCGCTGATCGCTTTCGCTACCGAGCCGGGAGCCGTTGCCTATGACGGGAGCGGCAATCTCAGCCCATTTTCCTCCGCCTTCTCCCGTCGTGCGTTGGCGCCGAACCAGGAGATCAGGGCGGTCATGGCTGCTGTGCGCCGCGATGTCGTCAAGGCAACCGATGGCAAGCAGGTTCCATGGGAAAATTCCTCGCTTCTCGATGATGTCTTTCTGATGCCCCGCGCCAACCGCCCGGCGCTGCCGCCGGTGCTGGAGAAGATCGTGCCGTCCGGCATCGGGCCAGTCGTGCTGGATCTACCGGCGCCAGTTGACGTCGACGGTGGCGCAGTCAGCGTCAGCATCGAAAGCCTGCCGGCACTCGGACGGCTGACGCTTGATGGCAAGCCCTTGGCCATGGGCGAAAGGATCGAGGGCAAGGACCTGCCGCGTCTGCGCATGGACGCCCCCGAATTGGCGGGTTGGCAGGAACAGGTGGATACGCTGGCCTACACCACGCACAACGAGTGGGGTGGCGAATCCCAAGGCGTTCTGTTGTTGCGGATCAGAAACGGCGCGGGTGCCGAGGGCAAGCAACTCATGGCCTCAATCGCCGCCGAGCAAAAGCAGGCGGTGGTTGAGCGCGGCATTCGTATCGCTGACGCCGCCGAGGCGATCGAAAACCGCGACATCGAAATCCCCGTCGGCGTCGGCCCGATTCCGCTCAAGCTGGATTTCCCGGCCAAGGACCCGTCGATCAGCCTGAAGCTTGCAACCTATCCGGCAACCGGGACACTGTCCCTGCCGGACCGCATCCTGTCGCCTCAATCGAGCCTGATGGCCAACGATGTCGACAAATTGCGCTACGAGGCGCAGATCGGCTCCGCGACGCCCGTCGAGATCGGCTTTCAGATCCGCGCCGACAACACATCGAAGACGGCGACGCTGAAACTGTCGCCAAGCATCGATCCTTGCGATCGAGCGGCCGGCGAACCTCTCGACCTGCAAGGCATTGTCCCGGGCCGGCTGGCGAACGAGATTGGCGACGACGCGGTTGAGTTCTGCCTGGCCTCGGTGAAGGCCTATCCGGAGATTGCCCGCTTCCGTTACCAACTCGGACGGGCGTTGCTGGCGTCGGGCAAGGTCAATGAGGCCAGGCAGGCAATCCAACAGGCCGCCGACAAGGGATACGTCCGCGCGGTTTTCGCGCTCGGCTCCATCGTCTCGTCGGGAATAGGGACGGCCCCGGATCCCGAACAGGCCAACCGCTTCTATTCAGACGCATCCGAAAAGGGTGACCCCTACGCCATGACCGCGTGGGGACGCACCCTGTTCAATGGCCGCGGCGTCCAGCGCGATGCCGCCAAGGGATTGGACTTGCTGCTCAAATCTGCGGCGATGGGGCATATCGATGCCATGAACGATCTCGCGTCGATCTTCATGGAAGGTCGCAATGGTGTTCCGGCTGATCCGGACCGCGCGCTCGCCTTCTTCAGGGCCGGGATGGAGCGGCAAGAGATGTATTCCCTGGGTGCTCTCAGCACCCCAAAGCGGGTCGCCTTGGCGATTCCGGCGTGCAAGGTACGGCCCCCGAAAGTCATCACGAAAATAAAGGTAGTTCCCGTACCCGCGCCAAGACCGAACGCCCCGAAGCCAGGGAAGCGGACAGCCGCAGCAACCCCGGACAACGGCCGGGTGTCGTGGGCCGGCAACAACGGTGATGGTTCCGGGCGCCGTGCTGCAAATCCTGGTGGTGGCGAGAACACCAGTAGCGAAGGCACCGATGGCAACAGCGGTACCGATACCAACACTAACACTAACACTAACACTAACACTGACAGCAATCTCTGAGTGGCAGTGATCTCAACTCTACATCGCACGCGCAGACACTATCGAACCGGACTGCGCTGCTACTTGTCCGTGACGATCTTGACCTTGTCGCCGGCCGAAACCGAGGCGCCCGGCGACATCGCGTTGAGCACCCTGAACAGATCGAGCTTGCGGTCGACACCGACCATTTGCGCCGAAAGCGAGCCCATGGTCTGGCCGGCCTGAACGGTGACGACGCGGATATGCAGCGGCTTCAGCGCCGCCTTCTCGGCCGCACTCAGGATGCGGAACGAGCCGCTGACCGAGCGCGCCACCGGGTCGAGCGTTGCGCTGGCCGAGGGGGCCGCCGTCAACAGCCGGTAGACCTGGCCGCCCGCACGGATCACCGCAATGTCGAACTGCCAGCCGTCGGCGCCGGCATGCGCGGTCGCTGCCTCATTGCCGTTGATCGTCTCCTGACGCACGCTGGTCTCGTCGAGACCGGCCACCCAGCCGCTTTTGATATAGTCTGTGAGCGCACGGTCCTTGTCGATCGACACGCCGTCGAAGCGGATCGCCATGTCGCCCGGCCCGGTCGCCGTCACCGCCGCAGCCGTATTGTCGATGACGAAACCGCTCGGCACGGTGAACGATACGCCGAGCCCCGGATGCAGGAAGGTCTGGCCGCGCACATAGCCTTCTTCCGGCGTGTCGCCGTAGAGCAGGCCGTCAATGCCAGCCAGGAAGGAATCGCGGTCGCGCGTGCCGACGCCCGGCGCGCCGAACTGGCGGGCGTGGCGCTGAGCCAGATCGATGCGCTGCGGCGTGTTGGGATGCGTGGCCAGGAAGTCGAGGCTGGCATCGGTGGCGCCTGATATCGAGCGGAAATCGGTATAGGCAGACATCGACTGCAGGAAGCGGCCGGCGGCATAGGGATCGTAGCCGGCTTCGCCGATCGACTTGATGCCGATGGCATCCGCCTCCAGCTCCTGGTTGCGCGAGAACTGCGCCAGCCTGAGCTTGCCGCGGATCAATGCCGCCTTGGCGGTCGGGCTGTCGCCGAGCACATCGGAGACCACCTTGGTCGCCAGGCCTTCCTCGGCCTCGAGCTGCTGGCGCTGCAGGCCATGGTTGGCGGTGACGTGGCCCATCTCATGCGCGATGACGGCGGCGAGTTCGGCCGAATCATTGGCCAACGCCAAGAGGCCGCGGGTGACATAGAGATAGCCGCCCGGCAGCGCGAAGGCGTTGACGTTGGGCGAATTGAGGATGGTGATGCGATAGGTCTGGGTCGGATTGGCCGACACCACGGTCAGGCTGCCGACGACCTTGGCCACCATCCGCTCGAGCTTGGGATCGGAATATTCGCCGCCATAGGTGGCAAGGATGCGCGGATGCTGCGCCTTCGCCAGTTCGGCGAGCTTGCTGTTGGCGGCGACATTGTCGACCGTGATCGGCTTGTCGGAAGGCTGGAAGCCGGATTCCTGCACTTCCGGAGGCGTGAACATCTGGCAACTGGCCAGTGCCACGGCAAGGCCGGCCAGCGCAAGGAAGCGCGCCAGCGGCCTGCGTCTCAAAGTGTCAGTGCCGGTCGACAGCACGGCGTCCCTTCAGCTCTCGGCGCATGACCTGGACCCAGGGGTCCGCGCCAGCGAAAATCGAATTTTCGGTGGCGATCCTGCACAAATCAAAAAACCTACAGCGTTTTACGCATCCGGATGGATGCGGCGCTGTAGGGGGCAAATCACGGCTCGTGCCGGACCAGTACTGGGCGGACCTAGCCACATCAGCTGGACCATGGCAAGCAAGCGCCACATCACCTGTAGCCGGTTTGGTCGTAAATTATGTCCGCTTCCGGGCAATATCGCGTGATCCGCCCGAACTTGCGCCGATATAGCGCCGAAACGCTTCAGGACCAGTGCCGTCGAAAAAATCGGCGGCAGCTCCCGTCGCGGCAACCCTGCCATTGTCCAGAAAAACCATGTCCTCGCCGATGCGTCGCGCGTCTTCCGGCTGATGCGTGACGAACAACACCGTCATCGCCCGCTCGGCATGGACGCCGACCACGAGGTCGAGCATGTCGTCGCGCAGTGCGGGCCCAAGCGAGGCGAACGGCTCGTCGAGCAACAGCACCGGCCGGTCGCGCACCAGCACGCGGGCGAGCGCCACACGCTGCCTTTCGCCGCCAGAGAGCTCGCGCGGCAGGCGCTTTTCCTTGCCGGCAAGGCCGACTCGGCTCAGGGCCTCGGCGATTGCGGCGCGGTCGGTTTGCGTCAGGCTAAGCGATGGCGAGCGGCCGAGGCCGACATTCTTCTCGACCGAGAGATGGGCAAACAGATTGTTTTCCTGGAACACCATCGACACCGGCCGCGCCGAAGGCGGCACGGCGCTGACATCGGCGCCGCCGATCAGAACGCGGCCGGATTGCGGCGCCTCGAAGCCGGCCACCAGGTTGAGCAGGGTCGACTTTCCCGAACCGCTCGCCCCCATGATGGCGGTGATTTTCGAGGCAGCGAATTCGACATCGAACAGGAACGGCGTCTCGCCATAGCTGAACGCGACCTTGTCCAGCCGCACCGCCGCGCCTTTTTCCACGGCGGAAGTCACGATCTTTCTCCCCGTCCCAGCCAGTCCGCGGCGACCACCAGTGCGAGGCAAACCGCCCCGAGTAGCAAAGCCAGCCCGGCAGCGTCGGCTGTGCGGTAGCTGCCCATGCGCGCCAAGAGGAGATAGGGCAAGGTCTGCACCGAATTGCTGCCGAACAGCGCGATGACACCAAGATCGCCGAGCGACAGCGCCATGGCGAAGGCAAAGCCGGTGGCCAGCGGCCGCCGCAGCGACGGCCAGTCGACCAGCCGCAGCCGGTTCCAGCCCGAAATGCCGAGCTGTGCGCACAGCTTTTCGTGGCGCTCGCTTGCCGCATCATAGGCCGGACGCAGCGCGCGGATGGCGAAGGGCATCGCCATCACCGCGTTGACGGTGACGACCATGACCGGCGCGATGCCAAAGACATCGCTGGTCGTGCGCAGCAAGAGAAACCAGCCGGCGCCGATGACGATGGGCGGCACGACGAGGACAAAGCCGGCGCCGGTGTCGGTGGCATGTTCGAGCAGCGAGCGGGCACCGCCGCGGCGGCGTAGGGACAGCGCCCGGCGCGCCATGATCAGCGACAGCGATAGCGACACCGAAAGCAGCGCCGCCAGCAGGCCGAGACCTGCACTGGTCAGCGTCGCCTGGCGCACCGCGCTCTCGCCCGCCAGCCGGCCGAGATCGGCGCCAAGGCCGGATGCGACGGTTGCCGCCATCGGCCCGGCGACGAACAGCAAGGCGAGCACGATCAGGGCAGCGTTGAGCGCCGTCTCGGCTTTGCCGGCCGAGAGATAGCGGCGCGGCGCCACGGGCAGGTTGGCATCCCCGGTCACATTGGCGCCAAGCCGCGCCAGCGCCAGCACGACGGCAAAGGTCAGCGCAATCTGGAGCACTGTTAGTGTGACTGCCCGCGCGGGATCGAAGTCGAAGCGCAGCGCCTGGTAGATGGCGACCTCCAGCGTCGTCGCCGCCGGCCCGCCGCCGAGGATGAGGACGATGGTGAAGGAGGTGATGCAAAGCATGAAGACAAGGCCGGCGACGCCCGGCAGTGCTGCCCGCAGCACCGGCCATTCGATCAACCGGAAGGCCGCTCTCGCCCCCATGTCGAGTTGGCTTGCCAGCCGCCATTGATCGACAGGCACCGTGCCCAGTGCTTCGAGGAACAACCGCGTCGCCAGTGGCAGGTTGAAGAAGACATGGGCGATAAGGATGCCTGACAGGCCGTATATATCGGGCCAGCTTTGGCCGGCGACCCCGGCGACGTAGCCGGCCCGACCATAGAGCGCCAGGATGCCCAGCGCCGCCACGATGGCCGGCAGGGCCAGTGGCACGGTGAACAGTTGCAGAATGAAGCCGCGGCCAAAGAAGCGCGGATGCCGCGACAGGGCGCGGGCGACGAACAGCGCCGGTACGACGGAAAGCAGCGTCGAGAGTGCCGCCTGCCACAGGGTGAAGCGGGTGACGCGCAGGAGATAGAGATCGAAGGCGGACGCAGCACCGCGGAGGTCGTGCGCGCCTTCGAGGATGAGGCCCGCGAAGGCGCCGCCGATCAGCAGCGCGATTGCCGCAAGCGCAATGATGCCGGCGGTGATGCGGGGGTCAGAAGGTGCGCGCTT
>NZ_JBFUGC010000030.1:0-8862 GCF_056403115.1 Mesorhizobium sp. P3_A2
AATCGACGCGGCGCCGCAACTGAAACTCAAACTCGGCGAAGACGTTCGCACGGTGCTATGGGCCACCGGTTTTCGGCCGGATTTTTCATGGCTGGATTTGCCGATCTTCGATCGCAAGGGCGACCTGAAGCACGATCGAGGCGTTGCTGACGTTCCCGGGGTCTATGTGGTGGGTCTGCCATATCTGCGTCGCCGGAAATCGAGCTTCATCCACGGCGCCGAGGATGACGCGCGCGAACTCACAGCGCATCTGACCGACTATCTCGACAGGTCAACGAGCCAACCAAAGTTGCGCTTCGAGTTCCAGCGCAAGCGCGATTCCAATTTAACGGCATCGGCGCGGACGCACCTTTGATCGCCGTCCAAGTATCCGACTCCCCAAGGACATCAAGATGCACATCAAACCAGCCTATTCCCATTACGACGCCATTGTAGTCGGCGCCCGCTGTGCAGGTGCCTCGACCGCCATGCTGCTTGCAAGAGCCGGCCTCCGAGTCCTTGCGCTCGACCGCAAAGCTTATGGATCAGATACGCTTTCGACGCACGCGTTGATGCGGCCCGCGGTTCTCCAGCTGTCGCGGTGGGGTCTGCTGCAAAGACTGCTGGACGCCGGCACGCCTTTGGTAACCGCGACTACCTTCCACTATGGCGATCATGAAATCACCATACCTCTGCGCGCGAGCCAACAACTGCCTGGCCTGATAGCTCCGAGACGCACGCTGCTGGATAGGACGCTGGTCGATGCAGCGCGTGAGGCGGGCGCCGAAGTATTGCACGATACGGTAGTTGCGGATCTTGTCAGCGACGCCGACGCCAGGATGCGCGGCGTCAAGATGATTACTTCTGACGGAACCAATCTTACCGTCACAGCCGATATAATAGTTGGGGCGGATGGAATTGGCTCGCTAGTAGCGAAGCGCTCTGGCGCGCAGACGCTGCGGCGCGGCCGAGTCTCGGCCGCCCATCTCTATGCCTACGTGCCGGCAGAGCCGGAGAGCAGCTACCATTGGTATTTTCGGGAGGGTGTGAGCGGCTCGTTCATCCCAACAAATAACGGGCTTGCCTGCATTGTGGCCTCGGTGCCGACAGAGCATTTCGATGAGCGCTTTCGGCGCAACCACGAAGACGCCCGCATTGCTGTCCTGCGCTCACTTTCTCCTACGCTGGCCGCGCAGGCCGAGAAGGCCCGTGGCGATAGTTTAAGCGACGCTCGTATACGTGTGTTCCGCGGAGTGCCGGGCTTCGTACGCCAGGCGTATGGTCCGGGCTGGGTGCTTGTCGGTGATGCCGGGTTCTTCCGAGACCCAATCACCTCGCATGGCATTTCGGATGCGTTGCGCGACAGCGAAAGCCTGGCGCGTGCGGTCCGCGATGGGTCAGCTCAAGCCTTCGCATCCTATCAACGCGAACGGGACTTTATCGCCGAGCAGATCCTCGAGGCCACCGACGAAATAGCCTCGTTCGACTGGACGCTCGGCGACATCGAGACCAGGCATCGGCAGTTCAGCAGCGTTATGAAAACCGAATTCGAGGGGATCGCAGAACGGGAGATGCAAGCCCGCCGTTTCCCACGGCCTTGGTGGCAGCAGCGCGCCGAAGCCCTTCATTCTGCCAGCGCTTAGGTGAACCACGCCTGGGCGCTGACGCAGCCGGGCTGATCCACAAAAATCAACCGGATGGAGTACATCGATGAGTGCAGAGACGAAGGACGGATGGATTGGCGTCGTCAAGGGTCGGCCACAAGTGGGCGCTTTTGCCGAACGCTCGCGACGCACACGCCTGGAAGACATCCAACTCTTCACCGAAATGTCCGGCGACCGCAACCCGCTGCACTACGACAAGGCGCTCGCCGAGGCATCTGTCTTCGGCAAGCTGATCGTCCAGGGCGGCGTCACCTCCGGCATCCTCAATGCAGTTGTGGCCGAGGACCTTCCTGGCCCTGGCACCGTCTTCCTCGAAGTCGCCTGGAAATTCGTCAAGGCGGTTGGCGTCGACGAGATGATCACCGGCCGCGTCGAGATCAAGGAGGTGCGTGCCGACAAGCCGATCTGCAAGATCGAGACCTCGGTACGCAATGAGGCTGGCGAAGTCTGCCTGACGGGCACCGCGACGGTGTTCACCGTGCCGCTGGCACGCGGCTGAGTGGTTGTCATGGTGTGCCAGCTGGGTCCAGATAGCGTGCCCAAGGCCATCATCGTCGAGGATACGCATCGCTGGAGGGTTCTAGGCCTACTTTGCCTCGCAGTGGTCCTGTCGCTGACCACCTGGTTTTCAGCGGCCGCGATTACGCCCGAGCTGAAGGCGGCGTGGCACCTCTCGGGCGCCATCGAAGCCTGGCTGACCAATGGCGTGCAGATCGGTTTCGTTGCAGGTGCGCTCATCTCGAGCCTCGTCAATCTGCCTGATGTCGTCAGACTGAACCGGCTGATGGCGGTTTCTTCACTGCTTGCCGCTGCCGCCAATGCTTGTCTGCTTCTGCAGCCCGGCCCTGTAGGCATTGTCGCTGCCCGGATCGTCACTGGCGTTGCGTTGGCCGGTGTCTATCCGCCGGCGCTGAAGCTGGTCTCGACCTGGTTCATACGACAAAGGGGCCTCGCACTCGGCGCCACGATCGGTGCGCTGACACTGGGCTCGGCGCTGCCACATCTGTTTCGGGCACTCACCGGTTCGTTCGACTGGCGATCAGTGGTGCTTGCCGCAAGCGCCGCGACGCTCATCGGATCTGCGATTTTCTGGTTCTTCGCCAGCGAGGGACCGCATGCATTCGGCAAGGCGATGTTCGATCCGCGCCAGATCGGCGCAATCTTCAGGGACAGGCCCTTGCTCCTGGTCAATATCGGCTATCTCGGCCACATGTGGGAACTCTATGCCATGTGGACATGGCTGCTCACCTATGCCAGGGCCGCGCTCGAAGAGCAGGGTCCACCGTCGCCGGCTTTTGCGTCACTGCTGACGTTCTGCGCGATCGCTGCGGGTGTCGCCGGCTGCCTGCTTGGCGGCGTGTTGTCTGATCACTTTGGTCGGACCCTGACCACGGCAGGAATGATGATTGTGTCAGGTCTCTGCGCGCTGGCTATCGGCTTGGCCTTCAACGGTCCGCTGTGGCTGTTCGTCTTGATCGCGGTCGTCTGGGGCATCTCGGTCATCGGTGATTCCGCGCAGTTCTCCGCGGCGGTGACGGAGCTTGGCGACAGGCGCTTTGTCGGTACGGCGCTCTCCGTCCAACTCGGGCTCGGCTTTGCGCTCACGGTGCTGGTCATCGGATTGACCCCGCGCGTGGCGGCGTTGCTTGGTGGCTGGCGTTGGGCATTCTTGTTTCTAGCGCCTGGACCGTTGATCGGTGCCGCGGCGATGCTTGGCCTGCGGCGACTAACTCCCTCCACGAAGATGGCCGGCGGAAAGCGGTAAACTTCATCCCGTATAGATGTTTAGTCCCGGCATTTGCTGGAGCGGATTGAGGGTGAATCTTTCTGGCTCTTTTGCCCAGGCCTTGCCGACATATTCGTATGTCCGCTCTGGTGAATCGACTTGACCGTTGGAACCGCCGCTGGTGCTATAGAGAGGCGGTCGAGATCAGATCGTTCCGCATTTACGGAACCGATACACGCGTGCCAGTTTGTTGGGCACAACCATCAACTCGTCTGCAGTTCGGAAACCGGCTTCGTGGCCCATGCGAATCCATGTAGCGGCCGTCTCGGCATAATCAGATGCACGGCAGTGGCTCTCAAAGGCGGCGAACTCCTCGTCAGTGACCCCAGACCACTCCGGTCGCACCTGATGAAAACGCTCAAGCCATCCTTCGCGATCTTCCCCCCTCCAGACGCGTCGGCTCCCAGATCATAAAAAGACCGCCTGGGGGTAAAAGGTCGCGGATTTTGCGCATAAGGGTGACCTTGTCGTGCGCAAGGAGATGGTGCAGAGACTGACCAATCCACACGACGTCGAGCGGCCCTTTCCAGGAATCGATGGCCGCAACGAAATCCTCGCACCGCAGCTCAACCGGACAGGTGAGAGGTGCAAGCGCTTGCTTCGCGACGTCGAGAGACTCCTGAGAAATGTCCACGCCGATGTAGCGTGCGATGGGGGTGCCGGCCAGCGCCGATGCTGAACCAGGAGCTGTGCCGCAGGCAAGATCGGCAAAGACGAAGCCGTCGGTGAGCTCATCGAGCAGCGCATGCCGAAGGGTCATAGACCTCCCCATGGCCATGTAGTTAGCCACGACAACCTTTTGGTATGTGGCAAGGCCTTTCGCGAATAGTTCTTGGTCGGACATCATGGTCCCTCCCCACGACGAACAATGTCGCATAGAACGCTAAGAAATTGGTCCTAACCTGATATTGGACTGGGCAGGGAAAATGTCCGCCTTTTCACCGAAGCCGTCAATATTCTTGGTGGTGCGAATCCCGCTCACGTCAAGATCTATGGAGCCTCCGACTTAATCTCCGGCTGCGGCTGCGAACCCGTGCCGGATCCAGAAGCCTTGGCTGCCGCAGACCTCCTCTCGGAGTGCTTCTTGGAGACCATCGGGTAAGTTGGTGGCAATCCCCATTTCTCACGATACTGTTGGGGCGTCATCCCATGGGCGCTGCTCAGGTGCCGCGCCATAGATTTAAATTTCTTGCCATCTTCCAGGCACGTGATCGTATTAGGAGTGACTGACCTTTTGGGATCGACTGCCGGTGACTGACGTCCTGTCGCAGGCGTATCGGCCACAAGGCGCGAAAGTGACGCATGCACAGAGGCAATCAATCCCGGCAGGTTGGCGACGGGCACCGGATTGTTGCCCACGAATGCAGCGACGATCTTTACAGTCAGTTCCGCAAGATCGGCAGTATGAAAATGCGCTTCGCTATTCATAGCATAGTCCTCAATCCCCCAAGGTCGTACGTCGACAAGAAGCTAACCCTGCCGTCAATATCATTTGTATGGAATACAGATTCTAGCGCGTCGGGCTGGTCGAGGACGAACGAAGCCGCAATTAGGTCATCACCGTCAATGGCACCGCTGTCGCCGCTCATGATGGTTGCGACCTTCTGAAAGGCCTTCATGTCAGCCGCTGTTAAACGCGCATCGCGCATCCTGGCCCTGAGAGAAGCCACGCGGGTATCGAGGGCTGGCGAAACTTTAACATGATTCATCATCTTCACCCGTCCTGAGGCGCCGATCTGCAAAAATGTTCCGCCGCCCTCGTGATGATAGAAGGCGGCGGAACTAAAGACCGTCGATGAAGGGACTTTTATCGACAGTCGCCAACACAATTCAGCTGTTAGCCAAGCGTTCCTGCCGTCTCGCTTTTTCGGAACTATGTGTCTAGGAATAGGACGTAAGTCGGATGCCAACGCTCTATATGGAAGGCTCCCACGCACCAATCAGATGCGACGCTTCGTGGTCCCCCGGCCAAGGAGGCATTGAGATGCAGATGAACTTGAAGGTGGGTGTCACCAACGTTTCTGTATTGAAAGGCGGTGCCCACTGGTATGTCGACAGACACTCCGGGCACGAGCGCCGTCACACGCTCTTCTGTCTCGTCCCTTCGCCAGATTTCTCCCCGTCCAGAACGGCGAGTTCCAGCACACGGGAAAAAGGCGCGGTTAGGACAGTCTCCCACATAGAGTGATTATGGAACGGTCGACTCGCCACCGCTCGCGAGATGGGCGAGCGGCTGCAACGGCTCAAACCACTAGAAGACCGCGATATCCACGAGCTTTGGCGAGATCGTTATGCAGCGCTGCTGAGTACTGCCTTCCATGAACCAACTTCGTAGTGGCCTCCCTGAAAAACCTCCTGCAGCAACAAACGGCCGGTGTGGTCATCGTGCCATACATGAGGTCGAGAGTGCGCTCTGCCAGTTCTCGCAGCCAGCATGCGCACGGCGAACGCGTCAAAGTTGTCCGAAACCAGCAGCAAGCCGCTCTTGCCGGCCCTGATATTGTCTTCTGCGGTCCGCGAAACCGATACTTCCATGAAACGGTCGGCGGTCGCAGCCGGCCTTGCTCAAATTCATAGCAAGAACCCCTCAGAGGTAATCTGGTTGGATGTCCAGCTGTCTCGCGGAGATGTTCCGCAAAGCACGCACATGTCTGCTGACAGGACAGGGGCCAAAGCGAAGGTGACCCGCGTTGGAACGTCACAGGGCGGAACGAGTTGTATCCGAACATTTAACCGCTGGAGGACACCTGATGGCCAAGCGTCGAGAGCAAGAGACTGACCTCACACCTGCCGAGGCGACAGACCGCATTTGGGAACTCGCCAAGGAAATCGACGTCTGCATGTTTGTGACGTGGGATGGGGAGTACAATCGAGCTCGGCCTCTCTCAGCGCGCGTACATCGCGACGAGAACGCTATCTATTTCCTCGTCAATGATGACAGCGCCAAGAATGACCAGTTGTCGAACTATCCAAAGGTGACATTGGCCTGGAGTGACAGCAGCCACTACAAATACGTCACTATCTCTGGTCCGGCTGCAGTGACCAATGACCGGGGAAAAATTGCCGAGCTGTGGGAGAAGACCGACGCAGCATGGTGGGACAATGCCGATGATCCCGAGATCCGCCTGATAACCGTCAAGCCCGATGAAGGCGAATTATGGGATAGCCCGGGACTGGTCGTCGCGACTGTGAAAATGGTCCTGGCTGCCGTCACCGGCGCAAAGCCGAATGTCGGCGACAATGCAAAAGTCGACCTGTGAGAGGTTCCCTACGGAGGATCAAATGCGCTCCCGGTTTCTTTCTCGATCTCAACGCTGCTGATGCCGATCGCTTTGGCGTCGGCGGCAACGGATATGATGTCCGCGCCGACGGTCTCGGGGACGTTGGCTGAAATCCACTTGTAAAAAAAGTCCGTGCCGCGGGGTGCTCATCTGGAGATAGGTTCCGCTGATGCGCTTCCCCGGGGTCAGAACGTCGGCCGTACGATCCACGAGAAAGGCGGCATCTAGGCGCTGGCTACTTGCGTGTAATCCAATCCAGCATTTTGGTGTTGCGGATCATTTGCGAGGCATACTCGCGTCATCGAGCCTCGGGATCTTCTCTTCAGCCGGCCGCTCCTGAATCTCCGCGCTCTGGTGTAACCCATGGTGAGGAGCGGCGCACAAGTCGCTCCTCGAAATTCGCGGCGGCGCGGCTTCAGCGACTTAATCGGCGACTAAATGACCGAGATAAACGTGACCTCGCCGACCGGCGGTACTTGGACGTCCAAGTCGAGACCGCGCCGGGTGTAAATGCGCGTGCGGTCCTCGTCGATGATCAATTGCCAGCGATAGCCGTCAAAATTGACCTCATGCGATCAGTCGTCCCCTTCGGGCGGCTTGGCGTGCAACGTAGGCAACTGAGGCGCGATAAACTTCAAACGCTTGAACTGACTCGCAAAACGCGATTCAATTAGCTTGCGCTAAAATAGTTCCGGAACATTTTAGACGAGTGCATGTTTGAAGGTTTATGAAGATCGAAGCCGCCGATTGCCGTGCAGCGTTGACGCTAATCCGGCGCACAATCGAGGAACACTGTCCGCCTGGCGTGCTGCCCAGCGAGGAGATGGTGAACGGGCTTTACGGTCCAGAACTCATCCACGAGGCGGAAGCGCTGGCGGCTGCCATCGTCGCCACTATCGACCAGATGCAATTGCGCGTGATGATGAAATCGCCGTCCGCCACTATCAAATCGTAGCCCCCATGGGAGGTCCGCCAGCGCGCGTTCAATGCTTCGTAGGTCGTCTTCCCCACCGAGCACTCGCTTCGTGAGGTCCACGGACCGCTGTTGAAGTCGATCGAGACCATCACCGGCAAGCGGGCGCTGTTCATCCAGCCGAACGACAGGGCCGGTGAAGCCCCCTACGGCGGCTTAGTCCATCCGGCCTAATTGCGCGAATGCTAATATGCCCATAGGGTCCTCGGCGCGGGGACCGAACTCACCCGTAGTGGCCGGCATTAGCCCCAACCCAACCCTGTCGGCCACTCATCTATGGCAGAGTAGCGCCTACAGGACGCACAACAGCCAAGGCGGCCTCTATCACCTTGGCCGGCGCGTCCAGCCCTTCCACGGCTTGTGTAGCGCCGTGGTGGCGACTGCTAGGTATCTTCTGGCTTGCCGTTGTCATTGGCGATGTCGGCTGGCTCTGGCGGTTTCATGGGGTGAGTATGCGCCTTGTCGTGGCCTTGCTATTCCGCATAATCCATTCCAGCAATTCGGCATCCACCACCTTAACACCGGTATAGTCACGGATCATTTGCGAGGCATAGGCACGCCATCGATCTTCGGGAATGCCCTCTTCATGGGCCGCTTTTTGAAATGCGTTTCTGAGGATTTCAGCATCTAGTGCCGACACCTTGGCGTCTGACATCGCAGCATCCCGCTTTGACAGGAAAGGCGAAAGCGCTGTCCTCTTTCAATCATCCCCATGCCCTTAAGCGGCAGATGACGTCTGGCAAAATAAATCCGGCGCCCGTACCTCGCAAGTTAATTCTAGCGACGGCTCATGAGGGTCTGTTTCCCTTCCTTTGCACGGCACATTGGCCGAACAGATGAGGACGCTTCCCGCGCCCTGAAGCGGCCACGTGAGCCGTTGCGGATCAAGGCCCGGGCAATGGCGATTGCCAGATGCGACTTGCCGGTTCGGGTGCCGCCGATGAGCACGGCGTTGCGCTGGTCGGCGACGAAGGTTCCGTTGGCGAGATCACGGATGAGTGGCTCGTTGACCGGCGTGCCGTCGAAGTCGAACTCCTCGATGTCCTTGGCGATCGGCAGCTTGGCGACGGTGAGCTGGTATTTGATGGAGCGGGCCTGCTTCTCGGCGATCTCGGCCGAGAGAAGATCGCCGACGATCCTCGGCGGCTCGTGCTGGCGCTTGATGCCTGTCGCCATGAC
>NZ_JBFUGC010000031.1:0-7891 GCF_056403115.1 Mesorhizobium sp. P3_A2
GTCGGTGAGTCCATGTATCGCTATCTGATCGCACGCCGGATGTCGGAGGCCGCGTTTCTGCTCGAAACCAGCGACGAAGGGATTGCACGGATTGCGACCCGTGTCGGCTACGAGACCGCGGCCGCGTTTTCGAAGCTGTTCCATCGACATCACGGCCTGTCGCCCGGCCGCTATCGAGCAGCTCGCCGGTCTGACGGTGGCCGAAGGCAAGGGGCCGTGCTGGAAGCAGAAGTCGCCGACTGACCTCGAGGCCGCGGCCGCCGATCTCGGCAATTTCGCGGACGGCGGGGTGGAGTTTTCGTCGGCCCTCGCCGCGGCCAGTCCCGTTCGTGATCTTCCGCGGTTGGTGGAGATGTCGAGGATCAGACCGGCTGTCGATGAAAAATTTCGATCGGGTGTTTCTACGCGGTTCAATTCAGAACTGTCACCGGCTTTATCTGTATCTGATCTGCTGATACATAACCCGTGTGACGAGTGCGGGCCATATGTCGAATGAAATCATGGTTGTCGATCCGCTTGAGCGGCTCGACTTGTTGAAGAGCCTTGCGAGCGAGGTCCGGGTCCGGATTCTCGATCTGCTGCACCGCAAGGGGCCGAAAAACGTCAATCAGGTGGCTGAAGAATTGGGTCTTCCGCAATCGACAATTTCCGCAAACATCCAGGTTCTTGTCGATGTCGGTTTGATCGAGACGAAATCACAGAAGGCGCGCAAGGGAAGCCAGAAGGTCTGCTATTCGACCTTCTCCGAGTTGGTTGTCGTCTTTAAGGATCGCACCCCGGCGCAGGATCTCGGCGTCATAGAAGTGGCGATGCCACTTGGACTCTACACACGATGCGAAGTTTCCGCCCCCTGCGGCCTGTGTTCAAAGGACGGCGTCATCGGACTTCTCGATGTGCCCAACACCTTCCTCGATCCTGACCGTATGCGGGCTGGGCTGCTGTGGTTCACGCGCGGCTTCGTCGAATACCAGTTTCCCAACAATGCGACGCTTGCCAATGCCAAAGTCGGCGGGTTGGAGCTGGCGATGGAGCTTTCGTCCGAGGTGCCGGGCACCTCGAAGGATTGGCCATCGGACATCACGGTCGCGATTAACGGACACGAGATAGATACCTGGACGGCGCCGGCCGACTATGGCGACAAGCGCGGCAAGCATACGCCCGGCTGGTGGAAGCTAGCCGGATCGCAGTATGGCGACCTCGTACACTGGCGCGTCACGAATAACGGCACCTATCGCGGCGATGACAAGGTTTCCAAATGCTCGCTGGCTGATCTGGAACTCGAGCGGCACCGTTCGATCCGGATACGAATCGGCGTGAAGGAAGATGCGCGTCACCCCGGCGGCATAAACATCTTCGGTAGTGGCTTCGGCAATTACAGCAACGACATCGTTCTGCGCCTGCTCAAGGCTTGAGAGCATGCTGGACCCTTGACGGGCGGAGGAACTCCGCCCTTAACTGACCCACGACCCGGATACAAACCGGAAAGTCGGATTGATAGTCCGCAGTGGGAGGGATCATGAAAGCCAGAGTCACGGCGAACGCGGCCTACGCCGTCGCGGATATCGACAAACGTCTTTACGGTTCGTTTCTCGAGCATCTTGGCCGGGCGGTCTATACGGGCATCTATGAGCCCGGACATCCGCACGCGGACGCAGAGGGGATGCGCAAGGACGTGATCGAGTTGGTGCGTGCGCTCGACACTCCGATCTGCCGTTACCCGGGTGGCAACTTCGTGTCCGCCTACAATTGGGAAGACGGCATAGGCCCAAAGGAGAACCGCCCGCGGCGCCTCGATCTTGCGTGGCGCACCACGGAGCCGAACCTGGTTGGAATCCACGAATTCGCCGACTGGGCCGAAAAAGCCGGCACCGAGATGATGCTAGCTGTCAATCTCGGTTCCCGCGGCCTCGACGAGGCGCGGGCCTTCGTTGAATATGTCAACCACCCGGGCGGCAGCTACTGGTCCGACCTGAGGGCCAAGAACGGACGCACGCAGCCCTGGAACTGCCGCCTCTGGTGTCTCGGCAATGAAATGGATGGTCCCTGGCAGGTCGGCCACAAGTCGGCGAGCGAATACGGCCATCTCGCCAACGAGACCGCCAAGGCGCTGCGCGGCCTCGACCCGACAGTGGAACTGGTCGTCTGCGGCTCGTCGCATTCCAATATGCCGACCTATCCGCAGTGGGAAGCAACAGTGTTGGAGGCGACCTACGAGCAGGTCGATTACATCTCTCTCCACATGTATTTCGAGAATTACGAGAAGAATACGGCCGAATATTTGGCTCTTCCAGCCAAGCTCGACCGCTACATTGGCACGGTCGCGGGCATCATCGACTACGTGAAGGCCAAGACCCGCTCGAAGCGGGACGTGAAAATCTCCTTCGACGAGTGGAACGTCTGGTACCATCAGCGCAAGCTGGACGCCGAGCGTATGCGCGCCTGGGACTGGCCGGAAGCGCCGAGGCTTTTGGAAGACATCTACAATTTCGAGGACGTGCTGCAGGTCGGCTGCATCATCAACACCTTCATCCGACGATCGGATATTGTTCGCATCGCCTGCATTGCGCAGCTGGTGAACGTTATCGCGCCGATCATGACCGATCCCGGCGGCGCCGCCTGGCGGCAGACGATCTACTGGCCTTTCATGCTGGCCTCTAAGCATGGCCGCGGCACCGCGCTGCAGCTTGCGGTCGAGGTGCCTGCCTATGACGCGGCCGCAGCCGACAAGGTGCCATGGCTCGACATTGCAGGCGTGCATGATTCGAACGCCGGAACGCTGACCTTCTTCGCAATCAACCGGCATGGATCCGAGACGATAGAGGCCGACGTCGCCCTCGAGCGGTTCGCCGCCAAGTCCATCGAGCATACAATCATCCGTCATGACGATCTCGAGGCCTGCAACACCAAGGACGCGCCGGACAACGTATCACCGGTCAAAGGCAACGGGGCAGCGCTCAGCAGCAAGGGAATGACGTTGAACTTGCCGCCGCACTCTTACTCGATGGTGCGTGTGACACTCTGAGTCAATATCCGACTATCAGATATATACCGTAAAATCCGTTGCAGGGGGTTTGGTTTGGTGTAGCATTGAAACGTTCAAGGCGGATCTAACCGCCGTACTCGGGAGGAAGCTGAGATGAACTTTCGCAGGATAATGGCCATAGCGGTGGTTGCGGCCGGAGGATTTTGGGCCGTCGCGGCCCAGGCCGAAGAAACCGTCATATGGTGGGATTTCCTCGGCGGCGGTGACGGTGTGCGCATGAAGCAGATGATCACCGACTTCAACACCGCCCACGCTGGCAAGATCAAGATCGACGCCACGACGCTGGAGTGGGGCACGCCCTTCTACGCGAAGGTGCAGACCTCGGCCGCGGTCGGAGAGGCGCCAGACGTCATGACCTATCATGCCAGCCGCATCCCCTTGGCGGTGAGCCAGGATATTCTCGAAGAAATCACCGCCGACGACATGAGCAAGATGGGCCTCTCGGCCTCGGACTTTGCCCAGACGACGATGGGCGCCGTGACGGTCGACGGCAAGCAGTACGCAGTGCCGCTCGATACCCATCCCATCGTCCTGTACTACAATCGCGTCCTCCTGAAGAAGGCAGGCGTGCTCGGCGACGACGGTCGTCCCGTGGGCATGGGCAACAAGGAGGAATTCACCGCGACACTGCAGAAGTTGAAGGACGCCGGCGTCGAGTTCCCGCTGGGCAGCGTCACCGCCGACGGCAACTTCATGTACCGTACCATTTACTCGCTGGTGTGCCAGCAAGGTGGCGAGCTTCTGACGGGCAACGAGTTCCTCGCCGGCGACAACGCTGAAAAGCTGGCGAAAGCGTTGGCGGTTCTGCAAGGGTGGACCAAAGCTGGGCTGCAATCGACCTATACGGACTATCCCGCAACCGTCGCCCTATTCACCTCGGGCAAGGCCGCAATGATGATCAACGGCGTCTGGGAAGTTCCCACGATGACCGACCTCGCCAAGCAAGGCAAGCTGTTCGACTGGGGCGCCGTCGAGATCCCGGTGATCTTCGACAAGCCATGCACCTATGCGGACAGCCACTCGTTCGCGATCCCGAAGAACAAGGGCAAGGAGATCACCCCTGAAAAGCGTGCCACCGTTCTCGAGGTGATCTCATGGATGGACAAGCACTCGCTTTTCTGGGCCACGGCAGGCCACATCCCGGCCTACAAGCCAGTCACCGAGACGGCGGAATACAAGGCAATGGAGCCCAATGCGACCTATTCGACGCTGACGGCCAACATGATCTTCGATCCGAAGTCGCCCAAGGCTGGTGTCGCCGGGCCGATCTTCGACATCATGTCCAATTATTTCGTGCCGACCCTCAATGGAGAGATGGACCCGGGCGAGGCGGTGAAATCCATCAAGGAAGAGCTGAACAGCATGTAGGGCTCAAAGGCTGGGACCGCCCCGCCCAGGACGGTCCCAGCCATATTTGAGGAAGAGCCATGCTTCGCAACTCCCGAACTGAACGTCTTGTCGCGCTGGTGCTGGTCGCTCCCTTCCTTGCGATCTACTTGCTGGCGTTCGTCTATCCGACGGTTCAGATGTTTCGCATCTCCTTCACCGATGCGCCGCTGATCGGCGAGGGTCGGTGGGTTGGTCTCGACAACTACCTGCGGCTCGACAACGACCCGATGTTCCGGCGCGCGGTCTGGAACACCGCTTACTTCGTGCTGATGACGGTCGTCCCGGGAACGCTCATCGCCCTGTTGATCGCGCTTGGCGTGTCACGCCTCAAGGGCCGGTTCCAGGCGACCGTGCTGGCGCTGTTCTTCCTGCCCTACATCCTGCCGGTGTCCGTGGTCTATTTGATCTGGGACTGGACGCTGAATTTCCAGTTCGGGATTGCGATGCATGTGCTGGACTGGCTGGGAATCCCGCGCGTACCGGTCTTTAAGTCGCGCGCCTGGTTCCTGCCGGCGGTGGCCGGGGTGACGATCTGGTGGACCGCAGGTTTCTCGATCCTCCTCTTCCTCGCCGGACTGCGGTCCATACCAGTGGAGATCTACGAAGCCGCGGCGCTCGACAACTCGACGCGATGGACCACGTTCCGGCGTATCACCTGGCCACTGCTTTGGCCGATCACCTCGCTGGTATTGACCATCCAACTCATCCTGCAGCTCAAGATTTTCGATCAGGTCTATCTGTTCTCGATCGGGGGCCGGCCGAACGACAATATGGTGCTCGTCTACTACGTCTTCCAGAAGGCCTTCCAGCAGAATCAGGGAGGCAGGGCAGCGGCTGTCGCCGTCACCCTCTTCGTGCTTGTGGTCGTCGTCTCGGTCCTGCAATTCCAGCTGCTCCGGCTCGCCGAAAGGCGGCGCCGATGAACGCCATGGCTGCGCAGCGCTGGAACTTTTGGGGCGGGATAATCACGGCACTGACGCTCGTCTGGGCCATCCTATGGGCATTCCCGCTTTATTGGGGTGTGATCTCATCGCTCAAACCGGACGACGAAGTCGTCCGGCCTTACATCGAACTCTGGCCGGAGACGCCGACGCTGGAGAACTATATTTCCGCCGTTACCACCACACAGATCGGCACCTGGTACGTCAATTCGGTGGCGGTCGCGGTCGGCGTAACGGTCATCACCATCTTCATCTCGATGCTGTGCGGCTACGCGATCTCCCAGTTGCGGTTCCCGGGGCGGATCGCGCTATGGTGGCTGATCCTCGCCTCCTTCATGGTGCCAACTTCGGCGCTGATCATCAATCATTTCGTGCTGGTCGCCAACCTTGGCCTGCTCAACAGCTGGGCTGGAATCATGTTGCCGCAGCTCATCCATCCCGTCATCATCATCGTGTACAAGCAATTCTTCGATCAGGTCCCGAAGGACTTCCGTGAGGCCGCGGTCATGGACAATGCGTCTGAATTCGGGATCCTCTTCAAAATCTACGTGCCGATGAACTGGGGGGTAACGACGGCGCTGTCGATCGTCTGCTTCATCTGGACGTGGAACGCGTTCTTGTGGCCGTTCCTCTCTGTTACCCGCACCGAGATGATGACGATCACCGTCGGCATCACGCAGGTCAATGACGCCTTCGGCGTCTACTACGCGCGCCAGCTTTCGGCAGCTGTACTGGCCGGCCTTCCAGTGGCACTGGCCTACCTCTTCTTCCAGCGCCGAGTAACCGAAGCGATAACGCTCTCCGCAGGCATCAAGGGCTAGAGCAATTCCAGGAAAAGTGTGTGCGGTTTTCCGTCCGGAATTGCGTAGAAACAAAGAGATAGAGCGGTTCGCCGTTTCCGTGAAACGGTGAAACGCTCTAGCCTCGGCCCGCAAGCGAAGCGCAATGCCAGGGGGCACGACCCCGATCGGCGGATTCAGGCCCGGTCAGCGCGCGTGCCAGGTCGATCCGTCCGCGGCGAAAAGATGGAGGGCGGCGGTGTCGAACTTCAGCCGAACGGCGTCGCCCGGTTTGACGCTCGAGAGCCCGCGATCCTGTGCTGTAACCTGCGTCCCATCAGCGAGCCGCGCATAGACGAGCGTTCGCTCGCCAAGGCGCTCGACAACCGTGGCCGTGGCGGACGTTTCGCTGCCCTCGGAGACGACAGTCAGCGATTCCGGCCGCACTCCCAGTTCGCGCCAATCCATGTTGACCGGCGCGCCGGGAAGTTCGACGAGCGATCCATCCGTCAAGCGCGCCTTGAGCCTGTCGCCTGAGCCTGAAACCGTAACAGGTAGAATGTTCATCGCTGGAGACCCGACGAAGGTCGCGACGAATCGCGATGCCGGACGTGCATAGACCTCGTCGGGTCTTCCCATCTGCTCTATCCGGCAATCGTTGAGGATAACAATACGGTCGGCGAGGGTCATCGCCTCCACCTGGTCGTGGGTGACGTAGATCATCGTCGACTTCAAACGCTGATGCAGTTCGGCAAGCTCGACGCGTGTACGAGCTCGAAGCGCCGCGTCCAGATTGGAGAGTGGCTCGTCGAACAGGAATGCCTTGGGCTCCTTGACGATCGCACGCCCGATGGCCACGCGCTGGCGCTGCCCGCCGGAGAGCTGCGACGGCCGTCGGTGGAGCAACGCTTCGATCTCCAAGATACGCGCAGCCTCAGCGATCCGTTGGCGTATAACATCCGGCGCGACCCGAATGTTCCTCAGCCCAAAGGCCATGTTCTCCGCGACTGTCATATGTGGGTAAAGCGCATAATTCTGGAAGACCATCGCAACGTTGCGCCTGCCCGGCGCCAGGTTCTCCGAGCGCACCCCGTCGATCGTCAGCGTGCCCTCGTCAATGCTTTCGAGACCGGCGATCATCCGGAGCAGCGTCGTCTTGCCAGAACCGGACGGGCCGAGAAACACGACCAGCTCTCCTGGCTCAATGTCCAGGCTAACCTCGCGGATCACTTCGACTGCGCCAAAGTGCTTTGATACGCCCGACAGCGCGATTCCCGTCATGCCTGCGATCCTTCTTTCCTCCATAATTTCGGATAAATACCCGATGTCAAGGAACGTGGGGAGCTAGGGCACAAGGTTTCCAAGCTGTCTTGCCAAAAGCCGACCGTCTGCAGTCGGTCCCATTCACGACGTTTCGAGACAGAAGTGCTCTTCGTCGAGGTGCTGCGAAGCTGGATCAAGTCTCTCGTATCAGCAGAAGGCGGGTGGCTGGGGCGATGGCGGACCCGCACATAGGACCGGCGCTTCAGTTGATCCACGAACGACCGGATCAACCCTGGACCCTTAGCGACCTGGGGCAGCGCGTGGGGCTCGGTCGCTCGGCGTTTTCAGCTCGCTTCACCAAGCTCGTCGGTGAGTCCATGTATCGCTATCTGATCGCACGCCGGATGTCGGAGGCCGCGTTTCTGCTCGAAACCAGCGACGAAGGGATTGCACGGATTGCGACCCGTGTCGGCTAC
>NZ_JBFUGC010000032.1:0-7262 GCF_056403115.1 Mesorhizobium sp. P3_A2
GCGTCCCATGTCCCATTCATCGTCGCCGAACTCGGAGCCGATGCCGACCCTTTCATGCTGCACCTCTATGCGGCACTGGCCGAGAAAGAGCGACGTCTCATCTCGGAGCGCACCAAAGCCGCCCTCGCCTCTCGCAAGATGACCGGCAGGAAACTCGGCAATCCAACCAATTCCGCACAGGCGGCCGCCAAGGGGCGACAGATCTCGGTGGAGGCGGCCGATCGTTTCGCCGAGACCATCCTTCCGACCATCGAGTCCATTCGTCGCTCCGGCATCACCAGCTTGCGAGGGGTGGCAACTGCGCTGAACAACCGACGCGTTCGAACAGCCCGCGGCGGACAGTGGCAAGTCTCGAATGTGCGAAACATTCTGGCGCGCTCTGTAGATGAGCTTTGATAAGCGGGAAAAATGAAGCCAGAGCGGGGTGCTCCTTCCCAGGTGGCTTCCAGCCGAAGGTATTAGGCGCTCTTCCTAACCTTGACCACCTCAACACCAAGCCGAAAAGCCTGCCCGTCAGCATAGGAGCGAGCGTAGCTTTCAGCTGTAAAGGCAACGGTTTTGGTGACGCCATTGAAGGTGACGCGAACCGACCACGTATTGCCTGCGACAATTTCAACGGCATGCTGTCCGTGCGGAGCCATGCTAATCCCCAAAGCTGACGTTGAGGAAGCATCCATAGCGTCGCAAAATT
This sequence comes from Mesorhizobium sp. P3_A2, assembly GCF_056403115.1. Taxonomy (NCBI): domain Bacteria; kingdom Pseudomonadati; phylum Pseudomonadota; class Alphaproteobacteria; order Hyphomicrobiales; family Phyllobacteriaceae; genus Mesorhizobium; species Mesorhizobium sp. P3_A2. Next base: position 692 of record NZ_JBFUGC010000032.1, read on the forward strand.
GATTTGCATACGAATAATCCGACGTCCGGTTGTTGAATTGCCGACTTGTGGCGATGGGGACGACGTACGTGTGGCAATTGCGCGTACGGCTCAGGCTACCATCCACCAAGTGGTTGCCTTCCATCCGCCGTCAGCATGGCTATCTTTTCAGTCGTCCGCGCCCACCGGCGATGTCGCGGCTCGCAACTAGCGTTCCCGGGAGCGACTACGTTAAAAGGCCCCCAGCGTGTCATGTCTTTGGTTCCCAGATCGCCGTCACTCAGGCACGGTTGGCATACTTCACCTTGCCCCACTAACTGCATTGAGGACAAGGCCAACTTGTCGCCCGGAATATTTCCCGAACTGGTGATCGTCAGGCTGCCGGCCTCGAAACCCAATCCAAGCTGTAGGATTCCCAAGTGCCGCTGAGGGGCTGATCGTCTTCTCGTAATTTCAAATACCCGGTGCGACCGCATTCGCAAACCAGCTTTTCCCGCAATACAGTTGAGAGCATTTAGGACAGCCCTTCCGACGATGCGGCGAACAGGCCCGATGCCCTACCATCGAACACCAAATGTCCATAGTTCCCGCCCTGCCCAAGCTAAAGGCATATTAGCGCAAGCTCAACTAAGACTGAAGGACTAAGCCGTCGGATTTCATGGGAGGAGTGTGGTAGGCGCGCTCCGCGCGGCGGCTCCTTACGGAGCAAGTTCGATCTCCGGGTTAAACGCATGAAGAAGGTACGTCGAAAGTCGGCTAGGTCCTACAGCGGTGGGTTAAAATCCGCCGGGCCGGCGCCTAGACAGGTAAACCCCAAACCCACCTGCTTAGGCGCCGGCACCTGCGTCCTGCCTAATACCGACAGACAAAAGCGAACGTGCGGTGTACTCCGGCTTGGGAGATCCGCACGTATGCATTTTCACCGTCCCAGATCGAAATCGACCGACCTGTGGCGTCGGACGCCGCCCTGAAAGGCGACGGCGCGTCGATCTCCTCGCTGGTCTGCACGGTCTCTCCCAACATTCTCTCGACAACATACTTTGGCATTTCACTATCCATGCTTGCTTACCTGAGCCGGGACATAATTCTCGGCCAGACGTCGTGTCAGCTACTGTCCCATTGTGGACCGGAACTCGCCGGATGTTGGCCCCAACCCCAACTGCCGACGAGCCCGTCCCGATTTGTCACACAAATCAGGGACGGGGTTAGCCGGCTATTCGAGACTTGCAGGAACGATGCCAAGTCTTCCCCGATCCCATCAGAGGCCCTTCGCTTTAAAGAACCCTCCAGTCGCGACAGTCGTAAATGGAGCGCTTCCGCGCGTGGGGAGCCGACCGGCGAAGTGACGGGACCGGACGCTTCTTCCACCTTCCGACATCAACATGAATGCTCGATGACTATATGGGGTCTAACCCAGGCCCTCTTGGCTAGCGGCCGTATAGTCGGCCTCCCAGGGCAACGCGTCAAAGTCGGGCTTGTGCTTCGCCGCTCGATAGGTTTCTTGGGCCTCTGCAACCCTCCATGATACATGCAGATGGTGGATTTCCCGGACATCGGTAAAGGCCTACTGCGGTCGGCTTGTCGGTCATGCGGGCTCCTGATAGAGTTTGAAAGCCCGCACTCTTTCGGGAGTTACGCGGGCCGATCGGAGGCCCGATCTTCGGCGAGCGATGGAGGGCTCCTTCCGCCGCAAGGCTCAACTTTTAGAGACGGCTAATGTTCCGCGTCAAGTCGGAGGGTGAACCGGCCGGTGGTGCCCCATTGGAAGAATAGAGCCCGTTTCCCGATGATCTTCTCAATCGACTTCAGCAGCGGCTCATGACCTCGCGAAGAGCGCGGTAGTGCTCGCTGTGGTATGCCAGCGGCGGCCCGACGATGCTCTTGTGCAGCGCTTCGGCTGCAATCAGAAGGCACTTTCCGCGATAGCTGCTTGGAAGGTTTTGTTCTAGCCATGCTTATCCTCGAAACCGCTCTGTGTGCCACACGATTTTGTCGCCCACCTTCATTGGCTTATGGATCATTAGGCGCTTTGGCAGATGCTCAGGGTGAACTTCCAGAAGCGTGATCTTGATGTTCGGCTTGCATCGGCTGCAGTCGAACTTCAGGCGCAACGGGTCAACGCCGCCGCCATAGACCATCATCAGGTCGGCCGAGCGGCAGTAAAAGACGTTGCCACAGGTGCACCCCGCCTTCACAAGCATGTTGTGCCGGGTTGCCTTGCCCAGCGTGTCGATCGGTTCATGCGCCATGAGAACAGAAAAGGAACAAATTCCTCGCGCGTCAAGACCGCTTGTGGAATCTTTTCACCATGGCGATGAACCGACGCTGAAATCGATGACTGTTTGCCCGTTCCGGACGATTGAGCCGGAACGGGCCGTGGGGCAATAGCCCCTAACTAAAATCGCAATACGACGGAGGGACCACGTCTGCGGTAGCAACGGACGCGCCGGCGACCATGTCGCCAATAACTACGGCAGACCCGTCTCCAGCCCCGCCGGCGGCGGTGGCGGCGGTGGCGGCGGTAGTAGTAATCTGGGTCGTAATCTTGGTCGTAGTAGCGCCTATGGTTGACCGGCTCCACTTCCGCCTGGGTGTCGAGTTCATCGAGAATGCCGCTTTTAGCCCCTGGAATACCGGCCACTGCGTTGATAGGCCGAACCGCGCTTGCAAAGGCCGCCGCCCCTGCAATGCCAAACATTGCCGTCAAGAAAGATCGCCGATCCATTTTAGGCCTCCCAAAGTTGCCAACTCTAAACAAAGCGCACCGCCTGCGATACGAGCGAGTCCGGCGCGCGGTGAAGTTTAAGGACTCGCCAGCACCGATCCACGACATGTCAGCCAAGCACCATGCCCATCACCAGAAAGGTGACGGCTGTCACGAAAATTGGCGCGAGCAACCACCGCGCTTGGCCAACACTTTTATCCATCTGGTTTCTCCGAATCTGGAGAAACAACTGCCTTAACCTTAAGCCGTTCCGTGTATTCCCAAGTGTAAGACTATCGCTTTTATTGCGATGGTACTTGGTCCGATCCGGCTTCAGACCAAAGTCCGGTGCAATCGCCAAGCATAGTTATCCAAACGTGGACAAGATCGATAAAACTGTCTGGACTTCATCCTTGGGTTGCGACAGCGAAACGAACTCGCACTCAGGTAGCCCAGCACCTTGGAGAGGCGTGATTTGACGTCATCCCTGGAATATCGGATTCGATGTGCACGACGGCATCAACAAGCGTTCGATAAAGACTGTCAACTTCTTCGTCGATCTCCTCGCGCTTGATATGGACACTGCGTCCGCCGTAGCCGTTTCGGGATATGGTTGGCGATCCATGGACCGGGTTCAGCCGGCCAGCTTGCGGTGCAAGATCCTCCAAGCCGACAAATCTCTGCTGAAATCGGACGGCGCTCGGCTTTAGTCGCCTGGCGGACCGAGAACCCCATAGTCTACCGAACGGGCTCCTCCCTCTGCGCCATCTCCGAGCGCGGCGAGACCTCGGCGAATCAACTCCCGCACCGGGTCAGAACGGCTCGGCATTCTTTTCTCAAACCGCCAAGCGTCCAGCACCGCGAGTTCCTCGGCACTGAGCATGATCTGTAGTCGGTATGTTCGCTTACGGGGTGGCAAGGCCCTTCCTCTCTCCTAGAACTCGATCTGCCATACCGGCGGCGTCCTGGTGGACCAATAGGCACCGCGCCTTGCATGGCTACCGCGCCTTCAATATTCTGGCCTCTCGCAGCAATGATGATCGATCCGTGCCAATCACTTTGATCAGTTCACGTGCCTGCGCCTCGGTGATACCCGTTTCGCGCGCGAGGAACCGGACGAGAAAATCCTCCTGCTCCTCCCTATCCCCTCGGTCGCGTCGTTTCTGATCGCCGATGTAGGACGACTTGGGCTGCTCAAGTGAGCGGGGCAATGGAGCATCGTCCTGTACCGAAACAGCTTTCACCTTCAGGCCAGCTTCCTTGGCAGCCGTCAGAAAGGCACGTCGAGCATTCTCAACGTCTTCGGCTGTGCTCAGAGGGCCCGTGCAGGCCTGAAGTGCAGCCCGATACCTTGGCCCGTGCGATTCCGGCCAGCGCTCCATCATGAAAATGGCGACCTCAGATACGCTGTTCACGTTGCGAAACTCCCCCACCTTTTCCGTTTCAACCATGATTGGAATTGCGAAAAACGGGTCGTGCATGGAATACCCCTGGGGAGGCCAGAACCGAACGAGGAGCACTATTTTCGTTCCGGTCGCCGCGAGAAAAGCACATCGGACCATGCGTCAATAGGCGTGTAGACGGGTCGCCCGGCAATCGGTAAACCCATCCAATGGATAACAAGCGGCTCGACCACAAACTGGATTGTAAGGCGTGCGGGACGATCCAGATGGACATTCCCGAGGGTGCTGAAGAGCACACGCCGATTCATTGCAGTAAGTGCGGTGGTTACCTCGGGGAATGGGGAGCACTGCAGGACGATTTTTACGCCCAAACGCGCGGCGCTGAAGCCTTCGATCTGAACAACGGCAACATCACTAAGAAGTAGCGCGGGGGTTGCTCTGCTTGTCAGTGGCCTTCATGGGATTGGTTGCAGAATAAAAACCGGTTCGATCCGGGAACCTCCCTTAGCGGCCGAGCGGTACCTTTGAAAGCGTAATCAGCTCCGCTTCATCAACCACGCCGGCCATATAGGGCGATGATCCGAGAGCCCAGTGTGCCTTGCGCATCAGCGGATTGGTCTGCGAATTTCAGCTGTTCGAAAACTCGGCCCAGCAAAGCCAACTCGGCAGGATCAAAAATCCCCGCGTCCACAGCTTTTCGTCTGATCGGCATGGCTACGCGTCCTCCTCGTGAAACCTGCAACCAAGCGTCACGTAGATCCTACTTGCCGTGCGAGTGCCTCTTCTTTTCCCGAATCTCCTCAGGCTCGGCATGCTCTAATCCGACGACGTCGTTCCTTGTCTCCCTCAGCCAAACAATGATCTATCAAGTTTTGCGTGGATAGCGGCTGTGTCGCGATATCCTTGGATTAGAACTACCCCGGTCATTACAATCGCTGCAACCGACAATGCGTAAGTGACGACATTTGTCAGGCCGAATGGGACCAGCGCCGTGCAGAGCAGCATGGCTATGAGCAAGAAATAAAAACCCGGAGGGCGGGATAGAAAGTCCCCCATTACAAAAAGGAAGCGGTTCATGTCCAGGCAGAAGTCAAGAAGACGACGAGTGCGGTGATGGTGACGGAAATAGGCACCGCCGCGAGCCAGCTCGCTTCCAGGAACCAGGTCTCCTTGTCACGAAGCATTGGACATCCTCCTCTTAGGTTCTCTGCAGGAAACCCGCCGCCCCTGCTTGGAGCGGCGGGCATTTCGTATTACTCGATGATCTGCACGACCTTGCGTGTATCGGGATCAACGAGGACCGCATGATCTCCGACAACCGTGTACTTGTAGCGGACGTCTGGGACGTCGATCGTGTGAAGCTCGACGGTATCGGGAAGTGCCGTACCGACATTGAGTTCGACGCCGAGCAGGCTGACCGATGCAAGTTTCTGCTTGTGAATATATTCGCGAACGACGGTCTGCTGTTCGGGCTTCAGGACAACGACGTCCTCGGCAAAGGAGGTTCCGATGCCTGCCATAAGCACAAGGGCGCCGGCGGCGCTGACGAAATATTTGGTCATGATATTTTCCTTTTCAGTTGTAGGTCAGTTCGAGGTCTCGGACGTGAGTAGGTCAGCCGCCGTTAGTCGGCGCTGGCGCTGGGGCAGCTGGCGCCGGGGCTGGTTCCGCAGGCTTCGCCGGTGCGGCCGGAGCTTCCGCCTTTGGAGTTTCCACCTTTGGAGCTTCAACCTTTGGAGCTTCAACCTTGACGTTGATATCCTTGCCACCGTCGCCGTGGATATTGATGACTCCGGTAAATATCAGCAAGACTACGATTGCAATAAGCCCAAGAACAACAGCGATCGCAGTGCCGCCGCCTCCGCCAGAATTAACAACAGTTGGGCCGTCAGCCATTACTTCCACTCCTATTTAGTTGCTTAGATTTGTATAACGGTCGCCGCTACATAGCGTTCCACCCACGGGCTAGGGTCTACGCGAGGTAGGCCTTTAGTCTACTGCACTTCGGACTGAAGACCCATGACAGGAACAATCTGCCTCTATTCAAGTTCGGTTTCCCGATTGGCCTCGCTCAGGGCTAGGATGCGCGATGCACGCATCACAGAGGCAGACATCAAGACCTTTCAGAAGGTCGCAACCATCATGGGTGGAGAGAGCGGCCGCATTGACGGCGATGACCTAATTGCAGCTTCTTTCGTCCTCGATGAACCCTTAAATTCTCCACATGCATCGACAGTGCGCGCGGATCGAACTCGCGGGGGTTAGGTGAAGGTTTTCGATAGACTTGAAGCGCTACTCGAGGCGGGCGATCCGCAGGCTGCGTTAGCAGAGGCACGGACCCTGGTGCTTGAAATTGAGCGGCGGTCAAACGTGGTCGCGGGCGCAGTCGACGATTTCTTGATCGACCTGATGACCCTTGCATTCGTCGCCGAAGCGTATGGCAATCACCTTGCCGAGGCCGCTCACAAACTCGCTCGGCGAAGGC
>NZ_JBFUGC010000033.1:0-2500 GCF_056403115.1 Mesorhizobium sp. P3_A2
TTGATGTTGGTTGCGGGGACAGGATTTGAACCTGTGACCTTCAGGTTATGAGCCTGACGAGCTACCGGGCTGCTCCACCCCGCGTCACCATTGGATGTAAGCGCAAGCCTACAAATAGGTAGATGGCTCACCAAATGAAAGGGCCGCTTGCGCGGCCCGTGGTCCCTTGGCGGGCCTCGATGCATGTCGCCCAAAAGTGTTGAGCGGTTTTGGGATAACGACATGCATCAATAAAATCGTAATGAGAAGATTCCACTCCATCCGATTGGATGTGATTTTAACGTGCGTTTGGCAGACCTGGCAGCGACCTACTCTCCCGCGTCTTGAGACGAAGTACCATCAGCGCTGGAGCGTTTCACGGCCGAGTTCGGAATGGGATCGGGTGCAGCCGCTCCGCCATAACCACCAGGTCGGCAAAACGCACGTTATTCGAGAAGCTTTTTTGAGCGAATAGCGATGAGGGAGTACGAATAGAGAGATCCTATCCTGATGCTCTCTCGGAGCTGTTCGCTGGTCTTTGTTGTGCCATCCATTTGACTTCGTCAAATGGGCATAAGGAATGAGAACGATCAAGCCGATCGAACTATTAGTACCGGTAAGCTTCAAGCGTTGCCGCTCTTCCACACCCGGCCTATCAACGTGGTCGTCTTCCACGGTTCTCAGGGAATACTCGTTTTAAGGTGGGTTTCCCGCTTAGATGCCTTCAGCGGTTATCCCGTCCGGATATAGCTACCCTGCTATGCGGCTGGCGCCACAACAGGTCCACCAGAGATCCGTCCATCCCGGTCCTCTCGTACTAGGGACAGATCCTTTCAATATTCCTACACCCACGGCAGATAGGGACCGAACTGTCTCACGACGTTCTGAACCCAACTCACGTACCGCTTTAAATGGCGAACAGCCATACCCTTGGGACCTGCTCCAGCCCCAGGATGCGATGAGTCGACATCGAGGTGCCAAACAACCCCGTCGATATGGACTCTTGGGGGTCATCAGCCTGTTATCCCCGGCGTACCTTTTATCCGTTGAGCGATGGCCCTTCCACGCGGGACCACCGGATCACTATGACCGACTTTCGTCTCTGCTCGACTTGTCAGTCTCGCAGTCAGGCAGGCTTATGCCATTGCACTCAGCGAACGATTTCCGACCGTTCTGAGCCCACCATCGCGCGCCTCCGTTACTCTTTAGGAGGCGACCGCCCCAGTCAAACTACCCACCATACATTGTCCCGGACCCGGATAACGGGCCGCGGTTAGACATCCATAGTAATAAGGGTGGTATTTCAAGGGTGGCTCCACCTGAGCTGGCGCCCAGGTTTCAAAGCCTACCACCTATCCTACACATGCCACTACGAATGCCAATGTAAAGCTATAGTAAAGGTGCACGGGGTCTTTCCGTCTAACCGCAGGAACCCCGCATCTTCACGGGGAATTCAATTTCACTGAGTCTATGCTGGAGACAGCGGGGAAGTCGTTACGCCATTCGTGCAGGTCGGAACTTACCCGACAAGGAATTTCGCTACCTTAGGACCGTTATAGTTACGGCCGCCGTTTACTGGGGCTTCGATTCAGAGCTTGCACCCCTCCTCTTAACCTTCCAGCACCGGGCAGGCGTCAGACCCTATACGTCGTCTTGCGACTTCGCAGAGCCCTGTGTTTTTGATAAACAGTCGCTACCCCCTGGTCTGTGCCACCCTCCTCTACTTGCGTAGAAAAGGGTCACGCTTCTTCCGAAGTTACGCGTGCAATTTGCCGAGTTCCTTCAGCATAGTTCTCTCAAGCGCCTTGGTATACTCTACCTGACCACCAGTGTCGGTTTCGGGTACGGTTTATAAGGAGGAGCTATTTCCTGGAACCGCTCCGCTGCCCGTTCAATCCGATAAGATTGGACAACTTGTGCGATCCGTCACTACCTCCAAGCCCACGAATATTAACGTGGTTCCCATCGACTACGCGTTTCCGCCTCGTCTTAGGGGCCGGCTAACCCTGCTCAGATTAGCTTTAAGCAGGAACCCTTGGTCTTTCGGCGGGGGAGTCTCTCACTCCCCTTACGTTACTCATGTCAGCATTCGCACTTCTGATACCTCCACCACCCCTCACGGGTATGGCTTCATCAGCTTACAGAACGCTCCGCTACCGCTTGGCCCTTGCGGACCAAACCCTAAGCTTCGGTGTATGGCTTTAGCCCCGTTACATTTTCGGCGCAAAGACCCTTATTTAGACCAGTGAGCTGTTACGCTTTCTTTAAATGATGGCTGCTTCTAAGCCAACATCCTGGTTGTTTTGGGATCCTCACATCCTTTCCCACTTAGCCATAACTTGGGGACCTTAGCTGTAGGTCAGGGTTGTTTCCCTTTTCACGACGGACGTTAGCACCCGCCGTGTGTCTGCCGACTAGTACTCCCAGGTATTCGGAGTTTGGTTAGGTTTGGTAATCCGGTGAGGACCCCTAGCCCATCCAGTGCTCTACCCCCTGGGGTATTCGGTCGACGCTCTACCTA
>NZ_JBFUGC010000034.1:0-5793 GCF_056403115.1 Mesorhizobium sp. P3_A2
CTCCACCGAGATCTGTCGCCCCTCCACCGAGATCTGTCGCCCCTTGGCGGCCGCCTGTGCGGAATTGGTTGGATTGCCGAGTTTCCTGCCGGTCATCTTGCGAGAGGCGAGGGCGGCTTTGGTGCGCTCCGAGATGAGACGTCGCTCTTTCTCGGCCAGTGCCGCATAGAGGTGCAGCATGAAAGGGTCGGCATCGGCTCCGAGTTCGGCGACGATGAATGGGACGCGCTGAACCATAAGCCCAGCAATGAAGGCAACGTCACGCGACAGTCGATCGAGCTTGGCAACAATGACCGGACTTGCCTGTCTCGCCTTAGCGAGGGCGGCTGCCAGCTGTGGACGTCGGTCCAGGGCATCGGAGCCCTTGCCTGTCTCGACCTCAGTGAACTCGTGGAAGATCGCGATGCCTTCGGTTTCGGCGAAGCGGGTGACGGCTGCTCGTTGAGCGTCGATGCCGAGGCCTGATGGACCCTGCCTCTGGGTCGAGACGCGATAGTAGGCAACGGCGCTCTCCATGGTTCAATCCCCGGTGGGTGTTCAAACTGCAAACCACCGTTTGCAGTGTGCTCGCAACGCAAGCTCTAGCAAGTTAAACCTCTGATTCAGCTCATTGTTTTTCAGAAAATCGCCGTTGGGTAGCAGCCTCTATCCAAGAGGCAGGCCTTTCAATAATCTTTGCGCGACCAAGTTCCATTAAACGCGCATGGAGGCTTTCGTGACGTCCACATTCAATGTCGGAAAAGCCGCTGGCTATGAGCAGCTGATGGGCCGGTGGAGCAAACAGCTGGCACCGCTATTTATCAATTTCGCCGGTTTGTCTGACGGTGAACGGATCCTGGACGTTGGATGTGGGACGGGCAGCCTGACGTTCGCGCTCCCGCAAGCGGCTAATGTGCGAGAAGTTGCAGCGATAGATTTCTCGCCGGTTTTCATCGAAGAGGCAAACCGGCTCAACACAGACCCGCGGATCCACATTCAGCAGGGCGATGCGACCTCGCTATCGTTTCCCGACGCATACTTCGATCGAGCTCTAGCGCTGCTTGTTTTGCATTTCGTTCCCGAAGCAAACCGGGCCATCGGAGAGATGCGGCGGGTGGTCCGGCCAGGGGGCGTTGTCGCCGCCGCGGTGTGGGATCATCTGGGCGGGATGCCCGTCATGCGGATGATGTTGGACACGCTAGCGGTATTCGATGAAAACGCGCGCGCACTGCGAAGCCGATACTGCTTCCAGCCTATGATGCAGCCGAATGAAATGAAGCAAAGCTTCATCGATGAAGGGCTCCACGATGTGGAGGAAACCCAGCTTTTGATCCGGATGGATTATTCTTCGTTCGATGACTATTGGGGTCCGATCACTTCGGGAGAGGGGCCACTTGGAAAGTATGCAGCGGGTTTGGATCCTACCATGCGAGCCAAAGCAGACGCGGCCGTTCGTGACGCATACGAGGCGGGGCGTCCCGATGGGCCTCGTTCGTTCGTTTCGGTTGCGTGGGCATGCCGCGGGACTGTCAAATAAGGTCCGTGCAATTCCTCCGGCTCAAGTCCTGGGCGGTAGCGCGGCGCACGAGTTAGGGGAGCTTACGATCCTCGTAGGTGGTGACGAAGGTTATTGAAGTGTCTAGCCTTCCCTCCATCTCATGAACCGACGTCTCGTTCCAGCGGGCGCGTGTCTTTAGCCAGAAGATCGCCGCAGTGACGCTTTCGCGCCCTTCGCCGATTGCCTTGCGGTACAGACTCTCGGCAACCTTAGCGTTGGCCTTGATCTGACCACCGGCCAATTGCTTTGCGTAGGCTGCCTCCAACTCCCGGACATCGATTTCGAGGACGCGATGTCCTCGGCTGCAAGGCCATAGCCCGCTAACGCTTCGACTTTGGATGCGTGGGGCAGGGGTCCGAAATCCTCGATGTCACTCATGAGGCTTCGTCATTTGGCCAGTCCGGCATCATGTTGATTGCGAGGCCAGGAAGCTTTCTCAGTTCTTCACGCTCGGGTGGCGCAATGATGATCCGCTTGATCTGATGGATTGGCTCCCCGCTATGCTCGTTGATGATCGTCTCTTTCCAGCCCATGCGGGTTTTGGCCCAGAAGATTGCTGCCGTAACCGACTGAGGCCCGTCTCCGGTCGCCTTGCGGAATAGGCTTTGCGCCACCGCAGAATTGGCCTTGGTGTGGCCGATCTTCAGCTCATGGGGGTAGTGCTTGCGCAGCGTTTTGGGATCGACGCCTATCATGGCCGCAATCCCAGTTTCAGGCACGCCATAGCCCGCCAGCGCCTCGACCTGGCGTCGAGAGGCCTCGTCTGACTTGTGAGCGGGCCGAGGCATCTCAGGCGGCCTCCCGAGCCCGTTCGGCGGCAATATGGGCAAAGCTCCGGCCATCACCCTCAAGAACCGCTGCGTTGCCCGTAATGGCCTGCCAGCGCAGCACAGCGACATCGACATAGGCCGGATACAATTCGATGGCATGGCAACAACGGCCGGTCATCTCGGCTGCAATGATCGTGGTGCCGGAACCGCAGAACGGCTCGTAGACGGCCTGGCCGGGCGAAGAGTTGTTTTCGATCGGGCGGCGCATACATTCGACCGGCTTTTGCGTACCGTGGCCGGTCTCGGACTTGCGGTGAGGAATGGCCCAGACGGTGGTCTGCTTGCGATCCCCCGCCCAATGGCCCTTCTTGCCCTTTCGCACCGCGTACCAGGCCGGCTCGTGCTGCCAGTGATAGTCGCCGCGGCCGATGACCAGTCGCGTCTTGTCCCAGATGATCTGGGCACGCACCGCGAACCCGCTGGCCTCGAGGCTGTTGACGACCGAGGCCGAGTGAAGGGCGGCGTGCCAGACGTACATCACGTCGCCAGGAAAGAGTGCCCAGGCCTCGCGCCAGTCCGAGCGATCATCGTTGAGCACTGTCCCCTTGGCCAGACCGTCTGACGGGATGCCCAGGCGCATCCGCCAGGTCGGGTCGTAGTCTACGCCAAACGGCGGGTCCAGCAGGTGCGGTTTCACACCAGCAAGCACGCGATCGACGTCATCGCCATTTGTGCTATCGCCGCAGAGGAGCCGATGCCTGCCCAGTGCCCAGACATCGCCGGGTAGTGCGGTCGGCTTCTCCGGTAGCTCGGGAACATCGTCGGGATCGGTCAGGCCGGGATTGGCCGTGCTGGTGAGCGCGGCTATCTCGATCTCATCGAAGCCGGTCAGCGACAGATCGAAACCAAGTTCACCGAGATCCGCGAGTTCGAGACCGAGCGTCTCGCTGTCCAGCCGGCATTCAGCGCCAGCTTGTTGTCGGCAATGACGAGGGCGCGCTTCTGGCTGTTGCTTAGGCCGGCCAGCTCGATGACCGGCACCTCTTTCATGCCAAGCTTGCGCGCTGCGAGCAGGCGGCCGTGGCCGGCGATGATGCCGTTCTCACCATCGACCAGGATCGGGTTCGTCCAGCCGAACTCACGGATTGATGCCGCGATCTGCGCCACCTGCGCATCCGAGTGCGTGCGCGCATTGTTGGCGAACGGGATCAGAGCCGCGGCAGGACGGTATTCCACCACCAGGCGAAGAGGGCGATCCGGGCGGTCAGGCGAATGCAAAGGTGTTGGGGCACTTGCCGGGGCGGGCGTCTGTAGCGGGGGGGGGAAGGATCGACTTCATGATGGTTGGTTCCCGTCTGCATCGGATTTCCTCTACCTGCAGGTGGCACCGGTCGGACGGACCTGCGATCTTCGGATCATATCACGGGAGGTATGTTTCTGTAATCGCTGCGCTTTTTCGTGCGGACCCGCACGATCACGCAAGTGTGCGACGCTGCTAGGCGGCCGATCAACCGACCTCCATGGAGGCCACAACACATTGATCACGGAGTGTCTGGATGATATTCTTTCACCTTTCCTGCTAGCGGGTACGAGAATGGGCAAATATCGAGATCATCGCGAGCCGCGGCGCCCCCGGTTCGACAGCGACCACCCCGATGATTCCGGTCGGGGGCCCAGCTATTTCCAGCGCCCAACCGAAATAGCCGTGCCTGCCGTTGATGCCGAGGTGTTATGGTTCAACGAGCAGAAGGGCTTTGGATTCGTCAAGTTGGGGGATGGCTCGGATGCCTACCTGCACGTTAGCAAACTGGAAGCTGCCGGATGTGACCACGTCTCCGAGGGGATGCGGCTTAAGGTTAGAACCGAGGCTGGCCCAAAAGGGCCGCAGGTTGCGCGAGTGCTGATTGTCACCGGCGGCGCTGAGCGCCCGCCCAGCACCGGAGTCCCAACTCGGCCGGAAACTACTGGAACAAACGAAGGAGATCAGGAGAGCGCCGGCGCCGTGAAATGGTACAATCCGGACAAAGGGTTCGGTTTCATCGGCCTTGAAAGCGGCGGCAAGGATGTATTCGTTCACGCCTCGACTTTGACCCGCTCTGGCATGACCAAGCTGGACGAGGGACAAAAGGTGATTGTCCGATACGCCCACGGCCAGAAGGGGCTCGAGGCTCGAACCGTCCATCCTGTCTAAAGTTCAGTGGTCGAGCCACGGTGTTATTCCGTCCTGGCGGCAGGCCTCGGTAACAACGGTAACAAGGTAACATTGGGCGTCTCAGCCAAAGTGAAAAACCATCGAATGTTACCTTGTTACCGATGTTACCGGGGTTGGGCAGAACAAGGTTTTTAGACAGCGTTTTTGGGATGAATGTACCGGCCGCGCCCGGATTTCTGCACTTCTCCGGCCTTTGCCATCGCATGAAGCAGTCTGCGAATGTTACCGTTCTTCATGCCGGTAACATGTGAGAGGTCGCTTGGCGACATCGGCACTTCTGCCTCTTCCAATGTTACCAGGATGTTACCGCGCTCGTCAGAGCGGCGCCGTGAAAGGACATGAACGGTTGTCCGTGTATGTACAGGCAGCCGTCGTCGTCTGAAAGGAAAACAGTCTGCGTGATCGGTGGCCTGATCCGCCCGTCCAGTCTGGCGTCTAGTATTGCAAAATCAATTCTCGACGATTGCCAAGCCAACACGTCGGAGATCGGGACAACTGTAGTCTTGGGAAATAAGGGGATCGACTGCAAGACAGTTGAGGTCAGTACCAGCCGATGATCGGCAGCCCGATGCCGGTCAAGCTGGTCGGCGAGACATTGGTAAACGACTGATCTTGGAGCCTTCTTGAGAACCAAATTTCTGTCGGCTTCGGTCGCCTACCTATGTAAGCCGAACCAATATGCCAAACGGCCTCACTTCCAAGCGCCATGACCCCCCCGAATACGAGCGGAGGCTGTCGCCGATGAGGTGTGCGAAAATGGTGCCTAGCTCAGGCTTGTAGAGCCCGAGAGCCTCCCGATCCGTTCGTACCCAACCACATAAGGGGTCCTGGATTCCGAACTCATTGCGAACTGGATCGAATGTTATCTCTGTTAGCTGATCCGCGCTGTCGGAGCCTACCTTTTCAAATCCCGCAGACACCAGGAATCCGGCATCGATTATTGCCGGCACTGCCTCGCCGCAGAAAGCAAGAGCGGCGGCGGTAAACCGCAGCACTCGTGCCTCAAGTAGTTTGAGGAGCCCCGTGATTTCACGATTACCAATCGACTGTGAATCGGCGTGCAAAATTGACCCCATAAGCCGGGGAATCGGCGTCCAATTTTGACCCCCCTGATGCTTTGATTTGCGACCATCAGCTCGTCGTGGCGAGCGCATGGTGTGGGGATGAAGTCGGTGGATACGATTGCCCGGGTTCTGCGCGCCTTCCATGTGCAAGGATGGTCGCTCAAGCGGATTTGCCGCGAACTGCATGTGTCGCGGAACACGGTCCGCAAG
>NZ_JBFUGC010000035.1:0-5198 GCF_056403115.1 Mesorhizobium sp. P3_A2
CCACCGTGCGCTCCAGAAGCACCCCGGCGATCCGCTCCACCCCCGGCCCCAGCTCCGCCGCCAGCGCCCCCGAGCGCGCCCCAAGTTCCCGGTAGCTCAGCCGCCCGCCCGCATCGTCGCAGGCCGCCGTCGCTTCCGGGCGCAACGCCACATGCTCCAGAACCTGCTCGTGAACCCAGCCCCCCGCGTAAACCGCCTCCGTCCGGTTCCACGTCGCAAGCGCCGCCGCATCCGAAGGCCGAAGGCCCGGAAGGCGCATTTGCGGTCCTCCGCGCGCGAACTCTTCGAGAACCCAGACGATTTCGTCGAGGAGCCGCCGGGCCGTCACGGCTGTAAAGCGATCAGCGTCATACTCAAGCAGCAGGTTCAAGCCCGCGGCACCATCTTCGGCCACCAAGGTGAGGTCGAACTTAGCGCTGTCGCGCCCTAGGTCGAGCGGCGCGAGGCTCAGGCCCGGAATTTCGATCCTTTCGAGGCTGCGCTCCACGAAGTCGAACATGACCTGCGCGAGCGGCGATTCATCGACCGCGCGCCGAGGCGCGACCGCCTGTACGACATGCTCGAACGGAACGTCCTGGTGCTCGTAGGCGAACAGCGAGGCATCGCGGACCCGCTCCAGGAGATCGCCCAAGGCGCGGACGCCGCTGAGCGACACATAGTGAATCACGGTGTTGACGAACATCCCGACGACGCGCTCGAACTCGGAGCGACTCCGGTTCGCCACTGGCAGCCCTACCGCGACGGAGGACGCGCCGGACCAGGTCGCCAACCGTTGCTCGAACGCTGCCAGCGCGACCATCGCGACCGTCGCCTTATGCTCGCGCGCCAGGCTGCGCAGTTTCTCGGTCGACTCAGGCACCAGAAGCGCGGTTTCGGACCCGCCGCGGAACCTGCGTTCGTGGCTTGGATTGTCGAACGGCAATTCTAGGGAACCGAGGCCTTCGAGCCGACGCCGCCACGCTTCGATCCGGGGCGCCAGCAATTCCGTCGTCAGCCAACGCCGCTGCCACCGGCAATAATCGAGGTAGCCGATGCGCGGCTCCGGCGGCGGCGGCACCGCGGCGCCGGTCGCCGTGAGATAGAGCACCGCCAGATCGCGAACCAGGATCTCCATAGACCAGCGGTCCGAGACGATATGATGGGTGAGCAACATGAGGACATGCACGTCCGGCCCTAGCCAAAACAGGCGCGCCTCCAGGAGCGGTCCAGTCTTCAGGTCGATGGTCTCAGCGGCGGCCGATGTCATGCGCGCACGCAGCGTGGCCTCGCGCTGGTCTTCAGCAACGGCCCGCAAATCGGTCATGAGCATCGCAACCGGAGCGGCCTGCGTCAAACGCTGCGCCGGGCGACCATCCGCGACCTCCACGCACACGCGCAGAGCCGAGTGACGGCGCAACAGCCCGTCAAGGGCGCGCTGAAGCGCGGATCGATCCAGCCGGCCCTCGCAGCGCACCGCGATGTGCATATTGTAGGCGTCCGCGCCGCCGATCTCGTCCAGGAAGAACAGACGCTGTTGCGCGTAGGACAGCGGATGGACATCGCCGGCGGCGGGAACGATCGGCGCCCGCAAGGGATCAAGGCCCAGTTCGCGAACGCGCCGCGCCAGCAGAGCCTTGCGAGCCGGAGAAGGTTCCTCCGAATGATTGTTCATGGCGCCGGCCGCTCCGTTCGCAACATCTCGCGCACGTCGTCCTCGGAGAGCGCCTCCATGTCGTCGACGAGCGCCGCGAAGGCGGCCGTATCGTCGCCCCGCCTCGCCGTCTCGACCCATTCGGCAAGCCCGGCGACCGTCGGTCGGGCGAAGAACTCCCGCAACGACACCTCTACCGCGAAGGCATCGCGCAGTCGGTTGACAGCGCTGATCGCCAGCAGGGAATGCCCTCCTGCCGCGAAGAAATCTTCGTGACGGCCGAGGCGCGGCGCCGCTAGCAGTTCGGCGAGAATGCCGGCGATCCGCGCCTCGGTTTCGCCGACCGCCGGCGCAAAATCTGCGGTCTCCTCGATTAGCCCTTCGGGCAATTGGGTTCGCTGTAGCTTGCCACTCTGGGTACGCGGCAGCCGCTCCAAGAAGACGAACCGCGACGGGATCATGAAATGGGGCAAGAGCCCCGCCAGATGCGCTCGCAGCGACTCGACGCTTGGCGGGTTCGACGATCCGATCCAGGCTACCAGCCGCTCGTCGCTGTCAGCGATGCGGCGCACAGCGACGATGCATTCGGGAACCTCGGGATGACGCAGCAGCGCACTCTCGACGTCCTCGATCTCGATGCGCATTCCGCGCAGCTTCACGAGGAAATCGCCGCGCCCCAGGAATTCCAAATCGCCGTTGGGCAGGCGGCGGCCGAAGTCGCCGGTGCGATAGACCGGGTCAGGCGCGTCCCAGCGCAGCGGATTTTGCATGAAGACGCGTGCCGTCTCCTCCGGGCGGCGGAAATAGCCCTGCGAAAGGTAGCGGCTGCGGATGTAGAGTTCGCCGCTGGCCCCGGTCGGGCACAGCCGACCGTCGCGCAGCACGAGCATTTCACGGCCTTCGAAGGCGCGTCCTATCGGAATCCCGCGCTGGCCCGCCGCCGGCGTCTCAACCCGATGCGAACAGGCGAGGACGCATTCGGTGGGGCCGTAGAGATTGTAAAGTTCGACGCGTCCGCCCGTGCGCTCTAGCCATGCCCGCGCGAGATCGACCGACAGGGCTTCGCCCGACAGCATCAACACCTTCAAGTCGGGCAGATCGTCGGCGTAGGGAAGCAACTGCCGCAGGAAGCTCGGCACCACCCACAGATGGGTAACACGCTGGGCGCGCAGCCAGGCCACCAGCGCCGGCGGGTCGTGCCGCACCTCAGCCTCGGCCAAGCACAGCGTCGCGCCGCCGACGAGCGCGCCGAAGATCTCGGCGTAGCCGGCGTCGTAAGAGATCGATGCCCATTGCGCGATCCGCATGCCGGGGCGCATTGACATCGCCCGCGTTTGCCAGTCGAGATACTGGCAGAAGGCCCGATGGGACTGCACAACGGCCTTGGGCCTCCCAGTGGAGCCCGAGGTATACGCTAGATAGGCCGCATCTTCCCCCGACGCGTCTTGCGTATCGCCGCGCGCGCCCCCCGCGACCGGCAGCGCGACGACCGCGGCGGCGAAGCATTTCGCCGCTGTCCGCCCTGCCGTTTCGGCGTCCACGATCAACGCGGCCGGCTCGGCGTCGTCGAGCATCTGCTGGAGACGGCTGTCGGGATAAGTGGGATCGAGGGCGACGAAAGCGGCGCCCCGTTCCCAGGTCGCCCAGAGCGAAGCAATCCGCTCGATCCCCTCGCGCGCCAGGATCGCAACCCTGTCGCCCCGCTTCACTCCCGCCGTCGAAAGCGCCGTGGCGATTTCGTCCGCGAGGCGAGCGAGGTCGCCATATCCGACCTGCGTGCCGCGCCACGAAATCGCCGGCGCTTCGGGTGCGGCCGCGGCCTGCGCGCGCAGCCGTTCGTGTACAAGGTCGGGCGCGACCAGAACCGGCGCCCTCAAAGGGGTTTCGACGGCGAGCCGGAACGGCAGAGCGTCCGCGCTCCCCGAATGGCTCGGCATGAGCGCGAGGAGGCCTAGGAACTGGTCGAATAGCGTCTGCGCATCCGCTTCGCCGAACCGGCGGCGATCGTAGATGAGCCGCAAGTCCAGGCTCTTCCCCGGAACGACGATCAGAGTGAGGGGGTAGTGCGTCCGCTCGATCATGTGGACTTCGCGGATCGCCAAGCCCTCGGCGGCCGCCTGCTTCAGCGACGCTTCCGCAGGGTAGTTCTCGTAGACGAGCAAGGTCTCGAACAGCGGTTGTCCGACCGGCGCCGACGAAAACGCAGGGATCTGCGAGAGCGGCGTGTAGGAGAATTCCTGCGCGCGTATCTGCCGCGCCTGCAGCGCGCGCAGCCATTCGGCCAAGTCGCCGTCGGGCGCGGGCGCGCGCACGAGCAGGGTGTTGACCAGCGGTCCGACGATGTGTTCGGCCCCCGGCAGGTCTGGTGGACGGACGGCGACGACCATACCGAAAGCGACGTCGCGCGTATCCAGATGCATCCCGAGCAGCAACGCCCAGGCGCCCGAGACCATGGCGTTTGGCGTCAGGCGGCGCGCGCGCCCCCAGCCCATAAGCGACGCGGCGACGTCGGCCGGCAGCGAAGCACGGACTTCGGCGAATGGATCGTTTTCGTCGGCATCACGCGCGCTGACGCCGTCCAGCTCAAGCTTGGGCGCCGCCTCGAGCCCACCCAATTCCGCGCGCCAGTAGGCTTCCATCGCCACAGCATCTTGGCGCTGCGTCCAGGCGACATAGTCGCGATAGGGAGGCGCGGCGGGAAACACGGAGGTTTCGCCGCGAACGGCGTGGCGATAGCGAACGAGCGCCTCGTTCAGGACGAGTCCGCCGCTCCAACCGTCGAGAAGCAAGTGGTGATAGGTCCATACGAGCAGATGCGAACCGTCACTCCGCTGAGCCAGCGTGAATCGCATGAGCGGCGCCTGCTCCAGATCGAAGCCGCGGCCGCGATCCGCGCGCGCGATCGCGTCGGCGTCGGCGTCGGCGTCGGCGACGACGGCGAACGGCGGATCGACGACCCGGCGCACAACCTGCAAAGGCTTGTCGAGTCGCCAGACGAAAGCCGTTCGCAGTACGGGATGGTGCTGAACGGTCTCCTGCCAAGCGTGCCGCATGGCCGCTTCGTCGACAGGCCCCTGAAATTTGACGACGAGTTGCTCCACATAAGTGCCCGAAGACGGCGCGCGCAGCGAGTGCAAGAGCATGCCCTCCTGAGCCGGGGAAAGCGGATAGATGTCCTCGATGTCAGCGGCGTCCATGTATACCCTCATCCTTCCGGCTCAGCAGAGCGACCAGCTTGCTCATCTGCACCTCATCAAGTTTGGCCAGCGGGAAGTCGGCGGCCGAGAGGCGCTCCGGCGCGCTATGCGACAAGTTCGATAGCTCGTCTTCGAAGCTTTTGGCGAGGCGTTCGATGGTGTCGGGGTTATGGCGGGCGGGCGAGTAGGTCCAGTGCACCTGCAGGCGCCGGTCGACCACCACGGCGTTGAAGTCAATCAGGAACCGCCGTCGCGCCGAGGCCGCCCGCCATGGCCCGGTCGCCTCGTCCGCAAACGTGAACAGCGCCTCCGGCTCCCCACCGATCCGGCCGAGATAGTTGAAGCTGACCTCCGGCTCCGCGAATCCCTCC
>NZ_JBFUGC010000036.1:0-4621 GCF_056403115.1 Mesorhizobium sp. P3_A2
GGCCGACGACATCAGGAACCACGGCGTCAGCCAGCGGGACGGCAGAGGGGCTTCGACCCTGGTGATGACACCAGAGCAGTCGCGGGCGGCACGGGCGCTATTGAAGTGGTCTCAGGTTAGGCTCGCTGCCAAGTGCGGTTTGAGCGAAGGGACAATACGCGACTTTGAAAACGGGCGTAGGATCCTGCGTCCCACGAAGCTCGCCGCCCTGCTTCATGCGTTTGAGGTGGCTGGTGTAGTATTCACCGCTGCGGGGCCGTCACGAACGGACCTCTCTCAACCCGCGCGCCACCCTTGCCCGCCGGTCAGCACCGTATGCGCCCCGTGCGTCTCCTAGCGCTTCCCTGTTGCCAGCTTCGCCATGTCCTTTCATGGGTCGGCCTGATCTGAGTCAATCCAGTCGCGCCAATGGGTAGGCTGAACATGAACACGCACTCCGGTAATGGTGTGCTTCCACCCCTCGTCTGTCCTTTCGCACGGGAATACGAGCGAGTGCATACCTTCCTCATCCAGAACGGCGAGTTCCAGACTGCGGAAGAATGGCGCGCTGAGGATCGACTGCCACATCGAGCCACTATCCGCCCAAGGTCATGAGCCGGATTTGATTTTCGTCAATTTTTGTCCACCAAAGGGGCGGGCTAAGCCGCTGGCTTGCCGCATCATCCTCGCATCCTAGGGGAACGTTTAGGTCCGTCCAAATAGGAAAGCCCGCTATCAAGGTCTTGGTAGCGGGCTTTGAGCGGCTACATTCCCTTAGGGAAATCGACCCATAGGCCTGGCGGTTCCAAACAATTTTAATGGATTGCACCCTTTGTGCCCCCGCGCGGCCTTGGGTACCCAGTCTCGCTTGTACATCCAGAGCGGAGTTTTCGGTTGGCCGGTGCAGTTGCTGTCTCGCGTTAACGCTGTACCGGCTTTCGTGCTTCGGTTGTGAAGCGCCAGCGGAACCATTCCGTTTTACATCCGTTTGGCCATATGGAAGCACCCCCATCAAATGGTTGACGAGCAAAGAAAGCCTTCGACGACAGATGGCGCTGCTCGCCGTCTTGTCAGTGAAACTGGAATTACCTACGCCCAGGCCGAGCTTATTGGCATCCTAGGGCTCAACTGGTCATCGCTCGTTCGTGAGGCGCGGCTCTTAAGGGCGGCCACCGCTTAAAGCCCGATATAATCCGTTTGACAATGGTTTCGTCGGGCTCGCCGCCCGTCATGTCCTGCAAGAGCTGCTTGGCGTATTCGGCCCAATGCTCGTCAGCCAGTTTTGTCTCACGTACCGATTTTCTGAAAGCCTCACATACGATGTCGAAGACGAAGGCTGAAATGCGTCCGTCTCCATGACGGTAGCTCCCGAGGTGGGCGGGCACAACTGCCAGCAGCGATTTTGGGATCATTCGCGCCGTTCAAGAGTACGGGATTACGTTTTTACCAAGCGTTGCTGCTGCTTTTTTCGGAGGACGCTAACTCGTCTGGGCGGTTTCGCGTAGCCGCAGTGGCCGGCACGGGCTTCACTGTTGTCTCACCGGACAATATCGCGTCGGCCACTACAACGTCATCGACCATAACACCACCAGTGTCACCACGATGCCGACGAAACAAAACGCGACCCAGACGCTGGTCATGAGTCGCCTTCTTCCCGAGAATCTTGCAGCGAAGCGTGCCGCAAGTCCTCCTCGCCACGCAAGTGCTTCACGCGTCCGATCAAGCCCGGCTTCACCCATTGCGTCGCCGGCCGCTTCATGCCCTTCGGCGCTGGCCCGGCATGCTCCTGAACGCGCTTCCATAAGCGGTCTCGAATTGCGCCGCGTGAGTTGATGAAGGCCGAGCCAATGTATTGCCTGGTCTTCCGATCGGCCATCAGCGCGAAGGCTGGCTTTCCGGGCTCGCGCTCGACGCCGAGCAGATCGTATTCGTCGACCGTGAAGGCCTTCGTCTTCAGCCAAGCGGTTGATGGGCCGCTGCGATATTTGCTGTCCCGGCGCTTCGATACCATCCGCTCTAGCCCGGCTTCGTCGACCAGTTTGAAGATGGCCCTCGCATCGCCTGGTAGCGCCTGACTGAACTGGATACGACCGCCGGCCGGGATCATCGCTTGAAGGACCTCGCGGCGGTCGTCCAGTGGCATGTCACGGAGGTCGTGCCCGTTGAGGTGGAGCAGATCGAAGGCGACGAAATAGAGGTCATGCTGGCGCCTTGTGATCGCACTGCGAAGCGCCTTGAAATCGGACAGGCCGGCTTCGTTCGTGACGATCACCTCGCCGTCGATGATGGCGCTCTCGATGTCAAGAGCGCCGGCGGCATTGGCGAGGTCGCGGTACTTCGAATGTCCAGTCCAGTCCGCGGCGAGTGAAGATGCGCACGCTGCCAGAATCCCTGACGATTTGCGAGCGGTAGCCGTCGAACTTCACCTCGTGCAGCCAGCCATCGCCCTCGGGCGGTTTCTCCACCAGGGTGGGCATCAGCGGCTGAATGAACGACAACGGGTCCCCGCCTGCAGGCTTACGCATCGGAACCCCACGCTACATCGAATTTGATTCAATATCGCATGTCTGCTTCGGTTCCGTTAGCTGGCTCTTTATAAGCGAGATGGAACATTCGCTGTCTGCCGCTGTTTTCCTAACCAGGAGGAAAAGCTATGGCTGACGACAAGACCAAAACCGATTTCCGTGACCGCGAACGACTTTCAGGAGACGACGGCTATGAGGTCGCCAGTTTCGCAAGAGAGTTCCAACTTACGATTCCTGAAGTTCGTGAGCTCATTAGGAAGCATGGCAACGATCGCGCGACGCTCCAGCGCGAAGCCATGTCGCTGGGCGTCTAGGTGGCGAAGCTATCTAATCTCGGCCCGCCGAACCCTGGCCAGCGACATGGCGGCGAGCCGGACGACGAACGGCAGAACTTCTACAAATGCCCGACTTGCGGGCAGCAGGTTGACAGGCGTGACCTGCGCCAGGTCATGAGGCACGAAAAGCCAAAGCACAAACCGCTTCATTGCTCGTTGACTAGTTCGCAGCGGCTGCCGAGAGTTCCTAGCCACCTCAGATCGGCAAAGAAAAAACCCGCCTCGGCGAGGCCGAGACGGAGTGAGGGTCTAGGTTTGGAAATGATCAGGAACCTCCTGGGCCGTAGAAAACTTCCCCGCAAGGCGAAGGTTCCATTAGCAGCCTTCAGTTGTTGTTTTCATCTGGCCAGGAGCTGCCGACTTGGCGTCCGTATCCTGCTGGCCCGGCGCCGCCTGTTTGGCGCTGCCCGTCTGCTGACCTGGCGCACAATCCTTGGCCGAATTCGACTTCGTTCCACTGGTGGTGGTCGAATCCGTTCCCGGGTCAGTCGCAGTGCTCGGCAAAGTCGTGGTTGGCGCGGCCGACGATCCGCCTGTCGTTGTTGACGACCCGCCTGATGTACTGGTCGACTGCGCAAAGGCAACCCCCGTTGACAAAGCCGCAATAGCTGCAGCGACCACAAGCCGTTTCATGATGAACAACTCCGTATTCGAAATGTCCCTTCGGACGGGTAACATCGCAACGAAACGACGGTTCCAAAAAATCAGAGCGCGCGCCGCAGGCGCAGAGCCGCAAACCAGGACGGAGGGCCGTTGCATCATCCATATTGGCCAGCGCCGGCAACCTTTTGGGGCAATCTGCGTTCGAATCTGACCAATCGCTAGGACGTGGAGTTCGATGGACAGAATCGGGAACCGCAGCAATGGTTTGAGGCCTTCATGATCTTCATCCTCGGCCTTGCTGCGATAGGCGTAAGCATATCCTTGTACTACACCGGAATGGGTTGAGCTCGCCTATTAGAGCGCTGCCGCCAGCGAGCAGCCTTTCTTTTACTCATTCTTCCCGGAAGTCCTGCGGCGCGAGGCAAAGGCTCTCGGGAGCAGGTAGCAGGTGGAATGGCGTGGAGCGGAATGTGTGTCCGCTCAGGCCACGAGCAGCACAAAAAGTCACGGGTCGACGAGTGTCACCCAGAGCCGTTCAGGAGCACTGGGTTCGGGTGGTCGACGAGAATGCGAAAAGCACGCATGAATTCAGTTTGAGGATGACGTTCCCCCGGGACTTTGCCAAATGACGAGAAGCGGACCTTGGCCCAACCTATTCCGGCAAGCCCCACGAGCCGATAGTGGTCTCGCCACCGACAATAGAATGTGGCGCCGCCGGCAGAGAAAGGCATAAGGGAAACCCCGCCATCCCTCTCTTTCGCATCGCGCCGTGCTCTACTTCATGCCTACACGGCGTCCAGCCCTTTGCAGGGACGCTCGATAAGCTCGCAGTCGCGTCGCGCGGGCCATGCCTCCGACAAATTGGCGGTCGCCTCCTGCACCCATCAACAAACAGAGCTGAGCTCGCTGTGCAGTTCGTTGGATGCAGCGGGGGCGCCTCCTCCCCGCTGTGCCCCTTACAGCTTAAGGAGCGACTGTCACTCCGAAGGCCAGGAACTGCTCGCACCAACGCCGGGGATCAATTTGTCCTGTTAATCGACGTAACCGCCAGGTTCGTCAGCTTGTTGTTGGTGGCTTTTTCCTGGTCGAGGATCTCGCTGAGCAACTTGTGCGCCTCATCATGCCCAAGATCCTTTGCCCATTCCCGCAGCGAGCCGTACCGGGATATCTCATAGTGCT
>NZ_JBFUGC010000037.1:0-3838 GCF_056403115.1 Mesorhizobium sp. P3_A2
CTCGGCCAGATATGCGCGTCCAGCCAATCCTTAGAAACATCAACTCCACAAATGATCCTGTTCACGGTAACCTGCCTTGTGCGTACGGTTGGAACCAAGCGACTGTTCGGTCGTGCGTGACGAAGGCGAAGATCCCAAGCTCTCCCGCGGCTGTAACCTCAGGTGGTACGGGCGACTTCGCCAAGCCAAGGTCCGGGCGGCCGCCCGGACCTTGGCTCAATCGCTTCAATCCCACGAAATCTCTCTCGTGTAGATACAAGCGTGGGACGGGGCGCTACGTCAGCAGCGCCTTCATCACCTTGAACCGGGAGATGCGAGAACCAGCGCGTTCAGAATCACGCAGGAACCGCGCCAAAGGGCATGAAGAGGCCGGCGACGGTATGGGTCAAGCCGGGCCTGATCGGCCGCGTGAAGCACCTGCGGGGCGAAGAGGACTTGCGGCACGCTTCACTACGGGATTTTCGGGTCGAAGGTGACTCATGAACAGCGTCTGGGTCGCATTCTGTTTCGTCGGCATCGTGGCGGCCATTCTCGACGCGGTCTTTCACTCCATAACGGTTGGCGGCTGACCAAGGGCCGCGCTATTCGCAATTTGAATTCGGTCAACTGTGGCGGAAATGCAACTGCACGTACCGGCGCGCTCTGCTATCAAAGGGTAGGTTGCGGGAGATCACCTATGAAGAAGCTGCTTCTTGCTTTGTCGTTGTCTCTCCTGGCGTCATCGGCCTTTGCTGCCGATGCCATCATCCCAGAAGCCGCGCCGGTTTTTAGCTGGACAGGCGGGTATATCGGGCTTCAGGCAGGCTATGCGTGGGGTAATGGCAACATAGACCAGATCGGTGGGCCGGGCTTTGTCGACACAGATCCTGACGGGTTCCTTGGAGGTCTCTACGGCGGTTACAACTATCAGATGTCGAACAACATCGTGATTGGTGCGGAACTGGACGTCGTGTATGCGAATGTTGATGGCAGCGGCCAAATATTCCTCGCTCCTGGTGTCCCGACCGGCGTCACCGCCACCGAAGAACTCAATTGGAGTGGGGCGGCAAGACTCCGTCTAGGATATGCCGCTGATCGCTTTCTTCCTTATATCGCGGGTGGCGTTGCGTTCGGCGACATCGACATAAGCAATGATAGCGGTCCAGGTTCGTTCGGAGATACATTCACAGGATGGACGATAGGCGTCGGCTTGGATTATGCCATGACCGACAATCTGCTGCTGCGAGGCGAGTATCGCTATACTGACTTCGGCTCAGACTCCTTTGGAGATCCGGTCGATGCCGATGTTGATCTGAAGACCAACGAGGTTCGCCTCGGCATCGCCTACAAATTCTAGTCTTCTGAAGTCCCATAGAGAGCCCGTCGCAAACCGCGACGGGCTTTTTCTTTGCGCAACGCAATGGGTTAAGCCAGGGCTCGCCGGTCGTTCCATTGCCAAGCGCCGCCGAATAGCGCCCGCATCGTTGGTTTTCAGGCGGCCTAGGACGCGCGGAGCGCTTCGCCGCTGTAGGATAGCGGCCAGCCGAAACGCACGCTGGTGAGGCTGCTGGAGGCCAAATAAGAAAAGCCCGGCGCGGGGGAGCTCCGGGCTTTCCGTTGTGGAAGTTGTCGCGCTACTCAAAACGGACCTGCGACACGTCAACATACATCAGCATTTATGAATATATCGTTGCCCTCGCGCACCGCGCTCAACCTTGCCTGGGGCGGCCATGACGGGCTACTGTGTCGCCAGAAACCGGGTTCATCCGGGGAATGTCGATCTCCATAAGTTTCTGAACGGGCCTCGCTTTCGGTCGGCGGCCAGGCACCAGCATGACATCCGTGCTAAGTGCCCCCCAATTCGGAGGGAAAGATGCGACTATTTTTGGTGTTGATTTTGATGGCGCTGAGCGGCTGCGTATCCAATGCTTCCCCGGACAGTGATGGTATACCACGCCGCGCGTCCTGGGCTGGCTTCCGTTAGCCCGCTTAGTTCACGCCGATAGCGACGACCTCGTTCATCACGATGCTGGCTTAGCGGACTGACCGACGCCGCGCTATATCGGTGCAATGGCCAAGGGCTGGCGGATGACGGCTCACTGTCAAAATTCCGCGTGCCACCACAACCAGGCGCTCGACCTCACCAAGCTTCGCGATCGGTTTGGGCCTGATGCTCCAGCGATGGCCGATGACCTCACTCCGAAGATGAAGTGCGCCAAGTGCGGCAGCAAGAAGGTTGGGCTGATCTACTCGCCTGACACCACGCCGAATGCCTACGGCAAGGCCAAGGGTGGCTAGACTAGCCGGACAACAGTGAACGCGCGCTGGCCCGGCTGTCAGAGGCTGCCCCACGGCGCACGACGTCATCCGCTCCGGTCCGAACTGCGTACTAGCTCCTACATGATCGCCTAGACCAAGACAAAATAGACAACCGGTGCAAGGATCAGGCAGATCGCCATTGCGATAACTATGGCAATGCCCCGGCGCTCTGTCCGCCGCGAAAGGTCAGCGAAATCATCCTCATTAGCGATCAGGTCAAAGATCGAGCAGCCACTGGGAACCGAATGATTGTCGTTTGCAATTCGGGATGCCGCGTTATCGACTTTTGGTTTGCGGGATGAGATCTGGTTCACGTTTGCCTCGCTTCGATGATGCCGGATTCGCCATCCCGCCCCGGCGAAGCGGAGCGGGATGGTAGAAAGCGGAAATCGATTTTCGGACGCGACAATTCAAAGGCGTATGGCGTCCTTTTCGCGTCCAAATGGACGCGCGGCGCTACAGTTTAATGTTCTCTCGCTCATCGTATCCGCAACGAAGGAGGCAGCAATCAGGTCATCGGCATTGAGCCGGAGTGAACCTGCATCGCATCCCATCAAAGCAGCTACTTTTTGGAAGGCTTTCATATCGTTCTCGGTAACATTGGCGCTTCGCATTTTTGTTCTGAGTTCGGCGATGCGTGCCCCTAGAGTCTGAGACGTTCCAATTTCACCTTTGGACATTGTTGTCTCCTCCTGACGTAGTTCGCTCCCCGCCTGGCCACGATCCAACCCACATTTAGCTATGCGCGTGCAATCGAAGGTTCCAACGTTCGTTAGCAAAGTCTTAAGTAAGGCAGTGACGTGCGACGTGTTTCGAAAAGAGACGCTAATGCGGCATGCACCTTGCTTCCTCGACCCAAGGAGGCAAAAAAATGGTACTTTCACGAGATCGGGACGACGACGATATGATCGTCCAATGCCCTAACTGCAAGCGAATGATGATCCGCAAAGGTCGCCTGATAAAAAGCGCCAAGTCTATGACATGTGAGGCTTGTGGGAATGAGATCCGCCTGACTTATTCGTACAAGATGGCGATCTTTGAAAACCGCAGGCCACCATCATAGTTTGTCCGGTCGCGCCGTCACCTATCGCACGGGGAGCAATAAGGCAAAGGCCCGGCGTGCCATTCGGCGGGCTGGTTTTTCCCGCTTATCAAAGCTCATCTACAGAGCGCGCCAGAATGTTTCGCACATTCGAGACTTGCCACTGTCCGCCGCGGGCTGTTCGAACGCCTCGGTTGTTCAGCGCAGTTGCCACCCCTCGCAAGCTGGTGATGCCGCAGCGATGGATGTACTCGATGGTCGGAAGGATGGTCTCGGCGAAACGATCGGCCGCCTCCACCGAGATCTGTCGCCCCTTGGCGGCCGCCTGTGCGGAATTGGTTGGATTGCCGAGTTTCCTGCCGGTCATCTTGCGAGAGGCGAGGGCGGCTTTGGTGCGCTCCGAGATGAGACGTCGCTCTTTCTCGGCCAGTGCCGCATAGAGGTGCAGCATGAAAGGGTCGGCATCGGCTCCGAGTTCGGCGACGATGAATGGGACGC
>NZ_JBFUGC010000038.1:0-3494 GCF_056403115.1 Mesorhizobium sp. P3_A2
AATCGACGCGGCGCCGCAACTGAAACTCAAACTCGGCGAAGACGTTCGCACGGTGCTATGGGCCACCGGTTTTCGGCCGGATTTTTCATGGCTGGATTTGCCGATCTTCGATCGCAAGGGCGACCTGAAGCACGATCGAGGCGTTGCTGACGTTCCCGGGGTCTATGTGGTGGGTCTGCCATATCTGCGTCGCCGGAAATCGAGCTTCATCCACGGCGCCGAGGATGACGCGCGCGAACTCACAGCGCACCTGACCGACTACCTCGACAGGACACGCCAGATGTCTCTGCGCGCACTGGCCGTTTGAAGAGACCACACTATTTCGCCGCTTCGGCCGCTTTGATGTCCAGCAGCCCATAGCCGAAATCCTTGTCGCGGCCCTTCGGGCCGAGATCCCGGGCGGTGGCGGCCAGCGCCTTTTCGATGTCGTCGGCCGAGCGCTCGGGCGCGGCGTGGATCAAATTGGCGATGGCGCCGGAGACGATCGCGGCGGCAAACGAGGTGCCGGTGACGACGTCCGAGCCGGCGCCGCTCGGCGCCACCATCTCAACGCCGGGCGCCGAGATGAAGACGTAGGCGCCGCGATTGGCCTGCGGCATCAGCCCGTCCTTGGCGTCGGTGGCGGTCACCGCGATGACGCCGGGATAGGCGGCGGGGTAACCATAGGGCGCCTTCGGCCCGTTGTTGCCGGCCGCCGCAACCAGGATGATGCCGAGCCCGCGCGCATTGCGGCAAGCGGTGGCGAGCAGATCGTTCTTGGGGCCGACGAAGCTCATATTGATGATGCTGACATTCTGCTCCGCCGCCCAGTCGAGCGCCGACAGGATGACATCCATGGTCGACCTGCCATCCTCGAAGGCGCGCGCATGATAGATCCTTGCCCCGGGCGCCATGCCTTCGAGCGCGCCGACACCGGCGATCAGCCCGTCGACCGAGGTGCCATGGTCGCGCTTTTCGATCGGCACTTCCGGCATGGCGTCGAACTGGTCGGCAATGACGCCGGCCAGCGCGGGATTGGTGTCGTCGATGCCGGTGTCGATGACGGCGACGCGCACATTCTCGCCGCTGGCTTGCTTGTTGTCCAGCTGGATGCGCTCGAAGGCATAGTTGACGATGCCGGCCGCCTGCTGCAGCGAATAGATATGGTTCGGCTCGCGCCGCTGGGTGCGGCCATCGGCGGCCAGCTGCGCCAGCACGGTGCCGACCGGGCGGCCGTCGGGAATGCCGAAGCGCACCAGCGTGGTGCCGAGCAGCCGCGACTGGCGCTGAGAGCGCACTTCGAGGCCGAAGGAGGCGGCGATCTGCTGGACAGCGCCGGCGTCACCATCGACAGTCACCAGCACCTCGTCGGGCACGAACGCGCCGGCGATGGCACGCCGCGGAGCGGTCGCGACAAGATCGGTTGGCGAAACGATAGGCCCACCGGCCGGCGGTCCAGCCTGGGTGTCGGCAGGCGGCGCCGACGGCCGTGGCGTCGGTACGGGCGCCGCGGAAGCGGGCGGATTGGGAAACAGGTCGACGATCAGCGCCGGAAGGACGACAGCGCCCTGGCCGCCGCCCCCTCCGCCATTCGCACCCTTATCGTCCTTGGGGCAGTCGGCAGCCGCCGCACCGGCCGCGCCGGTGCAGTCGGTCTTTGTGCGGCCGGCATTGGGAGCGTTGGTCTGCGCTGAAACGGGCACGGCGGCGATTGTCATCGCCGCCGCAAGGATTGCAAATCGAATGACCGCCTTAGCTGCCATCAACCGGTTTCCTTCCCTCGATCACAGTCTCAGCGAAAGGCTGGGCGGCAATAAGGCCGAGCAACTTGGTATAGTCTGCTCCGGTCTTGGCCGGGAGGGCAATGCGGAAGACGCCCGAAGCGGTGGGCCCGCCGGCGATCTTCAGCCCGTTCTGGTCGAGGAAGGCGGCGATGTCGGACATCTTCGCTTCCGGCTTGAACTTGACCAGGGCGAACGGCAGTTTCGCCAGATCATCCTCGGCCCCGGCAATCTCGAAATCATTGCCCTTGCCGCCGGTATGCACGTAGGACTGCACCACGACGAGCGCCAGCAAGACAGCGGCTGCCGCCCAGGCGACACCGACCGGCACCGCCATGAAACGATCGAGCGCCTGCCCCAGCCAAGAGCGGCCCGCTGGCGCACGCACCGTCCCGGCCTCGGCGTCGAGCGCCTTGGCAAAGCGGCTGAGTGCATCGGCCGGCGGCCGGATCGCTTCGTTGGCGGCGGTGGTGCCCGAGAATTCGGCCTCGGCCTCGCCAAGGGCTGCCATCGCGGCCGGATCGCTCGCCAGCCATTCCTCGACGGCTTCGAGGTCGGAGCCTTCCAGCGAGCCGTTCAGGTAGAACGGCAGCAGCGTTTCCATTTCGTCGCGGCGCGACATTTTTTCAGCGGCGCTCATATCTTCAGGATTGCTCATGGCCACCCCCTGTCGTAACCGGCCGCCTTCAAGGCTTCGCCGAGTTTCTTGCGGGCGTAGAACATACGGGTCTTGACGGTGGCGACCGGGATGTTGAGCACCTCGCCGATCTCCGTCACCGACTGTCCGTGGTAATAGGCAAGGTCGATCACCGAGCGGTGTTCTTCGGGCAAGGCATCGACGAAACGGCGCAAGGCGGCGCCCTTGTCTTCCTTCATGGTCGCGACTTCCGGCGTGTCGGCGCTGTCGGGAACCTGCGCCGCATCGTCGTCGTCGATCCAGTCTTCCTTTTTCTTGCGCAACATCGACAGCGCTTTGAAGCGGGCGATGCCGAGCAGCCAGGTCGAGACTTCCGAGCGTCCTTCGAAGCCGGGCGCCTGGCGCCACAGCTCAAGAAAGACCTCGTTTGCGATATCGTCGGCCATCATTTCCGATCCCGTCTGGCGCGCCACGAAGCGGTAGACCCGCGCGTGGTGACGCATGAACAGCAGCCGAACAGCGGCACGGTCGCCCTTCGCGACCCGGTCGACAAGCGCGCGATCAGTCTCGGTCGCTGCTGTCATGGCCGGTCGAGCCGCCTGGCTCCTGTCTGCTCTGTCGCCGATCGGTCCAAAAAGGTTCATCCTTCCGCCAAGGAATTTTGGCGAAGCTAACCGAAGAGAGGGAGTGTTGCCAGTGGTGCGCCTTTTTCCCTTCTCCCCGTGTGGGAGAAGGTGTCGCCGAAGGCGACGGATAAGGGGTGTTCCAGCGGAGTGAGACGTTGGTGTCTTCTGGAACACCCCTCATCCGTCTCGGCGCTATCGCGCCGATCCACCTTCCCCCACAAGGGGACTGTTGCAAAATTGGGTGGATGTGATTCCCTGTTTTTGAAACGGGGATTTTGCGATGACGACAAAGCCGAGCGGTCAGTTCAGTTTTGTGGAGGCTCTGCTGCCACAGGGTCTTGGTCGGAGCGGTCGGCTGGACCGGCTGTCGTCGCTGGTGAAGTGGTATCGCTTCGAGAAGATCCTGGCGCGGCTGCGCTCGCCGGCTGGGCCAGGGCGGCCTGCGTACAATTCGCTGGTGATGTTCAGGGC
>NZ_JBFUGC010000039.1:0-3005 GCF_056403115.1 Mesorhizobium sp. P3_A2
GGCCTATCTGCCGCTCGATCCCGAGGACCCGCCGCAGCGGCTACGCGAACTCCTGGAGGGCGCCGGGGCCGGGGCGGTGCTGACGGAACGTCGGCTGGAGGATCGGCTCGGCGGCTGGATCGGGCGGCGCCTCTACGTGGAGGAGCCGCGCCCGCCGGCCGACCCGCCCCCGGCGGCACTGGCGGGGGAGAACCTCGCCTATGTCCTCTACACCTCCGGCTCCACCGGAAAGCCCAAAGGCGTAATGGTGGGCCACGCGGCGCTGGCCAACCGACTGCGCTGGATGCAGGAGGCGCTTCCCATCGACGGCGCCGACATCGTCCTGCAAAAGACGCCCATCTCCTTCGACGTCTCGCTGTGGGAGCTGCTGTGGCCACTGACCGTTGGCTCGCGCCTGCACCTGTTGCGCCCGGGCGGCCATCGCGACGCCGGCTATCTGGCCCGCCGTATCGCCGAGGTCGGGGTCACGACGATGCACTTCGTGCCCTCGATGCTGGCCGCCTTCCTCGACGAGCCCGACCTTGCCGGTTGCCGAGCGTTGAAGTACGTGGTCGCGAGCGGGGAAGCCTTGCCGCCTACGCTGGTCGCGCGCTTCCACGCTCGTTTCGACGCTGAACTCTACAATCTCTATGGCCCAACCGAAGCGGCCATCGACGTTACATGGTGGCGCTGCCATCGCGGCGAGGCGGAGACCCCCATCGGGCGGCCGATCGCCAACGTCCAAATGCACATTCTCGACGACGCGCTGCGGCCGGTTCCCATCGGCGCGGAGGGCGAGCTCTACATCAGCGGCCGCGGCCTTGCGCGCGGCTATCTTCATCGCGCCGATCTCACGGCGGAACGGTTTCTGCCCGACCCGCTCGGGGGCCCCGGCGGGCGCATGTACAGGACGGGCGATCGCGCCAGCCGCCGCCCAGACGGGGCGATCATGTATCTCGGCCGCAACGACGGTCAGGTGAAGATCCGGGGCGTGCGCGTTGAACTCGCCGAAGTCGAGGCGGCGCTGCTGCAGCACCCGGGGGTCAGCGCGTGCGTCGCGATCGCCGAGCCGGAAGCAACCGGCGGCCTGCGGCTCGTCGCCTATGTCGTCGCCGACGAAAGCTGCGGCGACCTTCGCTCTTTCGCTCGTGAGCGGCTGCCCGAAGTGATGAGGCCCACGGCGGTGGCGCGTCTGCCGGCACTGCCGCTTACGCGCAGCGGCAAGGTCGACCGTGCCGCCTTGCCGCCGGTCGTTACCACGCCACGCGAGGAAAAACCGTTGCACACCGCTTCGGAGCGCGCGATCGGGTCCGTATTCGCCGCCGTGCTGGGGCTCGAGGAAATGGCGATACGCGCCGATGACGACTTCTTTCAGATCGGCGGACATTCCATCGCCGCGACGCGGACGGTGTCGCGCCTCAGGAGCCTCGGCTACGAAGTGAAACTGGCCGATCTGTTCGCTGACCCTACACCCGAACGGCTGGCGGCGCGGCTCGAAGGCTGTCTCATCCGCCCGATCGGCGCCATTCCCTTGGCGCTGCGCGACCGCCCCTTGCGCCTATCGCCGGCGCAGGAACGTCTCTGGTTCTTGGAGCAGCTTGCACCTGGCGATCCCGCCTATCATGTGGCCGCTGCCGTCGAGATCGAAGGCGCTATCGACGTCGCGCGGCTGACGCGCAGTTTTGCCGATGTCCTGCGGCGCCACGAGATCTGGCGCACGCGATACGCGGTGGCCGACGACGGTGAGCTGATGCAGATTGTAGAGCCGGAACCGCCTTTCGAACTGCGTTGCGAGCCCTCGCCCTGCGCCTCGATCGAGGGTCTGTTAGCCGTGGCGGCTGACGAGTCTCGCCGACCGTTCGACTTTCTGGCCTCGGCGCCGCTGCGCGCGCGCCTGTTCGCGATGAGCGGCCGTCGCCACGTCCTGGTTCTGGCGATGCACCATATTCTCGTCGACGCGTGGTCGCTCGGCGTGCTGCTCGACGATCTCGCGGCGTTCTACGACGGTTGGCCGCCACCGCCGCTGCCGCTGCAATACGCCGATTATGCGGCTTGGCACCGCGATCATGCGGCAGCCGGTCTCGAAGACTGGAAGCGGGCGCTGCTGCCGCTGCCAACCGTGCTGGAAGCGCCGGCGGAACGGGCGCGTAGCAGCGGCTGGCGTCCAGGCTCGGGCTTTGCATGGCGGTTCGACCTCGCCGCGACCGAGCGGCTTGAGGCGTTAGCGTCAAGTTGCAGCGTGACGCTGTTCTCGGTCCTGCTGACCGCCTTCGCTGGAGTGCTCAGCCGGGACACTGGGGAGCGCGATTTCATTATCGGCGTCCCGGTCGCCGGGCGCGAACGGCCCGAACTGGAGCGGCTGCTTGGCGTTTTCATCAATACGCTGCCGATCCGCCTCGATTTCCATGGCCGCCCCACCGTCCGAGAGGCGCTGCGACGAACGGGCGAGGCCGTGGCGGCGGCGCTCGCGCGTCAGGACGTCCCGCTCGAAAGCATCGTCCAAGGGCTGGGGTTGTCGGGCGCGTCGCCGCTGTTTCAGGCGCTGTTCGATTTCCATAACGTGCCCGCTCCGAGACGTGCGCCGGGCGAATTGAAACTGCGGACCCATTTCGTGGATCGCGGGGCCGCGCAGCTCGACCTCGCGCTTACGCTGGAGCGCGCCTCCGACGGCTTGCGGGGCCATTTCGAATTCGCCATCGACGCATTCGAGGCTGAGACAATCCGGGCGTTCGCCGACCGCTTCAGCGCCATGCTGGGCCAGTTCCTGGCGGCCGCATCCGACGGCCTAATTGGCGACCTTTCGCTTTTAAGCGAGGCGGAGCGGGGGCGTTGGCTTGAGGATTGCGGCTGCGTTCGCGATTACCCGCGCGGTCACGTTGTCGAGCTTTTTGGCGAGCAGGCTCGGCTGACGCCGGACGCGATCGCGGTGCGCGGTGCGGGGGAGACGGTCTCCTATGGGGAGCTTGACCGGCGCTCGGATCGGCTGGCGCAGGCGCTGCGGCGGCGCGGGGTGGAGCGGGAGCGGA
>NZ_JBFUGC010000040.1:0-1938 GCF_056403115.1 Mesorhizobium sp. P3_A2
GGTGCCGCCGATGAGCACGGCGTTGCGCTGGTCGGCGACGAAGGTTCCGTTGGCGAGATCACGGATGAGTGGCTCGTTGACCGGCGTGCCGTCGAAGTCGAACTCCTCGATGTCCTTGGCGATCGGCAGCTTGGCGACGGTGAGCTGGTATTTGATGGAGCGGGCCTGCTTCTCGGCGATCTCGGCCGAGAGAAGATCGCCGACGATCCTCGGCGGCTCGTGCTGGCGCTTGATGCCTGTCGCCATGACCTCGTCATAGGCGCCGCGCATCCCGTAGAGCTTCAGCGTGCCCATCAGTTCCAGAACTTGCGTGCGTTCCATCAGCTTGCCCTCCTGAGGCTGTCGTAGCGGGCGCAGTCGGCCTGCGGCTCATGCTGCAGGCGAAGCGCGTCCGGGGTGAGGATGGTGATGGCCGGCGCGGGGTCGCGCCGCCGCGCCAGGATGTTGATGATGACGGCGGCGGAGCAGACGTTCTGATCGAGCGCCTCCTGGCAGGCGGCTTCCACGGCATCGATGTCGTCGGTCAACACCGCCGCCAGGATCGACACCATCTGCCGATCGCCGTCATGCGCCGCCTTCAATTTGCGTCGGATACGCTCCATCGCCGAGGGCAGAACCCAGCCCTGGAAGGGCGCACCGTTGCGCAGTGCACCGGGCTTGCGGGCAAGGACCGGCATGTAATGCCAGGGATCGTAGATCGTGTCGCCGCGCCCGAACGAACGGACATGCTCGCCGACGACCACGCCGTCCTGGCGGATGACGATCTTGTCGGCATAGGCATGGATCTCGACCGGGCGACCGACGGCGGTCGACAGCACCGAGTATTTGTTGTTGTCGAAGCGAACCGTGCAGGTTCTTCGACACCGAGGCCGGCACCGTGTGGAATCCGTCGAAGGGGCCGCGATACTCGACCAGTTTGCCGCGCTCTTCCTCGAACACGTTCCAGATCGTTCGTTCCGGTTGCTCGACGTGACGGTGCGCCTTGGCGTAGGCGACGCACTTGTCCTGCAGCCAGGCGTTCAGCTCCTCATAGGTCTTGAAGCGCAGCCTGGGCGTGAAGAAGCGCTCGCGCACCAGCCCGACCTGGTTCTCGACCTGACCCTTCTCACAGCCCGATGCCGGCGTGCAGGCGACCGGCTGCACGAGATAGTGGCTGCACATCTGCAGGAAGCGGCGATTGTATTGGCGGTCCTTGCCAACGAAGATCGTTTCCACCGCCGTCTTCATGTTGTCGTAGATGCCGCGCGTGCAGGCGCCGCCGAAGAAGGCGAAGGCCCCGTCGTGGGCGTCGAACACCATCTCTTGCGTCTCGCGCGGATAGGCCCTGACGAACATCATGCGGCTGTGGCAGAGCCGGACATGGGCGACCTTCACGGTCACTGTCACGCCGTTGATCAGGACGATCTCGTGGCTCCAGTCGAACTGGTAGGCCTCGCCCGGCGCGAAGAACMGCGGCACATAGGCGTCCGCCATCGCCGACCCCTGCGCCTTCGCCCAGCTCTTCGCGTATCGGCGGACGGCGTCATAGCCTCCCTCGTAGCCGAGGCTGCAAAGCTCTTCGTAAATCCGGATCAGTGTCAGTTGCTCGCGCGCCGCCTTGCCACGGTTGCCATTCAAAAACCCGTCAAGCTGATCCTGCCACGGACCGATCTTCGGCTTGGGCTGCCGCTCGCGTTCGTAGGAGAACGATGTCTCATCGGATCTGAGAATCTTGCGGACCGTGTTCCGCGACACATGCAGTTCGCGGCAAATCCGCTTGAGCGACCATCCTTGCACATGGAAGGCGCGCAGAACCCGGGCAATCGTATCCACCGACTTCATCCCCACACCATGCGCTCGCCACGACGAGCTGATGGTCGCAAATCAAAGCATCAGGGGGGTCAAAATTGGACGCCGATTCCCCGGCTTATGGGGTCAATTTTGCACGCCGATTCACAG
>NZ_JBFUGC010000041.1:0-1754 GCF_056403115.1 Mesorhizobium sp. P3_A2
CCTTCTCATTACGATTTTATTGATGCATGTCGTTATCCCAAAACCGCTCAACACTTTTGGGCGACATGCATCGAGGCCCGCCAAGGGACCACGGGCCGCGCAAGCGGCCCTTTCATTTGGTGAGCCATCTACCTATTTGTAGGCTTGCGCTTACATCCAATGGTGACGCGGGGTGGAGCAGCCCGGTAGCTCGTCAGGCTCATAACCTGAAGGTCACAGGTTCAAATCCTGTCCCCGCAACCAACATCAATAGGCCCGCCTCGTGCGGGCCTTTTTGTATCCGGCAGCCCGGACACAAAACCTCCCCGTTCCCCAAGCCAATTCTTCCGGCGCCCAGCTCTCGAAACGAGCTTCCTTGTCGGGTGGTCCCTGTAGCTCGCGCGCACGTGGAATGGGTCCAGGCTGATGCTCGCAGTCCGAAATCACATCCAAGCGAAAATTAGACCCAGCGAAGCCGGTTGGCTCCCGCGCTTTGCCCGACGCAGCAACCGCCACTTTTGCTTGCGACGAGAATGGCGGCAGATGATCCAGGCGTGAATCTTCGATCCATGCCGGCGGGATCGTGATGGGCAGCATTTCGATGCTGCAGGCCAGGTGACGAATCATTCTCCCGCCAGCACATCGTTGGAAACGAAGCGTGGCCATGCGTGCACTTGCTGCTAATTATTGCTATCTATTGCTACTGAGCCTGATACGCACCATAATCTCTTCAGGAGGTTGCCATGCCCAACTACGCACTGAACGACCACTATGAGAGCTTCATCAGGAAGCAGCTCGAATCAGGCCGCTACAACAATGCCAGTGAGGTTGTTCGCGCCGGCTTGCGTATGCTCGAGGATTTCGAGGCGGAGCGGGAAAGATGGCTGCGCGAGGAGATCCCGACGCGTTTGACCGAGCTCCGGCAGGATCCGGCGAAGGCTATTCCTGCCGAGACGGTTTTTTCGCGGCTCGAGGCGCGGCATCGCGCGAAGCAGGCGAAAGCCAAGTAGGCAATGGAGTGTCGCATTGTCTTCCACCCCAAGGCGGAAGCTGAACTCAAACAGCTCTATGATGACATAGCCGACCGTGCGTCGCCGGCGATCGCCTGGAATTTCATCGCCGGCATCCGCGACCATTGCCTCGGTCTGTCGACTTTTCCACAGCGCGGCACAGAGCGGGTCGAGATCATGCCTGGTCTGCGCATTATCGGCTACCGCCGCGCCGTCGGCATTGCGTTTGCGGTCGAGGCCGAGCGGGTCCTGATCCTGGGCATCTTTTTCGCCGGTCGAAACATCACGGCGGAATTGCTGGAAGATCGGCTCTGAAGCGCTGCTCAGGCTGGCGCTGTGGTCGACATTCACTGGGCAGAGCAGACGATTTTCAAGCCGATGGCACGCAGCCGCCACCGAGGGATGGGAGTTTCGTAGAAGTGATCCGACCGCGGAACACCACTCATAATTTCAGCCAAGCCAACTCACGAATTTCGACCCCGTGGATATCTCAGCGAGAAATCGAAAAAACATGACTGAAGGCAGTTGACAGTTTGTCAGGGTGGCGACTATATACGCCTCACGAACGAGGGCGGTGCGCCGCAGGCGGCGAAGCAGTTTGCTTCTGAATAAGCCCTTGTGAAATTCAAGAGAGCCGCGTAAGCGACACTCGGACGGCCCCGAAGCCAAAAGCGTAACGGGCCACGACCTCGCGTCTGCGGGGTCTGTTCTTTGAAAATTGAATATTGAAGAAAGAGAAACGTGGGCGGCAGAGTCCTGCTGAAC
>NZ_JBFUGC010000042.1:0-1677 GCF_056403115.1 Mesorhizobium sp. P3_A2
AGCTCGTCTTCGAAGCTTTTGGCGAGGCGTTCGATGGTGTCGGGGTTATGGCGGGCGGGCGAGTAGGTCCAGTGCACCTGCAGGCGCCGGTCGACCACCACGGCGTTGAAGTCAATCAGGAACCGCCGTCGCGCCGAGGCCGCCCGCCATGGCCCGGTCGCCTCGTCCGCAAACGTGAACAGCGCCTCCGGCTCCCCACCGATCCGGCCGAGATAGTTGAAGCTGACCTCCGGCTCCGCGAATCCCTCCAGACCCGACTCCGCGTCCAGATAGCGCAGCGCCCCCCAGCCCTGACCGCCTCCGGGTACCCCGCGCAGCCGCGCCCGAACCTCCGCCAAAGCCTCGCCCGCCGAACCGCCGCCGCGAAGCACCAGCGGATAAAGCGCCGTGAACCAGCCTACCGTCCGAGTCGGCTCCAAATCCTCGATCCCCGTCCGCCCGTGGCCCTCCACCGCCACCAGCGCCGCCCCGCGGCCCGTCCAGCCGCACAAGGCTCGAACCAGCGCCGTCAGCAGCGTCTCCTGGATCTGCGCCCGCCAGCGCCTCGGACCCTCCTCCAGAAGCGCCCGCGTGCGCGCCTCGTCCCATWCGCGCCGAAGCGTACGCGCCGTCCCCTCCTCGTTCGTCCCCTCCCCGTCCACCGGCAGCGGGCCTATCTCGCCCCAGGGCTGCCCACGCCAATAGGTCAGTTCGCCCCGCCACTCCCCCGTCGCCGCCCGCTCCGTCAGCTGACGCGCCCACGCCACATAGGACGGCGCCGCCGGCGCCAGCGCCCGCCCTTCGTAGGCCGCCTCAAGGTCCTCCAGGATCACTCGCCACGAAACCCCGTCCACCGCCAGATGATGCGCCACAAGCGCCAGACGCCCCATCTCCACCAGCCACACCGCCTTGAACACCGGCCCCTCAGACAGCCGAAGGCTGCGCTGCGTCGCCGCCGCGTCCCATGCCCCCGCTACCGCCTCGAACACTTCCCTCGCTTCCGCCGCCTCCCGCTGCACCGATCCGTCAAAACGCAGACGCAACGCCCCGTGATGCGCCGTCACCTGGCGCACCGCCGCTTCCAACCGCGCCGCGTCGATCAGTTCCCGCGGGCGCACCATAACCGCCATGTTCCAGTGGTCGGGATCGCCAAGCTCCTGCTCCGTCAGCCAGCGCTGGATCGGCGTCAGCGGCGCCGGCCCGCCCTCCGGACCGGCCGGCGCCGCGTCCTCCTCTCGCCGCGCCACCCGCGCCAGCGCCTCGATCGTCTGATGCTCGAACACTTGCCGTGGCGTCAGCCGCACGCCGCGCTGGCGCGCCCGCGAAACGATCTGCAGGCTTAGAATCGAATCGCCACCCAGCTCAAAGAAGTTGTCGCGCGCCCCGATCCCGCGCCGCTCCAGAACCGCCTCCCACAAATCCGCCAGCAGCCGCTCCAGCCCCTCCGCCGGCGCCCGGCTCGGCTCGGGGGTCGGGGTCGGCAGCGCCCGGCGGTCGATCTTGCCGTTGGCCGTGCGCGGCAGTTCAGCAAGCGTGACCACCGCCGAGGGCGTCAGCCAATCGGGAAGCCGCCGGCGCAGCCGCTCGCGCAAATCCGGCCCCGAAAGGCCCTCCCCCACCACATAGGCCACAAGCCGCTTGGCCCCGCCCTCGCCCTGTGCCAGAACCACCGCCTGCCGCACCCCCGGCTCGGCCAGA
>NZ_JBFUGC010000043.1:0-1430 GCF_056403115.1 Mesorhizobium sp. P3_A2
TGAACTGACCCCCGAAAGTTGGACACAACCTTCGGGGGTTTTGCATGTCCAGACACAGCGCGCGTTTCAAGCGAACGGTTGTCGATAGCTATTTGCGTGGGGATGAAAGCTACGCGAGTGCGGCGTCGAACCATGGTGTTGACGCAGCGACAGTTCGCAAGTGGGTTGCTTTGTACCAGGCGCATGGCGATGCCGGGCTGTCGGGTAAGTACGGTCGTTACGACGCGGCGTTCAAGCTGTCAGTGCTTGAGCGGATGTGGGGAGAAGGTCTGTCGTATCGCCAGACGGCGGCATTGTTCAATATCCGCAATGCCGGTTGCCTGACGGGCTGGGAGAAGCGCTATCATGCGGGCGGGATAGAGGCGCTTGCCCCGCGCCCCAGAGGACGACCCATGTCAAAGCCGCCGGCCCCCGCAGTGCCTGTTGCCGCCAGTGACGAAGCCAAAAGCCGCGAAGAACTGCTGGCCGAGTTGAGGCAGCTGCGGATGGAGAACGCCTACTTAAAAAAACTGGAGGCCTTAACGCAGGGACACGCGCCCAAAAAGCGCAAGCCGTCCAGGCGTTAAGGCCGTTGTATCCGCTTGAGCGACTACTCGAACTGGCGAAGCTGCCGCGCAGCACGTTCTATTACAGGCAAAAGGTGGCCTCTCGCCCGAACCGCCATGCGGCGTTGAAGGAGGCGATCAAGGCCATCTTCGACAGCCACAAGGGCCGTTACGGCTATCGCCGGGTGACCGCGCAACTGCGCCAGTTGGGTCAACGCGTCAACCACAAGACCGTCCAGAGCCTGATGGGCCGGATGGGATTGCAGTCGTTGGTCAGGCCGAAGAAGTACCGTTCCTATAGGGGCGAGGTTGGGCGGACCGTTTCCGATCTGTTGCAGCGCAAGTTCAGCGCCGACCGCGCCAACCGTAAATGGGTCACCGACGTGACGCAGTTCAGCGTGGCCGGCGACAAGCTCTACCTGTCACCCATCATGGACCTCTACAATGGCGAGATCGTTGCCTTCGAGACGGCCCGCCGCCCGCGCTTCAAACTGGTGGACAATATGCTGACCAAGGCCTTCGCCCGACTCAATGAGGACGAGCGGCCGATCCTGCATTCCGATCAGGGATGGCAGTACCAGATGCCGGCATTCCAACACAGGCTGGAAGCCAGAGGCCTCGCACAGAGCATGTCGCGCAAAGGCAATTGCCTCGACAACGCACCAATGGAGAGCTTCTTCGCCACACTCAAGTCCGAACTCTTCCATCCAGAACGCTTCGACACCGTCCAAAGCCTCGACACGGCCATCAAGCACTACATCGACTATTACAACCACCGCCGCATCAAACTGAAACTGAAAGGGCTGGCTCCTGTGCAATACAGGAACCAGCCCTTAAATCTACCAGCCCAATGAACCGTCCAACTTTATGGGGTCAGTTCATCGC
>NZ_JBFUGC010000044.1:0-1482 GCF_056403115.1 Mesorhizobium sp. P3_A2
ACCATTACGCCTTTACCATTACGCCTTTGGGCTTTCCGGTGGAGCCGGAGGTGTAGAGGACATAGGCGAGGTTCTCCCCCGCCAGTGCCGCCGGGGGCGGGTCGGCCGGCGGGCGCGGCTCCTCCACGTAGAGGCGCCGCCCGATCCAGCCGCCGAGCCGATCCTCCAGCCGACGTTCCGTCAGCACCGCCCCGGCCCCGGCGCCCTCCAGGAGTTCGCGTAGCCGCTGCGGCGGGTCCTCGGGATCGAGCGGCAGATAGGCCCAGCCCGCCCGCAACACTCCCAGAAGCGCCGCCGGCAGATCCACCGTGCGCTCCAGAAGCACCCCGGCGATCCGCTCCACCCCCGGCCCCAGCTCCGCCGCCAGCGCCCCCGAGCGCGCCCCAAGTTCCCGGTAGCTCAGCCGCCCGCCCGCATCGTCGCAGGCCGCCGTCGCTTCCGGGCGCAACGCCACATGCTCCAGAACCTGCTCGTGAACCCAGCCCCCCGCGTAAACCGCCTCCGTCCGGTTCCACGTCGCAAGCGCCGCCGCATCCGAAGGCCGAAGGCCCGCCGCAGCCCGCCCGGCGCTTCGAGCAGCGCCCGGTCCACCGGATAGTTCTCCACCACCACGATTGTATCGAACAGCGGCTGGCCGCCGAGCCCGCTCAGCCTCTGCACGCGCGTCAGCGCCGTATGCTGGCGCGCCTCCAGCTCCAGACGCTTACGCTGCACCTGCGCCAGCGACGCGTCGGCCGAAACGCGAAGCGGCAGGGTGTTGATGAACAGCCCGACCATTCCCTCCACGCCCGGCAAATCCGCCGGCCGCCCCGAAAGCGTCACCCCGAAGATGACCTCGCGCCCGCCCCCGAGCCGCGCCAGAACCTTCGCCCAGGCCGTATGGATCAGGGTCGCCAGCGTGACTTGGGCGCGCTGCGCCGCCGCCTGCAGCCGCGCGGTCGCCTCCTCGCTCAGCGCCAGCCGCTGCTCCGCCGGCCCCCGCTCGCCCGCCGCCCCCTCCAGCCGTAGCCGCGTGGGCTCGGTCAGATCGCCGAACTCGCGCCGCCAGAACTCCTCGTCGTCGTCGCGCCGGTCGAGCCAGCGCAGATAGTCGGCAAAGGGCCGCACCGGGGCCAGTGCGGCGCCCGCGTCCTCATAGAGCCTTAACCATTGCGAAAGCACGATCGCCAGCGACCAGCCGTCGAGGATCAGATGATGAA
Source organism: Mesorhizobium sp. P3_A2 (assembly GCF_056403115.1). Taxonomy (NCBI): domain Bacteria; kingdom Pseudomonadati; phylum Pseudomonadota; class Alphaproteobacteria; order Hyphomicrobiales; family Phyllobacteriaceae; genus Mesorhizobium; species Mesorhizobium sp. P3_A2. Next base: position 1,200 of record NZ_JBFUGC010000044.1, read on the forward strand.
AGCTCAGCGCCAGCCAGTGGCGCCCCGGCCCGGCGCGCCCGACCGCCACGCGCGCCAGCGGCGCCCGGTCGAGCGCGAAGCCGCGCCGCCGATCCTCGCGCAGATGCTCTTCCAGCCGGCCCGCCGGATCGTCGCTCCAGTCCAACCAGACAAGCGGAAGTTTGGCCACCGGCTCAACCCACTGAAGCGGCTCGCCGTCGCGCCACGAAAACCGCGTCCGCAGCGCGTCGTGGCGCGCTACGATCGCATTCCACGCCGAGGCGAAGCGCGCGCGGTCGAACTC
>NZ_JBFUGC010000045.1:0-1265 GCF_056403115.1 Mesorhizobium sp. P3_A2
CCGGCCCAGATAGACCAGTTCCCCGTCGCCACGCCGCCGCGCCCGGTCCCCCGTCCGGTACATCCGCTCCCCCGCCGCCCCGTAGGGGTCGGGAAGGAAACGCTCCGCCGTCAGGTCCGCCCGCCCCAGATAGCCCCGGCAAACCCCGGCCCCGCCAATGTAAAGCTCCCCCGCCATCCCCGGTCCGACCGGGTCCAGCCCCTCGTCCAGAACATAGGCCCGCAAGTTGCCGATCGGACGCCCGATCGGCATGTGCAGCAGACCCGCCTCCGGCGCCGTGCGCGCGACGTGATGCGTCACGTCGTCCGAGCATTCCGTCGGCCCGTAGGCGTTCATCACCGGGATCTCAGGGTGGCGCTGCAGCCAGCGCCGGCACAGCTCCGGCGCCAGGGCTTCGCCCGTCGGAATCATCCACCTCAGACCGCCCGCCGGGCCTTCGCAGCCCAGCAGCGCCTCCAGCATCAGCGGCACCGTCTCCAGCACCGTGACCCCGTCCCGCGCCACCGCCCGCCAAAGCCGCGCCGGGTCGCGCGCCTCCTCCTCGCCGATGACAGCGACCTGACCGCCCGCCAGCAGCGCCGCCAGACATTGCCAAACCGAAATGTCGAAGCTCTGCGTTGCCGTCTGCGCCACCACGTCGCGCGACGTCAGGCCGAGCGCTTCAATCTTGGCGTAAAGGTGGTTGACCATCCCGCGCTGCTCGATCAGCGCGCCCTTCGGCCGCCCCGTCGAGCCCGAGGTGTAGAGCACATAGGCCAGCGCGCCCTCGCCGCTTCGTCCCAGCGCCGCATCGATCCCGCTCTCGCGCTCCAGCGCTGCGCGATCCACCACCGCCACGCCGCAGTCCCGCCAGGAGGCGACGGCCTCGCCCCAAGCCAGAACCAGATGCGCCGAGTCCAGCATTTCCGCGCGCCGCGGTTCGTCCGGCAGGATCGGCAGATAGGCCCCGCCCGCCTTCCACACCGCCAGCATCGCTGTTACGAAACCGACGCCGCGCTCCCCGACCAACGCTACGATCCGCTCCCGCTCCACCCCGCGCCGCCGCAGCGCCTGCGCCAGCCGATCCGAGCGCCGGTCAAGCTCCCCATAGGAGACCGTCTCCCCCGCACCGCGCACCGCGATCGCGTCCGGCGTCAGCCGAGCCTGCTCGCCAAAAAGCTCGACAACGTGACCGCGCGGGTAATCGCGAACGCAGCCGCAATCCTCAAGCCAACGCCCCCGCTCCGCCTCGCTTAAAAGCGAAAGGTCGCCAATTAGGCCGTCGG
>NZ_JBFUGC010000046.1:0-1289 GCF_056403115.1 Mesorhizobium sp. P3_A2
GGCAACGACACGTTGTCCGGTTTGGCTGGCAACGATCTTCTTGATGGTGGCGACGGCGATGACACGTTGAACGGCGGGTCGGGAAGCGATGTGCTGGTTGGCGGCCTGGGCAATGATGGCTTGCGGCAACGACACGTTGTCCGGTTTGGCTGGCAACGATCTTCTTGATGGTGGCGACGGCGATGACACGTTGAACGGCGGGTCGGGAAGCGATGTGCTGGTTGGCGGCCTGGGCAATGATGGCTTGCAGGACGGCAGTGGCAACGATTCACTTTATGGCGGCGACGGCAACGATGGTTTGAACCTGACGTATTCGGGACCTTCTGGTGTTTCGCTGACACAGTCTGTGGATGCCGGCGCGGGTGACGACTCAATCGCGCTGAGTGCGGGCAACGCGTCAATTTCATATTCGATTGATGCTGGCGCGGGAGCAGATTCTATAAGCATAAATGCCAGAAACTCGACCATAACTGGATCGATGGGTGCGGGTGCTGACAATGACGTAGTCATTATTTCTCAGTTCTTCAATGGTCAACTTGATCTAGAAATGGGAGACGGCAACAATTCATTTATTGGAAGCGGTAATGGTCCGGCTATAAACTCAATTTTAACTTTGAATTTTGGGTCTGGTGACGATACTATAAGTAGAAATACAGGTTCTGCATTTAACGCATCTGGTTCTAGCTTTCACATAGATATGGGAGATGGAAATAATTTAGCCCGTATATCCGGCGCCAGCATCGATCTAACCTCCGGATCTGGAAACGACACAATCCAGCTGACTGCACAAACCCTGTCAATCGACACGGGCAGCGGCGACGATACGGTGACCGCATCCGGCGGTGGCTCGCTTTCCACCGGAGACGGGAACGACACGGCAACCATCTCTGGGGCGCTGAGCGCCAATCTGGGCCTTGGCAACGATACGGCGCATCTTTTGATAAATGGAGACTCGACACTCACCTTGGGTGAGGGAAGTGACGCGCTTTTCATCGACAGCTGGAACGGATCGAATTCTACAACCATCACCGACTTCGCCACCGGAGCCGGCGGAGAAACGCTCGACTACAGTGTCTTGCTCAACCAGCTGATCGGATGGGACGGCAGCTCAAACCCGTTCGGCTCGGGCTTCATGCAACTGATCCAAGACGGCGCCGATACCCTCTTCCAGATCGACCTCGACGGCGGTGCCTCCAACCAGGCCTTTGCCACCGCAATCCGTTTCCAGAACACCACCGCAACTGACTTCACCGCCGCTAATTTCAATCCAGCCTATCCAGCGGATGGAA
>NZ_JBFUGC010000047.1:0-1152 GCF_056403115.1 Mesorhizobium sp. P3_A2
TGAGTCGTCACCCGCGCCGGCATCCACAGACTGTGTCAGCGAAACACCAGAAGGTCCCGAATACGTCAGGTTCAAACCATCGTTGCCGTCGCCGCCATAAAGTGAATCGTTGCCACTGCCGTCCTGCAAGCCATCATTGCCCAGGCCGCCAACCAGCACATCGCTTCCCGACCCGCCGTTCAACGTGTCATCGCCGTCGCCACCATCAAGAAGATCGTTGCCAGCCAAACCGGACAACGTGTCGTTGCCGGCTAGGCCGAAAATGGCATCAACGTCGATAGTCCCATTCAGCGTATCGTCATCAGGTGTTCCCTCGATGATAGCTCCATTCACCACGCTGACGGCAAAATCCACATGCGCCTCAGCAGAAGACGTATCTGTAGCCGTGACGCGTACCGCAATCGTCCCGACGTCGGCATTTGTGGGCGTGCCGGTAAATGCACCGGTATTCGGATCAAAACTGAGCCAGGATGGGAGCGGATCTCCGTTGGCCCGCGCTGAAGTCAGCGTGAGATGATCACCCGGGTCTGGATCATAAAAGAGATCTGATGGAAGCGTAAAACTGAGGGGACTTGCCACCGCTAGTGCAAGCGGCGAAAGAGACCCCGCTGTCGGCGCATCGTTGACGTTGGCAATGGCCGCGGTCGCGGCACTCGCAACGGATTCCGCCGTGCCGTGGCCGTCGGTGTAGCTCGCCACCACGCGAACCGTCGCGCCGACGTCGGCGTCGCCCAGCGTGTAGGTCGCATTCGTGGCGCCGCCGATGTTGACGAAGCTGGAGCCGGTGTTGCGCTGCCACTGATAGCTGATGGTGCCGAGTCCGTCGGCGTCGGCCAAGGTGTTCGAGGCGCTCAGCACCTGATCCTCGGTCGAAGTGCCGGCAACCGTCACCGAACCGGTCGGCGCATCGTTGACGTTGGCAATGGCCGCGGTCGCAGCACTGGCGACGGATTCCGCCGTGCCGTGGCCGTCGGTGTAGCTCGCCACCACGCGAACCGTCGCGCCGACGTCGGCGTCGCCCAGCGTGTAGGTCGCATTCGTGGCGCCGCCGATGTTGACGAAGCTGGAGCCGGTGTTGCGCTGCCACTGATAGCTGATGGTGCCGAGTCCGTCGGCGTCGGCCAAGGTGTTCGAGGCGCTCAGCACCTGATC
>NZ_JBFUGC010000048.1:0-1151 GCF_056403115.1 Mesorhizobium sp. P3_A2
TGGATGTGATTCCCTGTTTTTGAAACGGGGATTTTGCGATGACGACAAAGCCGAGCGGTCAGTTCAGTTTTGTGGAGGCTCTGCTGCCACAGGGTCTTGGTCGGAGCGGTCGGCTGGACCGGCTGTCGTCGCTGGTGAAGTGGTATCGCTTCGAGAAGATCCTGGCGCGGCTGCGCTCGCCGGCTGGGCCAGGGCGGCCTGCGTACAATTCGCTGGTGATGTTCAGGGCGCTTCTGCTGCAATCCTTGTATGGGCTGTCGGACAGCGAACTGGAGGAGGCGCTCGCCGATCGGCTGTCGTTTCGCCGTTTCGTTGGGTTGACGCTCGAGGAGACGGTGCCCGACCACACCACGCTCAACCGCTTTCGCAGTCTTCTCGTCGAGGCTGGGCTTCTGGAGAAGCTGTTTGGCGAACTGGACCATCAGTTGGACAAAGCCGGGCTGATCCTGCGGCGCGGCACGATGCTCGACGCCACGGTGATCGAGACGGCGGCGGCACGGCCACCCAGTGGAGCCGCGCAGGAGGTGGGCGAGGTCGGCGATCCCGATGCCGGCTTTACACGCCGGCAGGGCAAGCCTGGCTCCTCCTACGGCTACAAGGCCCATGTCGGTGTCGACCAGGGTTCTGGTCTGATCCGCCGGGTGAGGACGACAGCGGCCAACGTCAACGACACGGTCGAAGCGGATCATCTGATCTGTGGCGACGAAGGCGCGGTGCTGGCGGATGCGGCCTATCACACCAAGGCGCGCGAGCTGTCGCTGAGGCAGCGCGGGATCAAGCCGCGGCTGATGCGGCGAGCCAACAAGCATCATCCGCGCCTGCCGGCTCGCCTGAAGCAGTTCAACCAGCTGATCGCCCGGCAACGCTTTGCCGTCGAGACGACCTTCGCCACCTTGAAGAACCGCATGCGACTTTGCGCCATCCGCTATCGCGGCCTGGCCAAGGCGGCAGGACAGGTCCTCATCGCGGCCATGGCCTTCAACATGCGCCGCTGGGTGACGCTGGCCACCTGATCCTGGGTCGCACTGCGCCCCGAACCCACCGAATACGCCAACTCCTACCCTATCCGGCCGCAAACCCGCGCCGTAAAGCACCTCGCTGCGCCCCTGCAGTCCCTCCAGGCGTCCAAAGCCTAATAACGCAACAGGCCC
>NZ_JBFUGC010000049.1:0-1119 GCF_056403115.1 Mesorhizobium sp. P3_A2
CCGCCAGGCTCGGGGGCTTGAGGGCGGCTACTGGAACTTGGTCACCACGCCGATGCCGATGCCTTCGAAGCCGCCCATGGCCATCAGGGCGGCCGGAGCCTCTTCGAGGCTGAGCCTCTTGCTGACCAGAAGTTCGGGCTTCAGCTTGCCGCTGCCAATCATCGCCATAATCGCCGGATAGCGGTAGGCCTGCATGCCCAGGCTGCCGAGGATTTCGAGCTCGAAGGCGATCACCTGATCCATCGGCACCTGCGCCCTGGCATGCTCGCCCAGCATCAGCCCGACCTGCACGTGGCGGCCGCGCCGGCGTAGATTGGCGATCGAGTTGAACGAGGTCGTCGAGTGGCCGAGCGCATCCATCGACATATGCGCTCCGCCCTTGGTGATCTCCCGGACCGCCTCGACCACATCGGGTGTCGTCGAGGCGTTGATCGTCGCCACCGCGCCGATCTTCTTGGCAAACTCCAGCTTTTCATCCGTCAGGTCGATGGCAATGACATTGGCGCCCATGGCGCTGGCGATCATGATCGCCGACAGGCCGACGCCGCCACAGCCATGCACCGCCACCCATTCGCCGGGCCTCACCCGGCCCTGGTCGACGATGGCGCGAAACGAGGTGATGAAGCGGCAGCCGAGGCTGGCTGCGGTGGCAAACTCCATCTCCTCGGGCAGGCGCACAAGATTGGTGTCGGCATGCTCGATGGCAACATATTCAGCGTACGAGCCCCAGGCACTGAAGCCTGGCGTCTTCGGGTGTTCGCARATCTGGTGATGGCCCGACGTGCATTCGAAGCAGCGCCCGCAACCGACGGCGAACGGCACGGTGACGCGCTCGCCGGCCTTCCACCGTGTGACCTGGTTGCCGGCGGCGACGACGATGCCGGCCAGCTCATGGCCCGGCACATGCGGCAGCGTGATGCCCTCATCATGGCCCATCCAGCCATGCCAGTCGCTGCGGCAAAGGCCCGTCGCCTCGACCTTGATGACGACACCTTCGGGCGTCGGCTTCGGATCGGCGACGGTCTGGATCGTCGGCGCCTGGCCGAACTGTTCGAAGACGACAGCTTTCATATCAAGGTCCTTCTGGGGCTTTCCGGGGGGCGCGGGGCGGGCAGGGGC
>NZ_JBFUGC010000050.1:0-1034 GCF_056403115.1 Mesorhizobium sp. P3_A2
GGCCTATCTGCCGCTCGATCCCGAGGACCCGCCGCAGCGGCTACGCGAACTCCTGGAGGGCGCCGGGGCCGGGGCGGTGCTGACGGAACGTCGGCTGGAGGATCGGCTCGGCGGCCTATCTGCCGCTCGATCCCGAGGACCCGCCGCAGCGGCTACGCGAACTCCTGGAGGGCGCCGGGGCCGGGGCGGTGCTGACGGAACGTCGGCTGGAGGATCGGCTCGGCGGCTGGATCGGGCGGCGCCTCTACGTGGAGGAGCCGCGCCCGCCGGCCGACCCGCCCCCGGCGGCACTGGCGGGGGAGAACCTCGCCTATGTCCTCTACACCTCCGGCTCCACCGGAAAGCCCAAAGGCGTAATGGTAACGCACCGCGGCTGGCGCAATTACGTGAGCTGGTGCCGGCGCGCCTACGGGCTCGACGAAACCACAACGGCGTTGGTTCACAGCCCGCTCGCCTTCGACCTGACGGTGACCTCCCTGTGGGGGCCGCTGGCAGCGGGAGGCATGGCACGTCTGCTGTGCGGCGGTGATCTGGAGACGGTGGCGCGGGCGCTGGAGGCGCCGACGACGCTGGTGAAGGCGACACCCGCGCATCTGGAGGGTCTGGAGGCGCTGGGTTCGGCGGCCGAGGTCCGCACCTTTGTCATCGGCGGCGAGGCGCTTTCGGGGCGGACGGCGGCGCACTGGCGCCGGCGCGGCGAGGTTATCAACGAATACGGCCCGACGGAAACCGTGGTCGGCTGCACGATCTGGCGCGCGCCGGCGGATTTCGCGGGCGACGAGGTCCCGATCGGGCGTCCGATCGGCAACTTGCGGGCCTATGTTCTGGACGAGGGGCTGGACCCGGTCGGACCGGGGATGGCGGGGGAGCTTTACATTGGCGGGGCCGGGGTTTGCCGGGGCTATCTGGGGCGGGCGGACCTGACGGCGGAGCGTTTCCTTCCCGACCCCTACGGGGCGGCGGGGGAGCGGATGTACCGGACGGGGGACCGGGCGCGGCGGCGTGGCGACGGGGAACTGGTCTATCTGGGCCGG
>NZ_JBFUGC010000051.1:0-698 GCF_056403115.1 Mesorhizobium sp. P3_A2
ACAGCCTGTTCGAGAACCTCGCCGTCTCGCTCACCGACCAGGACGGCCAGAACGCCACAGGCACCCTGTCCGTCAACATCGTCGATGACGTGCCGACGGCGGTCGCCGACATCGACAGCATCGGGGCCGGCCTGTTCGGCCCGGCCACCGGCAATGTGCTGGTTGGCGGAACCGATGCCCTCGACGGCAACGCGACCGACGGGGTTGCCGACACCAGGGGCGCCGACGGCGCTGCCGTGGTCGGCGTCGCCGCTGGCGACACCAATGCCGCCCTCGACAATACCGCGACGCTGGGCATCCAGATCCAGGGCGCCTACGGCAAGCTGACGCTGGCCGCCGACGGCACCTACACCTATACCCGCGATGCCGGCTCGGCCGGCGGCCATGACGACGTCTTCACCTACACCATCAAGGACGGCGACGGCGACACCTCGCACACCACGCTGACCATCTCGATCGGCAACTCGCCGCCGGTGATCACCGACCTGACGCCGGCTGCCAACGGCGGCGACGTCACCGTCAACGAGGATGACCTCCTGGCCAGCCGCGGTGTTGGCGAATCGGCCGGCTCCGACACCTCGAAGGAAAGCACCACCCAGGGCGGCACCTTCACCATCTCCTCGCCCGACGGTATCGCCTCGCTGACCATCGACGGCCACGCCTTCATCACCAACGGCGTGTTCACCGCCAGCTCCTTC
>NZ_JBFUGC010000052.1:0-649 GCF_056403115.1 Mesorhizobium sp. P3_A2
TCGACTATGAGATGGTGGGCCGAACAGGCGAAGTCGACAATGTAAGGTCCAATCGGTACCTGTCGGCGAAAGCTCATCCCCATCAGCCGGTGAGCCCGCAACTCATTCCATAGTTTCAGCTCGGCATCGGTCATGACGCGACGCATGGACTTTGCATTCTTGCGCTGACGCGATGGAACGCGGTCGTGGCCCATCACGCACCGCCACACTGGACATTATAGAAAACCGAGGTGACGGCTGATCTCCCCCCTTGCGGGGGAGATGTCCGGCAGGACAGAGGGGGGTGCTGTCCCGCCAGCATCTCAACTGGCGATCGCTGCATTCTCGGGAAGTAGCTGGAACCAGAACGAGCAAGTAGGAACGTTGGTGTTCCTTCACACCCCCCTCTGTCCTGCCGGACATCTCCCCCGCAAGGGGGGAGATCAGCTGTCATCGGCGCCTTCGCCAACCTCGCAACGGTGCCTCGCGTCACCCTCACCGCTTCACCTCCCAGGTCGTCACGCGCTCTCCAGTCGCCGGATCCTTGCCGTCCTTAAGCTGCACGCCTTGCGCCAGCAGCTCATCACGCACGCGGTCGGCTTCGGCCCAGTTTTTCGCGGCGATCAGTTCCAGGCGCTTGGCGATGGCTTCGGCGACCGCGGCCTCATCG
>NZ_JBFUGC010000053.1:0-648 GCF_056403115.1 Mesorhizobium sp. P3_A2
CGCGCGCCAGCGGCGCCCGGTCGAGCGCGAAGCCGCGCCGCCGATCCTCGCGCAGATGCTCTTCCAGCCGGCCCGCCGGATCGTCGCTCCAGTCCAACCAGACAAGCGGAAGTTTGGCCACCGGCTCAACCCACTGAAGCGGCTCGCCGTCGCGCCACGAAAACCGCGTCCGCAGCGCGTCGTGGCGCGCTACGATCGCATTCCACGCCGAGGCGAAGCGCGCGCGGTCGAACTCGCTTTCGAGCTCAAGCACGACTTGCTGGTGATAAAAGCCGGCGCCCGGCGAGGAAACCGCGTGAAACAGCAGCCCTTGCTGCAAGGAGGTCAGTCGGTCGCCGCTCAACGGGTCGCCTCCAGATAGTCGCTTTGCGCATCCAAGCGCAACGCGGCCGCGGACTCGAGACCGGCCAGCTCGTCTTCGAAGCTTTTGGCGAGGCGTTCGATGGTGTCGGGGTTATGGCGGGCGGGCGAGTAGGTCCAGTGCACCTGCAGGCGCCGGTCGACCACCACGGCGTTGAAGTCAATCAGGAACCGCCGTCGCGCCGAGGCCGCCCGCCATGGCCCGGTCGCCTCGTCCGCAAACGTGAACAGCGCCTCCGGCTCCCCACCGATCCGGCCGAGATAGTTGAAGCTGACCTCCGGCTCCGC
>NZ_JBFUGC010000054.1:0-634 GCF_056403115.1 Mesorhizobium sp. P3_A2
GGATCGAACTCGCGGGGGTTAGGTGAAGGTTTTCGATAGACTTGAAGCGCTACTCGAGGCGGGCGATCCGCAGGCTGCGTTAGCAGAGGCACGGACCCTGGTGCTTGAAATTGAGCGGCGGTCAAACGTGGTCGCGGGCGCAGTCGACGATTTCTTGATCGACCTGATGACCCTTGCATTCGTCGCCGAAGCGTATGGCAATCACCTTGCCGAGGCCGCTCACAAACTCGCTCGGCGAAGGCTCTCAAAAGTCAGGCTGCTGACTAAGACCTGACGGGCGGGCTTAATGTCTCATTGTCTGGCTCGGCTCCGTAGCTGTCTCTTATATAAGCGAGATGGAACATTCGCTGTCAGCCGCTGTTCTCTGCCAGGAGGAACGGTTCATGGCCGACGACATCAGGAACCACGGCGTCAGCCAGCGGGACGGCAGAGGGGCTTCGACCCTGGTGATGACACCAGAGCAGTCGCGGGCGGCACGGGCGCTATTGAAGTGGTCTCAGGTTAGGCTCGCTGCCAAGTGCGGTTTGAGCGAAGGGACAATACGCGACTTTGAAAACGGGCGTAGGATCCTGCGTCCCACGAAGCTCGCCGCCCTGCTTCATGCGTTTGAGGTGGCTGGTGTAGTATTCACCGC
>NZ_JBFUGC010000055.1:0-607 GCF_056403115.1 Mesorhizobium sp. P3_A2
CGCGCGCCAGCGGCGCCCGGTCGAGCGCGAAGCCGCGCCGCCGATCCTCGCGCAGATGCTCTTCCAGCCGGCCCGCCGGATCGTCGCTCCAGTCCAACCAGACAAGCGGAAGTTTGGCCACCGGCTCAACCCACTGAAGCGGCTCGCCGTCGCGCCACGAAAACCGCGTCCGCAGCGCGTCGTGGCGCGCTACGATCGCATTCCACGCCGAGGCGAAGCGCGCGCGGTCGAACTCGCTTTCGAGCTCAACAGCCAGTTGCACGACATAAGCGCTCGGCTCCAACTGGGTGTGGAACAGGATCCCTTCTTGGACCGGCGTCAGCGGATAAGACTCCGCCGCCGGGCCGCTTGCGTCCATGAGACCGGCCAGCTCGTCTTCGAAGCTTTTGGCGAGGCGTTCGATGGTGTCGGGGTTATGGCGGGCGGGCGAGTAGGTCCAGTGCACCTGCAGGCGCCGGTCGACCACCACGGCGTTGAAGTCAATCAGGAACCGCCGTCGCGCCGAGGCCGCCCGCCATGGCCCGGTCGCCTCGTCCGCAAACGTGAACAGCGCCTCCGGCTCCCCACCGATCCGGCCGAGATAGTTGAAGCTGACCTCCGGCTCCGC
>NZ_JBFUGC010000056.1:0-571 GCF_056403115.1 Mesorhizobium sp. P3_A2
TTTGAGAGCCTTCGCCGAGCGAGTTTGTGAGCGGCCTCGGCAAGGTGATTGCGGCCTCGGCAAGGTGATTGCCATACGCTTCGGCGACGAATGCAAGGGTCATCAGGTCGATCAAGAAATCGTCGACTGCGCCCGCGACCACGTTTGACCGCCGCTCAATTTCAAGCACCAGGGTCCGTGCCTCTGCTAACGCAGCCTGCGGATCGCCCGCCTCGAGTAGCGCTTCAAGTCTATCGAAAACCTTCACCTAACCCCCGCGAGTTCGATCCACGCGCCCTGTCGATGCATGGAGAATTTAAGGGCGATCGGCATTGTCATCGAGGACGAAAGAAGCTGCAATTAGGTCATCGCCGTCAATGCGGCCGCTCTCTCCACCCATGATGGTTGCGACTTTCTGAAAGGTCTTGATGTCTGCCTCTGTGATGCGCGCATCGCGCATCCTAGCCCTGAGCGAGGCCAATCGGGTATCGAGGGCTGGCGAAATTTCGACGTCACTCATCATCTTCGTTCCTCCTGGGCGCCATGGGAGACTACTGCAAAAATGCTCCGCCGCCCTCGTGGTGATCGGAAG
>NZ_JBFUGC010000057.1:0-547 GCF_056403115.1 Mesorhizobium sp. P3_A2
AACGCCACAGGCACCCTGTCCGTCAACATCGTCGATGACGTGCCGACGGCGGTCGCCGACATCGACAGCATCGGGGCCGGCCTGTTCGGCCCGGCCACCGGCAATGTGCTGGTTGGCGGAACCGATGCCCTCGACGGCAACGCGACCGACGGGGTTGCCGACACCAGGGGCGCCGACGGCGCTGCCGTGGTCGGCGTCGCCGCTGGCGACACCACTGCCGCCCTCGACAATACCGCGACGCTGGGCATCCAGATCCAGGGCGCCTACGGCAAGCTGACGCTGGCCGCCGACGGCACCTACACCTATACCCGCGATGCCGGCTCGGCCGGCGGCCATGACGACGTCTTCACCTACACCATCACGGACGGCGACGGCGACACCTCGCACACCACGCTGACCATCTCGATCGGCAACTCGCCGCCGGTGATCACCGACCTGACGCCGGCTGCCAACGGCGGCGACGTCACCGTCAACGAGGATGACCTCCTGGCCAGCCGCGGTGTTGGCGAATCGGCCGGCTCCGACACCTCGAAGGAAAGCACCACCC
>NZ_JBFUGC010000058.1:0-527 GCF_056403115.1 Mesorhizobium sp. P3_A2
AAGCGCGCACCTTCTGACCCCCGCATCACCGCCGGCATCATTGCGCTTGCGGCAATCGCGCTGCTGATCGGCGGCGCCTTCGCGGGCCTCATCCTCGAAGGCGCGCACGACCTCCGCGGTGCTGCGTCCGCCTTCGATCTCTATCTCCTGCGCGTCACCCGCTTCACCCTGTGGCAGGCGGCACTCTCGACGCTGCTTTCCGTCGTACCGGCGCTGTTCGTCGCCCGCGCCCTGTCGCGGCATCCGCGCCCCGACCCTCCCCACAAGGGGGAGGGTGGAAAGCGCGCACCTTCTGACCCCCGCATCACCGCCGGCATCATTGCGCTTGCGGCAATCGCGCTGCTGATCGGCGGCGCCTTCGCGGGCCTCATCCTCGAAGGCGCGCACGACCTCCGCGGTGCTGCGTCCGCCTTCGATCTCTATCTCCTGCGCGTCACCCGCTTCACCCTGTGGCAGGCGGCACTCTCGACGCTGCTTTCCGTCGTACCGGCGCTGTTCGTCGCCCGCGCCCTGTCGCGGCATCCGCG